>JBFLZG010000114.1:0-137124 GCA_040756235.1 bacterium | reverse complement strand
TGCCCAGATGCCAGGCGCGCGAAATCCCGAGGAATGAGGCGTACATTTCAGTACGCCGCAATGACGAGGGACGAGCGCAACGCCGCAGATGGGCGTTTTGGGACAGGCTCTATATAGATCGCAGTATCGGGTATCTCTCTCCCTTGTGCACGACCAGAGGAGGTCTCTGGGGCCCGGGCAATCCAAGTCTTAACCTTTCGACGTAATCGGAGCAAGCCCGATCCGATAACCGGAGCTCGGAGGGGGGCCGTAAGAAGGGTCCCTGGACCCCTCGGGCGAGCGTGGCGATCTGCCTGCAGGGGAGGGGTTGCCGCTGCCCTCCGGGCCTCGCAATCTCCGACCCTTGGTGCCAGGCGCCACGCTGCCGGCGGACAACGCGACCCACAGAAATACCGTGTCCTGAGTACGGAGGGGGCGGGCCGCGGCGCCACAGGCGCAGATTGGCGGCAGCATCGAGCAGCAAGGAAGAGGCAGCGCCAGGGGCCGCTGGCCCGTTCGCGGCCTACTTGGCGATGCGGGCGAACCGATCCGCAACCGCGTCCCAGTCGACCACGTTCCACCAGGCATCCACGTAGTCGGCCCGGCGGTACTGGTACTTCAAGTAGTAGGCGTGCTCCCAGACATCCAGACCGAGAATGAAGCGGGAGGTCCCTTCCATGATCGGGTTGTCCTGGTTCGGCGTGCTCGTGATGGTCAGGCGTCCGCCGTCGCCGGCGAGCAACCACACCCATCCGCTGCCGAACCGGCCGAGGGCCGCCTTCTTGAACTCGGCCTTGAATGGGTCGAAGCCGCCGAAGGATTCGCCGATCCGCTTGGCCACCTCCCCTTTGGGTTCCCCGCCCTTCTTCGGGCCCATGATCGTCCAGAAGAAGGTATGATTGACGTGCCCTCCGCCGTTGTTGCGGATCGCTGTCCGGATGTTTTCCGGCAGGCTGTTCAGTTTGCCCAGCAATTCCTCGATGCTCTTCTTCTGTAGCTCGGGGTGCCCTTCGAGGGCCGCGTTCACGTTCTTCACATAGGTGCCGTGATGGTTGTTGTGATGGATCTCCATGGTCCGGGCGTCGATGTGCGGCTCCAGCGCGTCATACGGGTATTGCAGCTTGGGGAGTTCGAAGGCCATTTGCGTCCTCCTGGAGTCTCTCTGACGGGCTTTGCGGCCCGCCGCAGGAACATTCTTTATGCCGGAGTGCCGGGCGCCTCCCGCCACTCCTCGGCGTGCCCCATTTGTGTTCTGATGAAAAGGAGAAAACGAAGGTAACCGGAGAAAGCTGGGGCTCGACTGCAAAAGAGCATCGGCGCCACGTCGGCGCGGCGCAAGGAGCCTGGAATCAGTGGCGCGAAACATGCTATGACCCTGGGGTACGGACCACCGGAGGGCCCCAAGCCATGGAACAGCGAGCCAAGAGTCCGGCCGAGCGGTTGACAGGTACCGTGGTATCAGGAGGAGAGCAGATCTACTACGAGGTCTGCGGCCAAGGAGAGCCCGTCGTCTTCTGCCATGGAGCCGGCGGCAATCACGCAATCTGGTATCAGCAGGTGCCTGCCTTTGTCCCGCGATACCAGGTGATCACCTGGGACCAGCGGGGCTTCGGCCGCTCCACCAATCACGGAGGGAAAGCCGGTCCGCGCTCCGCGGTGGGCGATCTGGGCGCTCTTCTGGACCATCTCGGAGTGGAGCGCGCGCATCTGGTCGGTCAGTCGATGGGCGGCTGGGTGATCCTGGGCTTTGCCCTCGCATACCCGCACCGCGTGCTTTCTCTGGTCATGGCCGACACTTTGGGCGGGATCCGGATCTCCGGCTCCTCGGACAAGACCCGGCAGGCCCGCGAGCGGGTCGGGGGCGCGCTCCTCGACCCGAACCTGGCGGTCGGATGCGAGCACCCTTGCCTGGCGCCCGACTTTGCGGCGCGGGAGCCGGCGCGGGCCTTTCTCTACTCGCAGATTCCCAGCCTTGCGCCGCCGATGCCGCTCTCGGCCCTTCTGGAGCTGTCGGAAGTGACGTGGACAGCAGAGGAGCTGGAAAGGCTGAAGGCGCCGGTGCTGTTTCTGGTCGGGTCGCTGGATTCGCTCTTTCCGGCTGAAGACATCCGGGAGGCGGCAGCGCTGGTAGCCGGCGCAAAGGTGGTCGAGATCCCGGGGTGCGGCCACTCTCCTTACTTCGAGGACCCGGTGCGATGGAACGGGGCCGTGCTCGATTTTCTGTCGGCCCATTAGGAGAGAGAGGAGCGGGATCGCAGAAAAACGGCTGAGCGGGTATTCAGATCACACGGAACAGGACGAAGCCGAACGCGAGAAGCGCCTGGGTCGCCAGCACCACCACGACATTCGCCTGGAGAGCCGGGACGATTCCCGCGCGCTCGTCCGGCCGGAAGGCTCCGCGGGCGGCCTTGAGAGCGAAAGGGAGCGTGAGGCAGCCGAGGAGCGCCCAGAGCGGCATCATTCCCGCCACCACCCCCACGAAGATCCAGATGTAGGTTGCGGCCGCAAAGCTCGTGAAGACCCAGGCGGCCTTCACCTTTCCGAACTGGATCGGCAGGGTCCTGCGCTTGCCCAGACGGTCCGCGTCCACATCCGGGAATTCGTTCAGGAGCAGGAGGTTGGCCACCAGGAGCCCGGACGGGATCGAGCCGTAGAGGGCTTCGGCCGTGAGCCGGCCCGTCAGGATGTAATAGATCCCGGCCACCGGAAGCGTGCCCAGCCCGAGCCCGGCGCACACCTCAGCCGCGCCCCAGCCGATGCGGGTGATGAGCGGCGTGTAGGCGACCACCAGAAAGGCGCCCACCAGGAACAGGGGCAGCAGAACGAGGCCTCTCTCCAGGACGAAGTAGATGCCGATCGGAACCGAGAGCAGGAAGGAGGCCACTCCCAGCCGGAGCGCATCTCCCGGCTGGATATGGCCGGCCGGCAGCAGGCCGCTGCCCCCGCTGAACGGCGTCCGCTCCACCGCCAGGTCGATCCCGCTGCGGAAATCGTGGTAGTCGTTCAGCACGTTGACGCTGACGTGCAGCAGCGTGAGACCGAGCGCTGCAAGGGCGACGTGCCCGGCGTGGAAGCTGCCGGTCGCGAACGCCATGCCGCCGCCCAGGAAAGCCAGAACCAGGGAAAGCACCACGAACTGCGGCCGGGTTTCGTCGAGATAAAGCCTGAAGGCCGTTGCAAGGATACTCATTTCTTCTCCGGCGTTATTCCCGTGAACACGATCAGATCCCAGAGGGCGCCAGCATGCGTATACCATACAGTTGTTGATCGCCACCCCGGGTCGGGGCGCGCCCGCTGGGGCGCCCGGCCGGTCGCCCCTACAAGAATCGGGCCCGGGATGACGAAATGTCGAGGAGGAGCCGGCGCGGGCAGGGGGCCTACCGGCCCGAAGCCTTTCTCCTGGCTCTGATCGGAGGCTTCTGCCGCTCGCTGCGGTCCGCCGACTTAGCGACGCAGGCCGGACACAGCCACGAGCCGTCCCGGTCTTGCCATCCGGTGAGCCTCGCCAGCTCCCGCAGCACCGCTTCGTGGTGCTGGTAGATCTTTCTGCTGCAGCTCGCCCGGTCACATTGAATGTAGCAGAAGCGGCTCGTGGCCGTCACGATGCCCATTCTTTCCTTCCTTTTTCTCTCGAGAGAGTGCGCTCCTTCCCGCGGCCGCCGGCGAAAATCCAGGCGGCGAGCAGGAGGAAGCCGGCCACCAGGGAGAGGCTCGTACAAAAGAGCAGGTGCGCCTTCAGCCAGAGGGTGACCGCAAGATTAAACCCGACGATGAAAAGAAACAAGGCGAATCCGCCCAGATGCAGGAGAGCGTAAGGCGTGCGGAGCGCCCGCGCCATCTCCTTCGGCAGCCGGGAATCGGCCAGCTGGTTCACCCCGATGATGGCCGCCGAGACGACGGCCCAGCCGATGAAGTTTGCGGCCGGCACCCCGAAGTAGGCGCCCTGGTGTCGATAGCCGTAGATCTGGCCGAGAAACCAGCGGTCGCCCATCAGGGACACCGGATCGATCACCACGTCCATGAGCGTCGTAATGAAGGCGCCCGCCACGAGCACCGCCGGAGACCTGCGGATCTCCTCGTAGCGCGCGCTGTCCAGGGCGGGCGGCCAGCCTCGTGCACGGAAGGCCGCCGCCAGCGGCCACGCGCAGCTGAACCCGGTGAATGTGAGGAACGTGAACGAGAGGGAGTCCATGAACGGGACCCCGGCGATCCACAGCTCCTGCCCGCGGGTCGTCTCGATGTAGAAGTAGTCGCCGAACGGGATCCCCCAGTGGATGGAGCCGTACTCGGCGGCAAAGGCCAGGCCGTAGCCGGTCAGGGTCCAGGCGAAGATTCGCCTCCATCCGATCTGCCACCAGCCGAGGAGCAGGTACAGAGCGAGGAAGGCGAAAACGTAGGGGCGCAGCAGCACGGTGCCGGCGAGCAAGGAGATCGTTTCCACCTGTTCACCCCGTGCCCTCGGCTCAGAAAAGGTTCCAGGCGATCATCTTCCACAGGTCCCGCTTGCTCTCCCCGAGGGCCAGCACGGCAGCGGGCTCGAACCCCGAGTGCATCATGCACTGGCTGCACCGCGGATCCCGACCGGAGCGGTAATACTCCCAGTCGACCGATCCGAGCCAGGTCCGGTAGTCGGGGTAATGGGTGTCCGTGATCAGGTAACAGGGCGCCTTCCAGCCCACCGGGTTGCGTGTCACGGTGCCCCAGGGGGCGCAGCTGTACTGCTTTCTGCCGCACAGGAAATCGATGTACAGGGGGGTCGAGAGAAAGCGGAACCGCTTCATCAGGGGCGCCAGGGAGCGGAACTTCTCGAACACTTCCTCCTTCCCCAGAAAGTCCTCCCCGTTGAGCGTTCCGTAGTGGAAGCCGGGAGAGACGAAGAACCCGTCCACCCCCAGGGAATGGAGGTATCCGAACAGGCTGCCCAGCTCCGGCTCCCCGGTCCCCTTGTAGACGGTCGTGTTGGTGGTGACGGTGAAGCCTCTGCGTTTGGCCGACCAGATCGCGTCGGCGGCGGCACGAAAGACGCCCTGCCGGCCCGCCAGCGTATCGTGGAGCTCCTCCATCCCGTCCAGGTGGACGTTGAGGAAGAGGTTGGGCCAGGGCTCGTTCCGGTCCACGAATTCCGCGAGCTTCAACCCGTTCGTGCACAGGTAGACGTGCCGCCCCATGCGGCACAGCTCCTCGATGATCCCGTCGATCTCCGGATGGAGCAGCGGCTCTCCGCCGCTGACGCTCACCACGGGCGCTCCGCAAACGCGCGCCGCCTCCAGGCTCTCCTCGAACCCGAGCCGCTGGTCCAGGGTCGCGCGATACTCACGGATCCTGCCGCACCCCCGGCAGGACAGGTTGCAGGCGTGCAGCAGCTCCAGCATGAGGACCAGGGGAAAGCGCGCTTCCCCCTGCATCGCCTTGCGCGCCAGGTAGAGGCCCATGGAGAGGTTCAGCTTCAGCGGGAACTTCATGATTCTCGTGCCTGCAGGTAGCGGGACAGGGCCAGCAGCGGAAAGTAGTCCCGGTACATGTGGTAGCGCAGATAGAAGAACCTGGGGAACCCGGTCCCGGTGAACTCCTGCTCGTCCCAGGAGCCCTCGCCGTTCTGCTTCGCGAGCAGGTAGTCGACCGCGCGCTGCGCGGCCTCGGAGCCGGCCTCCCCCGCGGCCGTAAGGCCCATGAGGGCCCACGAGGTCTGGGACGGCGTGCTCCTGCCCTTGGCCTTGAAGCGGAGGTCGTCATAGGACAGGCAGGACTCGCCCCACCCGCCGTCCGGATTCTGGCAGGACAGGAGCCAGTCCACGGCGCGGCGCACCCTGGGAGTGTTCATGTCGTAGCCGACGGCCTGGAGCCCGCAGAGGGCGCACCAGGTGCCGTAGAGATAGTTGATGCCCCAGCGGCCGAACCAGGAGCCGTCGGGCTCCTGGCGCGCCTCCACGAACCGGATGCCCCGGGCGACCGCCGGCAAGTCGCTCCGGTAATTCATCCTGCCCAGGAACTCCAGGACCCTGCCGGTGAGATCGGCGGTCGGCGCGTCGAGCATGGACTTGTGGTCCGCAAAAGGGATCCGGTTCCAGAGCTCCTGCACGTTGTCCACATCGAAGGCGCCCCAGCCGCCGTTCTTCGACTGCATGGAGAGGAGCCACTGGAGTCCGAGGTGCCAGGCCTCTGCCTGCTCGCTCTTCGAACAGGTCTGGTTGAGCACGGTCAGCACGGCCAGCGTGTCGTCCGTGTCCGGATAGAAGTGGTTCTCGAATTCGAACGACCAGCCGCCCGGCTTCCCCCGGGTGTTCTTGATGGCCCAGTCTCCTTTCTCCTTGGTCTGCTTCGACCAGAGCCAGTCCGCCGCCTTCCGGATCGCCGGATGGCTGCCGGGCAGGCCGCTCTCCAGCAGGGCGAGACAGGTGTTGGCCGTGTCCCAGACCGGAGAGACGCAGGACTGGAGCCTGAGGGTCTTTGCGTCTTCGATGGCGAACCGATGGATCGCTTCCAGCCCCTTGCGCACCGCCGGATGGGTGAGGGGATAACCCAGGCACTTGAGCGCCATGACGCTGTTCATCATGGCCGGCATGATTCCCCCCCATTCGCCGGTCGGGTCCTGCCTTTCCAGGATCCACTGCTCGGCCAGGCGCAGGGCCTTGCGCCTCAACCAGGGGATGGGCTTTCTGTCATAGAGCTTCAGGACACCGTCGGAGAAGACGAAGAATTTCCCCCATCCGTCCAGCGCCGCCGCACCGTTGCCGTTCTCATCGAATTTCGGCAGCCCCGGCCGTTCGCCGCGGAGCTCATCGAGAGTGAAGTGTCGGGGCGGGCGGATGGTGGGCTTGTGGTCCCACAGAACGAGCAGCGGCACCACGGTGGAACGGGCCCACGAGGACATTTCGTAGATGCTCAGCGGGAACCCCACGGGCAGGAGGAGAATCTCAGGGGACAGGGCCGGACACTGCGTCCAGGGGCGCACGCCGAGAATGGCGAGAAAGATCTTGGTGAACACCCGGGACTTCTCGATCCCGCCGTTCCCCAGGATGAAATCTCTGGCGAGCTTCATGGCCCTTTCGTTCGGGTCCTCACCGGCCAGCCGCATGGCCGCATAGGCCTCCAGCGTGGTCGAAAGATCGCCGGGGCCCCCGAAGAAGATGTTCCAGCTGCCGTCGGGAAGCTGGGTCTCCTTGAGGTAGTGCACCATCTTTCTCTGCCGCAGATCGTCCACCGTCTCCATGAAATGCATGAAGAAGACGTACTCCGAGGTCAGGGTGGAGTTGGCCTCCACCTCGCCGACCCAGTATCCGTCCTCGGCGTTCTGCAGGCCGAGCAGGTACTGGCGGGACCGCTCCACGGCCCGATCGACCCGGCCCCGGCCCGCGGACGGACGGGGGCTCCTCGGCTCCGGAGCCGGAAAGGTCGCGTAACCGTACGTGGTCCCTTGCCAGCACTCGAAACTGTCGGGTGAAACCGCTCCGCTCATCGGGACACCTCTCTACCTCTCGGGATTTCAGATCCCCTTCTGGCTGATGTCGCGGAACACCCCTTCCGTGGAAAGGACCGCTCCGCTCCGGTCCTGCCGGGTGCGAACGGTGACGTCGGCCAGAAAGGGGCTTCCGTCCTTGCGCACGGAGACCCCCACGAAGTTCTGGATCATCGCTTCGCGCGACTTCCGCACCTGCTTGCGAACCACCCTCGCGTTCGGGGTCAGGAGGTGAAATCTCTGGATGGACAGGCCGATGGGCCCGCCGGGATCGGGGAATCCCAGAATATCCGCGCCCGTAGGGTTGATCTGCACGATGCGGCCGCTCCCGTCGCACTCGAAAACCCCTTCCGGCAGGTTGTCGAAGAGCGTTCTCAGGCGGCCTTCCGATTCCTTCACCTGTTTGAAGACCATGGCGTTCTCGAGGGAGTAGGAAAGCTGCTCGGAGAAGAAGGACATTTCCGGCAGGTACGCGTCGCTGAGGCTGCCCCCTTTGCCCGTGGCCAGGACCCCGGTCACTTCCCCGCGCACGGTGATGGGGACCAGGACCACCTCGAGGATGCGGAAGATCCGCTGCATCCGCTCGATGAACTTGCGCAGGCGCCGCTCGCCCAGGATCTGGTAGAGCAGCACCGACGCGTCCGGGAGGTAGACCGGCCGCTTGGCTTCGATGAGCGCGCGGAAGGAAGGAACGCGCTCCAGGGGGAAGCGGAACTGTCCCAGAGAAAGGCCGGTCATGGCTTCGGCCGCGTGCAGCAGCTTCGGGTGGAAGGAGGAGTGGCGTATCGTCGCGCTGCCGCTCTCCTGGTCGAGAAAGAAGATGTGCGATTCGAAGTCGAACTTCTTCAGCTCCCGAGAAACGCGCGGAAAGAGATCTTCCGGTTCCAGCGTCCGGTAGGCGAGAAACACCGCCGCCTGGAGAGCCGCCAGGACCCGCTGGCGCTCGCTCTCCCGGGACTTGGCGCCGGCCAGGGCGCCGTCGATCACCCGCAGCTCTTCCTCCAGCTCGCCGCTCATGAGAACCGCGTAGAGCCGGTCGGCCGACATGCCCGAGGCGGCCTCGAGAACGAAGTACTTGTGGATGCCGAGCACCTCTGCCAGCCTTTCCAGGCGGGCGAGCTTCGGCACCACATGCAGCCCTCCCTTCAGCTCCCGCAGGTTCTTCTCGTCCATCCCCCAGCGGCGGGCGATCTCGCGGTCGGAGACCTCCTCGCCCAGCACGAGCCGGGTGAACCGGTAGAGATTTCTGCACTGCTCCGCAGGCGTCGTGGCGCGCATGGGCCCCTCCGCGCGGTCGTTGATGAGGGGTGCGGTTATTTTACCCGCACTATACGCGCTCTGCACCGGCCAAGTCAAACCAGGCTGGGGGTGTTGCGGCGACCTCACGCGTACTGCCGTTTGTGGTCCTTGAAGCCGGTGAAGACGAACCGGGTGAAGCGGTCCTTGAACGCCTCGGTCTCGCCCGGGTGGTACAAGATCTCCTCCGAGCTCTTGGAGTAGATCTGCACGTACTGCTCGAAGGTGACGCGCTTCCTCCTGGCGAGCTGCTCCGCGAAGCCCAGGCCATCCAGGATCGCGCCGATTCCCCGGTTCACTTCGCACACCATGAACTCGGCCCCGCATCCGCTGCCGTAGCTGAACAGGCCCACCCGGCTCCCTTCCATCCGCTTCCCGGCCGTGACGAGGAGACTCATGAGCCCCATGTATACGGAGCCGGTGTAGATGTTGCCCACCTCCCTGGCCCCGAGCAGGGAGGGCGCGACCTTGTCCCGGAAGGTCTCCACAAAGATCCTCTCCCGCGTCTCCGCATCGCGCTCGGCGTATTCGATCTCCACCAGCCTGCGGTGCGCCTTTCTCGCCATGTGGGTGAACGGCATGTGGTACACGATGTAGTCCAGGGATTCGAGCAGCTCGCCTCTTCGGATCCGCATGTTCGACCGGAGGTGGGATGCGGCGGCCTCCAGGGCCGTGAGATAGCACGCGATGGAGTACTTGCCGTCCACGATCGGCACGCGGTGCCCGGTGGGGCGCCAGAAATCGTACACGTCCCGGGAGAAGATGCCGTTCAGGGAGGTGTCCAGGCAGAACAGGCGCGGATGCCCCTCCACCAGCAAGGCGACCGCTCCCGCCCCCTGGGTGGGTTCGCCCGGAGATGAAAACGCGTAGCGCGCCACGTCGGTCATGATGACCAGGGCCTTCTGGGCCGCGCCGTTGCGGCGGGCCATCCAGTCGAGAGAATGGACCAGGCCCGCGGTCCCGCCGTAGCAGGCGTGCTTGATCTCGTAGACGCGGCAGCGCGAGCCGATCCCGAGCAAACCCTGGACGAAGCTCGCCACCGGCTTGGAGTGATCCACACCGCTCTCCGTGCTGACGACGAGCTGGCCGACTTCGCCCGGGTCCGTGGCGGTCTTCTCCAGGAGTTGCGCGGCCGCGTTGGCCGCCATGGTGACGGCGTCCTCCCAGTTGGGCAGGATCGCCATCCCCTCGTTTCCCAGGCCGTGGCCGTATTTCTCCCATGGCACCCCTCTGGCCTCGGCCAGCTGCTTGTGAGCGAGGAACAGAGGCGGAATGTAGATGGCCATATCACTGACGCCGACATCCATGTTGGCAACTCCCGTGCAAGGTGCAGCCCGGTATGGGGAAGCGGTGCAAGAATCTGGCGCGCGGAAGCTGTTCGGACGTCCGGATGCCCGGCGCTGCAGGGGCGAAAAATTTTTCGCCCCTGCCGGTCGCTCGCAACAGGCTCCGCAGGTGATGGTTTTGGGACAGCCGCTACAGGTCTCGAGTCAGGAAGGAGCACACGAACGGCCTGAGCCTGGACTCGAACGGCGCCTCCGGCAGGAAGGGGCGCACCCGGTCACAGGCCTCGTCCAGGATCTGCCGCGCCCTCCCGGAGGCGAACTCGATCGACCCGCAGTCCGTGAGGATCGAGATGCCCTCCTGAATGAGGGCCGGATCCGTCGTGTGCAGCGCGAGGATCTCCTTCAGCCGTTCCCGGTCCTGCGCACCGCCGCGGCGCAGGGCATGGATCACCAGCAGGGTCACCTTGCCTTCCGTGATGTCCTTGCCCGACCCGCCCTTGCCGGCGGCGAACCTCTCGCCTTGCAGATCCAGGACATCGTCCTGGATCTGGTAGGCGGTGCCGATGGCGGACCCGAACCGGCCCAGCTCCTGGACGGCTGCCGGCTCCGCCTCCGCCAGAACGCCCGCCATCTCGGCGCTCATCTGATAGAGCGCCCCGGTCTTGAGGCCGCACATCTGGAGGTAGTTCTCTTCCGTGATCTTCTCCAGGGCGAGGAGCCCCTTGTGCCAGGCGATGTCCATGCTCTGGCCGAAGTGGAGCCGGATCATCCCCTGCACGTAGATCTCAAAGATCTGGCTCCGCCGTTCCTCCGGAAGCTGTCCCTGGCGCCGCAGCAGCGGGAGCAAGGACAGGAAGTAGAGGGCGTTGCCGGCGTTCATCGCCACGTCGGTCCCGTAGATGTGATGGATGCAGGGCTTGCCCCGCCGGTGCGAGCTTCCGTCCTCGATGTCGTCGATGATGAGCGTGCCGTTGTGGCTCAATTCCACGATCTGCATGAGGTCCTGGTATTCGTTCTCGTCTTTGCCGAAGGCCTCCAGGACGATGCCGAACAGTCGGGACCGCAGGCCCTTGCCGCCCCTGGCGAGAAAGTCCCGGACCGGCTCGGCGATGGCGCGGGTGGGGCCGACGGTGTCGTAGGCGTAGGCGGTCTCTCCGCACAGGCGTGACAGGAGCCTGTCGTCGTAGCGCTCCGGGATCGGTTCGTCGCAGGCAGGCCCCAGAAGCTCTTCTTGCATCTTTTCCATTCCTCCACTCTTCTGCCGTTCTCTCCAGTCGGTTAACAGGTCGCGCAGCGGAGACGCATCGAGCGCGGTCTCGAAGCACCCGTCCCGGTCCAGGGGAAACACCTGGAAGAGGACCCCTCGGTTGTGCAGCAATTTGAGCGCCAGCAGGATTTCCTTCTGGCAGGCGACCCCGATCAGGGCTCTGGGCCGGTGTTTTTCGACGAGCTTCGCCACCAGGCTCCCGCCCGGAACGCAGAACGCCTGCACCCCGGTCGCCTCCGCTTCCTCCAGCAGCCCGGCGACGGCGCAGCGTCCGCAGCGGGCGCAGCGCAGCCCCTCCTCGCCGTTCGTTCCGACGCAGTCGCGGCTCTTCAGGCAATGCGGCAGGAAGAGGGCCGCCTCCCGCGGGTCCAGCGCGAGCACGTGCGGGCGGTGCGCACGGTTGATTTGCGCGAACAGGCGTTCCGCATCGGCCTGGGAGGCATCCTCCGGAACCTGCTGGAACAACTCGCGGCTGGTTTCGAGAGCAGCTTTCATGGCGCGCCCCTTTGCGGGTTATTTACCCGCATTCTAGGCATGACCCTGTCCCCTGTCAAACAGCCGCGGGCGCCGGCGGAGGAGGGGACCGGGCTTCCTTCATGGCGCCGGCGCACGCGGAGCGAACGCAGCGGTTGACAGCGGGCCGCCTCTTGTCCCATCCTGCGTCGAGCGTGGCGACCCGAAGTCCCGAGCGCAGCGAGGGATCTCCCTGCACCGGATCTTTTGTCGGGCCCGGAAGGTTGCCACGGACCTTCGGTCCTCGCAATCTCCGATGGTCCTTGCGGGTCGCCGCTTCGCTGAGGAGCCCCATGTCGGGCATACGGCAGTCCATCTCGAACAGGCTTGTGCCGCGGCTGTTCACGCCCGCCGTGCGCCGCTTCCTCTGGAGGAAATGGTACGGCTACCTGACCGGACGGATCCGCAAGCACGGCCGTGCGGTGACCTTTCTCAACTACGGATACGTCCCTCCGCCGGGCAGCCCCACTCTGGCGCTGGAATCCTGCGACGAGCCCGACCGCCCCATGATCCTGCTCTACCAGCGCGTGGTCGAAGGCGCCGCGCTGGCAGGAAAGGCCATCCTCGAAGTCAGCTGCGGCCACGGCGGCGGGTCCTCCTTCATCCAGCGGTATCACCGCCCCGGTTCCTTCACGGCCATCGACCAGAATCCGGCGGCCATCGATTACTGCCGTGCCCGGCACGGGCATCTGGGGATTCTCTACCGGGTCGGCGATGCCGAGGATCTGCCGCTGCCTGCCGCCAGCCTCGATGCGGTAGTGAACGTAGAAGCCTCCCACTGTTACCCGAACCCTCCCGTGTTCTACCGTGAGGTGCACCGGGTGCTGCGCCCGGCAGGGCAGTTCCTGTACGCCGACTTCCGGCCTGCGGACCGGGCGGCCGAGGTCGACGCGGGCCTCGCCGCGGCCGGGTTCGGGGTGCTGGAAAAGGAGGATATTACGCCCCGGGTGGTGGAGGCCCTGCGGCAAACGACGGGCGACGTGGAAGAGTTGATCGAGCGCCTCGCGCCGCGCTTCCTGCACCGCCTCCTGGCGCACTTTGCCGCGCTGGAAGGCTCCGGGCCTTATCTCCGCTTTCAAAACAGGGAGCTGGTCTACACGCGCTACCGCCTGCAGAAGTAGAGCGAGAGGGGGCAGCCGCTACGCAATCACGCCCAGGTTTTTGCCGACCCGCTCCATCCTCTCGATGGCCAGATCGATCTGTTCTTCCGTATGCGTGGCCAGCGTACTGGTACGCAGAAGGGCCTTGTCCCTGGGCACCGCGGGATACAGCACGGGGTTGACGAACACCCCCGCGTCCAGGAGGTCGCGCCACATGAGAAGCGTCGGGAGCTCGGCGCCCGTCACCACCGGAACGACCGCCGTCTCGCTCCGGCCGACCTCGAAGCCGCACTGCCGCAGTCCGTCGCGGAGCCTTCTCCCGTTCTTCAGCACCCTTTGCACGCGCTCGGGCTCCCTCCGGATGATTTCGAGAGCTTTCCTGGCTGCGGCCACATTCGGAGGAGCGAGGCTCGCGCTGAACAGGATGGCCCTTCCGAAGTGCCGGATATAGTCGACGATGCTCTTCTGGCCGGCGACGAATCCGCCGATCGAGGCCAGGGACTTGCTGAACGTCCCCATGATGAGATCGACCTGGTCGGCGAGCCCGAAATGATCTGCAGTGCCCCTTCCGCCGTTTCCCAGGACGCCGATGCCGTGGGCATCGTCCACGTAGATCCGCGTGTCGTGCCGTCTCGCGAGAGCGACGATCTCCGGCAGCCTGGCGACGTCCCCCTCCATACTGAAGACTCCGTCCACCACGATGATCTTGCCCGTCTCGCGCGGCAACTCCTGCAGCGCTCGCTCCAGATCCCCCATGTCATTGTGGTTGAACTTCTTCGACTCTCCCTTGGCAACCCGGAGCGCGTCGTGGATGCTCGCGTGTGACAATCGGTCTACGACGGCGCACGATCCCTTGCCGACCAGGGCGCTGATGGCGCCCACGTTGGACTGGTAGCCGGTCGCGAAGACCAGGGCGTCCGGCTTGCCGACGAAGCTCGCAAGGTCCTCTTCCAGCGCCTCGTGCAGAGGCGTCGACCCGTTCAGCAGACGCGAGCCGGTCATGCTGGTGCCGTATTCCAGCGCCGCGTCCGCGGCCGCCTTCCTGACCTCCGGATGGGCCGTGAGCCCGAGGTAGTTGTTGGAGCCGAACATGAGGGTTTGTTTGCCGTCGATCAGCGCCACCGCGCCGTCATTCCTCTGAATGGTCTTGTAGTACGGGTACAGTCCGGCATTGCGGATCTCGCCCAGCAGTCCGAAACGGTAGGCCTTGTCGAAGATCTCGGCGGACCGGGCGCCCTCATCGAAGTCCGCGTACCGACTCTTCATGAGTCCTTCAGTCAGATTGGTCGCCATGTCAAACCCTCCCCCCAAAAAATACGTCATGAGCGCAACGCCGCAGATGGCCGTTGATCGACGGCCTCCTAGGCTACGGCCTGGGCCATGTGCATGACCGCCTCATAACCATCCGTGATCAGATCGTCGGTGCCGCGTCGAATGCGGCTCTCGAGGTACTCGGCCAGCGGCACGGCCCTTTCGACGAACGCGCCGGCCGCCGCGATCTTGGCAGGCGAGGCGAGGGCCTGCCGCATGAGGGCCAGGGCCTTGAAGCTGAGGCCCAGCAGATCCACGAATTCTCTCTGGTAGAGAGAAAGGTAGCTCTTCCCGGCTTCCCTGGCGCGCTTCTGCTCCTGGAGGAAGCATTCCTCCCGGGCCCTTCTCAGACAAGCGCGCATCTCCTGGACCCCCTGCAGCCAGGGTGCCGACCCGCCCAGGCTCCGGATCTCGCCGGCGAGCTCGTCCAGAAGGAGATCGACGAACAGGCGGTTCCTGTCCGTCTCCACGAACGTCCGGCCGCCGCCGCATTTGAGCTGGTTGAGGAGCCCGATCTTCTCCGTCGAGTACGCCCCGTTGAACACCTCCCTCAGCTGGATCTGGCTCGTCCCCTCGTAGATGCTGGTGATCCGCACGTCCCGGTAGAGGCGCTCGAGCGGGTATTCCCGGGTGAAGCCGTAGCCGCCGAACACCTGCAGGGAGGAATAGGCGACCTGGTTGGCCAGCTCGGCGGCGTCGTACTTGCACATCGGGACCAGCAGGTCGACGATGCGTGCGTAGCGGGCGAGCCGGCTCTTCAGCTCGGGTGCCGCCGGACCCTGAGGATCGAGACTCCGCATCGTCAGCCGGGTCGACTCCTTCAGATCGAAATAGGCGGAGGCCAGATAGGTCAAGGCCCGCGTGGCCTGGAGCTGCAGCTCGTTCTCGAAGAGGATCTTGCGGACCGGCCCGTGAGCGGCGATCGGCACCCCGAACTGGACCCGGTCTCGGGTGGCATAATCGAAGGCCAGCGCATGGGCCCGCTGCGCGATCCCCAGGGACTGGCAGGCCACCCCGACCCGCGCGATGTGCATGAGCTTGAGCATGTTGGGCACGAGCCCCCGGCCGGGCTCGCCGATGAGGATGCCGGGGGAGTCCTCGAACAGCACCTCACAGGTCGCGGAGCCCCGGATCCCGAGCTTCTTCTCGATGCGCGGGACTTCCTTGTCCTCGGCGCTGACCAGAAACGTGCTGATCCCCTCCGCCGTACGGGCGAGCGCCAGCACGTCCCCGAACCCGTTCGTGATGAAGATCTTGGTGCCGTTCAGGAGGTAGACCTTTCCCAGTTGCTCCAGCTCCCGGACGCGCGCCTGCCGGCCTCCCGCGCGGCCGTCGGCAGGCACCGCCACCGTCCGCATGTTGGCCAGGTCCGAGCCGGCCGCAGGCTCGGTCAGGCCCATGGAGCAGATCCTCTCGCCGCTCACGAGCTTGGGGAGGTACGCCTGCGTGACCTTCTCGTCGGCGAACTCGAGCAGCACCTGTCCGACGCCTTCCTGGAGCATCGGGGTCAGCCCCAGGCTCGAGTCGCCCATGGAGAGCACCTCGCCCAGCCCGAAAGAGACCGTGAGCGGGAACCCGAGACCTCCGTGCTCCTCGGGGAAGGTCATGCCGCAGAAGGCGCCGATCCCTTTCAGCTGTTCCAGCCCTTCCAGGATCGACCGGGGAAGTCGCACGCGCTTCTTTCCGGTTTCGTCCGCCTCCAGCCGGCACTCCTCTTCATCCGCGAGCGCGGCCCGGGGAGCGACCTTGTCGCGGCAAAACCTGGCCGCGTTGTCCAGGGTCATGAGGTATTCCCCGGACCAGTCCTCGGTCTGCCCCCTGGCCTCCCCGATCCGGGCCCACGGGATGCCGTGCTCGAACACGAACCGCAGATCGGAATAGTCAAATCCTTTCATGTTGCCTCACCTCGCTCGATGCATCTTCTCTCTCTGCCTGGGGTCTGCAGGAGCTGCATCGCCTGAACCAGGATCGTGCGATGACGTGCCCCTCTCTCTCCTCGATCCAGGCGGACAGGCCGCGGTGAGGGCAAGGGCCGGCTCCGCTGCCGTCGCCCGGGGGCACGTCGTGCAGCGCGATCTCGGCTCGGCCCGCAGGAGACACGGCGGTCACTTCGACCTGCCGCGTGTCGACCCTCAGACCCAGCCCCAACGTCTTCAGCGCCGCCTCCTTCAGGGACCAGAGGTGGCTGAAACAGGCCATCCCGTCCCTTCCCGAACGCCGGATCATCTCCATGGCGAGCTGCTGCTCCCCGGCCGTGAAGAACTGCTCCACCGTTGCAGGATCCAGGGAGGCGACGGCCTCCAGGTCGACCCCGATCCCGTCGAACTCCTCCTCGTCCGCGACCGCGCCCAGGGCCATCGTCTCCTTGTGGGCGATCGACAGGTGCACGCCGGCAACGTTGCAGAAGGGCTTGCCCGCTTCATCGTTCCAGATCAGGATCTCCCGGAGCGGAAGATCCTCTCCTCTCCTTTCCCGGAGAAACCTGTGCAGGGCCTTCTTGGCAGCCGCCCGTCCGCCCAGCCACGCCCAGGCCCGGGTCGGGTGTTTCCATTTTCGGAAGACCTCGAGCTCCGCAGGGTGCAGGATCTCCCGGATTCCGGCGCTGCCCTTCGCCTCCAGGGTTTTCCGGAGATCGGAGATGAAGACGAGCTCCTCGATGAAGCCGTGCTCTTCTCTCTCCGATGCCGCCCCCTCGATGCGAAAGCCGAGCGCTTCCGGAAGCGTGTCCATCTGGATCAGGGAGAGCCCCTCCAGCCGGGCCGCGGGCCGGCCTGCGCGGTCCTGAATCTCTGCATCGAAGACGTACTGCGGGTGCTCTCCGGCCCGGTACTCACGATGGGCCGCCTGCACCCGGGACGGAGGGCCGCTCGCGCTCGCGAGGATGATTCGTTCCACTCGATGGGGCAGGCAGACTACGCGGCGCTCGATCATGGCCCAGAGTCCGGCAGCCTGAAAGCCGGCCTCGACCAGGGCAGGGCGCGTGCCCTCCATCGGGCTTCCCTGCCCTCCGAGCAGCACGTTCCTCTCGGGATCCATCTGCGCCTGCAGGCAGCGGTCCGCGCATCCCTGGACCGAGGAGAGGACCTGGAAGAGCGGCCCATGAAACAGTCTCTCGTAGATCTCCCGCTTGGAGACGATCTCACCGATCGGCAACGCCGGAAGGCTCGAGGGCTCGAGGACAACGGGTGCGCGGCCCGTGACCGCCCGGGCTCGGTGATGCAGGATTTCCCGCGGCGCAGGCGCGGAAGCCTTGGGGAGAGGCGGCAGGTAGCTTCTCAGGCACGCATCGAAGACCATTCTCCCATCGCCGCCGCCCGCCTCGCCTGCTCGGCTCAGCTCGATTTCAACCGGCGTGGTCCGGTCCTGATGGAACTTGAGAGGTCTCTCGAATACCACGTCTTCGAACCCGTGAAGGTGCCGGGAGCCGGCGAGCCGAGCGGCTCCATAGGCGAAGAGCCCCAGGGCCGCCACGCCCGGCAGGACCGCGGTTCCGGAGATGCGGTGGTGATCGAGAAAATTCGCTGTCGCCGGAGAAAGATCCAGGCGCAAGACCAGCCTCACGCCCGGCACGTATTCCCGGACCTCGGCGCCGAGGCTTCCCAGGTCGGAAGCCACTCTCTGCTCCAATGCTTCCCGTTCCGCTTGCGACGCCAGAGCGTCCCGGCCGAAATCCTCCCCGAGCTTGCCGGTCACGATCAGATCGCCCGCCAGATCGGAGCGGCCGATGAGCCTGGAAAGCGCATCGGTCGCTTCCCCGGGCGGCAGGAGGGCGATTCCCTTGGCCTTCATCGCCTCGGGCGTGCTGCCTCGGGCCGCCATGCCCACTTCCGCCCAAGGGCCCCAGTTGGGCGCCAGGAAGCGCGCACCCTTCGCATGCAGCCGGTGAAAGCGCGCGGCAAAGTTGAGGGCCTCGTTGGCGGCGCTGTAGTCGTTCTGGCCGGCGTTGCCGAATCGGCCGCTGACGCTGGAGAAGAGGATCCAGAGCTCCGGCTGCATCCCCGCATCCCCCACGGCCGTGCGCAGGTTCTGCAGGCCAGCGACTTTGATATCGTAGAGCCTCCTCATCGTGCCCGCCGATTTCTTCGCCAGGCTCTTGCTCTCCTCCCTTCCCGCCCCGTGGATGACCATGTCGATCCGGCCCCAGCGGGACTTCACCTGCCGGACGGCGGCGGCGAGACCCGCAGGATCCGCGACGTCTGCCTGCAGGTAGAGGATCTCGGCCCCGGTCTGACGCAATGCCTCGAAGGTCCTGGCCGCCTCGGCCATGCCCTTCATCTGAGACCATCGAGACTCCAGCTCCGCAGGCTTCGGTTTCCCTCCTCCGGAGCGGGCCTGCTCGATGAGCGCCTTCTTCTGCCCGGCCCACTGATCGCTCGAATAGCTCATTCTCGCAGCGTCTTCATGCCCCGGTTCCGGGCTCGTGCCGAGCATGGCGATGCGGGAAGCTCCCCTCCTTGCCAGGGCCTTGAGACATTCCGCGGTGATCCCCTTGGCGCCCCCGGTAGCCAGGATCACGTCCCCGGGCCGGATCGCCCGGGCAGGCGATCCGGGTTGCTTGACCGGCTCGAGCGATATGCCTGTGCGGCAGCCCCTCTGGTCCCGACCCACTTCCAGGGGCCCTGCCGCGAAGAGCTCCTGCTCGATGAACCTCCATTTGTCCTCGAGCCGAAGTGCGGCGTCCAGGTCGAGCACCGTGCACGAGCTCCCGGGAAACTCCTGCTGAAAGGCCTTGGTGGATCCGCAGATCCCGCCCGAGTGTGCTGCTGCCTCCTCGGCTGCCGTCGAGAAAGCCAGGCTCGAGGAGCCGAGGAGAAAGGATCCGCCCATGGCGATGACCGCCAGGATCCGGGTAGGCGTCACCTCGTGCTGCGCGGCCAGTGCCCGGTTCAGAGCGAACGTGGCGTAGACCGATTGCGGCCCCGGCTCCAGGCCGAGCAGGTTGACGACCCCCGCTTCAGGGGTCCCGGCAAGCCCCCGGAGCCAGGAGTCGTCCTGAAGGAGAACGTCTCTGGCCGCCCTCACGCACCGAATCCCGCGCGCCTGGAGGCTCCGGGAGAGGAGAATGCACAGCTCCTCCGGGCCGCCGGCCAGGAGCACGCACCCGGGTTCCGGCACGGGAGACTCTTTTGACACGTCAGGCAGGTCGACCGGAACGGGAACGAGCGTATCGATCATCGAGAGGGAGGGTCCCCCGGTTTCGCTGGCAACGGCCTGCTGCCCGGCCTCCCCGGGTCCGGCGGACCCGGCGGATTCGGCGATCCGGCCCTCGACCCAGCGGACGATGCGCCGCAGCGTGGGAAAGTCGGCGATCTTGAGCCCCTCGGCCGGAGGCAGGGCGAACGCCTTGCGGATCTCGCCGAACAGCTCGGCCTGCTTGATCGTATCGATCCCCAGGTCGGCCTCCAGATCCAGGTCGAGATCCAGCATGTCGGGAGGGTACCCGGTCTTTTCCGCGACCATCGAGAGGATCGACGCTGTAACCTCCCCTTCTGCGGCGCCCTTCGGCTCGGCCGCGGGAAGCAGCAGGTCTTGCTTCCCGGCGGGTGCCTCTGTTGTTGTTCGGACCTGCCCCGGCAGCGGCTGCGGGGCCGCTTTCGAAGAATCTACTTCCCGCACCGGATCGGTGAGTTGAGCCGGTGGGAGTGGAGCGGTTGGAAGGTTAGCGGCCAGCCGGCCCTCGGCCCATTGGATGACGCGCCTGAGCGTCGGGAAGTCGGCGATCTTGAGCCCCTCGGCCGGAGGCAGGGCGAACGCCTTGCGGATCTCGCCGAACAGCTCGGCCTGCTTGATCGTGTCGATCCCCAGGTCGGCCTCCAGATCCAGGTCGAGATCCAGCATGTCAGGAGGGTACCCGGTCTTCTCCGCGACCAAGGACAGCACCGCCTCGGCAACCGCATTCTCACCGTTGATCGGCTGCGGGCCTGACTGCGCGCCGATGACCTCTTCGAGTACGTCCTGTTCGCCAGTTGCCGATCTGCCGGGCTTCTCTACGGGTTCGCGCCGGGAAGGTGCCCGCGGTCCCTCCTGCGGCTGCGCCGCCCGGGTCGGCGGAACCGGGTCCGGCCGTGCGGCGGGAATCGAAGCCGCCGCAGCGGGTGCAGCAGGAGAATCGCTCGGGGCCTCCTTCTGATCCGAGCCGTTTTCCGCCACCCGGAGGACATTCTTGACGACCTCCAGCTCGACCCGGGGGCTTCCCACCACCTCCCGCAGCCACTCCTGGTAACGAGGGAGGACCTTATCGTCCGGGGTTCGACCCGCGTACTCCACGAGCGTGAGGCAGATCTGGGAGCCGAAGCCCGCGGCCAGACGGAGCGCATGCTTGAACTTGTGGGGGCCTCCCTTGCTGTAATTGAGCTCACCCAACTCCGGATCGACTTCCCGGAAGTTCGGCAGCGGCGGCACCTGGCCCTGCTCCAGACAGGCCAGCACGACCCCCTCCTCCAGTCCACCCCCCAGAGGGTGTCCGGTATAGCCCTTCACGTTGGTGATCAGGATGTCCTTGTGTGCCGGGCCGAAGACGCGTTTCAACGCTTCCACCTCCGCCTGGGCGCTGCCCCCTCTCTTGGGCGTGTAGGTCTCGTGAGACATGAAAATCAGGTCCCGGGCTAGCGCGTGCCGGTCTCCGCCCGACTCGCGTTCCCAGCGGGAGATCATCCTCTCCATCACGGCCGCGATGTGGTCGACCTCCAGCCGGGACACGTGATAGGCACTGTTGGCGAACTCGGTCTCGATCAGCCTCGCGACCGGCTTCACGCCGCGATGCTCGGCCTCCTCGTCTGCCTCGAGGACCACCCCCACCGCACCGCTGCCCAGGATCATCCCATTGCGCCGATTGTCGAAGGGGAGCGCGGCCTCTTCGACGCGGGCTTTCGTGCTCGCCGCGCCGGAGGCCAGAAACCCGGTGCCGACCCACTGCAGAAGAGTCTGATTCGTGGAGTCGTCCGCCCCCACGACGAGGACCCTCTTGGCCCTTCCCGTGACGATCCAATCCCGGGCAATGATGACGGCCTGGGCCATCGAGGCGCAGGCGCCGTTGACGTTGGTGTTCGGCCCTCGCGCTCCCACGTACTGCGCCACCTGGGCATGTCCGAGGGTGCAGGCCTTGAAAAGGAACCCGTCCGTGATGTGGTACGCGTCGTCCCCGATCTCGCTCTTCAGCTGGGCGAACGTCTCCGAAAACCACTGGCCGATCAGATCCCGCGCATCCGGGTCGCGCAGCTTGGGAAGGATCGAGGAAACGGAGTCCACCCACAGCTTGCGCGCATGGGCGTTGAGCTTGGCCTTCAGGTACGCCGTGACCTCCTCGACCAGGGTGTCGCCGTTGGGAAGGGCGGAAGCGAAGATCACTCCGGTTTCGTCGCGGAGCGATTCGGGAAGCATCCACTGCCCGGGGAGCAGGCGGCCTGACTTGGTCCGCTTGTAGCTCCTCACCAGGGGGATGCCCGCGTCCCGGAGCGCCTCCAGGGCCGCAGCAATGGCCATCTTGGAGCTTGCATCCATGTACTTGGCCAGACGCTCGTCCACCCCGTACTCCTCGACCAGGTCGAACGGGCCCTTGATGCCGGCCAGCTGAATCACCTCTTCGAGGGCTTCGACGTCGTGGAAGTACGTCTCGCCGTCCGGCTTCTTCTCCAGCCGCCGCACGCCCTTGTCGAGAACCTTGTGTCTTTCTTCGTCCGAGAGCGGACTGATGAAGCCCCTTCCTTGCATCACTTCGGCCATGTTCATGGGGTCGAAAAGCCCTCTCTCGAAGCTCGGAAACCCGAGCGAATAGCCGGTCATCACCGGAAAAGCGGCTCCTCCGGCTCCGGAGCTCTGGCTGCGCTCTTTCGGGGAGCTCTGGCTGCGCCCGGGTTGGGTTTCCTTGCCAGCGGCTGAAGAGGCAGCCTGTTCCGTCGCCGGTGCCGGCACCCTCGCTGGCGACGGAGCCGGGATTCCGATCTCCCGCGGGAAAGATCCGTTGCCGCCGGGCCAATGCGCCTCCCGCCCGTTTGCGCGCAGCAGAGCGACCAGGGAGCAGAGCTGCTCGAGCGCCGGCTTCTTCGGATGGTTGCTGTCGAGCACCAGGGCCGGCCTTCCCTCCAGGTTCATGCGGGCCAGGTTCGAGAGCACCTTCTTGGGCCCGCATTCGATGAAGACCCGCGCGCCGTCCGAATACATGTTTTCCATGGTCTTGATCCACTCGACCGGGGCCGCAAACTGCTCGTTGAGAAGCTCCAGGATCTTTCCCGTCGCTCCTGCGTCCGCGGGGTAGAGATCTCCCGTGAGGTTGGCGTAGATGGGGATGCGCGGGGGCCGCATCTCGAGCTCCCGGAGGACTCTGCCGTAGGGGCCCTTGGCCACGGCCACGATCTTGCTGTGAAAGGCCGCCGAGACGTTCAGCTCGACCGAGTTGATCCCCGCGCGAGCGCACTTCTCCTGGAATACCTGTATGGGCTGCGACTCTCCGGCCACGACCATCTGCAGGGGACCGTTCTTGTTGGCGATCTCCAGATAGCCGGGGATCCCCTGCGCCAGGCGAAGAACGGTGCTCTCGTCTGCCACGACCGCGACCATCTTCCCGGGATCCGGAACGTCGATCTCCGCCATGGCCTTACCGCGCAAGGACACGGCATGCAGGGCGTCCGGAAAGCTCAGGACGCCGGCTGCCACGCAGGCGCCGTACTCGCCCAGCGAATGGCCGGCCACCATGTCGGGAGAGATCCCCAATGAGGTGAGCAGGCGGAACATAGCGGTATCTGCCGCCAGCACTGCGGGTTGGGTGATCCGGGTCTGACGCAGGTAGTCCTCGGCTCCTTCCCGGTCCTCCTCGGAAAAGATGTAGCGGCTCAGAGGCCTGTCCAAGAGCCCGGCGAGAACGGTATCGGCCTCTTCGAAGGTCTTCCGCACGATCGGATACGTCTCTTTGAGATCGTGCAGCATGAAGGCATACTGCGACCCCTGGCCGGGGAACAGGAACGCCACCTTGGCGTCCTGTCCGCATGGATTTGCAACGACATGGATGCCTCTCGCCGCAGCCAGCTCGTCCCTGCTCGGATCTTCCAGCATGGCAAGAACCGGTTGGATCCTCGCGCGAAGATCCTCGGGGGTCGCCGCAGCCAGCGCCACTCGGAACCGGTCCGAACCGGCCGGCGTCCGCTCCCGCTCCGACCATTCCCGCAGATCTTCACAGGTGCGGAAGCGCGCGCACAGATCTTCGAGCTTGCGGCGCAGCGCGGGACGGCTCCGATCTGCGGCCACGATCGGGTAAAACCGGGGGGCGGGGGTTGCACGGACCTCGACAGGCATGGATTTCTCCTTTTCCGGCTTGTTCTTGTTGCACCTGGCAGGAGAGGCGCTCGGGGCCTGCTCCAGCACGATGCTGAAGTTGGTACCTCCGAAACCGAAAGCGGAAACGGCGGCCCTCCGGGGCCGGTCTCCCGATGGCCAGGGCATCTCGCTCGAAGGGATGAAGAAAGGGCTTCCATTGCACAGGGACGGGAGGGGCTCGGGGCAGTTGATCGAAGGCGGCAGGATGCCGTGATGGACCGCCAGGGCCGTCTTGACCAGGCTGGCCGCCCCTGCGGCGCTCTTGAGATGGCCGATCTGGGACTTGATCGAGCCGATCGCCGTCCCCTGAGACGCGGCCCCGGCGGACTTCCAGAAACCCTCCAGGACCGAAAGCTCCGTACGGTCGCCCACCGGGGTCGCCGTGCCATGGGCCTCGACCAGGCCGACGGTCGAAGGGCAGATCCCGGCAGTGCGGAAGGCTGCCTCGATCGCGCGCCGCTGGCCCTCGGGGTTGGGTGCCGTGATCCCCTTCCCCTTGCCGTCCGAAGAGGCGCCCACGCCCTTGATCACGGCGTAGATCCGGTCCCGGTCGCGGATCGCATCTTCCAGCCTCTTCAGGACGAGGATCCCTGCCCCTTCACCCATCACGAATCCGTTCGCCTTCCGGTCGAAGGGGCGGCTGCCGTCCGGGGAGAGCGCACCGATCTTGGAGAACTTCACGAACACCGAAGGAGACATGTTGCTGTCCACGCCGCCGCTGATGGCGAGGTCCGCCTCTTCCATGCGCAGGACGCGCACTGCTTGCGCGACCGCCGCCATGGCCGAGGCGCAGGCCGCGTCCACGACGCAGCTCTGGCCGTGGAGGTCAAAGACCGCGGCGACGCGCCCGGCGATGACGTTGGGCAGCTCGCCCGGCAGGGAATCCTCGTTCAGGGCAGGGGCGAGCTGATCGAGGATCTCGCAAATCGAAGACTCGAGAGACCCGTTCGTCTTTGCGGGCGGGCCCAGCCCTCTGGCGGCCAGCTCCCGGGCCATCCACGAGGCATAGACCCTCAGGGCGGAACGGTCTATGCTTTCACCTCCCAGTGTGTTCCCCAGGATCACCGCGGTGCTCTTCTCCCTCAGGACCTCTCGACAGAGCCCGGCATCCTGAATGGCCTCCTCCACGGCGGCGATCGCCAGTTGCTGGGACCGGTCCATCTGCCTGGCGGTCCTGGGCGGGATCTGATAACGCAGAGGATCGAATTTGAAGCCGCGGATGAATGCCCCTATCTTGCAGTAGGTCTTGTCAGGGGCGTGGCGATCCGGGTGGAAGAAGACCTGCGGGTCCCACCGCTCCGGGGGGATCTCGGCTATGGAGTTTCGTCCCCCTCGGATGTTCGCCCAGAACGCACCGATCCCGGGTGCATCCGGGAAGATGCCGCCGAGGCCGACGATCGCGACGTCCAGTGCCTTGCCGAGCTGCCGGGCTTCGTCTGTGCTCATTCTTCTTCCTCCTCGCTCCGTTCCCCTTCAGCAGACGTATACGAGCGCAAACTAGAGGCGCTAAAGCTGACCGGTCAGTTATATTTTCACAACATACGATGAAACGGGGTTACAAGTCAAGTGAGATCAGGATTTGTGCAGCGCGTCCAAGACGGCTAAAGGAGGACATAATCTGGAAATGAGATGCGCAGAGGAGTGAGGTTGTTGCACTCGCCGGTCATAAAATCAGGAGAGGAGGCGCAGAGCATCCGAAGTCGATTAACTTCTGTAAATGACCGGTCAACTATTGAGGAGGGCGCCGAGAGGCTCGCTGCCACCGCACGTCGAGGAGAACGGGAAACGGTCAAAGCAGAGCGAAACCCTCAACCTACAACCCTTTGACCTTTGCCCTGGCTGTCAGGATGAGGCCACGGGAACAGGCTCTGTCGGCATGCGCCGCAACAAGCTTTATCAGTAGGTCTTCACCCCGAACATCTTGCCGGTGGGCAGTCCGATGAGGACAAACAGATCCGGACCCGAAAAGTCCGTCCCGGGCGTGCCGGGGCGGACGGCGAGCGGCCCCGGACCCACGTCTTTCTGGGTCGGGTCCTCCGGGTCGAGAGCCGGGGTAAGGGCAAGGACGAGCGCCGGCATCTTCGGGCTCGGTCTGCCCGGTTCGAGCTCGACATCGAGCACCGAAAGCGTCCCGGAGTTGTATCCCGTTGCGTAAGCGCGGGTTCCATCTTCGCTCAATACGACCTGGACGACGAAATCGGCCGTCCTCGCACCGGCCGCGCCGCTGCTGCCGATGAGGATCGGGTCCTCGGGTCCGGCCAGGACCGCTCCATCAAGCCGCGGGATCGGGTCCGGACAGCTTTCCGGCCGGTCCGCGAGCACCGTCAGGTCAAGCTCATAGACGGCATTGAACGCGACGCTGCCCACCAGGGCCCTGGTGCGGTCCGGCGTGATGCCGACGGCCTTGTAGGAGAGGGCCGTCAGCCCCAGCGGGTAGGTCCCGACCACGCAGTCCAGGGCGGTGTCGATCACGTCCACGCTCGCCTCGGTCAGGGGCACGGCCCGGGCTTCGCGAATGGCCAGCACGCCGCTGTTGGTGACCAGGACGATCCGGTCATCCAGAGCGGTGACCTCCGTCGGGTTGAAGGCGGTGGTCACGAGGTGCGGCGGGTCCGAAGGAGCGATCGAAGGCGGATCCCGGCTCGAGTCCCACCTATAGACCAGCACCGTGCCCGGCGGGCAGACCGGGTTGCCGCCCACGGCCGTGAAATTGGACGTGCAGACATAGAGCTTGCCGCCGACGACCGCAGCTCCCGAGGTGTAGGAAGGGTCGATCACGGAAACGAGGTTGCCGGCGGAATCCGTTCGCGCAGGGTCCAGCGCTACCCGAAACACTGGCACGCTCGCCTGCAGCGCGAAATCCTCCGGAGCCGGAGGGGTCGGGTCGAACAGATGGACCCCCTCGCCCTGTCCGGCAAAGCCTCCGCTGGTCGTGAACAGGCCCTGGTCCTCGTCGACCAGCACGAGCTCGTCGGGCACCCCGCCGATCTTGCCGAAAAGGTCCAGATAGACGAACGGGTACGGAGCGCTCGCGTTCAAATCGTAGCGGAAGATCCCGAGCGGCGGCGCCGTCGTGATCACGAACGCGAAGCGGTTCAATCCCTGAACCCGGGAGATCTGAATGTTGGAGGGAAGGGGGCTGCCGATGATGGTCTCGCCCTCCTTGCCGACGCTCACTTCCAGGACGCTGCCTCCGCCGCACCCCGCCAGAGCGGTTGCGATCGCGAGAAGAGGGAGAAAAGCGGCCCATTGCCGGTCCGGCAAGGCCCAACCTCTTAGGCGTAGAATCTCAGCAAACCGCACACCGCCGCGCTGCTCAGAGCCCGTGCGGTGGGTGTTCGCCCGAGGAGGCGAGGGCGAGTCGCGGAGGGCGTCCCGAGTTCCGACAGGCCGGGGAACGCAGGTCTGCTTCTCGATATCCCGTCCTCTGGCCCGATTTTCGGGCCGGGCGGTGTGCCCCGACACACCCGGCCCGGAACGAGGGACGAAAAGGGCGAGACGCCCGAAGGGCCACAGTCTCCGACCTTTGGGAGGAGAACCGGCCGGAGCGTTTTGAGCCCGAGACGATCGAGGGCGATGCACCCACCGCACGTAACTTGTCAGAAGGCCTGGTATCGGTGAATCGCCAGCTCGTTGCCCCGGAGGAATACGTTGGCACATTTGCGCCGGCGCGCAGTTAGGGAAGAGTGATGGCATACGGCGCTCCTCGGTTTGTCTTTCGCTACCCGGATCAGAAACGCGCCTCCAGGGTCCCCAGAAACAACCTGCCGGGCAGCGGAAAGTTTTGTGCATCACGGAAAGAGACGTCGCCGACGTTCTTCACGTCCAACCCCGCATTCAGGCTGCGGACCCATTTCAGCCGTTCGAGCCCGGGCAGGAAAAGGAGATTCGCCTTCAATCCCGCGTCCACCACGGTCCGCCACCCCAGGGTCAGCTCGCCCGTGGGAACGACCGGGATGCGGCTGACGTACTGAACCTCGCTGTAGATGCTGCCGAAGGTCCGTTCAAGCGCGGCCCTCGCGTTCACGGTGTGTCGCGGCCGGCCGGCCAGTTGCAGACCGGTCTCCTCGCTTTGCGCGTCCACGTAGGTGTAGTTGGCCAGCAGACTCAGGAAATCCCAGGGCTTTGCCTCGAGGTCGATCTCGGTCCCGAGGCTCTCGACACTGCCGGTGTTGACCGGCTGGAGGGTGAAGGCGCTGACCGGCAGCCACAGGATCGAGTTCTCGATGCGGTTGTAGAAACCGCTGGCTTCGAAAAACAGCCTGGGCAGGTTGAGTCCCAGGCCGAAGTCCCCGCCGGTCGACAGTTCGGCATCCAGACCCGGATTCCCCCGGATCCAACCCTCGTCCGGATGGTAGAGCTCGCGGAAGCTCGGGCGCCGATAGGCACGCTCCAGGTTGGCCTTGAAGTGCAGCTTCCACAGGAATTTCCAGACCAGGCCGATCTTCCCGGAAGGATGGACGCCTTCGTCGCTGCTGTGCTCGATGCGGCCGGCTCCCAGCAGGCTCACCCTCCCTCCGGGCAGCACGACCTCGTCGCGCAGGTAGAGGCTGTTTGTTGTCCTCCCGGGACTCCCGAACTCCGACTGCCCTTCAGCCACCTCTTCACGAAGCTCCTCTTGTTCGATGTCCCAGCCGAGGGCCGCAACGTGGTCGCTCGACAGAACGGGCCTGTAGATCTCGGCCTCCAGCCGGCCGCCGTAGGCGTACTCCCGGCTCAGCGTGTCGATCGGCGCCCCCAGGGCAGGCTCCGGGTCCTCGAACGAGATGCGGTCGAAGCGCTGGAACAAGGTCCCGTTCAGCCTGCAGGAATCTCCCAGGAAGCGCGGCACCGATGCTTTCAGGTAGGTTGCGTCGCGCAGGTACTTCTGCCGAGCGGTGGCGGACTGCCGCTCGCCGAAGCCGGGCTGTCCCCGGTCGGTGTAGAAGAGCTCGTTGCTCAGGTCCAGCTCCAGGTTCTTCCAGGGAGCGTACGTGACTCGGGTCAGCAGGTCCTGAGAAGAGAAGTCGTTGTTGATGCGCTGCTCCTGCCGGCTCCTCTGCAGCGGCTGGCCGTTCTCGGTCTCGATCTCGAGGGTCTCGAACTCGAAATCCCCTTCGCTCTGAAGGTGGGTTGCGCTGAGCGTGAAGCCCAGACCTCCCGCGGTGCCCGTGGCCGTGGCGGCCGCCTTGATCGTTTCCAGGGAGCCGTAGGTGACCTGAGCGTCGACCTGCGGGGCCTCGCCCGGGGCGGGCTTGCGCGTGATCAGATTCACGACCCCGCCCATGGCGTCGGGCCCGTAGACCGCGCTTCCCCCTCCGCGCACGATCTCGATCCGCTCGAGGGCCTCGAGGGGAATGGACGAGAGATCGACGCTGCCGCCCTCGCCCGAGTTCAGCGGGATCCCGTCGAGCAGGACCAGCACTTGCTCGGCCGAAGACCCGCGGATCGAGACCGTGCTGAACTGCCCCAACCCGCCGAACTGGCTGAGGTGGACACCGGGCTGTCGCGAGAGGAGATCCGGGACCGTTCGGAACTGGGCTTTGTACGGTGCGGCTTCGACCACGCTCGCGAACGAAGAAGGGTCCCGTTCGGCTTGGCGGATCCGAATGGAGCGGACCACGATGGGCTCGAGATCGTAGGGGGTCCGGGCTTCGGTCCGGGCAGGGGGGGCCTGCGGCGGCGGTTCCTGCTCAGCAGGAGCCCCTGCCAACGGTCCCACGCCGGCAGCCAGGAGAGCCCCGACAAGCAAGCACAGCCGGCGGGATGCGTGTCGGTTCGAAGAGCGCATCGAGGTGCGGGCTCTCATGCCAGGCCCGACAGGATCCATGCCATGCCGATCACCGGCGCGAGCAGCGCCCGGGCCAGCCAGCGGAGGCTTTCGTGCTCAGCGATCCAGTGTGCCCACGGCGGCGCGTGGCGGTAATAGAAGGCCACCAGCGCTCTGCCTTCCGCAGACCGCATGAGAACTCCGTCCCGGAACGATCGGAGCACATCGATCTTGCCGGACAGAGGGCTTCCGAAAGCCGCCGTGGCGATGAAGCAATCGCTGTCACCGTTGCAGTTGCGGTCCGGAGGGCCGGGGTCCTCAGTCGCGCCCGGATAGGTCAGGGGGTCTCCGTCGTCGCAGTCGGCAGGGCCGCAGGCGCCGCCTTCGACCGCGAATCCGTCCTCGTCGTCATCCGTGCACGCGAGCTCGTTCAGGACCGCGACCGCCTGCAGATCGAAGCCGCCTTGCGAGAAGTTCGTCGGATAGGGGTCGTAGACGCGCCTTCCGGAACCGTCGTAGGTGCTGCCGTCGCCGATCACATCCACGACCCGCACGTAGCGGATCTGTCCGAGGTCCACCTGCCCGCCCAGGACCAGCGGATCCGCGGCCAGCTGCGAGAGATCGAACGGGGTTCCCTGGCAAGGGGTCACGTTCGAACCCGGGTGCTTGCCGGCGAGATTGAAGACGTTGGTCGGATCGAGGGTGCCGTATCCGTCCACCGGTCCGGAGGTCAGGGAAACGCCGGGAAAGCGGGCGAACTGCACCCCGTCGGAAGAGACCTCGACGAAGGCCAGCTCGGCAAAGAGGTTGCCGCCTGAATAGAAGGAGTTCTCGAATACCGCGAAGTCCGCGCCCGCTCCGTTCGTGATCGGCGGATCGAAGGTCATCGTGATCTCGCCGTCGTCGCCGAGCGAGACCACATCCGTGTAAGAGCAGGAAGCGGGCCCGACGGCGTTCAGCGGAGATCCGTAGGTGACGGTCCCGCCTCCCGGGTCCGCAATGTCCATGGGCCCCCGTATCAAGTCGGTGTAGCCGTCGGCCCAACCCACGATGGAGGCGCTCGTATTCTGGATGCCCGTCTCCGTGTAAGGACCGGCGGAGGCTGAGAGGCTGAAGGCGAGCACGAATGCGGCGGAGCCGGGAAGGGATCGCATCGCGATCCTGAAGAACGCGATCTTTTTGAACATGGCTTTTTCCTCCTTGTCCAAGATCCGGAAGATCGGATCAGTCCATGTCCGGGTCTTGCTCGTACACCAGTGCGAGGCCGGCCGGGCCGCTCCCGGCCTCCAGGCGATACTGGTTCCGCAGCTTGACCCGGCCGTTCGGGACGATCATCTCGAAGATCGCGTCATCCATGTACCCCAGGGCATAGGCCACCTGGCCGCTCCGGTCGAACCGGATTTCCGGCACGAAGCTCCAGGGGGTGGTGGAGAGGACCACAGGGTTGGAAGCGTCGTGGATGACCGTCCGGCTTTGAAGGTCCGCTGCAAACAGACGGGCCCCGGCGCCGTCTCCCAGGAGGACCACGCCGGCGCCGATCCCGACCGCTCCGGGTGCACCGCCTACGGCCAACGAGTCCTCGAGGGACAGGGTCGCCGTATCCACGATGTCCACGGTTCCTGCAGTCGCGGCCCAGTCTCCGGTGCAGGCGACCCAGAGTGCGCCGCCCGGGTCCACCTCGAGATCCTGGGCGTTGACACCGGCGAGGGACACCGGCGTGTCCGCGCCGTTGGAGGGGTCGCCGTCCGCGTCCACGACCGTGTCCGAGCTCGTGTCGATCACGGACAGGGTCCCGGGGCCGTACAGAAAAGTCTCGAGGCTCAGCCCGGTGTTGGCCGTGTAGGCTCGACCCTCGTGCACGATGATCCCCTCGGGCGCGGATCCTTCATGAAGGTCGATTCGGCCGAGGATGGCCGCGGCGCCGTCGAGCTGCGGGTCCACGATCGTGATGGAATCCGCGTAAAGGTTCGTGACGTAGGCCTTGTGGTCGTCCACGAAGGCCATGGCCCAGGGGCTGTCCCCGTCGGGAAGCGGGATCGTCCGGACGACCGAGGCGGACTCGAGATCGATCACCCGGATGCTCGCGTCTTGAGCGCTGCCGAAAGTGCCGGAGCTGACGACAAAGGCTTCCGGTCCCCGGACGACGACACGGTTGGCGCTCGGCCCGAGCTCGATCCCTCCGAAGCCGTCCGTGAGCCGTGGAGGGAGCGCCAGGTCGAGCACGGACATGGCGCTCGCCGATCCGTTGACGACGACGATCCGGCTCACATCGCTGCAGCCGGCCAGCGCGGCTGCCCATGCCGCAAAGAGGATCCAGGAAGCCGGCGCCACGCGCCGCAGCAGGCGGGCCCATTTCTTTTGCTCCATGTCCGTTGCTCCTTCCCCACAGGTTCGATTGTTTGCCCCCGGGGCGGATGCCCTCGGAGAAGCGCTCCCGCTACGGAGCGCCTCGGGCAATCGGAGTCTGCCCCGTGAAAGAGGGTGCTGGAAAACCTTCTTGAGAGGCTGCTGAGAAATGGCCAGATGCAAGGCGCGCGACATCCTGAGGAATGAGGCGTAATCGGGGGTCACGGTTGGACCCCGGCCTGCGCCGGGGCAAGCTCCCCCGGCCTCCCTTCGCCATGAGCGCAACGCCGCAGATGGCCGTTTATCGACAGCCTCAAAAAAAAAGTCCTTGGACCTCGATAGAAGCCCAAGGACTGCACCCGGTTTCTTCGTCCTTCAGGGGGGCTCCACCGTTTCACGCGACGGCGTTCCCCGTTCCCGTGGGCAGGTCTTCTGACTCCCGGATCGTCCTAGTCCCCGAACCTTCCCGCTCCCCTTTGGGGCCGGTGCACTCTTCTGGCCGGCCTCAGCCGTTGGCTTGAGGAGCAGTGGTGTCCTTCGGGTTTCGTCCCCGGATACAGCGGCGGGACCGTGCCGGATTGTCGACAGGCTCTTGAAAAGGCCCTTTTCTGAGCTACCGGCTTCCCTTTTCAGCCCTGTTACGGGCACCGCACGGGAATGGAATGGTTTCTTTTTAGCACAACACGACCCGGCGAATCAAGCCTAAATCACTTGTATACGAAATGTACACTCTCCATATGCTTCTCCTGACGGCGGCCCCCACCGGCCGTGCTCCCGCTCCGAGGTGTGCGCCCTACAGAGCACCCCACGCCGGGCACCCGCCCCGCGGCTCGGCCCGGTCACCGTCCCGCTCGGCTCTGAAGGGCAAGCTCGGCTGCCCCTCTTCCGCGGAAACGCGCCTTCCCTTCCACAGGCTGTACGGGGCCGCCCTGCCGAGGACGACGCCCGTCTGCTTCAGGTCGCTCCCCTCTCGCAGCACGCCGCTCCGTCTCCAGGAACAGATCCGCTTGGCCGATACCGGTCCGATCCCCGGCACCCGCAGCAGAAGCTCCAGCGGCGCTCTGGCCAGATCGACCGGGAAGAACTCCGGATGCCGCCCTGCCCACGCCTGTTTCGGGTCGACCTCCAGGCTGAGGAGCCCGTCCGCTTGAAACACCAGCTCGTCGAGCTCGAAGCGGTACCGCCGCAGCAGGAAGTCGGCCTGGTACAGGCGGTGTTCCCGCATCAGCGGAACAGGGGGCGAAGTCAGGGGAGCGCTCTCGTCCGGCGGTTGATAGGCGCTGAAATAGGCCCTTTCCAGCCCCCGCTTTCTGTAGAGTAGGTCCGTTGAGCGGAGGATTTCCAGATCCGATTCGCCGGCGGCCCCGACGACGAACTGGGTCGTGTGGCTTCTTGCCCGCAGACCGGGGTCCTCGACGGCCTGCTGGATCCAAGCGATCTGCGGCTCGATGTCTCGGGGGAACTCCTTCTGCGCCGCTATCCGCGCAAGGGCCGCCGGGCCCGGCGCTTCGAGATTGATCGAGATCCTGTCTGCGAGCCGGGCCGCCGCCTCGATGGCCGGCCGGCTGGCGCCGGGCAGGATCTTCATATGAATATAGCCGCGGAAACGGAACCGCCGGCGGAGAAGCTCGGCCGTGGCGATCATCCGGGCCATGTCTCCGTCGGGGCGTCCGGAAACCGAGGAGCTCAGGAACAGGCCGTCGGCAGCCCCTCCGGAACGCAGATTCTCGAACAGGCGGGCGAGCTCCTCGGGCGAAAAGGTATCGCGCGGGATGTCTCGTGAAACCCGATTCTCGCAGTAGAGGCAGTTCTTGGTGCAGCGATTGGTCTGGAGGACCTTCAGCAGGCGGACGGTCCGGCCGTCAGGAAGCGCGGAGGGATAGATCCAGCGCCCCTCCGGCGCAGCGCTGCGCTGCCTGCCGCTGCCGGGGCGGCCGCAGTTTCCGCAGAGGTCGAAGCGGGCGGACTGGGCCAGCAGTCCTGCCTTGGAAGCTGTCCCGAAACGCCCATCTGCGGCGTGGTTCGGCTTGTCCGCAAGCCAAGGCATTCTCGAGCAGCCTCTGAATCGAGCCAGTAGGGCCGGCGGTGAGCCCGCGGCCTCAACTTCCGTAAGACTGTTTGGCCGCCGACGCACGGGTTCCGGACTTGCTGCCCGCGGGGAAGAACAGCGAGGCCAGCGCCGGCAGCACGAACAGCGCTCCCAGCATGTTGGCCAGAAATACGAAGGAGAGCAGCAGTCCCATGTCGGCCTGGAACTTGAGGGCCGAAAACACCCAGGTGGCCACGCCGATGGCCAGCGTCAGGCCCGTCACCAGAACGGCGGCCCCGGTCACGCGCAAGGTCTCGTGATAGGCCTCGCGCAGACCCTTCCCCTGGGCGAGGAGCCCCTGCATACGGCCGAAGATGTAGACTCCGTAGTCGACTCCGATGCCGACTCCCAGGGCGGCCACCGGCAGCGTGTTCACCTTGAGGCCGATGCCGAGCAGGCTCATGAGCCCGTTGCAGAGAATCGAGACCGCCCCCAAGGGGATGATGATGCAGAGCGTGACTCGCAGCGAGCGGAAGCTGATCAGACACAAGGTGACCGTCACCAGCCAGACCCAGAAGAGGATCGGGAACTGGGTCCTTTTCACCTCCTCGTTGGTGGCCGCCATGACGCCCAGATTGCCGGAGGCCAGCCGATATTTGTTCTTCTCGGCGCCGTTGGAGAACTCCTTGACCGCATCCACGATCCTCTGGATGGTTTCCGCCTTGTGGTCTTCCGCGAAGGCCAGTACCGGCATGGCGCTGCAGTCGCGGTTCATCAGACCCGTGGGATTCTCGATGATCGGCCTCACCGCCTGCACCATGTTGATAGAGCTGCGCGGCAGGGTGCGCCACTTCAGACTCCCCTCGTTCCAGCCGGAGCTGATCCGTTTCGCCACCTGAGGCATGGAAATCGTGGACTGCACGCCCGGTACGTTCGCCACCCGCCAGTCGAAGCGGTCCATCTCCGCCATGACGTCGTGCTCGATGCAGCCGTCCGGGCCGGTCTCGACGATGGTGCTCAGAATGTCTACGCCGATGGAGAACTTGCTCGTGATCACGTACGCGTCCCGGTTGTAGCGGGCGTCCGGACGCAGCTCCGGCACCCCCGCCTGGATATCCCCGATCTGCAGCCTCTTGGCTTCGTAGAGGCCGAACGCGAACAGCAGCACGGCCACCCCCAGGATCACGGGCGCCCACTTCCTCTCCGCCACGGCAGACAAGGGTTTCCACAGCCGCTCCCTGAATTCCGACCACCGGATCATGCGCGCCCGATAGGCATCCCCGAGCCGGAGGTAGGAGAGGAGGACCGGGAGCAGAAAGAGGTTGGTGAACAGGAGCAGCATCACCCCGAGGCCGGCCACGATGGCGAGCTCCTGGATCATGCGGATCTTGATGAAAGAGATCGTCAGGAAACCGACGCTGTCCGTGACCAGGGCGACCGTGCCCGGGATGACGAGGCGCCTGAAAGCGGCTCGAGCGGCCGATACGTTGTCGGCCCCGAGCTGGAGCTCCGCCGAGTAGGCGTTGGACATCTGGACCGCATGAGAGCACCCGATCGCGAAAACCAGGAAGGGGACCAGGATCGACATCGGGTCGATGCCGAAACCGAGCATCATCAGCAATCCCAGGTCCCAAAGCACGCCGATGGCCGAGCACAGGATCGCCAGCAGGGTGACGCGCTGGGAATGGGTGAAGAAGAAGACCAGCAGGTAGGTGATCAGGGCCGCCACCCCGAAGAACGCGACCACCCCGGCAGCCCCGTCGGCAATGTCCCCGATCATCTTGGCGAAGCCGATGATGTGGATTTCGAACCGCTCGTTCTCGAAAGGCTTGCGGGCCTTCTCTTCCAGTTTGTGGGCAAAATCGATGTAGTTGAGGCGCTCCCCGGTGGCGGGGTCGATTTCCGCCAGCTGGGCGCTTACCATGGCGGCGGTGAAGTCGTTTGCCACCAGGCGGCCTACGATTCCCGCTTTCAGGATGTTCTCCCGCACCTCCGCCATGCCCTCGGGGGTCGGCTGGAATTCGGCCGGCATGACATTGCCGCCGGAGAACCCGCCTTCCACGATCTCGATGAACCGGACATTGGGCGTGAAGATGGACTGAACCCTGCTGCGGTCCACGCCGGGCAGGAAGAAGACCTCGTCCGTGACCCCCTTCAGGATCTTGAAGAACTCAGGGGTGAACATGTCCCCTTCCGTGGCCCGGACCGCGACCAGGATCCGGTCGGCCCCGCCGAAATCGCTCCGGTATTGCTTGAAGGTCTCGATGTAGGGGTGGTCATAGGGCAGGAGCTTCTCGAAACCCGCATCGATCCTCAGATGGGTCGCGTAATAGGCCATGAGAAGCGTGAACGCGGCAAAGAAGGCCAGAACGAACCGCCGGTGAATGAAGACGAACCCCTCGATGGCAGCGATGACTCTGTCTCTTAGCATCGGTCTTCCCACGTCAGGTGGAGGGTGCAGACGTAAGGCCCTCTGCGGAACCTGCTGCGTACGGCTATTTCGCACCAGGCTTCGAAAGAGTGCTCGCTCTCAGACACCCTCAGGTGGAAGGAGAGCTCGGGACCTCTTCCATCAGATCGACCCCGCTTTCGCCCAGCAGCAAGAGGCCTCGCGGGCCATTTTCGATGACAGTTGAAAGCGCTTTGCGGTCCGGAAGGTTCGTCGTGCGGAAACTCTCGCCTTTGTCACGGCTGGTCAGAACCGCCCCGCTCAATCCGACGATCAGCACGGTCCCGTCGGAGAGCTGGCCCCCACCCATGAGGGTGACGGTCGTGTCCGTCGGGACATGCTGCCAGGTCTCGCCCCGATCCGCGGACCGGTACACGTTGCCCCGCAGTCCGAAGATCAGAAGCGTTCTATTGGTGACGCTCAGCACGCCCAGGTATGAGCCTTGATAAGGGGTCTCCAGAAGCTCCCAGCTCTGTCCGCGGTCCGCGGACCGGAACACGGCACCGGATTCCGCTGCCACGTAGAGCGTGCCGCCCGGGCCTGCGGTGATCGCGTTCCAATGCCGCTCTTCTTGATCGACGGTACGCTCCTCCCAAGTCTTGCCGCCGTCTTTGGTCTCGAGAAAGAGACCGTAGGCGCCGATGGCCAGGCCGTGCTCCGGGTTCTCGAACCAGACGTCCAGCAGCGGCCTTTCGTCCTCTGGCGCATAGAACTGCCGCGTCCAAGTGGACCCGGCGTCGGCACTGTGCAGAATCACGGAATCATGACCGACCGCCCAGACGTAGCGGCCGCCGACCGCGGTCGCAGCCGTCAAGAGGCTCCGCGTCGGAACTCGAGCCTGGGTCCAGTTGACCCCTCCGTCTTCCGACAGAAGCACGTGCCCCCGCTCTCCGACCACGACCAGCCGCCCGTCCAGATGCGCTGCATCCAGGAGGAGGGACTGCGGCGCGAGCCGCGCCGGTTCGCTCCACTCCTCGGGCGCCGGCTCCTGCGCATCGTCGGAAGCCGGCACGGGGCAGGGCGGCAAGAGAACCCACAGGGTCACCGTCACCAGGGAAACGAATGCAGGCCATGGGGCCTTGAAGAAGCGCGATCGATCTCGCGTGGTCACGTCACCTTCCCTCCTGAGGCTGTCGATATATACGGCCATCTGCGGCGTCGCACTCAGAGGCCTGGAGGCTGGGGGAACCTGCCCCGGCGAAGGCCGGGGCAGGCTGGGCGTCCATGCACGCATCGTCCCTCAGGATTATCTCTTTCCGGCGCGTCTCATGGAATCAGGGGTGAAGTCTTCCAAGTTATACCTCACGTTGAACTTCCAGCTTTGGGTCTCGTTGGTCAGGCCCACGGCGAGGTACCGGCCGTTCTGCAGATCGTAGCTGAATTCGCCCACCGGGCCGAGAAAGGGAACATCGCAGTACACGATGGGATGGGCCTCGTGCACGCGCCAGATCTGGCCCCGGGCGTCGTAGATGTCAATTGCCAGAGCCTGCCAGCTGTCCTCGTCGAAATAGAAAGTCCTTCGAGCATAGATGTGGCTCGTGCCCTCCTTGACCGTGGCATCGACCACCCAGACCCGGTGCAGCTCGTAGTGGAGCACTTCCGGATTCGTATGCCCTGCGTGCAGGATGTCTTTGTATTTCAAGTTCGGGTTCTGGAGCTCGTAGTCGTTGTACCCGACGAGCATCTCCTTCCTGCCCACGAGCTTCCAGTTGTAGCGGTCCGGAGCGCCGTTGAACATGTCGAGCTGATCCGATGTCCTGAGGCCGTCGGAAGCCGTGCCGGGATTGTCATAGGCGATGTTCGGCGCCCGCCGGACCCGACGCTGGCCCGGGTTGTAGGTCCAGGCGCTGCGCGGCTGCCTGACCTGGTCGATCGTGTCGATGACGAGAAGAATTTCGCCGGCCAGCCGGGCAGGCGCCATGACCTCCTGCAAGAAGTAGACGGAAACGTTGTTCACGCTCTCGATCGTGGCGCCGGGCTGCGCGTAGGGCAGCATGATCTTTTCTTCCATCACGACCGGAGTGAATGCACCGCTCGAAGTCACCGCGATCTGTCCGTACATCCTGTAGATCGACTCGCCGCGGTAGCGCAGGAGGTGGTTCCAGATCGCTTCGATCCCCTCCTTGGGGATCGGGAAGGGAGCCCCTTCCGTGGCGTTGAGGACGCCGTTGCCGCCCTCGCTCAGCTCCGCCGTCGTGGCGTTCCGGATCGTGGCATCGTAAATCCGCTGCGGCCATGCGGCGGTGCGGTGCGTCGGGTAGACGTTCATCTTCCAGGTATCCGGGTAGCGCTTGAACATGGCTTTGTAGCCTTCGGTCAGCTTGTCCGCGTACTGGTCCATGTTCTGGGGCGTGATCGTGTAGAGGACCTTGTCCGGGGGAAACGGCTGCTTGTAGGCGTCTCCCTCTTTCCGGCCCTCCTCGCACTTGGTGACGCCCCCGGTCCATTCCGGTATGGTGCCGTCCTGATTTCCCGCCCGTATCGCGCCTGCCGGCGTCAACTCGCCGTTGAGCTTTGCAGCTTCCTCCGGGGTCACCTTGGCTTCGAGGGGGATGGCCGTCCAGAGCAGGATCGACAACCCAGCGCCGAGTAACATGAGCCTCTTGATCATCTTGTTCTCCCCTTTCCCTATCGTGCAGCAGGCCTTTCTAGAAGGACAAGCTGGCTGCCACCGAGACAAAATCCCTATCGTTGAGAAGATTGCGCTGGCCGCCATCGAAGTAGTTCGTGTAGGAGACGGCGGCCCGGAGCATGTTGAGATATTCGGCCGTCAACGTAGCGGTCACGGTCTTGCGATCCTCCACGAAATTCCCGATCGGCGAAGGCGTCGTGCCGTTCACGTCATGGGAGAAGGCGACGGAGGGTTTGAGGTTGACCGGCCCGATGGCGTTGTTGAAGTCGACTCGGGTAGCGATGCGATAGCCCCAGGAGAAGTCATCGGCAAAGCCGCCGGCCGTGACCCCGGGCATTTCGACCAGGGAGGCGACGGTGCCGCTGTCCTCCAGGTAAACCGGATTGGCGCTCGTGAAGGTGCCGGGCCCTTCGTAGCGGAGCTTGCTCTTGGCCTCCATGCCGAAGAACCAGTCGGCGCCGACTTCTCCGAGCAGCACGATCTGGTCGGTCCCGAGGGTCGGGCCAAAGATCTTGGTCAGGGTGAGCTGAGGCTGGACGTACTCCTTGCGGCGATAGCCCTTGACGTCCTGATTGAAATCCTGTGCCCCCAGCTGACTGTTTCCGAAGATGGGTCCCGGGGGAGGCGGCTCTTGCCCTGCGAGGGTCGCCTGTAGGCCTGCGAGTGTGTTGAGGAACGGATCCATGGGTGAAAGCGTTGCGAAGGAAAGCTCCACGTCGTCCACCTGGATGGGCTGATCCCAGTGATAGCTCACCTCTCCCTGGGCTGCAATGCCGAACGGGAGATCCGTACTGAAACTCCCCCCGACCAGCTGCAGGCCTTCCGGGAAGGTGCGATAGAGGCCGGCCGTCTTCGCATAATCCCCGTTGGCCAAACCGTATTCGAGAAGAGCGATCACTTCTTCAGCCGTCTGAGGGTCTGCCGTGATAGGGGGTGGCGGACCCGTCCGCCCGTTTGCAAGGGGCAGTCGGCTGTGGAAGCGAACGTAGTAAACGCCGAACTCGGTCTCGTTCAGCCAGGGAGCGAAATACCGGAGAGCGGCCCCGCCCTGACCCTGATCGTCCGGCTCGTCATCCCCGAGCCGGGAAAAATAGGGACCCAGAGGCGCATCCACCTCTGTCGCAGGATAATCCTTGGGCCCGTCGGGAGGGTTTTTGCCGAAAGCCAGGAAGGCCCTGGATCCGCCGGGGCTGAAGAAGTCGGTGGTGGAGAAGAAGGTGCCGTTCGGCTCGATCTCGGTATTGTCCCAGTAAAACTGGTAGAAGCCCTCGATCGAAAGGTTGTTCGTGATGCCGGCGCTCAGGTTGATCATCGGAACCGGCAGAAGCGCTTCCTTGAGCTCCGCGCCGGCAACGCGCAGCACCGAAACGTCGACCGGGTTGATGACGCTGATGCCGTTCTGAATGAAGGTGCTCTCTCCCCAGTTGAGCACCTGGTTGCCCACGCGCAGGGTCAAGGGCTGGCCGGCCAGCTCGAAGTCGCCCTTGAGGTAGGCATCCAGAAACTTGATGTTCATCCCGGCACGCCGCTGGGCGGACTCGCTGAAAGCCGTGCGCTCGGGGTCGATCTCCATGATGGCCCAGTCATAGAAGTAATACATGCGGCCGAAGAACCCGAAATTCTTCCACGAGAGATCGAGCTCGTGAAGGACCTTTGCATTAAGTGAGACCAGATCCCATTGCCCGAAGTTCAGGTTGCCGTCGTCGCCGTTGGCCGTGTTCGCCTTGCCGCCGTTGGAGACGGCGATCAGCTCCGGGTTGCGCTCGCCCACGCGCACCGAGGCGCCGGTCGAGACCGTCGTGTCGAGGCTGCCCTCGATGGACCCCACGTTGAACTGGATCGGGAATGCTGCAGGTGGGGCAAACGCGGTGCAGGCCAAAATGACCGCGCATGCTACGAGCAGCGGCCGCGGGTGCCTGCGAAAAACACCTGGCAGAAGACGAGTGACCCTTTGCATGTTCTGTCCCCCCCTAACTCGGTCGCTGGCGTTCCGGACCCCTCAGGAGCGGATCCCTTGAAGCGAACGGTTTTTCGCCCCAGGTGACTGAGCGGAAACTAACATTATCTTAAAAATCATGTCAACGAAACTTTCAGCGTTTTGTACCGATTTGTCGCGGCAGTGAGACTGGGATCGAAAGCCCGTCCGGGCCCGCGCCGGCCATCGCAGCCCCGCCCCGGGGTGCCGCGCGCCGGACCCCTCACGCGATCCTTGCGCCCGACCTTGACCTCTCGAGCGCTTGCAGGTAAGCTCTTCACTGCGTACCTCCCGTCTCCTCCCCGATCCGTCGACCCATCCGAGGGTTTGTTTCGTTCATCCAAGAAACAGGAGAAAATCGTGAGAAGAGTCGTCCTTGCAGGCGCCGTGCGCACCGCCATCGGAGACTTCAACGGGGCTCTTGCATCGGTGTCCGCCACCCGGCTGGGCGCCATTGTCATGACCGAGTCCCTGCGGCGCGCGGGGATTCCGAAAGAGCGGGTGGACGAGGTCATCATGGGCAACGTCCTGCCCCATGGTCTCGGCCAGAACCCGGCCAGACAGGCTGCCATCCAGGCGGGCATGCCCTGGGAGGTCGGCTGCATCACCGTCAACAAGGTCTGCGGCTCGGGGCTGAAAGCCGTCATGCTGGCCGCCCAAGCGATCCAGACCGGAGATGCCGACGTGGTCATCGCCGGGGGCATGGAGAACATGAACCGCTGCCCCTACCTCCTGGACCGCGCGCGGAGCGGCTATCGAATGGGGCACGGAAAGCTCGTCGACGGCATGCTGCAGGACGGCCTGTGGGACATCAACAACGATTTCCACATGGGCGTGAGCGCCGAGCTCTGTGCGCAAAAGTACGGTGTGAGCCGGGAGGAGATGGACCGGTTTGCGCTGGGCTCTTACGAGAAGGTCCTTCAGTCGATCCGCGCCGGACACTTCCGCGACGAGATCGTGCCGGTCGAGGTCCCCCAGGCCAAGGGCCCGCCTGGCGTCTTCGAAAAGGATGAAGTCGCCCGCGAGACCACGCTCGAGGCGCTCTCCAGGCTTCGCCCCGCGTTCAAGAAGGACGGGATGGTGACGGCGGGCAATTCGTCCAAGATCAGCGACGGCGCCGCGGCCGTCGTATGCCTCGCCGAAGAGGTGGCGGACCGTCTCGGCGTCCGGCCCATGGCCCGGGTCGGAGCGCAAGGGTCGAGCGGCCTGGACCCCAAGTACGTGCTGGTCGCGCCGATCCTTTCGATTCCGAAGGTGTTGAAGAAGGCCGGTCTGCGGGCTTCCGACATTGATCTCCACGAGGTCAACGAAGCATTCGCTTCCTCCACGGTGGCCGTCCTGCGCGAGCTGGCCCTCGATCCGGCGCGTGTGAATATTCACGGAGGCGCCATTGCGTTGGGTCACCCGATCGGAGCCAGCGGCGCCCGGGTGTTGGTGACCCTCCTGCATGCCATGAAACGGGAGGGTGCGCGCCGGGGAATGGCGAGCCTCTGCCTGGGCGGAGGAGAAGCTGTAAGCCTGATCGTCGAGAGCTGTTGACATCGGGCAGGCACGAACCGGAACAGGACAGCGGGGTTCTTCCCGGACGGGAGAGCACAAGCGGTTGGGAGAAGGGAGGAGGGTTATCATGGAAGAGGTCGTCATCGTTGCAGGCATCCGAACGGCAATCGGCGGTTTCGGCGGCACGCTCAAGGAGGTTCCGGTCGTCGATCTCGGCGCCCGCGTCATCCGCAAGGCCATGGAAAACGCAGGCCTGAGGCCTGCGGTGTCGGCGGAGCAGCGCTCCTTCGGGCCTGAGCCCTTGAAGGGACTGGGCCCCTGCGCGCCGGAGAAGAAGGCGGAGCCTTGGGCCGAGGATCTGGCTCCGGTCTGGGTGGACGAAGTGATCATGGGCAACGTGGTCGGCGCCGGCCAGGGGCAGAACCCGGCGCGCCAGGCGAGCGTGCGGGCGGGCATGCCCGTGGAGACCACGGCCTTCGCGGTGAGCAAGGTCTGCGCGTCGGGAATGAAGGCGGTGGCGCTGGCCGACCAGTCGATCCGCGCGGGAATGGCCGACGTCGTGGTCGCCGGAGGCATGGAGAACATGAGCTGCATCCCCTACGCCCTTCCCGACGGCCGTTGGGGCGGCAGGATGTTCAACAAGGAGATGATCGACCTGATGGTGCACGATGGCCTCTGGGAGATCTTCTACGGCTACCACATGGGCCTGACGGCGGAAAACATCGCGAAGACCTACCGGATCACGCGCGAGGAGCAGGACCGGCTGGGCCTGCTGAGCCACCAGCGCGCCAGGAAGGCGATCCAGGACGGGATCTTCGCTCAGGAGATCGTGCCGATCGAAATCCTTCAGAAGAAGAAAGAGCCGATCCGGTTCGCCACGGACGAGAGGCCCATGGACACGACCCTCGAGAAGATGTCGCGCCTGCCTCCCGCATTCACCAAGGAGGGCACGGTCACGGCAGGCAACGCGTCCGGCATCAACGACGCCGCCGCCGCGCTCGTCCTCATGAGCCGCAACAAGGCCGCCGAGCTCCGTATCAAGCCTCTTGCACGAATCCTCGGATATGCTTCCGGAGGATTGGACCCGGCTTTCATGGGCCTCGGCCCGATCCCGGCCGTCCGCAAGCTCCTCAAGAAGACCGGCGTCTCCCTCTCACGCGTGGATCGCTTCGAGCTGAACGAGGCGTTCGCCTCCCAGGCCATCGCCTGCGTCCGAGAGCTCGGCCTGGACATGGAGAAGACCAACGTACACGGCAGCGGCGTCTCCCTGGGGCACCCGATCGGCTGCACCGGCGCAAGGATCCTTGTGACCCTGCTCCACGAGCTTCGAAGGAACGGCCTGTCGCTGGGATTGGCCTCGCTGTGCATCGGCGGGGGTCAGGGGATGGCCATGCTGATCGAGACGGTGTGAGGCCTTCAGCTCCCGGTCAGGTCTGAGGCTGCACGCGGGCATCAAGAAAAAAATCCCTCTGGTCTCAATGGACCAGAGGGATTTTTGTTTGAAGTGTTTCGCGCCGTCAGAACTATTTCTTCTCGACGGCGACGTACAAAGACCCTTCCTGCCGCTTCACGAGGAACAGCATCATCTGGCCCGGCTTCGTCTCCTGCACCTGCTTCTGGAATTCGGCCAGGGTCGCCACTTCTTTCTGATTGACCTCCAGGATGATGTCTCCTCTCCGGATCCCGGACTGTGCCGCTGCGCTCTCCGGATCCACGCCCGTGACGACCAGTCCCTTGTCCGACGACAGTCCCAGCGAACGAGCGATGTTGGGAGTGACCTCCTGCAGCTCGAGCCCGAGGTTTTCTCCGCCGCCCTGGGCCGGCTCCGGAGCCTCTCCTTCCTCGGGAAGCTCGCCGAGCTTGGTCCGGACGGTCTTCTCTTTCCCTTTGCGCAGGACCTTGAGCTCGACGGTCGTTCCGGGAGGCACGGCCGCCACCATCTTGGGAAGGTCGTTGAAGCGCTCCACCTTCTGGCCCTCGAGCTCGATGATCACGTCGCCGCGCTCCAGCCCGGCATCCTCCGCCGGGCCGCCCTGAGTCACTTCCGAAACCAGCGCGCCAACCGGCTTGGCCAGCCCGAACGACTTGGCCAGCTCCGGCGTGATCCGCTGGATCATAACACCCAGCCACCCTCGCGATACGCGGCCTTTTTCCCGCAACTGGGGAAGGATGTCCTGAGCAACGTTGATCGGGATGGCAAAGCCGATTCCGGCGCCCCCGGCCACGATCGCCGTATTGATCCCCACGACCTCCCCTTTGAGGTTCATGAGAGGGCCTCCGCTGTTGCCCGGGTTGATGGAGGCATCGGTCTGAATGAAGTCGTCATAAGGGCCGGCACCGATTTCCCTCCCTTTGGCGCTGACGATGCCGGCCGTCAGGGTGTACTTGAGGCCGAAGGGGTTGCCGATCGCCAGCACCCAGTCTCCCTCCTTCAAGGTGTCCGAGTTCCCCAGCTTGGCGACGGGAAGAGCCCGGTCCACATCCACCTTGATCAGGGCGATATCGGTCTTGGGGTCCTTGCCGACCACCTTGGCCTGCGTCTCGGTCTCGTCCCGGAAGATGACCGTGATGGAGTCGGCGTCCTTCACCACGTGGTGGTTGGTCAGGATATAGCCGCCGCTTTCGATGATGAACCCGCTTCCCAGACTCTGGCGCTTCATGTCGCCGTAGGGATTGATCCCGCCGAAGAACCGCTCGAAGAACTCCTCGAAGGGATCCTGGGGCTGCTCCGGCCCGAAACCCCTGGGCGGCCCCTCGCGCCCGCCGAAACCGCGCCCCAGGGTGCGGCCCTTGACCGTCTCCGTGGTGCTGATGTTGACGACGGCCGGGTCGATCTTCTCGGCCAGTTTGCCGAAATCGGGCAGGCAGACCGTTTCGCCGTCAGTCTGGGCGGCCTCCGGCCCGGCTTGCGGGACCTGTGCGTTCGGCGGCTTGACGGCCGGCTTCTCCTCTTCTCCGATGCCCAAGAGTGCTTCCAGCTTTTGCGTTCCGTCGAGCTGCGCCGACAGGATGAGCCCTGCAAGCAGCCCGACGATCAGGATCAAAAAGGCGCCGACCCACTTTCTCCATCGATTGCTCATCATTCAACTCCTTTGCACCAGACGCGTCCGGTTGCGTCCCCCAGATCCGCTTCAGGATTCAGCATCACTCCTTTTTCTTCTCTTCCACGTAGCGCATACGAAGGTCATACAAAATGCCGTCCATCAAATGGCCTTCATCCTCCGAGAGATTTCCCCGGGTCTTGTCCTTCAACATGCCCAAGAGGTCGATCGTCTGGCGGGCCAGGTCCAGGTCGCGTTGGACGCTTCCGGAGACGGGGTCCTCGGCCAGGCCCAGATGCACCAGCACCGAGCTGCTCAAGGACAGGACGAAAGTGGAAAAATTGACAGGCGGGAGCTCCCTGGATTGCTTTCTTTCCCGCTCGCCCTCCGTTCGGGCACCCGGCTCCCGCTCACCAGCCTGCGCCGGAGCCTCGGACGCGCCGGTCGCATGCTGGTGCTCGCCTTCCTTGCCGGCACCTCCCGCAGCGCCTTCCACCGAGGATCTTCGCCGCCGGTCACTGACGCGAAAGCCCTTGTCCTGCTGCTCTTCCTTGCTCATGGCACAGGGTCCCCCTTTGATTTCCTGGAACGGACCTCCAGCAACTTCTGGAGCGGGTCTGCTCCTACGCAGACCTAGCCTAGCCAGTCCAGGAGCCCGTCCAAAAGATTTGGCTCCGGGGGGCTGTTCAGAAATGTCCAGATGCTAGGCGCAGGACAATTCCGCAGGACAGCGGAATTGGACGCACCATCCGCCAGGATGATGCGCCCGACGGGCGAGCGCCATGGACGGCGCGAGTCAAATCCTGAGGAATGAGGCGTACGTAGAAGTATAGTGGACCCCGGCCTTCGCCGGGGCAGGCTCCCCTCGCCTCCATGCGCCATGAGTGCAACGCAGCAGATGGGCATTTACGGACAGCCTCCTATGCGGCGGTCCCGCGGAGCCGCCGAATCCTTTCTTCGAGCGGCGGGTGGGTGCTGAACAGAGACTGGAGACTCTTACCGGTCAACGGGTTCACGATGAACAGGTGCGAGGTGGCCGGATTGGCCTGCAGCGGGATACGTTGCGTCGCCAGACCGAGCTTCTCGAGGGCACTGGCCAGCCCATAAGGCTGTCCGGCGATCCTGGCTCCTTCCGCATCTGCCTGGTACTCGCGCGTCCTCGAGATGGCGAGCTGGATCAGCATGGCCGCAAGCGGGGCGAGGATGGCCATGAAGAGGAGCCCGAAGATGCCGCCACCCCGATCTTCGTCATCCCGTCCGCCGAACCCGCCGAAAATCGCGGTCCAGCGCGCCATGCTGGCCAGCATCATGACGGCGCCAGCCATGGTCGCGGCGATCGTGCTGATCAGGATGTCGCGGTCCTTGACGTGGGCCAGCTCATGGGCGAGAACGCCTTCCAGCTCTTCGTCCCTCATCAGCTTCAGAATTCCCTGGGTGACGGCAACCACCGCATGGCGAGGATTCCGGCCGGTGGCAAATGCATTCGGAGAATCCGAGGGAATCACGAAGACCCGCGGCATCGGCAGCTCCGCTCTCTGGGCCAGTCGCTCCACCATACGGTAGAGCCCGGGAGCCTGCTGCGGATCCACCTGCCGGGCCCTGTACATGGCCAGGACGATCTTGTCGGAGAACCAGTACGAGCCGAGGTTCATGGCCAGGGCGAACACGAACGCAATCATCATCCCTGATCGGCCGCCCAGATATCCCCCGATCCACAGGATCAGGCCGGTCAAGAGCCCCAGAAGCAAGGTGGTCTTCAGGGTGTTGCCCATTTTTTCCTCCTAAAGAGTCATGAAATTCGATATCTGCCCGCCCGAAAAGGTTCCTCAGCGTTCGGGAAACGAAGATGCTGGACACAGATGGCGAGCTCACGAGCCGTGTTCCCGGATCAGGACTCCGAAAAAACGAGGGAGGCGCGAGTCGTCGCACGCCCCCCCCCGGCTCTGTCTCTGCATGCACGGCAGCGTCGCGCTGTCTTTCGTTCCCGGCCCTCTCCGGGACAGGCTCCGAACCTCCTTCGTGGTCGATTGCCCGCCGCCTTGCACCCAGCGGCCTCTCGAGAGCGGGTCTCGCGCACCCTCTCGTTGGCTAAGATGCCTGAATTGTGTTCTATTTTGCGTCCTCGTACTCGGCGTCGATGACGTCCTCGTCGGCCTTGCCCTTGCCGTCGCCGGCGCCGCCTGCGGCCTGGCCTCGGTCGGCGGTCCGTCCCTGGGAAGCCGCCTGCTGGTACATCGCCTCGGCAAGCTTGTGGGAAGCTCGGGTCAACTCCTCGATGGCCCGCTTCATCTCCGCAACGTCCGCACTGTCGGCCCGCTCCAAGAGCTTCTTGGCGTCTTCCAGGGCCGTCTCGAGTGGCCTGCGATCGGCATCCGACAGCTTTTCCTTGTTCTCGTTGACGGTCTTCTCCGTGGTGTAGACCAGACTGTCGAGCTGATTGCGGACCTCGGCGCGCTCTCTCTTCTTCTTGTCCTCGTCTGCATGCCGAGACGCTTCGTCGACCATCTTGTTGATATCGGACTTGTCCAGGCCGCTCGAGGCCGTGACCGTGATCTTCTGCTCTTTGCCCGTGCCCAGGTCCTTGGCCGAGACATGGAGGATGCCGTTCGCGTCGATGTCGAACGTCACCTCGATCTGGGGCATGCCGCGCGGCGCAGCAGGGATCCCGACGAGATGGAACCGGCCCAGGGTCCTGTTGTCGTTGGCCATGTCCCGCTCTCCCTGCAGCACGTGGATCTCCACGCTCGTCTGGTTGTCGGCCGCAGTGGAGAAGATCTCGCTCTTGCGGGTGGGGATGGTCGTGTTCCGCTCGATGAGCCGGGTCATCACGCCTCCCAGGGTTTCGATGCCCAGCGACAGAGGCGTGACATCGAGCAGGAGAACGTCCTTGACCTCGCCCGCAAGCACCCCGCCCTGGATCGCGGCGCCGACGGCCACCACTTCGTCCGGGTTCACGCTCTTGTTCGGCTCCTTGCCAAACAGCTCCCGGACGACCTGCTGCACCTTGGGAATGCGCGTCGACCCGCCCACCAGGACGACTTCGTCGATGTCCTTGGGCGCGAGGCCCGCGTCTTTGAGACACATCCGGCAGGGATCGAGGCTCTTCTGGATGAGGTCATCGACGAGCTGCTCGAACTTGGCCCGCGTCAGCTTCATGCTGAGGTGTTTGGGCCCGCTGGCATCGGCCGTGATGAACGGGAGGTTGATCTCCGTCTCCTGCGTGGAGGAAAGCTCGACCTTGGCCTTCTCGGCCGCTTCCTTCAGCCGCTGCAGGGCCATCAGGTCCTTGCTCAGATCGATTCCCTGGTCCCTCTTGAACTCGGTGACGATCCACTCGATGATCCTCTGGTCCAGGTCGTCCCCGCCCAGATGGGTATTGCCGTTGGTCGCCTTGACCTCCACCACGTTGTCCCCGACCTCCAGGATGGAGATATCGAAGGTGCCGCCGCCGAAGTCGTAGACCGCAATCGTCTCGTCCCTCTTCTTGTCGAGCCCATAGGCGAGCGCGGCCGCCGTCGGCTCGTTGATAATGCGGCGGACATTCAGGCCCGCAACGGTTCCCGCGTCCTTGGTCGCCTGCCGCTGGCTGTCGTTGAAGTAGGCCGGCACCGTGATGACGGCGTCCGTCACTTTCTCTCCGAGGTAATTCTCCGCTGCCACCCTGAGCTTCTGCAGAATGAGCGCGGAGATCTCGGGAGGCGAAAACTCCTTGTCCCGGATCTTGATGCGCACGTCCTGGTTCGGGGCCGCGATCACCTTGTAGGGAACCATGGCGATTTCGCCGGTCACCTCGTTGAAACGACGACCCATGAATCTCTTGATCGAAGAGACCGTGTTCTGAGGATTCGTGATGGCCTGGCGCTTCGCCACCTGACCGACCAGGCGCTCCCCGTCCTTCGTGAAACCCACGACCGAAGGTGTGGTTCGACCGCCTTCCTCGTTGGGAATGACGACAGGATCGCCTCCCTCCATGACCGCTACCACCGAGTTCGTCGTCCCGAGGTCGATGCCGATGATTTTTCCCATTTCTACCAGCTCCTTTTTGAAGATTCGTCCCTTGCTTCAGAATGGGGATCTTCCGTATTTTCTTACATTTTTTGACTTCGTGAAAGTAAGCATCCCCCTCACGAGAGTCAAGGTTTCGGGGCAAAAGGAGCCAGTGCCTGCACCAGTTTGTCCTTCGTGTCCTTGGCCATGAGCCCGATCCAGCCGTCTCCTTCCTCCATGGTGTAAACCAGGTCCGGTTCCCCTTCCGGCCCCCTGTCGGCGAGAAGAAGGACTCCGAGCGTCTCGTCGCCTCCTGTTTCCTGCTCCTGACGGATCGAGATTCTGTATTCGGGGATGGCCAGCCCGTAGCCGGAGAGATCGGCAGGAGCGGCCTCGGCATAGCGCCGCACCTCGAGCCCGGAAAGAAGATCGAGCAGCTGGTTCACGCTCTTGTCTTCCGCCTTGCCGGATCCCCCTTTCTCGATTTCCCAGCCCTCCCCTTTGCGCGCGAGGGCGAACGTGCCGGCGGGTCCCCGGGACTCCAGGGAGTCGACCTGATATCTGTAGAAGCTCAGAAGCTTGTGGTCCCGCAGCTCCTCCACGTCGCCGGGCAGCTCGCTCCGCAGCGGATCGGACGGGACGGAAAAGACGGTGCCGACTCCTTCGACCGCGGCAAACCACTTCTCCGTGCCGTCTGCCGTGACCTTGCCCAGAAGGAGCGTTCCCAGCTTGAAAAACCCCTCTTCAGCCTGCCCTTCCGGCTGTTCTTCCTTCTCCTCCCCCTCCTCCTGCGGTTCTTCCCTCTCCGCCTCCTTGTGCAGCGTCATCTTGGCGATCGGGTCTGCGAGTCCGTAGTCGGCCAGGCCGCTGTCCGTCGCCGGGGCCTCGATAAAGGAATCCGCCTCCAGGCGGCTCAGGGTCGTCAGCAGGGAGGAGACTTTCCCGGAGTCTGCCCTGGCCTGGATCGGATCCGTGATGCGCCAGCGATTGCCCTCTGCTTTGACAAGGGTCGCCTTCTGACCCTTCCATTCGAGCTCCGCCTTGGCCACTTCCCAGGTATTGAACGGGAAGACCTTCTTCTCCCGGAACTCTTCCGGCTCTCGCTCGAGGGTCTGGGTCAGATCGCTCTGCAGGGTGACGACCGCCGGCCTCTCGGCCCGTTTCGCGTAGATGGTCCCCGTCTTCTCTTCACCGCCGCGTGCCTCTCCCAACAGGAGGGTGGCCAGCGCGTGATCCGGGGCCAGGGCAACCTCCACCTTCCACTGCGGATCGGAGAGCCCGTACGCCTTCAGATCCTGCGCCTCCTCTTCGGCAAAGGAGTGAGCCCGGAGGGTTGTCAGCTTGTTGAGGAGCTCGTTCACCTCGGTCTCTGAAGCGCGGGCCTCGATCGGATAGCGAATCTTCCACCCGGCGCCCTCTCTCTCCAGCTCCAGACTGCGCTCGCCCTTGCGGTAGATGCGGAGCTGCTCGGCGTCTTCGCGCTTGAAAGTGAAGAGCCTTTTTTCCCGGAAGTCGATGAGCGGCTTGTCCAGCTGTGTCTCCAGGTTGGAACTGAGCAGCAGGACCTTAGATTCTCCCTCCCGCATGGCGTAGGAGTTCTGGCCGACCGGGCTCTTGTCACCGATGAGAAGGGGCGGGGGCGACTCGCCCTCCTTCAGCAGAACTTGGACCTTCAATCGGGGCCGCTTGAGGCCGAAGACTCCGGGATCTTCCGGAACCTCGGCAACCACCTGCTGTGTCTGGAGGCCCTTCAGCGAGCTCACCAGGCTGTTCATGCCGGTGCTGTCCGCATCGGCTTTCACCGGCTCCCGGATGCGCCACTCCTGCTGCTGCGCCGCCCCCGGGGAGGGCTCCTCCGGCTTCTGCTGTGCCGCTTGTTTCTCAAAGACGAAAATACCATGGGCGTTTTCGATCTTCAGGCCGGAGAGTCGGTCCCAGTCCAGCGCGAAGACGGCCTTCTCCTTCTCCTCCCGGCTCTTCTTCTCCTGAGGCTTCTTGTACTCGAAATAGTACACGTAAGCCCCGACCAGGGCGAGCAGCAGGGCAGCCAGCACGGTCGTCCGGAACTTCATGGTCCCCTTACCTCCTTCGCCACCAGATGGCGAGCCCGAACAGCAGCAGGGCTTCAGGCAGAATGAGCACGGAGAAGTAGAAGATGTCTCTGGTCTGCTGAGGCGTCATGGCCACTCTGGAGCCGCGCGTCGCCTTGGGCCGGATGGAGATGAACTCTTCCTCGCCGGCCAGCCAGTTGACCGTGTTCAGGAAAAGGTCCGCATTGTACATGTTCCCGATGTTGCGGTTGCCGACGAAGTCCGAATCGCCGAACACGACGATCTTGGCTTCCTTGCCCTCCTCGCCTTCCCCTTGCTCGCTTCCCTGCCGCTCGGCCGTGAGGGCGACGGCAACGGAGACGGGCCCGGACAGGTCATCGGCCGTATGGGCGACCTCCCCCTTCTGGAAGAGGCTTGCCAGGTCCGTCTCGGCCCAGCTCTTGGGGCTCGTCTTGGCCAGGGAGACCACGTTGACCCCCTGCGGAATATCGTTTTCGGGCTGCACCGAGCGGACCAGATGGAAGATGACCTGGCCCTGGAAATCTTTCACGATCTCATGCGATCCGAACTCCTCGACGATAGGGTCGACCCCCAACGAGGGCCCCTGGAAGAGGCGGAAGACCTGATCCACGACTGCATCGTCACCGACCTTGACGCCCCATTTCGCCAGGAACGGAGCGATCCCGGGCGATCCCCCCGGGTCCAGCAGGAACAGAGCGTTTCCGCCCTGGTCGAGGTAGCGCTGGATCGCGTCCAGCTCACTCGGCTCCAGGCTCTTCTGGGAGCCGGCGAGAACGAGGACCGTACAATCCTGAGGGACGTTCTCCTGCATGAACAGCTTCAGCTCGCTCACCTGGTAGTTCTCGTTTTCGAGCGCTTTGCGGACGATCTCGTATCCGTTCTGCTCCTGGTTGTTCAGCGCGGGCTCTCCATGTCCGGCGAGGAAGTAGATCTTCTTCTGCTCCTGCTTGGAAACCTTGAGAATGGCATTGGTGATGTCTTCTTCCGCCGTGCCCGTGATCTTGTTGGTCCGGTCGCCGCTCTTCACGACGAGAATCTCACTTTGCGTGATTTCGTACTGCTTCGCCTTTTCCGGATGTTTGACCGGATCGATGAACTCGTAGCGAAAGCGTTTGGAGGCGTTGCCGTAGTTCTTCAGAAGGTCTTCGAGCTTGCTGCCTTTCGCCATCTCGAAGAAAGCCAGCACCTCCACGTCCTCTTTGAGGTTCTCCAGGATCTTCTGGCTCTGATCGGAGAGGCTGAACACCCCCCCTTCCGTCAGGTCTTTGCGCCAGGAATGGGCGTTGGAAACGAAGTTGAGGAGGCCCAGGATCGCCAGAAACACGGCCGTGTACAGGACCGCATTCGCGCCGTAGCGCGTGGAGCGCTCGCCCAGGGTGGACCAGACCCCCCCCAGGTTGAAGATCAGGCTGAAGACGACCAGGACAGCTCCCCCGCCCAGGTGAATCCCCGTGTACAGGGAAAACTGCCTCGTGAAAAGAAATTCCGCCACTCCGAACAGGAGCAGGAGGAATCCGCAAAGCCCGGCAATCTGGCTCGACTTCTTCATGGGATCCTACCTCCATCTGAACGATTCAATGGATCGCTTGGTGAGAAAGAGCGCAAACAGGATGAAGCTCACGAAGAACACGAGGTGCCGGCTTTCGATGAGGCCCTTCGGAAAATCATTGAAGTGCTCGATGAGGGAGAGATATTGGAGCACCTTGCCGGGGGTCGAGCCTACCGTCTCGGCCGGCCATCCGATGACGAAGAAGAGCAGCAGGGTGACGAAACAGATCACGGCCGCCACGATCTGGTTCTCGGTCAAAGACGAGGCAAACAGCCCCACGGCGATGAAGGAAGATCCCAGCAGGAACAGCCCGAGGTAGCCCGCCAGGATGGAACCGGCCTCCGGCGCAGGGGAGCCGTAGTGGAAGAGGATCCACGGGTAGATCCCGGTGAGCAGCAGGATGAGGACGAAAAAGCACAGGCTCGCCAGATACTTGCCTGTGACGATCGACTGAATCGAGAGGGGGGAGGTGAGCAGCAGCTCATCTGTCTTGAGCTTCTTTTCCTCTGCGAAAAGGCGCATGGTGATGAGCGGAATCATGATGAGCAGAACGATGGTCATGTTGTAGAAGAGCGGCGTCATGACCATGTCGTTCAGGTTCATCTGCATCGCCACGTCCTGCCTTCGCATCATCTCGTACATGCCGAGGACGCGATTGAACTGGACCAGCAAATTGAAGAAGAACCAGCCCGACAGAACGACATAGCCGGTCAGCACCACGTAGGCGATCGGGGAAACGAAATAGGAGCGCAGCTCTCTGCCTGCCACGTGAAAGACGTCCGCCAGCGCCTTCATTGCACATCCTCCGCGGTGAGTTTGAGGAACACGCTCTCGAGGCTGTCCTGAGCCGTGAGGTTCTCCAGCGTGTCGTCCGCCACGATTCTTCCCCGGTCGATGATCAGCAAACGCTGGCAGATCATCGTGACCTCGGGCAGGATGTGCGTGCTCAGGATGATGGTATGCTCCCCTGCCAGGGACTTGATCAGCTCCCGGATCTCGATGATCTGCTTGGGGTCCAATCCGATCGTCGGCTCGTCCAGGATCAGGACGTCCGGGTCATGGATCATGGCCTGGGCCAGCCCGACCCGCTGCCTGTAGCCCTTGGAAAGCTTGCCGATGATTTGCCTGCGCACGTCGGCGAGGCCGCACCGCTCGATCACCTGGTTGAGCGCACCGGGCCGCCTCTTCCGCGGCACGCCCTTGATCTGAGCCACGTACTTCAGGTATCCCTCCACGCTCATTTCCGTGTAGACGGGCGGATGCTCGGGCAGATATCCGATCCGCCTCTTCACCTTCATCGGGTCGGAGAAGATGTCATGCCCCGAGATCTTCACCTGGCCCGAGGTCGCCGGCAGAAAGCCGGTGAGGATCCGCATGGTCGTGGTCTTGCCGGCCCCGTTCGGGCCCAAGAAGGCCACGATCTCCCCCTTCTCGATCCGAAAGGAGAGGTCCTCGATGGCGGTGAAGTCCCCGTATCGCTTGGTCAGGTTCTCGACGTCGATCATGTGCTCCTCTCCTGTTCGAGTGGCAGTCGGTGGAAAGGTCAGATGAGGTGAGGCAGGCAGCGAAACACGTCTCGGTGCCGCGCTCCGCTCGTCCCTGGTGGCGTTGCGGCGCAACTGTCGCGATCACTGTACTCGATTCATTCTGTCTAAGAAGGCATCAGGATCTCTGGCAACAGACGACCCCTTTGCGTGCCCTACGGGAACGATTCGACCGGCCTGGCGGAGAGCCTCTTGCGGACGGGCTCTCGGAACGGGCCCTCAGCGGAGGTTCCTTTTAATGTAGTCTTTGACCTTGTTCAGGGGGGATGGTTCCTTTTGTGCCGCCAGCACCGGATCTCCGTGGACCTGGGCAAACCGCCTCAGCAGCTCCTCTTCTTCCTGGTTGAGGTCCGTCGGTGTCCTGACGAACACGTGGATCAGGAGATCCCCCCTTCTGCCCGTGCGCAGGTTCGGCATTCCTTGTTTTCGCAACCGAAGGATGTCGCCGGTCTGGGTCCCCTTCGGAATCGCGAGCAGCTCGCTTCCCTCCAGCGTCGGAATCTCGATTTCCGCTCCCAAGGCGGCCTGAGTGAAGGAGATCGGGATTTGACAGAGGAGATCGTCGCCGTCCCTCTCGAAAAGATCGTGCGGCTCCGTGTGAAGCACCACGTACAGATCTCCGGGCGGTCCTCCGTACGGGCCGGGCCCCCCTTCCCCGGTGAGGCGCAATTTGGAGCCGTTGTCCACGCCCGGCGGTATCTTCAGCGTGACGGTCCTGTTCTTGAGAGTCCGGCCACGGCCCCGACAGGACTTGCACAGCTCGCGAAACTGCACTCCCTGCCCCTGACAACGGCTGCAGGTGGTGGCGAGCGTGAAAAACCCCTGGGTATGGCGGACTTGTCCGGACCCCGCACACTGAGGGCATCGCTCGGGAGGGCTGTCTTCCGGGTGGCCCTTCCCCTTGCAGGTCTCGCAGGTCTCCTCTTTCTGCAGCTGTACTTCCTGGGTCTTGCCCTTCAGTGCGTCCGCCAGGGAAATCGTGAGATCGTAGCGCAGATCCTCTCCGCGTGCCGGGCCCCGGCGGGCCCTCCGACTCCTCGGGCCGAAGTCGAAGAAGTCCTCGAAGATGCTCGAGAAGCTCGAGAAGATCTCGTCGAAGCTGGTGAAGCCCTGGAAGCCGGTGTTGCGCAGGCCTTCGTGCCCGAAGCGATCGTAGAGGCTTCGCTTTTCGGGGTCCCGGAGCACCTCGTAGGCCTCCGCCGCCTCCTTGAACTTCTCTTCCGCGGACTTGTCCCCCGGGTTTCGATCCGGATGGTACTGGAGGGCCAGCTTACGATAGGCTTTCTTGATCTGCTCGTCCTGGGCGTCCCGGGCAACCCCGAGCACCTCGTAGTAATCACGTTTTCTCAAAAGAGAGCACCTCCTTCAGCGCCGCTTCCGCTTCCTGAACAAGCGCCGCTTCCCCCGCTCTTCGAAAGGCCCGCACGGCGTGAGAGTACTTCTTGAGCTCCATGGCCTTTCTTCCCAGGGCTGCCCAGGTTGCAGGTCTGTCGCCGTCCGGCGCACCCCTCAAGGCGATTTCCATGAGGCAGCCGTCTGCCTCAGCGAGGGCCCTGTCCAGGAGTCTCTTCAGCCCTTCCTGAAAGGAGGCCTTGCGGAAGAACTCGGCCGCCTCGTAGGGGCGGCCCGCCTCCAGGTAGAGCTCGCCCGTGGAGATGAGCTTCTCCCTGGAGGCCTTCCTGTCGTACAGCAGCTTTCGTCGTTCGAAGCAGTCCGGAACCGTCCGTGGTCGCTTCATGCGCTTGCGCACCGAATGGCAGAAATCATCTGCGGCTTCCGAAACCGATGCAGTAAGTTAACAACAATCTCTTGGAAATCAAGAGGAAAAGCCCTTCAGATCCAGGGTCACGTAGTAGAGGTATCTCCCTCTGAGGACCTGCAGGGAGACGTTCGGCCGGCACCGAAGACGGGCAAGCTCGTGGCGAAAGTCCTTGAGGCTCCCCAAACCGTGATCGTTGATCTTGAGGACGAAGTCCCCCGGCCTGAGCCCGATCTGGTCCGCCTGGCTGCCCCTGACGACCGCATCGATCACCAGCCCTTGCCCGGCGGACTGCGGCGCGGCCCCCTGCACGGCAGCGATCTCCGCCAGGCGGACCCCCAGCAGCCGGAGAGAGAGGCCGTCGATCTGTTCTTCGGGCATGGCCTCCGCCTTGAGTCTCACGGGGAAGAGACGGCCCTGGCGGAATATCCTGAAGACCACCTCCTGGTTGGCGCGGATCTGCTGCATGACCCTCCAGTACTCGGAGGCCGAAGTCAGAGGACTGTCGCCGCTCGAGACGAGCACGTCCCGCACCTGCAAGCCGCCCCTGGCCGCCGGACCATCGGGGTGCACCTCGGAAACCAGAATGCCCCCTTTCTCACCGAACCCCAGGTACTTGGCCACTTCAGGGCTCAGCTCCTGCAGCTCCATGCCGAACCAGACCGGTTGAACCTCTCCGTACAGGAGCAGCTCTTCCACGATGCGGCGGGCTCGATCCACCGGGATGGCGAACCCGATTCCCTGGGCATCGCCATGAATGGCGGTGTTGATCCCGATGAGCTCCCCCCGGATGTTGAGGAGCGGCCCGCCGCTGTTCCCGGGGTTGATGGCCGCATCGGTCTGGATGAAGTCCTCGTACACCTGGTCCGCCACCTGCACCGATCGGTTGAGCGCACTGATGACTCCCGTGGTGACGGTGTGCGAAAGGCCGAAGGGATTTCCGATCGCAACGACGGTCTCGCCGATCATGAGATCCGAAGAGGTGCCCAGCGGGACCGGGTTCACCCCATGCTCGAGGGTGATGCGCAGGACCGCCAGGTCCGAACCCGGATCGCTACCCACGAGGTCTGCCGGATACTCCTTGCCGGAGACCAGCGTCGCATGGATCCGGCTCGCCTTGAGCACCACGTGGTAGTTGGTCAGTACGTGTCCCTTTCCGTCGATCAGCACCCCGGAACCGAGGCTTCTCCGCTGGAACGGCCTTTCCCGCTGCGGAGCAAAGAACCGGTTGAAGAATTCGTCCAGCACCGGGTCTCTCGGCCCTCCCAGAAAGGGATACGCGGGCTGGGCCTCCTCGGTTTCGGTCGAGATGTTGACCACGGCCGGGCTGCAGCGGTCGACCAGCTCCACGACCGGGCTCCGGCGGGACACGGGTACGGGCTCCGCGGCTGCGGCCGTCCCCGGCAGCGCATTGAGGATCAGCCAAGCCGCGGCAAGGGTGCGGCAGAGCCGTACGGCCGAGCGCTCACCAGGCGCCGGCCGGCGCCGCTCCCCAGGACGCAAATGTTTGTAGAAGCCCTTCGAGATCGCGGACATGAGCCCCTTCGGTGCCCTGGATTCACTTCAGGCAGGCATTCAGGGAAGTTTTCATGATACGGACCCCCGGTCCCTTGTCAAGGAGCGAGGAGGGAGCCGGAGGGGGCCCGACGAGGGAGCCGCAGCCAACTAGAGCCTGTCCCAAAACCGGCACAAGCCCTGACACGGGGCTCAGCCGAACAGGCCGCCCGCATGCGGGCCGCCGCCCCGGGAACGGCAAAGGTACAGGACTCCGCCGCCCGGCTGAAGCACCACGCCCGGCGTGAGGACATGCTCGACGCAGCGGCCGGCTTCGACGAGGTGCACGACATGGACCCCGAGCGAGGTCAGGTAATCGCTCAGCAGCCTTCTGTGGCACTTCCAGTAGAGCCGCTCCGCGCACAGGACCGATGAGCAGGTGGCTGCGGCGCGAGCCACGAGCCTTTGAACCGCCTGGCGGAAGAGATCGGTCGCCATGTGGTCCGCATAGGCGCGCAGGCCCGGGCTCTCCAGCCCCTGGTTGGGAGAACTCGCGCCGGCCGTGCTGCGGCGCCGGCCGCCGAGCGCCTCTGCCCACTGGTAGGCGATCTCCTCCCGCGGCAGTGCCGTCTCCATGTGCGCGCGCTCGAACTGGGGGAATCGCCTCGATCCCGGGTAGCGCCGGACGTCCCATACGCACCGGATGTCGAAGGAATGCAGGAGATCGACGAGCTCTTCCCACGTGCGGGTGGAATGGCCCACCGTGTAGAGCGTGACGGAGGCAGCCGCTGAGCGGCACGGCGTGGCAGATTCCATGCGGCCGGCTTTCGATCTCAGGTCGACAGCATGTCAGGACCGATCATCCACCGCATGGTCCAGCGCAGGTTGGCACCTCGCTCCAGGCAGATCGTTCCTGCCGGTTGAAACAGGAAGATCTCCGGATCCTCCCTGCCGAGCAGCAACCGTGAAACCAGGCGAGCCAGGAAGGGAAGGTGACCGACCAGCATGCGGTCCGCGGCCTCGGACTCGAGGCGCTCGGCTACCGGATCCACGGGGTCATTGGGCCCCAGACCGCCCGCCCGCGCCGCCATCCGGCCGGGAGTGAGGGCCGCGGCCATGATGGCTGCCGTCTGGCTCGCCCTCTTCCTCCCGCTCTCCTCGATGCTCTCCACAAGGACCCCCATCCCCTGAAGGAACTCCGCAATCTTCTGCACGTTTTTCTTCCCATTCTCCGTCAAGCCCGGGTCCGCCTGCTGCGGTTGGGCCTCTCCATGGCGCACCACGTACAGGAGCATCGCTCATCCTCCACGGCGTTTGCAGTCCTCCATTAAAGGATTTATTCTATGGCAATTCGTCGGCAGCCGCCAGCCAGAAGCGAGATTCCGGGGGGATCTTCCTTCTCCTTCGCGATACGCGCAACCGCCAAGCTTGGAGGAAAGTCGTGGACCTTGAAATCCAGAGGGTGCGCTCCAGCAGGATCACTTCCACCGATCTCGAGAATCTCGGGTTCGGTGAAATCTTCTCGGATCACATGTTCGTCATGGACTACCAGGCGGGAACCTGGCGAACTCCGCGGATCGTCCCTTTCGGTCCCATGGACGTTCTGCCTTCGATGTGCTGTCTCCATTACGGGCAGATGGTCTTCGAAGGCCTGAAGGCGTTCCGGACGGAAAAGGGCATCGTCCAGCTCTTCCGTCCCGAGAAATACCACGAGAGATTCAACCGCTCCTGCCGGAGGCTCTGCATTCCGGAGACCGAGTACGACGCCTTCATCACCCCTCTGAAGACGCTCCTGACGATCGACAAAGCATGGATCCCGAAGAAGAGGGGCTATTCCCTTTACATCAGGCCTTTCATCATTGCCTCGGACAGCTACCTCGGCGTGAAGGTGTCCAAGTCCTACCGGTACATGATCATCACCTCTCCCGTGGGGCTCTACTACAAGGAGGGAGTCAATCCGGTCAGTCTGATCACCTCCACGGAATACATCCGGGCCGCCAAGGGGGGTCTGGGGATGGCCAAGACGCCGGCCAACTATGCGGCCACCCTTCTGGCCGCCCAGGAGGCCATCCAGAAAGGCTTCTCCCAGATCCTGTGGCTCGATGCGAACGAAAGGCGCTACGTCGAGGAAGTCGGCACGATGAACATGTTCTTCTGCCTGGACGGACGCCTGGTCACGCCCGCCCTGGAGGGAACCATCCTGCAAGGCGTGACCCGGACTTCGGTCATCGAGATCGCCCGCGACTGGGGCATCCCCGTGGAGGAGCGCAGGATCTCGATCGAGGAGATCCTGGACGCAGCCCGGGACGGGAGGCTGCAGGAAGCATTCGGCACCGGAACCGCGGCCGTGATCTCTCCCGTGGGTCTGATCCAGCACAAGGACAGGACGATCACCGTCCACGGCGGCAAGACCGGCCCCATCGCCCACAAGCTCTACGAGGAGATCACGGGCATCCAATACGGGGAAAGACCGGACCGGTATGGCTGGTGCGTCCGGCTAGAGTAGCAGGCCCTCGAAAGAACAGGCGTACCGTATGGGCGAAAAATTTTTCGCCCATACGCCGCCTTGCCTTCGGGCCGTCTCCGCGGAGGACGTCCATGCGGTGCGCCGTGATCTCACAGTTCGGTGCCGAGGTCGAACGACTCGAGATCCGTGAGAGGCCGGAGCTCGCGGCCACGGGCGAGTGGATTCGCGTCCGGGTCTCGGCTGCCGCCCTGAACCGCGCCGACCTCCTGCAGCGCCGCGGCCTCTATCCGGCCCCGCCGGGCGCCCCTGCCGACGTTCCGGGACTCGAGTTCGTCGGCAGGATCGATCAGATCGGCGAGCGCGTCACGGAGTGGAAAGGAGGGGAGCGCGTCTTCGGCGTGGTGCCCGGAGGCGCCTACGCGGATCAAGTAGTCACCCATCAGCGACTGGCCGTTTCGGTGCCCGAGAGGCTGTCCGACGTCGAAGCCGCGGCGGTGCCGGAGGCCTTCCTGGCCGCGCACGACGCCCTGGTGACCCAGGGCGGGTTGAGGCCTGGCGACCTCGTTCTGGTCCACTCCGTTGCCGGGGGGGTCGGGAGCGCGGCCCTGCAGCTCGTCCATCTCTGGGGAGCCCGGGCCGTCGGAACGGCCGGCAGTGCGGAGAAGCTGGAGAGAATGGGTCGAATCGCGCCGTTCCGGGCCGTGAACTATAGAGAAGAAGGTTTTCAGGCGGTGGTGGAGAAGGAATTCGGCCCGCACGCGCTGGACCTCGTCCTGGATACGGTGGGCGCAGCTTACTGGAGGCAACACCTCGCCTTGCTCCGTGCGGGCGGCACGCTCATCCTGTTCGGTCTGATGAGCGGCGCCTCTGCCGAGACCCCCCTTGCGACGGTCCTCACCAAGCGGCTCCGCATCATCGGAACGGTCTTCCGTTCTCGGCCCCTCGAGGAGAAGATCTCGGCCACCCGCGCCTTTGCCCATGACGTCCTCCCCCACTTCGACTCCGGCCGGCTGCGGCCGGTGGTCGACTCCGTGTTCCCCTTCGACAGGGTTCACGAGGCCACTTTGCGCATGGAGAAGAACGAGAACACGGGCAAGATCGTTCTCTCCTTCTCATGACGGATACGAAAGGAACGGTCCTTGGAAGGCGTCAGGCTGCTTCATCCATCCGTCGGTCCCGGAGAGAAAGATCCGCGAGGATGGCGGGTCGATCTCCTCGAAGCTTCCGGCCAGAGCGCGGAATCGCTGGGAGATCTGCACGTCGTCTCCTTGCTCCCGGGCTCGGTCCGGGGCAACCACCTTCACCCGCACGCCCGTGAATGGCTGCTCATGTTCGGCGGGCCCGCCCGGCTCGCCTGGCGATCCGGGCGGAACGGGGACGTTCAGGAGATCGCCGTCGAGGGCCGCGGTCCGGCGCTCTTCGAGATCCTGCCCGGAGTCGAGCACGCCTTGAAGAACCTCTCGGACGGCGAGATCTATCTCGTTGCGATCCGGGAGGCCCAGAGCCAGGAAACGACCTCCTGTCCGGCCCTCCTGACGAAGGACTGAAGGACAGGTCAAAGGGGAAAGGGAAAAGGAGAAAGGGAAGCCTTCGAAGAACATGAGGAGAAAGTCATGCCTTTCGCAATCCGGGCCTCGCTGCTGGCCGGCCTGACCGCACTCGCCCTCCTGTCCGCCTGTACCCGGAGCTCGGGTCAGGCAACCGAGCTCAGAAGGTTCCCGGTAGACAGCCAGGAAGGCGTGCTCACTCAATCCGGGGTGCGGCTCGACCGAGAGACCTCGAGCGACGGCAACGGCTCCCTGCGCATCGATGCGGCGGAGCCCACGGTCGTTCGACTTTACGAAGTAGCCGGAATCGAAGTCGAGGAGGCTCGGCTCATCTACCAGGCGCGGGTCCGGACAGAGCTCGCGGAGGGGAAAGTCTTCCTGGAGATGTGGTGCCACTTCCCCGGACAGGGGGAGTTCTTTTCCCGCGGCCTCCAGTCCCCGCTCACGGGAACGACCGACTGGACGACCGAGGAGACGCCCTTTTTCCTGAAGAAGGGCGAGAAGCCGGACAGGATCAAGCTCAACCTGGTCGTCGAGGGAAAGGGCACGGCCTGGATCGACGATGTACGCCTCCTCAAGGGCCCCCTGCAGTAGGGGCGTATGGCCATACGCCCCTACGAGCGCTCACGCGGTTTGGATCCTGGCCGCCTCCTCCAGGCCCAGCTCCCGAATCGCGATCTCCCGCATGCGGAACTTCTGGATCTTCCCGGTCACGGTCATGGGGAAGTCGTCGGCGCTGCGCACGAACTTCCAGTACCTGGGAACCTTGAAATGTGCGATCTTCCCCTTGCAGAATTCCTTCATCTCTTCTTCCAAGAGCGCTTCCCCTGACCTGGGCAGGACCCAGGCCATGAGCTCCTCGCCGTACTTGACGTCCGGCACGCCGTGGACATAGACGTCCATGATCTTCGGGTGCATCCGCAGGAACTCCTCGATCTCCCGCGGATAGACGTTCTCGCCGCCCCGGATGACCATCTCCTTGATGCGGCCGGTGATCTTCACGTAGCCCGCCTCGTCCATGGTCCCGAGGTCGCCGCTGTGGAGCCACCGTTTCGGATCGATCGCCTCCTCCGTGGCCGCCGGATTGTTGTAGTAGCGGCTCATCACCTGATAGCCCCGGAAGCACAGCTCCCCCTGCTGGCCGCGCTCGACCGTCGCGCCGGTGACCGGGTCGGTGATCTTCAGCTCCTGCCAGGGCATCACCCGGCCTACGCTGGAGACGCGGCGCTCGAAGGCGTCTTCGATCCGTGTCATCGTGGTGACCGGAGAGGACTCGGTCTGGCCGTAGGCGATCACGACCTCCTGCATGTTCATCTTGGCGATGACTTCCTTCATGGTCTCGATGGGGCAGGGGGCGCCGGCCATGATGCCGGTGCGAAGGGAGCACAGGTCGTACTTGCCGAAGTCCGGGTGGTTCAGCTCGGCGATGAACATGGTGGGCACACCGTGCAGGGCCGTGCACTTCTCCCGGACCACGGCCTCGAAGACCGCGATCGGCTCGAAGCTCGGCGACGGAATCACCATGGTGGCGCCGGCGGTCACGCACGCGAGGTTGGACAGAACCATCCCGAAACAGTGATAGAACGGGACCGGAATGCACAGCCGGTCCTGCTCCGTGAATCGCATGACCCTGGCGATGTGGTAGCCGTTGTTCAGGATGTTGAAGTGGGTCAGGGTGACGCCTTTCGGAAAGCCGGTCGTGCCCGAGGTGTATTGAATGTTGATATCGTCATCGGGGTCGATGCCGGCCATGCGCCTGGCGAGATCCTCGTCCGGGACCTCGCGGCCGCCCTGCAGGACCTCGTCAAAGGTGAACATGCCGGGATGCCGCTCGTCCAGGAGGATCAGGTTGCGCAGCTGCGGCAGCCCGGCGGACTGCAGGGCGCCCGGCTTCGCCCGATCCGCCTCGGGACAGATCGAGAGCAGCATCTCGCGGTACTGAGATTGTTTGAACGAATCCATGAGAATGAGGGTCTGCGTGCCCGACTGCTGCAGGGCGTACTTGAGCTCGTGGGTCCGGTAGGCGGGATTGATGTTCACCAGGATCGCGCCCATCTTGGCGGTGGCGAACTGGGTGAGGACCCACTCCCAGCGGTTCACGGCCCAGATCCCCACCCGATCGCCCTTGGCGATCCCGAGCCTCATCAGGCCCTTGGCAAAGTCGCTCGTGATCCGATCGAACTCACGGTAAGTGAAACGCTTGTCCTGATAGACCGAAACCAGCGCATCGTTCTGCGGCACCCGTTGGGCGATCTCCCCGAGGTAGTCCCCGATGGGGGTGTACAGAAGGGGATCTTCCGTTTTCCCATAGTCGTAGCTCAACGTTCGATTCTGCATTCTTTGCTCCTCGTAATTTGAAACGGCGGAACGAAGCTACTTTTTCCCAGGAAGGATCGCCCTGTCAAGCCTCCGGGAGGAACAGCTCACATCCGGACGAGGAGCCTTGAGTGAGGAACAAGAAAAGGGGACAAGAAGAACTGCCCCCTTTATCATCCTGATCTCTTCTTGCTCTGGAGAGGCTGACGAGAAATGCCCAGATGCAAGGCGCGCGAAGTCCTGAGGAATGAGGCGTACATGGAAGTACGCCGCAATGACCCCGGCCTTCGCCGGGGCAGGCTCCCCCGCCTCTATGCCGCGCCACGAGCGCAACGCAGCAGATGGGCGTTTATCGCCAGCCTCTACTTCCCGGACCAGCCGTCGTCCTCAAAGTCGTATCCCCAGAGGACGCTCCCGTAAGGCGTCTTCCAGTTCTTCCGTTCGGTCATGAAATCCGGGTAGCGCCGCTTCTCGGGCGGCCACATGGAGCCCGGGAAATTCTTGGGGATGAGGTTCAGCCGGTAAGCCTCGCGCTCCAAGTGCTCCCGATCGTCCGGGTGGGCGATGGAGATCAGGGCCCGCGCTCTCTCGTACCCGGTCAGCCCCCGCAGGCACACGATGCCGTACTCGGTGGCGACCCAGTTCGCGGACTGGGCGCACACGTCCACGACGCTGCCGGGCGGCAGCTGGGGCACGATCCGGGAAGTGCCGTGCTTGCTCCTGGAGGTGATCGTGGCGATGCTCCTCCCGCCCCGGGCCATCTGGCAGAAAGTGATGAAATCCCAGTACCCGCCGCTGCTCGAAATGGGCCGGCCCGCGTAATGGCCTGCCACCTGCTGGCCGTACAGGTCGATGGCCACGCAATTGTCGATGGCGACCATGTTGTCGATCCGGGTCAGAACGTTCGCGTTGTTCGTGTACGTGATGTCGTAGACGGCCAGCGCGGGGTTCCGATGCACGAAGTCGTAGTAGCGCTTCCACTGGAAGGGAAAGGCGAAGGTGAAGACGCTGCGGCCGCGGTCGAACGGCTTCCGGGAGTTATCCACGCACCCGGCCTCGATCAGGGCCATGAGCCCCTCCTGCAGCATCTCGGTGTGGATGCCCAGGTGCTTCAGGCCATGCTTGGCCACCGCCTTGGCCACCGCGGTCGGGAGCGCGCCGATCCCGAGCTGGATGCAGTCTCCGTGGTCCATGATGCCGAGGCAGTGCTCCGCGATCTTGCGCTCGACCGCCCCCCCTTCCGGCTCGGGCCTCTGCGGCCAGCGGTACTTCTCACAGTCCACCTCCACGATGTAGTCGATGTCGTCGATGTGGAGGAGATTGTTCGCTCCCGGCTCGGCCCACGGGTAGTCCTCGCGGACCTCGAGGACCACCTTCTTGGCGCACTTGGAAAACATTACGGTCTCGTTGGTGCCGTAGGAGGTATTGAAGTAACCGCCCTCAGGCGGGCTCACGGCGGTGACCATCCAGTCGAGCGCGCGCCGGCTCTTGTCCTTGTGATACCACCTGTAGAACTGGGTCCAGGAGCCGAACGACCAGGCCCAGTGGTTCCAGTCGATCGTGCCGCGCTCGTCCCGGTGCCTGCGCTCCCAGGCCATGAAGAACACTTCGTGCAGCACGTGGAACTTTTCCTCCGGGTCCACCTCCTTGATGCTGTGCAAGGGAATCACCCGCACCCCGGCCCAGAGCTCGAGGTCCTTCACCTGGCCGGGGCCGTTGCCGAGGCGAGGCCCCAGCTCCTCCATGCAGACCGTGGATTCGCCGGCAACCGCACCCGTGAGGATCCAGTCGCCCGATTGCACCATGTCCGCCCATTGCCTGGCCGTGATGGTCTTGTCGCGGATCTTCTGCTGAATCGGTGTCGTCATCGCCCCTCCTCCTGATCTCCTCTTGCCTTCCGACTAGGACGGGAAACTGCGGCCCTTCAGCTTATCTTGGTTCCGATTCGCAAAGTCAAGCTGCGGCGCGGTCCGAAAAAGGGGCGGCCCGCCTCCGGGACCCTCGAGCGCGGTCCACATTTAAAGCCGGCGATGATAGTGTAACCGGAGGATGCGGGCAGCGATCAGCCAAACAGGAAAGGCAGTCTCCATGAAACCGAAGCGCTACTTTCTGGCCCTGCTTCTTGCAGCCGTGCCGGCTCTGCTCCTGGCCGAGGAACGCGATACGGTGACGGTGTACGCCGACCGCTTCGCCCTCGCGAGGGAGGTGCGAACCCTGACGCTGTCTCGAGGAGAGCAGGAGCACAAGCTCGCGGACATCCCGGCCCAGATCGACCCGGCCTCCGTTACCTTCCGGGCTGCGGGGCCTGCGGCATCGATCCGGCTGCTGGAACAACGCTTCGAGTTCGACCTGGCGGACGCGGATCGCGTCCTGGAGAAGTCCGTGGGCCGCCCGATCATCGTCGGGGACAAGCAGGGACAGGCTTTTCCGGGCACTCTGCTCCGGCTCGCTGCAGGCGACCTGCTGCTGCAGACGGAAGACGGCGCGCTCCGGCTGGTCAAGGCGGACAACGTGGCCACCGTCCGCTTCCCCGCCCTGCCGGAGGATCTGATCACCCGGCCGACGCTCACCTGGCTGCTGGACAGCGGCAAAGCGGGCAGCCACCGGATCGAGATTTCGTATCTGACCGGCGGGCTCGGCTGGCAAACTGAATACGCGGCGCTGGCCAGCCGGGACGAAGACCGCTTGAAGCTTTCCGCGTGGGCGACCGTAGAAAACGCCTCCGGAAAGAGCTTCGCCGATGTCCAGGTCAACCTGGTCGCAGGCGAGGTCCACAGGGCCCAGCCGGTCCCCCTGCGCGTGCAGCCCGAGGACTCGCTCCGGGCCAAGGCCGAGGCAGCGCCCTTTCCGGATGAGGAACCTTTCTCCGAATATCACCTGTATCGTCTCGGCCGGGCCGCGACCTTGCCCGACCGCCAGGCCCGGCAGCTCTCCTTGTTCGCCCCGGTCGAATTCGACATCGAGAAGACGTACCGCTACGAGGGGCAACGGTCAAAGCGCACGGTCCTGGCCGGGATCCGGTTCCGCAATGACCGGCAGCACGGCCCCGGCCTTCCTCTGCCTGCCGGCCGGCTTCGCATCTACCGGGAGGACGACCAGGGATCGCAGATCTTCATCGGAGAGGACCGGATCGAGAACACGGCCATGGACGAGCAGGTGCAGGTGAAGCTGGGGGCCGCCTTCGACCTGACCGGCGAGCGCACCGTCAAGGAAAGGACACAGGTGGCAAGGGGCTCGCGCCAGGAGACGATCGAGATCCGGATCCGAAGCCGGAAGGCCCGGCCCGTCACCGTGCTGGTCGCGGAGCACCATTGGGGAGACTGGCAGCTGATCGGCAAGCCGCCGCCGGTGAAGAAGAAGGACGCCCAGACCGTGGAGTTCGAGCTGGCCGTACCGCCCGGCGGGGAGGCCGTGCTCGATTATCTGGTGCTCATCGGGGATTGAGGAGGTGGGGCGTATGGCCATCCGCCCCTACGAGGCCGTGACTTGCGGCTTGCCGCGGCGCTGTGAGCCTCGCAAAATCCCATGGTTGCTGCCGGTCGCCACATCGCAATGGGAAATCAAGCTCAAGGATGCGCAGCCAAATTGTGTGACCAGCAGCACTCAGAACCCGTATAAGATCTTGAAGGTCGTCTTGAACCCTTCGGGGCGGTTCTTCACGCCGACCTCGAAGGCCGTGGCCCAGCTCAGGAACATGTTCTTGATCGGCGTGATCGTCAGGATCGGCCCGATCCCGAACACGCGCTCTTTCTGGACGAGGGCGTCGGCCAGAGGAGTCCCCTCCAGGGCCGAGTCCTTCAGATCGTCGTCCGTGAGCTGCCACATGCAGTATCCGGCGGCTCCCATCCAGAGCGACTTGTAGAGGTTCTGCTGCAGCGTGTAATTGAAATGGAAGTTCTGGCCCGGCTGCAGCTCCGCGTCGGGCCCATAGAGCGACTCGTACGGGTTCTTGTTGGTCGAGTTCCAGGCATAATGGATGCGGAAGCTCACGTCCGTCTTGGGCGTGGGAAACCAGGTGAATGCGTAGTAGGGGTTGAAGGTCACGATGTTCGAGCCCGCGTTGATCAGGAAGTCATCCGAGTATTTGCCGGTAGGGACGATCACGTCGAGCTCGATGCGGTGGAAATAGGGGCGGCTGAAAAGGCTCTTCCCGCTCCACTGGATCACCGGCCCGGTGATGATGTCCCCCAGGCCCCCGGTATCCTCGATCCGATCGCCGGGAATGGGCAGACTCCGGACAAAAGAGTTGATGGGGCCGTCCGTGTCGAACACCACGACGGGAATGACGACGTTCCAGCCCAGGAAGGCGCCCAAGAGCTCCAGTTTGGTGATCCAGGCGATCTGCCAGGCGGCGGACAAGGCGATGAGCTCGGTGTCCTCGAGGATGGACCTCACGGGCTGCGGAACGTCGTCGTTCACGGCGAGCTCGTCCGCGCTGTAGAACTGGGTGTAAGCCATCAGGTACAGGCCCGGACCGGGGATGGCGCCGTCAAAAGCGTTGGTAAGGCCCAGATTATAGGGTGGTTGATTGAAGGCTTGCGCTGCCGACAGGACGACCATGCTCAGCGCAAGGCCCAAGACGATCGAACATAGCCAACCTCTTTTCCGGATCCGGTCCATGATGCGCTCCTTTGACCTTCCCTGCACCTGGATGCAAACAAAAGTTACGGACCCATAGTACAAAGAGGTGGCCTTGTCAACCGTCCGCTCTCCGGGACCTCGATCGTGACGCTGGGGAATTATAAAAAAGGTTGATGGGCCGTTCTCGCTCCCGATCGGTCCCTCCGTGTGTCATGTGCCTGAATCGTTGAAACACGCGTCATTCAAGGTTGAACCATCCGGGCGCGAGCCGCCGGGCAAGCACATGCTCCGCACGGATCCGCTCGTCCAGGATTTCGCTTGGTCGTCGCCATGTTCCGCAGATGAGGCGCGAGTCCGAAGCACGTGGTCCCCTCCGGCACGCGCCTTGCTCATCACAGGCCGAGATCCTGAATCAGAGGCTTGGGGGCATCGCGCGCAAAGCGACGGCATCGGTTCCCACTCTCTGGTGACAGGTTGACGGATACGCGGTGAGGACAGACCACCCGGCCCTTCCTGGAGTGTTGGAGGACGGAGAGGAGGGGAAGGGCCGGGTGGGAGGTCCCATGGCGCTGAAGAGAGTTCTCGGTCTTCATTGTCAGGCATCCCCCTGCCCGCACAACGAAAGGGATGGCGGGCTGGGCAATCCGTGCAGCGCCATCCGTGCTCCCTTTCGTACTTGACAACTGACATAATGACAACTGGCATCAGCCTCTCGGCACGGGAGAGAAGGATGAAAAACCTCGGAGCGCTGATCCGCCATTGCGCCGAGCAATATGGAGACCGGATCGCCCTGATCTACCAGGACAGGACCTTTTCCTTCAGGGGCCTCCACGTCCTTTCCAGCAAGCTCGGAAACAGCCTGAGGGGGCTCGGGATCAGCCCGGGCGACCGGGTGTCGATCTATTCACAGAACAGCTGGGAATGGATCGTCGGGTACTACGCCGCGCTGAAGATCGGCGCCGTGGTGAACCCGGTGAACGTCATGCTCACCCCGGAGGAAGTCCTCTACGTGGTGAACGACTGCGGGGCCAAGGCTCTTCTGACCTCGTCGGACAAGGCCGAAGCGGTTCTCGAGGTCGCCCGCCGGGCCGAGACCCTGAAGCAGGTGGTGATCTACGGGGACGATGCCCCGGCACCCGCGGCCGCCTTCAACCGGCTACTCGAAAAGGGCCGGGACGAGCTGGAGATCGTCCACAGGGGCCCGGACGAAATTTCCACCATCGGGTATACCTCGGGCACGACCGGCCACCCGAAAGGCGCCATGCTCACCCACCGGGGGGTGCTGTTGAATTCGAGACTGACCGCCAACATGCACATGAAGGCCCGTGACGACGTCGTGGTCTCGTCCCTGCCCACGGCGCACGTGTACGGGAACGTGGTCATGAACGGCACCTTTCTCACCGGGGGAACCTTGGTTCTGCTCGAGAGGTTCCAGGAGCAGTCGGCCTTCGACGCGATCACCCGGCACCGGGCGACCATGTTCGAGGGCGTGCCGAGCATGTACATGATGCTGCTGAGCCACGCCGGCATGGACCGCTGTGATACGAGCTCGTTGAAGAAATGCACGGTCGGCGGGCAAACGATTTCGGTCCACGTGGAGCAGGAGGTGGAGAAGCGCTTCGGGTGCCCGTTGCTCGAGCTCTGGGGCATGACCGAAATCTCGGGTCTGGGTACGACGCACCCCCTGCTGGGCGAGAACCGGCACGGCTCGATCGGGATTCCGCTCCCGTACTGCCGGGTCAAGATCGTTGACATCCTCGACCCGGCCCGGGCCCTCGGCCCGGGAGAGCCGGGCGAGCTGATGTTCAAGGGCGCCATCGTCATGAAGGGGTACTTCGGCAATGAAGAGGCCACCCGCGAGGCGATCGAGCCGGACGGGTGGCTGCACACGGGCGATGTCGCGACCATGGACGAAGACGGCTACATTTGCATCGTCGACCGCTGCAAGGACATGATCCTGACCGGCGGCTACAACGTCTATCCGGCCGAGATCGACCGCGTGCTCCTGCAGCACCCGGCCGTGGCCATGGCCGCCGTCGGTGCCGTCCCCGACGAAGTGAAGGGCGAGCTTGCGAAAGCCTACATCGTGCTCAAACCGGGCATGACCGCCACCACGGAGGACGAGATCAAGTCCTTCTGCCGCCAGCATCTCGCCGCCTACAAGGTCCCGCGCCTGATCCAGTTCGTCGCCGACCTTCCGAAGACGAGCACGGGAAAGATCATGCGGCGATCCCTGAAGGACCTCGACGCACGCAGTTAGCAGGGGCGAAAGATTTTTCGCCCCTGCAGGGTCTCGGGTGGGGAGGAGCGGGTGCCGTGGCCCCTTTGACAGATGCTGAGGCTCCTTGTAGCCTGTTGCTTCCGGGTGCCGCCTCATGGCGAGAAGCGACAGACGCTTCCGCTTCCGGCATGGCCCGGGTCACCCTCATGCTCATCAAGCACGCCGTCCCGAAGAGCCATCGCTTCGATGCCTGGGAGGCCTTCGCACGCGGAGGCGCGCTTCTCCCCTCTTCTCCCCCTCGCGTCGCGACTTCCTGGCAGCGCTGCAGGGAGGCCAATCTGGATCCCCGCGGGATCAACATCTCCGAGGTCGCCTCCGAACAGGAGCTGGCGCGCTTCATCCGCACATGCGCTCCTCTGGCGGAAGTCTCCCGCTCCAGCCTGGAGATCCTGGAAAAGAGCCTGTCCAAGCTCTCTCACGCGATCCTCTTGTCTGACCGCGAGGGCAACATCCTCTATCAGTCCGGCGCAGGAAGGGTCCTCGAGGGCTTTGTGGAAACCGGCCTGGTCGCGGGCGGGAACTGCAGCGAGGTCGTGCTGGGCAGCACGGCGCCCGGCATCGTCCTGATCGACCACAAACCGATCATCCTCATCCAGGAGGAGCATTACAGCCAGATCTATCACTGGTTCTGCTGCACTGCGGCTCCCATTTTCGACTTGAGCGGCCGGCTCCGCGGTTGCCTGGACGTGACGACCTCCTATGAACGTGCGGAGTCCGTGCGTCTTGCCCTGGGCCTCACCATGACGGCGGCGCGCTCCATTCAGTCGAATCTGCACGTCCAGCAATTGCTGAACCAGATGGAAGAGGCCAGGCAGGTCCTGGACTGCACGTCCGGCCTAACCCCCAACCCCATCGTGGTCCTCGACCGGACGGGAAGGATTCTCCACGCCAACCAGAGCGCAGCGGATCTGTTCCGCAAGCCGCTGGCCGAGCTGGTGGGAGCCCACTACGGCCAGTCGATGGAATCCGAAGACCTCGCCCTCTGCCTGTCCGGGCAGAAGCCTGCAAATGCACCTTTCAGGGTCCGGAGGCTCGGGGGAGAGGACAGGAGACTGATCGCCCGCAGCATCCCCCTCCAGGAGCGGGGAGCCGGGTCGCTCGCGGCCATGCTCGTATTCGAGGAGGAGAGGCGCGCCTGGAGCCCGTCTCCCAAGGCGAGCTGCGGCATGACCCCTTATACCTTCGGCGACATCCGGGGGAAGTCCGCGCCGATCCGCAGAGCCATCCAGCTGGCGCAACGGTTCGCTGCCACCGATCTGCCCATTCTTCTCGAAGGCGAAACCGGGACCGGCAAGGAGATGTTCGCCCAGGCCATCCACAACCAGAGCCTGAGGAAGGACGGCCCGTTCGTGCCGATCAACTGCGCCGCGATCCCCCGGGAGCTGGTGGAGAGCGAGCTGTTCGGTTACCAGCGGGGCGCCTTCACCGGCGCCAGCAAGGACGGCAAGAAGGGCAAGTTCGAGCAGGCCGACGGCGGCACGATCTTCCTCGATGAGATCAACTCCATGTCTTCGGGCCTCCAGGCCAAGCTCCTCCGTGTCCTGGAGAACGGGGAGATCGTGCGGCTGGGCGACCACGAGTACAAGCACATCAACGTGAGGATCATCGCTGCCTCCAGCACCTTCCTGGAAGAGCAGAGGAAGGAAATCGGCTTCCGCCAGGACCTTCTCTACCGGCTCAACATCGTCCGCATCCGGCTTCCCGCCCTGCGGGAACGGATGGAGGACCTGGAAGAGCTCACCCCCCATTTCCTGAAGAAGTCTGCCCGGAAGTCCGGAGCGAAGGTCTCCAAGGTCCACCCCGACGTACTCGACAGGTTCCGCGTCCACACCTGGCCCGGGAACATCCGGGAGCTGGAGAACTGCATCGAGTTCGCGCTCCATCTGTGCGAAGGCGAGACCCTGCTGCCCGAGCACCTGCCGGACCACATCCTGAGGCTCCCTCCGGCCGGGGCCGCCCTTGCCCCGCAGCTCGATCGCATCGCGCGAACTGAAAAGAGCCTGCTGCTCGAGGCGCTCGAGTCCGCCCGAGGCAACATCGGCGAAGCGGCGCAAAGGCTCGGCATGTCCCGGAGCACGATGTACCGGAGGCGCAAGAGATATGGTGTTTGCCGGCCCTCCGGGAGGAAACCCGAGAAGAGCTAGGCAGAGCCTGTCCCGACAGCCTGGACGTTTGTCGGTCGCCCACCACGCCGTCCCGCCCTGTTCCACCCGCAACCGTTTTGCGAGCCCGAAACGACGTACCCGTCTCGAGGGTCTCCTCGGTCGGAAGCCGAATGAAGGCGGCGACCGGGACGCTGCGGGGCATCAGCAGAAGCAGGTTGGCCTTTCAACGGGAAGCGGCCGGATGGAGCCGGCTTACTGCAGCTCGATCTCTTTCACGCGCAGCTCCTGGCCCCGGAGCACTCGGACCGAAGCCCCCCTGCATTCCGGGCATTGAAACCGGAAGCCTCTCACGCGGAACTCCTGGCGACAATCCTCACAGAGGGCTTCGATCGGCAGCACCTCGACTTCCAGCCTGGCCCCTTCCACGGGGGTGTCTTTGGCGGCGAAAGCAAAACAGAAGGTGAGCTGATCGGCGATGATGGAGCGCATTTCGCCCGCCTGGATCCTCACGGTGGCGATCTTGCCTCCCCCGTTCTGCATGACCGTGCGAAGGACGATGTCGACAATACTCTGGGCAATCCCGAGCTCGTGCAAGAAGCGCCTCCTCGATGCGGGCCTGCGACCTCCGATCAGCGCGGCACCCGGCCGCGAGCCGGTCCGAACAGGGCGAGAAAGCTCGAGCGCAGGCGCGCGCCGCAGCGCCGCCGGACGGCAGCCGCCCGGGGACTCAGGGTTTCAGACTTCTTTTCTCGGTCAGCCGTGAAATCAGCCTTCCCAGGTTGACCGCAACGAACAGCAGGGGAACCGCCCATATCTCGGTGAATAGAAACCTTTTCGCCCGTATCCATCTCTTGCTGTAGTAATACATTCTCGCCGCCATGGCGTTCTCCTTCCCCCGCTAAGGCCTCACCTGCCCGGCCTGCCTGCGGAGCGCCTCGACATCGAACGGCACGCCTTTCTTTTCGTCGCGCACGAGCTGGATCGCCTCATGGGGACACCGCTGCACGCAGGCGCCGCAGCCCATGCAGAGATCATCGTGATACACGAGCTTCTTCCCTTCCCCGGTCTGAACGACTTCCCTCGCTTGATAGGGACAGACGGTGCAGGCGCCGTCGGCCTTGCACTTCTTCAGGTCGGTGACGACCGCGTAGCCTGACGGAGCCGTGATGTTGAGAGGTCCGAGGCCGGGAATCCTGCGGGCCATGCGCTCCACCTCTGTGCCGAAGCAGCAGCAGCTGCAGCAGGAACAAAGCACGCCCGACCGGTAGCCGGTCGCATCTTTGGACCATATCGAGAAGGCGTAACCCTTCCGTGCGTTGGAGCGGAGCTGGGCGAGCGCTTCCTCCTGCGTCACCCGCCGCGCGTGCATTCTGGGCATGTGGCTGGTTACGAAGTCCACGCCGACCTTGCCGAAGAAGAGGCAGGTGTTGATGGGTTGGCAGGGTTCGCGTCCCAGGGCGGCCTTCTCGAGCCTGCACGGGCAGTCCACGAGCGCAAGCTGGTCGTAGTTCTTGATGATGATCTTGTTCGCGAGATCGAAGGGGACGACTTTCTTGGCGACATCCCGGGGGACCGTGATGTCCTGGTCGACCTTGAGCAGCTTCTCCATGTCCTGGGGGACCATCACCTTGCAGTGGTACCGCCCCATCACGTAGTCGTAGAACTTCGGCGTGAGGGCCCAGTCCGGATGGCGCCCGAGCCAGCGCAGAATGGTGCTCGCGGCGATGACGTAGTGATCATAAATCGTGTAGTAAAGATACCCGTGGATCATGTTGAAGACGCGCAGCAGCCCCTTGGCATTCTCTCCGTGCATCTTCCAGAAGTTCTTCGTGGATTCCTTGACCATGGCCGGATCTCCTTTCCCAAAGCCGCATGGGGCTCAGAACGGCTTCACCTCGCCCTCGGAAGCGGCGCGGCCTTGACCTGTGCGACCTCGAGCCTCTGCTTGAGGATCTTGGACATCTTGAGCCCGAGGGTCGTACAGGTCCACACACAGGGCAACCCCATCGACTCGGGGAAGGAGCTTGTGTCACAGACAAAGAGATTCTTGATCTTGCTTTCGAAGTTCGTGTCGATGTGGTCGCCGATGCGCACCGAGGCGCACGGATGGGCGGCAAAAGGCTTGCAGGAGAAGATATCTTCGCAGCCTGCTTGCTTGAGGATCCGGGTGGCGATTTCCTCACCTTTCTTGAGCTTCTTCCAGTCTCTCTCGGTCAGAGGCTTGGAGAAGGAACCGTCGTCGTAGATGGCTCCCCCCAGGTCATCCTTGACCTTGGTCATGACGCTCACGGCCTTGCCGAATTTGGCGAATTTCGGAAGGTAGGACCAGCCTCCGCCCACCGTTGCAGACGCCAGGTACATGCCCCAGGTATGCATGACCGGCGAGAGCACGAACCCGTCGCTCCGGAGATAGGTGTCGTCGTAGATCCCCATGTCGATGTCAAAGGCCGTGGGGTTCTCCTTGCTGAAGCCGTAGGTGAACCACAGGGCATCGAAGCCGAACTTGTCTCCGGCCTCCTTCACACCGGAATTGCGCAGGATCAGAGGGGACGCAAGCCCTCCGGCGCACAGGACCACCGTCTTGCCGAAGTACTTGTCTCCATTCTTGGTCACGACTCCTGTGGCTTCACCGCCCTCGGTAATCGCACGGACCACCTCGGCTCTGGTAACCAGCCGGGCCCCGTGCGAACGGGCCTCCTCCACCGGCACACGTCCGGACCACTTGGCCCCGGTCGGGCAGCCCTTCATACAGGCCCCCCCTCTGCACTTGTTCCGGTCGATGAATTTCGGGAGCTTGCGGAAGTTGTGCCCGAGACTGTTGGCAACCTCCATGAGCCTCATCTGGCCCTTGCCGATGAGATGCTCCGGGAAGTCGTCATCGATCTTCATGTATGCGTGAGCCTCTTTGACCTCTTCCGTAAGATCCACTCCGACACCCTCGAACATCCCCGGGTAGGGAGGCGTTGCAGAGCCGCAACTCATGACCGCGGACCCGCCCACCGTAATGCAGCGGGCGACCATCATGTTCTCTTTGGTGGCCAGGAGCCCCAGTTTGTCGAAATGAAGCAGGGCAGTTAACTGGTTGCCGAGCAGCCATGACGGGTGGTAAGCGCCTTTTTCCAGCATGAGGACTCTCTGCCCGGCCCTGGCCATCTGCGCGGCAATCGTCGCCCCGGCAGGGCCGGTACCGACCACGATGACGTCGTATTGCTCTTCCATCTCCGTACCTCCTCTCCCGACCCGGTCATCCAGTGTTGACTCCCGATTCGGCGGATCTGCCCCGGCAGATCTTCCTCAAGTTTACACCGGTACGCGCCGCTGAAGCCATCAAAAGGTGAATTGCAGGCCCACGTCGAAGGTGATGATGCTCAGGTCCTGCTTCACGGAGAACGTCCCGGTCGAGTCTTTGTACTCGTTCGTGTTCTCGAAATCATACGTCGCGCCCAAGTTGATCATGAGGCCGTCGACGATGGTGATTCCCACGCCCCCGCCGACGTGGTGCATGCAAAAGAGCGGAAGGCAGGTGAGGTGCATGACTTCATACACCGCGTTCGGCATTTGGTGGCCCTGGATGTCACGAAAACCGCCGAAGTCGAACCCGTCGTGCTCTTCGACCGGGTTGGTGTTGTAAAGATACCCGGCCCGCACGTTGAGCCACGGGAAGAGAGCGTACTGCACGCCGAAACTGCCCCCCCATACGTCCTTCCAGTCGATATCCTTGTAAAAGTCCGCTCCCCCGTAGTTCAACCATCGGCCCTCGGCATTGAAGACCCACTTCTCAAAGCCCTTGTAGGATATTCCGAAGTAGACCTGGTGGGGTTCCTCGATGGTCAAGTTGTCCATCACCCCGTCAAAATCGATGTCGCAGGCCCTCGGGAACTCCAGCGCGATGCTGCTGATGTACGAAGCGCCGAAGGTCCAGGGCTCCAGGGAATAGATCACGCCCGCCTGCGCCCCCACGTCGCTGTCGAGGTGATGGCCGAATCCGAGATCCACCAGGCCGAAATTGACTCTCGGGCCGGCGCCGATGGAGAGGTTGCCGATCTTGTAGCTGGCGCAGACGGCACCCGAGAAGACCAGGTAGAGGCTTTTCAAGCCCAGCGGCGAAGCCACCCAGTCCGTACCCGCGCCCGCGGAAACGTCCAGCCCGGCCCCGATGCTCAAGGGGATGCCTTTCAGCTGGCTCGTCTGGCTCAGAGGGTAGGCAATGGCCGTGGCGAAAAGAGGGTAGTTCCGCTCGTTGGACTGTCCCTCCCAGGGCCCCCCCAGGGCCGCGGGGTACTCATAGTCACCGTTCGTGTCGGTCCGCAGCCAGGTGAAGTCCAGGTTGGCTATGGGCCGCTCTTGAAGAGAAAGACCCGCAGGGTTGCGCAAGACACTGGAAGTCGAATCCAGCGGCCGGGCGGTTCCGGTCCCTCCCATTTGTGCGGACACCCCTCCGGTCCCCCACACCGAGGTGCCGTTCAGTCCGCTGGCCTGCGCCGCCCCTGCGCCCAGGAGAAGCACGCCACAAAACGCGAATGCAGCGAATCCTCTCTTCATCTCTTGCCCCCCTTTAGCTATGGTTTCGCGCGACCGTCCTGCATGAGGCGACCGATCAGATCATGCAATGAGAGCCATCCGCCTGAGAATTTCTTTCACTGCGACCACACATGGGGAATCAGAAGGCAGGTCCATCAGGGGCCTCCCGCTCAAGTTGAATTCCCGGATGTTCGGGTCTTCCGGCAGCCAGCCGAGCACCTTCGGGTCCGAAGATCCCAAGAGCGCCTGCAGCCGTCCCTTTTCCTCCTCGCAGCCCAGCCGGTTCACGATCAACAGGTCCTCCAGAGATCCGCCGTCGTCGTACTTCCGCGCGATGTCGCGCACTTTTCGGACTGCCTCCAGCCCCCGCCGGGAGGTATCGGTCACGAGCAGCAGTTTGTCGATGCGGTGCACCGATCTGCGGTTCACCTGCTCGATCCCGGCCTCGCAATCCACGAGAGAGACCGCGTAATCCTTCGTCAGGCTCTCGATGCCGTAGCGCAGCAGCTCGTTCAGGCCGCAAAAGCATCCGGGACCTTCGGCCCGCCCCATGACGAGCAGGTCGTAGCCCTGCGCGCTTCTTCGGACGAGGTCCCGGAGCGCGTCCTTGACCGGTCTGTCCCTGAGCTGCCTCTTTTCGGAAGGATCCTCGATGACCCTCTCCCGGAGGTCCCCGATCGTTTCTCCGGGGCTTTCTCCGAGGGCGTAGGCGAGGCTGATCACGGGGTCGGCGTCGATGACCAGGAGTCTGACGCCGTGCTCGACCAGAAGCTTCGCTGCAACAGCGGAGACGGCGGTCTTGCCCACACCTCCCTTGCCACCGACGACGATCAGCGAGCGTTTCCCCGGGGTCGATCCGGCATTCATCTCACGCCTCCGCCTCTTCTCCTCGTCTTGCGAAACGCTCGCGAGCGAACAACGCGGCCCCCAAGGCTCCCACGATCTGGGGGTCCACGCCCACGTCGAGAACCTTGTGCCCCGTAACCCGGGCCAACTCGACCAGGACCGACGCGTTCTTCGCCACACCTCCGGTGACGCACAACGCATCTTCGACGCCCACGCTGTTGACCAGCCGGTTGATGCGGTGGGCCAGCGCATCCGTGACGCCCAGAGCGATGTCTTCGCGCTTCCTGCCTTCGGCAAGGAAGCACATGACGTCGAACTGGGTGAAGACCGTGCAAATGCTGCTGATGGGGATCGGGTCTGTCCCGCGCAACGCCAGAGGTCCCAACTCGGAGATCTTCACCCCCAGGGTGTTCGCGATCCCTTCCAGGAACCTGCCGGTCCCTGCCGCGCATTTGTCGTTCATGATGAAGTCCGACAGGTGGCCCGCGCTGTCGATGCGGATCACCTTGGAGTCCTGCCCGCCCACGTCAATGACCGTGCGCACGGCCGGATTCGCCCAGTGGGCGCCTTTTCCGTGGCAGGAGATCTCGGAAAGGTTGTGCTGGGCAAACGGGATCCTCTCCCTTCCGTACCCGGTGCTCACGCAATAAGCCACATCCGTCGGTTTCAGGCCGGCCTGCGCCAGCACGGAGTCCATGACCAGGGTCGCGGAGACCACCGGGTTCGGCTTGACCACGATGGTTTCCGAGGCAAGAAGGTTGTCGTCTTCGAGGAGGACCGCCTCGGCGCTCAGCGATCCGACGTCCACGCCGGCAAAAATCATCCTTGAGCTCCCTGTGCAGGCAGAGCGGCACCCACCGCCGCAATCAGGTCCGGTCTCGGCGGAAACACCTTGAGCCTCATCTTCAGCCGCTTCTGGAGGTAGTCCACGAGCGTTTCATTGCCTGCCAGCCCGCCCGCGACCACGCAATCCGGTCTCGGGGTGATCCTTTTCGCCAGCGTGGCAACGCTCCGGCTCAGAGCATGCAGCAGGGCCGACATGATATTCGCTACCGACTCCCCGGCGTTCACCAGGCTCACCACTTCGCTTTCGGCGAACACGGCGCATTGGCTGCTCATGTTGAGCTCCTTGTCGGCCCCTCCGGCCACCTCCGAGCTGCGCACGGCATCGATCTCCAGGGCCGCGGATATCACCTCCAGAAATCGTCCCGCCCCCGCGGCACACTTGTCGTTCGCCCGAAACTCCAGGACTCTTCCGCCAGGATTGACGGAGAGGACGACGCTCTGCTGGCACCCCAGGCAGAGGACGCTCCGGCAGGTCGGAACAGCCCAGACCGCCGCCCTCCCCAGGCAATTCATCAGCGGCTGCCCGACATGGGCGAGCGAGACCTTGTCCTGACCCCACCCCGTGATGCGGATCTCCTCGAGGTCCTCGGGCCCGAGTTGTTGCTGCTGCCGGAGGTCTTGCAGGATCCGACGCATCGCCTGATCCGGATTGGCCTGCGTGGGCGTGGAGGTGAAGTACCGGATGGATCTGCCCTCCATGAGGACCGCTTTGCTGGAAGCCGTCCCCACGTCACATCCCAGGATCATGTCTTCCTTCTCCAGCTTCCTTCGGGTGCTTGGCTCGGCGTCTATCAGGTCAGCGTGCTGAAGAACTCGGTCAACATGGTCTTGGCCGCTTCGTGCGGGGTGAAGCGCTTGTCGATGATGTCCACTTCCCAGCGGAAGGACGGAATCCCCGCCTGCTCCTGGAGCGCGTCGCTGAGCAGCTTGTTCAACGCCCATGCGTGCTTGCAGGCCATGTGGCCCGAGAAGACGGCCGCGTCCGCATGATAGGACTTGGCCACACCGACGAAGTCGTTGATCCAGATGTCGGAGAAACTGAAGACCTGCCGGGCCATCGGCATGTTGAAGGATCTCCAGGCAAGCCCCTCGATCATGGACTCCACGCTCGAGGTGTTCACGAATCCGACGACGTCCCCCGGCAGCATGGTCAGCCCGCATTCGAGGTAGGTCATGCCGAACTCTTCCTCGAGCCAGTCGTACATGGAGAGGTAGTGGCCCGTCCAGGCCCAGCTCCACAGCGTCCGGACTTCCTTTCTCCCTTCGGGAAGGAAGCTCTTCCCCTGATCGTGACGGGCCTGGGCTTCGTCCCGGCAGGTCTTGACGTAATCGATCATCTCGGGCACGGTCCCGCAGAGGAACAGGGCCGCCGTGTCCAGGGGGCGGTGCATCCCCGGGTCCGGATTGGGCACGGCCCGCCGCAGCATCTGGAGCGCGTACAGGTGCTCAAGCTGCTTGTTCCCCCACTGCACGTGCTTGCGGAGTCGATCCTCGTCCAGGGTATGCCCCGTGATCTTCTGGAGTTGCTCAATCATCCGCTTCCACTCGTCCAGGTAGTAGCGGAAGGCCCGCTGGTTCGTGTAGTAGGGCGAATCCACGACCAGCATCGGCACTTTGAATTTCTCCATGACGTACTGATACATCATGTTGCTCGGGTCGCAGGGTGTCCCGTGCTTCACCATGACGGTCGGCAAGGGCATCCTGCCGAGCTCGAAAGCGCCGTTCGCACTCTTCTGGGCGGAGCAGAGGTGCCCGGGAAATCCCTTCTCTTCGATGAAGTCGATTTCTTCCTCCACGCCTTTCTGGAACAGGGCGCACAGAAGAGCGGGAAAGATCTCGTAGCAGATGGGCGCCATGTCCATGCCCAGGAAGATCTCCGGCGTCATGAGAAAGTAGTGGTACACGACGGGCTTGCCCTCGTCCATTTTCTGGAAGATGTCGTTCAGGTATTTCTGAACGGCGTGGACGCACGTCCGCACCGCTCCGGAGTTCTTGGGTTTCATGGCGGCAGCGAGGACGTCCGGCCAGATCTGGGGCACCAGGGAGGCGTGATACTCGGGCACCTGGCTGAGGAGCGCCGGGAAGTCCAGCTGGTCCGGACTCGTGGCGCCGGTGGAAAGAACACCGCCGACCAGGTCTGCCGTTGCATCCATCTTCCTCAGCCACTCATATCGGGTGCGGCTCGTTTCCATGTAGGGGATCCTCCTTCACTCGGCTTTCAGGGGTTCGGTAGAACGGGCGATCGCTTTTCCCTCTACTTGCCCATCTTCTCGAGAAAGGCTTGTATCCGGGTCTTCAACCGGCCCTGATCAGAAGGGATGTACTCCCGGTCCAGGATCAAGGTGGGGATACCGGCTTTCTCCAGATCCGGGGCGAGCATCGGGGACTCCGCGCCGTGCGTGTCGCAGAAGGGGATCCGCTGGAAGATGACGCCGTCCACGGCCGCCTCCCGAGCCAGCCTCTTCGTCGTCTCCAGCCGCTCCTGGTAGGTCCCCAGCATCCGGGGGCAGGGGTTGTGAAAGAAGTATCGCCTGGCGACGGCGATCAGAGGATCGCCGTCTTCCTCCACCAGACCCTCGATGTGCCTCCTGCCGAAGCAAAGGTTGTCGGTCACCACGAGGGCTCCCGTGCTCTCGATCAGCTCGATCAGGAAGGTGTCGTCCATGTAGCTCCCGCAGACCATGATCCTGGCGCGGTAGCTCGAGATCCCCGGCCTCTGCCGAAGCTCTCCGACGGCCCGCTCCAGCTTGTCGTTGAAGGCCTCTTTGGGCATGGCATAGGCTGCGTTGGCGATCTTCATGGCTTCTGCGCCGCTCACCGGAGGGGCCTTCTGAGCTCTCAGGTTGTAGAGATCTCCCATGAGCCTCCGGAAGCGGTTGTAGTGCCGGATGGCTGCCCTCAGGTCCGCGCCGGATGGCGAGAGCCCGTACCGGGTTGCGATCTCCTCGCGCAGCTTCACGAGGTCGTCCAGGTACCACTGGAAGCGGGCCTCGCCCGCGGTCGTGTGGGGGACCGAGATCATGCCGACAAACGAAGGCTTCACCTTGTCCCGCCAGATCTCGTAGACCCTGCGGAGCTGTTCACAGCCGTTCATGAAGACAAAGCCGTCCAGGAAATCGTATGCGCCGGTCAGACCGAGCTGAAGGAGGCAGCGGGCGTAGGAGCAGTTGAACCTGTGGAGGTAAATGTCGCCTTCATCGGTGCTCGTGCAGCCGGCCGCGCCGACCCGGACCGGCAGAATCAGCCCTTTTTCAGCATAGAGGAGCTCCTCGGGCACATAGCTGCACATGAAGCCGAACACCTTGCCCGTCCTCTTCCAGTCACGGATATACGGGTTCTCCAGCCGCAGGGGCAAGGATGTGAGCTCTTCCAGAGCACTCCCGACCTTTTCTCCGGCAGGTCGCGCAGGTCCCATGTTTTCCCCTCCTTCATCCATGCGTTGCAGAGAAGTCATTCGTCTGTTCGCCCGAAAGCACCCTCCAGCTCCGGCAGGGACCGCGCCAGGAACGCGGCGAGCCTGTTCTCGTTAACCTGGCCCAGTATCCTGCCTACCTTCATCCCTCCTTTGAGGACGATGAACGTCGGAGTCCCGATCACTCCCAGCTTTTCGTGAAACGCTGCCAGGAAATCCTCCTTGAGGAGGCAGATCTTCAATGCGCCTGCGTAAGCCTCGGACAGGCTCTTGAGAATGGTTAGCTGCTCCTGAAACCCGTCCTCCACGCGCACGCAGGACAGGAGCACGGGCCGGCGCTCGTCGAGGACTTCGGATGCGAAGTTGTCCGGGTCGATCCAGGTGAACATCCCCTTGAACGTCTGAGCTTCTTTCACTGTCACCATCGCACCCTCAGAGTGCCTTCACCCGGGACCCGGCTCGTTCGCCGGATTCGGTTTCCCATGAACGGCTGAACGCCTCGCCCCCGGTCACCTTCCTATCAAAGGTCGTGCCAGGGGCTACGCATCCGAGAGGAATATAGGCTTTGTGGGTGGTTACGGAATGGAGAGAGAAAGGAGAGGCTGTTCCGAGGTCCGATCACGGACTCAAGAGGGCGTGACTGTCCCAGGAAGCGGTTGGCACAAAGTGTGACATGTCACACCTCCTCGGCAGGGCCCGAGGCTCCGTTCGGGGCGATCTTCCGGTAGAGGGTCCGGCGACTGATCCCCAGCAGACTGGCGGCCTTGGACTTGTTCCACCGGGTTTTCTCGAGAGCGGATAGGATATCCTCTGCCTGCGGGGAAGCCTTTCTTTCAGGGGAAGTCTGCTCGGATGGGGTGAAGGCCTTGATCTCCGCAGGCAGATGGTCCAGCCGAATCGTATCGCCGTGGCAGAGGACGAAGGCGCATTCCATGGCGTGCCTCAACTCACGCACGTTGCCCGGCCAGGAGTAGCTCATGAAGACTTTCAGGACATCCTCGGACACCCGCTCGATGGATTTTCTGAAGCCCGAGTTGAACACGCCCACGAAGTGGTCCGTAAGAAGGGGTATGTCTTCCAGCCTTTCGCGCAGGGGCGGCAGGCTGACCTCCATGACCTTGAGACGGTAGTAGAGATCTTTCCTGAACTGTCCCGCCTCCACCTTCTCGCGCAGGTCCTGATTCGTGATGGCGATGACGCGCACGTCCACCTTTCGCGGAGCGGATTCACCTACTTTTTCGAACTCCTTTTCCTGGAGGACCCGTAACAGCTTGAGCTGTATAGCCGGAGAGATATCGCCGATCTCGTCGAGCACGATCGTCCCGCCGTCCGCGGTCTGGAATCGCCCTTTGCGGTCTCGCACCGCTCCCGTAAAGGCCCCCTTCACGTGCCCGAACAGCTCGCTTTCGAGGACATTCTCAGCCAGGGCCGAGCAGTTTACGATCACCAGGGGCTTGGAGCTGCGCGCCCCGGAGTAATGGAGGGCCTTGGCCACCATCTCCTTGCCGGTGCCGCTCTCACCCGTGATGAGGACCGTGGTCTCGATGTCGGCGAGGTCTTCGAGCAGGCCGTAGATTTCCTGCATCTTCGCGCTCTTGCCGAAAATCTTGTGAAACTGGTGGCGCTCTCTCAGCTCCCGCTCCAGGCTGTTGAGCTTGGTGATGTCCCGGATGACGAGGACGGCGCCCATGAAGGTCCCTTGGCGGTCCAGCAGCGGAGAGCTGGTGAGCACGACCACCTGTTCCCGCCCCTCATGGTGCCTGCATTCGGCCCGGTATTCCTGGATCGTGTTCCGGTTCTTCAGCACCTCCCGCAGCACCTCGTGACAAGGTCTTCGACAGTCACAGATCGCCTGATTGAATTCCCTCCCGAGGATCCCTCCAGGCCGGACACCGCATATCCTTTGTGTCGCTTCGTTTGCGGCGATGACGTGCATGTCGGTGTCTACCGTAACGATGGCATCGTTCACACTGCGGAAGATCGCCTCCAGGTTCGACCGAAATCTCTCCTTCTCGGCCTCGATCTGGTCCTTCTCATCGCACAGGGCCTTCTGGTTCAGTCCCAAGCGCGCAGCGCGCAGCAAGGTCGTCTTCCGCACCGGCTTCACGAGATAGTCAAAGGCCCCCAGCCGGACCGCTTGCGCCGCGCTCTCCAGGGTGGGCTCGCCCGTGATGATGATCACCGGACACCGCAGGTCGCGGCTCTTGACCTCTCGAAGGATGTCCAGGCCGGTCCGGCCCCCCAGGAGGATGTCGGCGAAGATCAGGTCGATGTCGGCCCTGGAAATCCGCTCCAGCGCAGAAGGATAATCCGTGACCGTGACGACCTCGTGGCCTTCCTTGGACAGGAAGTATGCGAAGGTCAGCCGGATGCTTTCCTCGTCATCGATGACCAGTATTCTCTTCTTCATGCCCCAGCCAGTTTCGACAGTTCGGTTGCCCTTGTGGGTGCACCGGGAGGTCGATCAGGACCTCGGTGTAGCTCCCTTCAACGCTGTTGATCTGGAGACTGCCCTCATGATCTCTCACGATGCCGTAACTCACGCTCAGGCCCAGCCCCGTCCCCTCGCCTCGTGGTTTTGTCGAGAAGAACGGGTCGCAGACCTTGTCCAAGACATTCTCCGGGATACCGATACCGCGATCGCGAAACACCGTGCGGACCCATTCCTGTCCTTTGCTCTGCGCAAGCTCTCCGCGAATCTCGAGGACCTTGTCCTCGTGTGAAATAGGGTATCTCTTGTTCAGCGCGTACCGGGCATTGCTGAGAACGTTGAGAAATACCTGCTGGATCTGTTGTGCCTGGGCCCTGATCTCCGGGAGATCGGCGGGGAGATCGAGGATCAGGTGAATCCCGTCTTTGCGGACCTCTCGTTTCATGAGGTCCAGCGCGTCGCCCAAGATGCTCTGGACTCGAGCGGGACCTCGCCCTTCCGCTTGTTTCCGCGCGAAGGAGAGGAGATTCCTGACGATTTTGGCGACTCTTTCGGCCTCCTTCATGATCCTGGCAGGGGTTTCGTCCGCTCTCCCCTCCTCCTCGTTCTGATCCATCAGGATCTGGGCATAGTTGATGATCCCGTTGATCGGGTTGTTGATCTCGTGCGCCACGCCGGCGGCCAGCTCCCCGATCGAGGCCAGCCGGCTCGCCCGCATGGCTTCGGCCTCCAGCGCCTTCTTTTCCGTGATGTCACGGCAGGTCCCGAAGAACATCTTCGGGCTGCCGTCCGGGTGTCTCGTGAGCACGCTGACCATGATCCAGAAGTCCAGCCGGGTGCCGTCCGTCCCGATCAGCTGGTTTTCGTATTCGATGTGGTATTTGCCTTCGGCGAAGGCCTTCTTGACGATGCAGGGCTCGCAGCGTTCGGGGCGCCTGCGAAGGGCCTCATGGCAGGTCCTGCCGACGAGATCCTGGCCGAAGAAAGTGTTTGCCGTCGGCTTGGACCAGACGATGGTCAGGTCCTCATCCAGGATGAACATGTAATCGGCGACCGGTTGCAGGATCTCGGCGAGCTTCTCCTCGCTAGCCTTGATGACCCTCACCGCCTCCCTGCCTTCCCCCATCTCCATTCCGATCCCGATCAGGTACGGGACCCCCTGGACGAGCGCTTGCACTCCTTTGAAAGACGTCCGGATCTTTTTCCCGGTCTTGGTAACGACATCCAGCTCGACGAAGGTCCTGCCTTGGTTGAAAACCTGCTCGACGGCCTTGGCTGCCTTCGTTTTGTCTTCCCCTTCGAAGTAGTCCAGTGCGGTCATCCCGGCGATTTCTTCGGCGGAATACTCCCCCAATTCCTCGCAGTTCCGGTTCCATCGTACGAACCTCCCTTGTCTGTCCAGGAGGCAAAAAATCCCAGGGAGGCCCCGGACGACATCCTCCGCAAGACCCTTGGCGGCTCTCAGCTCGGCTTGTTCGCGCCGGCAATTCTCGAGCTCGGTCAGAGCCAGGCGGTTCTCCTTCATGATCTTATCGAGCTGGTGCTCCGGTTGCTCGCAGGTTGGCGGCATCCAAGAACCCTCCGCAAGAATGCTCCGAGCAGCAGAGATGCACGGCCTGAAGTGCCTCGGCATTCTCTGACAATCGATGAGCGTTGCGCAAGGGAAAAACCGAGACGGCCCGGGGCCGGATTTAGACTTCCCTTTTATTTCGCCCTGCATACAATGGGCAGCCAGGGGCGGACGGCAGCCGGCCGGAGGCCCGGCCAGCGGCACGCACAAGCCGGAAACCCGAAGCAGGCAGGAACATCAGCCCAAGTCCGCGGAGAGAACTCATGCGCAAACGACTCAAGAAGCGCTCTCGCAAAGCAGGCCTTCCACCCGGCACCCTCGTGCACATCGGCGAGCGCAGGGCCGAGACCGCGAAACTGACTCTGTTCGATTTCGACCCGGAGCAGTATCAGGAAAAACAGATCCAGACCGTGGGGGAGGCTCTTCCCTTCAGGGACCGGCCCACCGTGACGTGGATCAATGTCGACGGGCTCCACGAGGTGGAGGTCCTCAAAGAGCTCGGCGAGCGATTCGGCCTGCACCCTCTGGTCATGGAGGACATCCTCAACACGGAGAACCGGCCCAAGGCCGAAGACTATGGCGAATACGTGTTTCTGATCGTGAGCGAGCTGTCCTACGACGCGGAGGCTCAGCAGACTCACAAGGAGCAGATCAGCATCGTGTTCGGGCGCCACTTCGTCTTCTCCTTCCAGGAGAAAGCAGGCGACGTCTTCGAGCCGATCCGGGAGCGGATCCGCAAGTGCGGGGGCCGGGTGCGCGCCATGGGCACCGACTATCTGGCTTACGTGCTGCTCGACTCGATCGTGGACAACTACTTTACGGTCCTGGAGACGCTCGGGGAGAAGATCGAAACCCTGGAGGAAGACCTGATCCGGAACCCCACCGAGGAGACGGCTCAAACCATCCATCGCCTGAAGCGCGAGATGATCCATCTGCGGCGTTCCGTGTGGCCGCTCAGGGAAGTGATCAGCACCCTGCAGCGCTCCGAGTCCCCTCTGATCCAGAAGGAGACCGGGCTGTTCCTGCGCGACATCTACGACCATACCATCCAGGTGATCGACACGGTCGAGACCTTCCGCGACATGCTCTCCGGCATGCTCGACATCTACCTGACCGGCGTCAGCAACCGCATGAACGAGGTGATGAAGGTGTTGACCATCATCGCTACGATCTTCATCCCTCTCACCTTCATTGCGGGCGTCTACGGCATGAACTTCCGCTCCATGCCGGAGCTGGAATGGCGCTGGGGATATCCCCTGGTCTGGCTGGCCATGCTCTCGGTCGGCGGCCTCATGCTGTACTATTTCAGAAAGAGGAAATGGCTCTGACGGCCCACGGGCCGAGCGCAACGCCGCAGACGGGGGCGTTTCTCGACCGCCTTCAGAAGGAGTGCGATATGAAACAGTTGCTCCTCCGCTCCGGCACGGGCTGCGTCCTTCTTCTGCTCTTCTGCCTCGCGACCATCATCCGGATCGATTCCGCCGCCGTTCTCGCCCAGGAGCCCTACCCGAACGATCCGCTGTTCGAGGGCGACCCCTACGAGGCCGTCGAAGAGCAGTGGAATCTCATGTCCGACGGCCGGGGCATCGGGGCGACCGCGGCGTGGGCCGTGACCCGGGGCAGCCCGGAGGTGATCATCGCGAACCTCGACAGCGGCGTCGAGTACCGGCATGAGGACCTGAGAAATCAGCTCTACCTGAACGGCGACGAGCTTCCCCTGCCTCTGGACGCTCAGGGCGCACCGGCCCCGGAACACGATTTGAACGGCGACGGAATGTTCAACGTGGCCGACTATGCGGACGACGCCCGGGTCGCGGACGTCGGCGGCGACGGGCTGGACGTGGGAGACCTGCTGACGGCGTTCAGCGACGGGGTCGACGACGACCTCAACGGGTACGTGGACGACATCAGCGGCTGGGACTTCTTCGACGGCGACAACGACGTCGCGGATGCCGGCTCCTACGGCCACGGCACCGGGACCGCCTCCGTCCACTCGGCCGAGACGGACAACGGCAAGGGGGTTGCCGCCGTGGCGCCTCGCTGCCGCCTTCTCTCCCTGCGCATCGGCGACGCCCCGCACGTCAGCCACTCTCACCTGCTCGCCGAGGCCGTGATCTATGCGGCGGACAACGGCGCGAAGGTGCTCAGCATGAGCCTGGGCTGCATGTCCAACACCCCCTTCCTGCGGCAGGCCTTCCGCTACGCGGACGAACAGGGGGTGCTCCCGGTGGCGGCGATGGGCAATGAGTACAGCTTTCACCACAACTACCCGGTCATCTGCGACGAGGTGGTCGGGGCCGGCGCCATTCAGCCCAACACGAGCGGCCTGCCGATTCCTCCGTTTTTCCCCACTTCCTGGGTGACCCGCTCCAACTACTCCGATTACGGGGCCCACATCGACGTGGCCGCGCCCTCGTGGGTGCGCAACGCCGATTTCCCTGAGGGTTATCAGGACCACGCCGGAGGGACCTCGAACGCGACCCCGCACGTGGCCGGGGTCGCGGCGCTCGTTTTCTCGCGGGCCCTGGAGCTCGGGCTCTACCCGCCCCTGAGACCGGCCGAGGTCCGGCAGGTGCTGCGGCAGACGGCGGAGGACATCGTCGGGACCGTCTACGCCTGCCGCGAGGGCTTCGACCCCTGGACCGGGTACGGCCGCGTGCGCGCCGACCGTGCGGTGCTCTCCCTTGCGGAGCAGACCGTGCCCCCGGTCGCCCGCATCTCTTCGCCGGCCTGGTACGGCACGCTCGACCCGGTCCGGGCGGCCGAGGTCTCCATCGAGGGGGAGGTCCGGGCGGATCGCTCCGCGGGCTGCCGGTACGAGGTCCAGTGGGCGCCGGGCGCGGATCCGGCGGAGGAGGACTTCGGGCGGATCTGCGGCTCCGGCACGCTCGCCGAGCCCCTTCAGGGCGAGCTCTGTCGCTGGGACATCCGCGAGACGGGGCTCGAAGCGGCACCCGCGCCCGTCACTCCCAACGGACCGGCCGTGACGCTGCGGCTCGTGGTCACGGATTCGCAGGGCAACAGGGCCGAGGACCGGAGGCTCCTGTTCGTCCATCATGACCCCACGCTGCACCCGGGGTTCCCGATCCGGCTGGACGCCTCGGGCGAAGCTTCTCTCAGGCTCGCCGACCTGGACGGCGACAACCGCAAGGAGATCGTCGTGGCCACGTCCGCCGGCCGCATCACGGTGCTCCGGGAGAACGGCTCCCGGTTCGACTCTCTGCACGGCCGCAAGACCTCCTGGCCCGTGGCGCTCGACGTCGTGGAAAGCGGCTCGCCGGAGAATCCGTCCCATCACCTCGACGCGCCCGCCTTCCGCTCCGGGGCGGTCGCTCCGCCCAGCGTCCCGGTCGTCGCCACGCCGGCCGTGGGCGACCTGGACCGCGACGGCTTGTTCGAGATCGTGGTAGCGGCCATGAACGGCCGGCTCTATGTGTTCGAAGCGGACGGGACCGGCCGAGAAGGGTTCCCGGTCCGGGCCGACCCGGACCTGGCAGCCGAAGACCCGTGGCTGGAGTCGCGCTTCCTCGCCTCTCCGGTTCTCGCCGATCTCGACCTGGACGGATCTCTGGAGATCGTGGCCGCCTGCATGGATCAGCGGGTCTACGCCTGGCGCGAGAACGGAGAGCCGGTCCCGGGCTGGCCTGCCCTGGCCCGGAGCGAGGACGGCAAGATCGACAAGATCGTCTCCACCCCGGCCGTGGGCGACATCGACGGCCGGGTCGAAGCCGACGGGTTGCTCCATCCCGAGATCGTCGTCGGCACCAACGAGCTTTACGGCGAGCTGCCCAGCCAGTCCGCACGGCTGTACGCCTTTCACTTCGACGGCCGCATGGCGGCCGGATGGCCGGTGGAAGTCCCGACGCCTGCCGGGGACATGCTCCCCACGGTCGGCAAGGGCCATCCCATGAGCCCTCTCCTGGCGGACCTCGACGGAGACGGCACGCACGAGGTCCTGAGCTACGCCGTGATGGGCGCTCCCAGGGTCGTTTCCGGCGACGGGTCGGTCGTGACCGAGCTCCCGGCCTTCGGCTTCGGCCCGGCGAGCGACTCGCGCGACGTCCTCTTCCTGAGTCTGCCTGCAAACGCGGCCCTGGGTGACTTGAACGGCGACGGCAGCCCGGAGCTCGCCACGGGCGGGGCGGGCGGCCGGATCATCGGGGCCAAGCTTTTTGAAGGGCTCGAGACCCACTTCGATCACCTCCTCGGCTGCTGGGACCTGCGGCAGGGGAGCTTCCTGCCGGCCTTCCCCAGGGTCGTGGACGGCTTCCACTTCGTGACCCAGCCCGCGGTCGCGGACGTGACCGGAGACGGCGCCTTCGAGATCCTGGACGGAAACTCCCACTACCTCCTGCATGCCTTGAACGGCCAGGGAGAGGAGGGGGAGGGCTGGCCCAAGTTCACCGGCGGATGGATCGTCGGCGCGCCCACGGTCGGCGACCTGGACGGGGACGGCCTTCTCGAGGTGCTCCTCAGCACCCGGGAGGGCGACCTCTTCGCCTGGGACACGGCGGGCGATGCGGCTCAGGAGGTGCAGTGGTGGAGCTTCCACCACGATGGGCACGCCACGGGCAGCTATCAGGCGGACACGGAGCCCCCGAGCTCCATCGACGATCTGCGCGTCTCTTCTGCGCAACAGGACGGGCAGGCCGGCCTGCTCGCCACCTGGACGGCCGTGGGGGACGACGGAAGGGAGGGGGCGGCTTCCTCGTATGAGATCCGCAGCCTCGGCGAGCCGGTCGATCCCTTCAACTGGCGCCAGGCGCAGACCGTCCCGGTCTCCCTGGCGCCCCGACCGGCGGGCGAAACCGAAAGGGCCTTTCTGCCGGACCTCGCGGCCGGCGCCTTCGTCGCCGTGCGCGCCGCGGACGAAGCCGGAAACCTCTCCGGCCTCTACCCGGCCGCGGAGGAGCCGTCTCCGGCCGACCGCACCGGAGGAGGCGGCGGAGATTGCGGCTGCGCCGTGTTCTCCGGAGGCGGCCGCCCCGCCCCCGCGCCTTTCCGGCTCCTTCCTGCCATCCTATTGTATGGGCTGCCTGCGGCGCTTGCCGCGCTGCTGAAGCGAACAGGCAGGCGGGCTCCACGGAGAGCGAGACCATGAAGGACCACGGCCGGATCGACCGAGAGCAGAAGACATTGAGGGCGATGATCGCGATTTACTGCAGGGGCGTGCACAAAAGCTCCGCCAGCCTGTGCCTGGATTGCCACGATCTGCTCACGTACGCGGAAACCCGTCTGGAGAAGTGTCCTTTCGCGGAGGACAAACCTACCTGCGCAAAGTGCCCGGTCCACTGCTACCAGCCACGCAGGCGCCAACAGATCAAGGCGGTCATGGGCTACGCAGGGCCGCGCATGATCCGCCGCCACCCGCTGCTCGCGGTCCTCCACTGGCTCGACGGCTTCCAAAAAGCGCCCCGGAAGCGCTCGGGAGACGTCCCGGCAGAGGGGGAAAAATAGAGACCGGTCCTTTCTTCGTTCGATTCACTCCTTGGCAGCCTCCTCTCCGCAGACCCCGGGATCTGAGCCGACTCCGCCCCTGCAAAGACTCCTTGATCGAATCGACTGGTTGTGGCATAAAGGAAACTAACTTTACTCATATTGTTTCCTAAGTGGCGTATAACTGCGATGAAGCCTCTCCCACGGGAACCGGGTGAGCGGGCGCGAAGAACGCGCGAAAAGATCCTGGCCCATACCATGCGGGTCTTCTCCGAGCGGGGGATCCGCAAGGTCACGGTCGAAGAGCTGTGCGCGGACATGGCCATGAGCAAGCGCACTTTCTACCGGCACTTCGGCAGCCGGGATGCCCTGGTCAACGAGCTGGTGACGCAGCACCTCTCCGCGGCCTTGCCCCCCATCGCCCAAAACCTCTCCTCGGACAAGCCCGTCGACGAGATTCTCGATCTTCATTTCGACCTGCTCATCCACAACCTCTTTGCCAACGTAACGGCACGCATGATGGCGGACATCCAGCTGCTCCTGCCCGGGATCTGGGCGGAAATCGAGGGCTTCCGCAATCAGATCGCCGGCATCTTCACCGAGCTTCTGCGCCGGGGGCAGAGCGAAGGATCCGTGCGGCCGGACCTCGACCCGGTCGTGGCCGGCAAGCTCATCCAGGGCATCGTCACGAATCTGGCGAACCCGAAATTCCTCCTGTCCCAGGACATCAGCATCGGCCAGTTCGCCGCGACTTTCCGGAAGGTGCTGCTCGGCGGCGTGCTGGCTCTACCGAGAGGGGGGAGTTCTCGATGAAAACCAGCCTTCTGAAGCCTCTCTTCGGGACGGCCCTCCTGGCAGCGTTGCTGGCCGCACCGTCACGCCCGGCGGCCCGGGCGGCCGAACCCCTGCGCTGGTCCCTGTCCGATGCGATCGCCTACGGGCTCGAGCACAACCCGGACCTCGCGGTGGTGCGGAGTCAGATCGACGAACGGGAACAGGCCCGCGCCCAGGTCTTCTCCGGCTTCCTTCCCGACCTCACGCTCGAGAGCGGCTACACCTACATCGACAACGTGCCCCGGATCGAGATCGATTTCCCGCTGGAGTCCCCCAGTCCGCTCATCCCGTCCCTGCGCATCCGGCGGGAAGTCTCGGTCGGGGCCCAGGACAACTACCGGACAAAGATCGCCCTGAACCAGCTCCTGTTCGCCTCCGGCCGCGTCTACTACACCCACCAGGCCGCCAAGGCCCAGATCGAGTCCGTCCGGCAGCAGGAATCTGCGACGCGGCTCAAGACGGCTCAGCGCACAGCCGAAGCCTACAACGGCGCGCTCATCGCGGCGAGCGTTGCCGCGGTCCAGCGCGAGGCCCTGGCGGCCGCACGTTCTCACCTGGAGCATGTCCGCCACCGCTACGAGGCGGGCGCCGCGACCCGGCTCGAGCTGCTCAGAGCCGAGGCGGAAGTGTCCAACCTCGAACCCGGAGTGACCGAGGCGGAAAAGGGCATACAGATCGCGCTGACCCGGCTCCGCCGGGCCGTCGGTCTTCCCGATCAGGCGGACCTGGTGCTCACGAGCCCCCTGGACGCTTCGGTCGAGGCGGTGGACGAAAGAGCCGAGCTGGACCAGGCCGCGCGCATGCGGCCGGAGCTTCGAGCCATCGATCACCTGCGCTCGGCGGCCGAGGACCAGGCCCTTGCCGAACGGGGCGCCATGCTGCCGAATCTGGCCCTGACCGGCACTTTCGGGTACGAGAAACCCTACTTCTCCATCAACGAATGGGAACAGAACTGGACCGTCGGGGTGGGTTTGAGGATGCCGCTGTTTGACGGGTTGGAAGCCTACCACGGGATGCAGAAGGCCCGGGCCGGCGCCGAGACCTTGCGCAGGAGCGCCGCTCAGACGCTCGCGGACATCGAGACCGAGGTGCGGACGGCCCTGCTCGATCTGGAGGAGACGGCCGTTCGGATCGGGACCACCCAGGAAAACCAGGAGCGGGCCCGTCAGATCCTGGCCATCGCGGAGGACAGTTACGTGGCCGGCGCCGCCACCAGCCTCGAGGTGATCGACGCGCAGCTGGCTGCCAGGAGGGCGCGCCTGGAGCACCTCAAGGCCCTCTACGATCGTCGCATCGCCAGGGTGCGTCTGGCGGCCGCAACGGGAGATCTGGACGCGATCGGGAGATGAGACCATGGCCAGAAGGATCGTGCCTCTCATGGTGGTTCTCTTGCTGGTCGGGTATTTCGGCTACCGCTATCGGGCTCAAAAGAAGGCTTTCGAAGAAGACCGCTCCTTTTACGGCACCGTGGAAGCGGTCGAGGTCTCGCTGAGCGCACAGGTCACGGGCCGGATCGTCGATCTGCCCGTGCTGGAAGGCGAGAGGGTCGAGGCCGGGCGGCTCCTCGTGCGCATCGAGGACTCGGTCTACCGGGCCCAGGTCGATCAGGCGCGCGCCAGCCGGGAGACCGCATTGCGCCAGCTCGGCGTGGTCGAAGCCAACCTGGCGGGGCTCGCAACCAGCCTGGCCCGGGTTCGGAAGCTTCTCTCCACCGGGTCGGCCACGCAGATGCAGCTCGACGACCTCGAAACCCAGAAGTCGGTCCTGGAGGCCCAGAAACCGGTCATCCGCAGCCAGGCCGAGCAGGCCGAAGCAGCTCTCCGGCTCGCCCAGGAGCAGCTCGGCCACACCACTGTCACCGCGCCGCTGGCCGGCACGATCCTCCGCATCCCGGTCGAGCTGGGCGAAACGGTGTTCCCCGGATCGGCCCTCCTGACCCTGGCCGATCTCTCGAACATGGAAGTCAAGATCTACGTGCCGGGCCCCACGCTCGGCAGGATCCGGCTCGGCCAGAAGGTCGAGCTCAAGACCGACAGCTATGCGGACCGCATTTTTCCGGGCGCAGTCGCCACCATTGCCGACGAGGCCGAGTTCACCCCCAAGAACGTTCAGACCCGCGAGGAGCGGGTGCGGCTTGTTTATGCGGTCAAGGTTCGAGTTCCGAATCCGGACGGGACGCTCAAGACCGGCATGCCCGTGGACGCCTGGTTCGTGGACGCCGGCGCGCCTCCCACCGAGGGCACGGAAGGAGACCCCTTGTAGGGGCGCTGCTTGCTGCGCCCGCGTCCGCGCAGGGCAAGCCCTGCCCCTACAAGAAGACCCGCGCTGGTCCGGCGGATCACCTCTTGTAGGGGCGACGCATGCGTCGCCCTTTTGGAGGCCACACCACGGCCATCCGGTGTCGCGGGGTTCAGGGACCAAACCCCGGCCTGCGAGGCTGTGTCACAATTCGTCATCCCGGCCCATGTGCGAAGCGCGCAGAGCCGGGATCCAGAAGGGTGCACCTGGACCAGCTGTGGCAACTGGGCGCAGGGACTGGATTCCGGCCTTCGCCGGAAGGACGGAAATCATGCGGCCGCGCCTCCGAGTCCTCCGGAATGAGTGGTCGCACGAGGGTCTGACCGGATTTGTGACACACCCTCCTGCGCCGGGGTGACAGGACAGAGCTAGATTCCGGCCCCTGCCCCGGACTCCGATTCAGGGGATCTCCACGACCCTGATCCGGGGTCCGCCGGAATGGCGGCAAAAAGGGATATCTGCCATGGCGCTGCTGAAGGCGCGGGGGCTCTGGAAGAATTTCGGGGAGGTGCAGGCCGTGGCCGGCATCGACCTCGAAATCGACCCGGGCGAGATCTTCGGCCTGGTCGGCCCCGACGGTGCGGGCAAGACCACGACCCTCAGGCTCCTCGTGGGCGTCCTCGACCCGGAGCGCGGTGACGTGGAGGTGGACGGGGTGCGCGTCGACAGCTCGCCGGAAGAGGCCCGCGAAAGGCTCGGCTACATGCCCCAGCAGTACAGCCTGTACGGAGACCTCACCGTGGCCGAAAACCTAGCCTTTTTCGCCGACATGTACTTCGTGCCCAAAGCCGAACGCAAGGAGCGCCTGGCCCGGCTCTATCGCTTCTCCAGGCTCGAGTCGTACGCGAACCGCCCCGCGGGCAAGCTCTCCGGCGGCATGTACAAGAAGCTCGCCCTGTCGTGCAACATGATCCACGGCCCCAAGGTGCTGCTGCTGGACGAGCCCACCACGGGCGTCGACCCGCTGTCGCGCCGCGAGCTGTGGGACATCCTGTACGCGTTTGCGGCCGAGGGGGTGGCGATCGTCGTCTGCACGCCTTACATGGACGAGGCCGAACGATGCCACCGCGTGGGCCTCATGGCCGGGGGCCGGTTCCTGGCCATGGACCGGCCCCAGGCGATTCTCGAAGACTACCCGGAGGCGATCTTCGAGGCGTTCGTGTCCGAAATCCGCGCGGCCCGGGCGGCGCTTCGGACCGTCCGAGGGGTTCTCCGAAGCTACCCTTCGGGCCAGGCCCTGAAGATCGCCTGTGCCCCCGGCACCGATCCGGCGGTGCTCGGCCGCGCGCTGGCCGAGGCCGGCCTTCCGGCCGTGTCTCTGGAGCGGGTGAGGCCGTCTTTTGAAGACGTGTTTCTGTCCAGACAGAGCACGACGGAGCAGCGGCAGTGATCGCAGTCCAGGCAAGACGGCTGGTCCGGCGGTTCGGCCCGTTCACGGCCGTGGACCACGTCTCCTTCGAAGTGGCCGAAGGCACGGTCTTCGGCTTCCTGGGCCCCAACGGCGCGGGCAAGACGACCACGATCCGGATGCTGTGCGGCCTGCTCGCGCCCACCGCGGGGACGGCCACGGTCGCCGGCTTCGATCTCGCGCGCGAGGCCGACCGGGTCAAGGAGCGGATCGGCTACATGAGCCAGCGGTTTTCCCTGTATGCAGATCTGACCGTTCGCCAGAACCTCACCTTTTACGCAGGAATCTACGGTATTCCGCGCAGGAAGCGGGCGGCCCGGATCGATCTGGCGCTGCGCATCGCGGGCCTCGTGGGGCTCGAGCACCGACTGACCGCCCACCTCGCCGGCGGCATCAAGCAGCGGCTCGCCCTCGGGGCGGCCATCCTCCACGAGCCCAGGCTCGTCTTCCTGGACGAGCCCACGGCCGGTGTGGACCCTGCGAGCCGCAGGGACTTCTGGGACCTCATCGCGGAGCTGCGCAGCCAGGGCACAACCGTTTTCGTTACGACCCACTACATGGACGAAGCCGAGCACTGCGACCGGCTGATCCTGATCTACTCGGGCCGCAAGATCGCCGAGGCCTCGCCTCGTGAGCTGGTGACCGAGGTCCTGACGGGCTCGATGTTCGAGGTCTCCGGCGTGCTGCCGGCCGCGGTCGTCCGGGAGCTGCGCGACAACCCCGCGGTCCAGGACGCCCACATCTTCGGAGCCGTGTCCCGGGTGCTCATGCAGGACGGCCCGGATGCCGCCCGGATCCTGGAGGCGGCGCTCGGCCGCGCCGGTCTCGCTGCTGCACGGGTCCGGCCGGTCCGGCCGAGCCTCGAGGATGCCTTCATCCACCTGATCGAGCGCGAGGACGCGCTCATCGCCGCTCGAGGGGGCCGCGCCCGATGAGGACCCGCATCCCTGCGATCGCCAGAAAAGAGCTGCTCCACGTCCTGCGCGACTGGCGCACCCTGTCGATGGCTTTCGTCCTGCCCACGGTCCTCATCCTGCTCTTCGGCTATGCCATCACGTTCGACATCCGGGACCTGAGGCTCGCCGTGGCGGACCAGGACGGCACACCGGAAAGCCGTTCGCTGGTCGAGAAATTCTCGGCCAGCCGCTACTTCCAGGTGGTCGCCCGCGTGCCGAGCGCCGAGCTGCTGCCCCGGCTCCTGGACACCGGCGAGGCCCAGATCGCCCTGGCCCTTCCGCAGGGCTATGCCGATGATCTGGAGCGCGGGGGCGGGGCCGCCGTGCAGGTCCTCTTCGACGGCTCCGAATCCAACACGGCCACCATCAGCTCCGGGTACGTGGATACGATCGTCGCCAACCTGAACGTCGCATCCGTGAAGGAGGCCCTGGCGCGCGCCGGGTTGCCGCCCGGCGGCATTCCGCCGGTCGACCCCCGGGTGCGGGTCTGGTTCAACCCGGATCTGGAGAGCACCAAGACGATCGTGCCCGGTCTGGTGGCCGTGATCATGATGGTGGTAGCCGCCCTGCTCACCAGCCTGACCGTGGTGAGGGAGCGGGAGCTGGGAACACTCGAAGGGCTGATCGCGACTCCGGTGCGCAAGCACGAGATCCTGATCGGCAAGATGCTGCCCTATCTGCTCATCGCCCTGCTGGATTGCGTCGCCGTCACCCTGCTGGGCGTCGTCATCTTCGACGTGCCCTTTGCCGGAAGCGCCCTGCTCTTTCTCGCCGCGGCGTTCGTCTTTGCCGTGGCCGGCCTCTCGATCGGTCTTCTGGCGAGCGTGGTCGCCGGCAATCAGCTCCTGGCCAACCAGATCGTCATGCTCACGACGATGCTCCCCAGCATGCTGCTGTCGGGCTTCCTCTTTCCGATCAAGTCCATGCCCCAGTGGGTGCAGGCGATCACTTACGCGGTGCCGGCCCGCTACTTCGTCACGATCTGCCGGGGGATCCTCCTGAAAGCGCAGCCCGTGGAGGAGCTCGTCCGGCCGATCCTCCTCCTCGTCGTCTTCGGCACCGTGCTGCTGGGGCTGGCGATTACCAGGTTCAGGAAGAAACTCTGAAGGGTGCGTCATGGGAAGGGTCCTGCACATCGCGCTCAAGGAATTCATCCAGTCCTTTCGCGACCCCCGCATGTTCGCCATCATTTTCATCGCCCCGGTCCTGCAGCTTTTCCTGTTCGGCTACGCGGTCACCCAGGACGTGCGCAACATCACCGTGGCGTTCATGGACCTGGACCGCAGCGTGGCCAGCCGCGAGCTGGTCCGCTCCATCCTCAACTCCGGGTATTTCACCAGCCGCGGCGCCGTCGGCAACGAAGAAGAGCTGGCCGCGGCCCTGGTGAACGGCCGTGCCGATCTGGTTCTGGTCTTTCCGGAGGGATTTGCCGACCACCTGTCCCGAGGGGAGACGGCGCCCCTCCAGGTGCTCGCCGACGGGTCCGAGTCCAACTCCGCCCAGATCGGAGTGGGGTACCTGGGAAAGATCCTGGCCTCCTACACCCAGGCGGAGATCGAACTGCGCACGAGCCGCCTGGCGGCCCGCAGGGGCCTGGCGCGCAAGCCCGTACCGGCGGTCCGCGCCGCGACACGTTTCCGCTACAATCCCGAGCTCAAGTCCAGCTTCTATATGGTCCCGGGCGTGCTGGCGATGATCCTGCTGATCATCACCATGCTGCTTACCAGCCTCGCCATCACACGGGAGCGGGAGATCGGCACCATGGAGCAGCTCGCGGTCACGCCCGTGAAGCCGTGGCAGCTGCTGGCCGGAAAGATGCTCCCCTTCGCCGTGATCGGAATGGTCGACACGACGCTCATACTGATCGTGGCTGCAGGCCATTTCGGACTGCCCATGGTGGGGTCCCTGGCGCTCCTCTACGCAGCGGCCGCCACCTTCCTGTTCACCACGCTGGGGATGGGGCTCCTCATCTCCACCGTCTCCCAGACACAGCAGCAAGCCATCTTCGTGTCCGTGATCGTCATGATGCCGTCGATCCTGCTCTCCGGGCTCATGTTTCCCATCGCCAACATGCCGGAGCCGGTGCAGGTGCTCACCTACGCCAACCCCATGCGCTACTTCCTCGTGATCGTCCGTGGCGTGATCCTCAAAGGAAACGACTTTGCCCTCCTGGCACCGCAGTTCTACATGCTCTTCGCCCTGGGTGCCCTCCTCTTCACCCTGGCCGTGGCGCGGTTCCACAAGAAGACCGCCTGACTCTCAGAACCCCCAGCGGAGAGCGGTGCATCTTTAATTTATTGTCTCGCGGGAGACACCCCGGCCCGGCGTCCCGTGGAGGGATGCCGGGACGAGTGCAAGGGGCTGAAATAGAGAGTCGTGGCGGCCCTCGCTCTGCGCGAGCGGATCCTTGACCCCCGGAAGGAGGCGGCGATATACTCCGGAGCCGCTCCACAGACGCAGGCCAGGCCCTCTCTCCACCCCAAACGCTCTCCTCTGATTCGGAACGAACCATGGCCATTGTCAAGACCGAGCCGGCGCGCAAGACGACCGTGAATGAAATCGGGTCCCGACGGGAAGAGGAGCCCTTCTATCTTCCGGTCGGCGAGGAAATCGGCCTGTTCGAGGCCGCCTACGAGAACCGGCTCCCCGTGCTCCTCAAGGGGCCTACCGGCTGCGGCAAGACCCGTTTTCTCGAGTACATGACCTGGCGCCTCAGGGGCGGGATCGGGAAGGAAGAAGGGGGGCCGCCGCATGGTGCGGCAGCCGCCGCGCACTCGGTCGAGCGGGATCTCGACTCGCTGGCGCTCGTCACCGTGGCATGCCACGAGGACCTGACGGCAACCGACCTGGTCGGCCGATACCTCATCGAGGGGAGCGAAACGGTCTGGGTGGACGGCCCCCTCACCAAGGCGGTCCGCACGGGTGCCATCTGCTACCTCGACGAAGTCGTGGAGGCCCGCAAGGACACGCTGGTGCTCATTCATCCTCTTACCGACCACCGCCGCTTCCTGCCCATCGAGAAGAAAGGGCAGATCCTGGAGGCCCATCCCGATTTCCTCCTGGTCGTCTCCTTCAACCCCGGATACCAGAGCGTGGCCAAGGACCTGAAGCCCAGCACGCGCCAGCGCTTCGTGTCGATCGAGTTCCACTACCCTCCGGCAGAGATGAACGCGAAGATCGTGGCCCACGAGAGCGGCCTTCCCATGGCCGAGGCCATGCAACTGGCCGTGCTCGGGGAGAAGATCCTCCATCTCAAGCAACAGGGGCTCGACGAGGGAGTCAGCACGCGGCTCCTCATCTACGCGGGCCAACTCATGCTGAGCGGCATCGCGCCCAGGGTCGCCTGCCGGGTGACCCTCTCGCAGTCGCTCACGGATGACGCGGAAATGAACCGGGCGGTGGAGAAGCTCATCGACTCCTTGTTTCCCTGACGCCCGGGCGGTCCGGATGACGGAGGACAAGCGCCCCACGCGGAGCCTGGATTTGAAAACCCTCGAACAGGAGCGGCCCCTTGCACCACCCGGAGACCTCGATCGAACCGAGCCGGAAGGGGTGGCGGAGGATATCCTTCTGGCGCTGCTCGGTCGCGGACCCGTCTCGAACAAGGGGCGCCGGGAGGTTTGCAGTCTCCTGGACGCGTACCGGTCGCGGCTGACTCCGGACCTGAGCGCCGAAGGGCTGGAGCTGGTCCTGTTCATGTCCAGGACGGTGCCGGAGCACACGAGGGCCCTGCTCCGGTTCCTTCCGGACCTGCTCGCAATGCTCCCCGAGGAAGCGACCGCGGTCGCCATCCGCGCGGCCCGTCGCGTGGCCGCTGTCTCGGGCATGGCTGCTTACGGCTTCCTCTCTCACTTCTACCACATCCATCAGGCCCTGGGCTCCGCGGGGATCGGCCCGTGGGTCGAACAGGGGATCCGGCTCCTTGCGAAGGGCCACCGGGCCGGAGAAGCTTTCTTTTCGCTCGCCACGGTTTCCGGCAGGGACTCGCTCGGCGTGGGAGCGCAGGGCGTGAGCCTGTCCGAGGTGCGCGGATCGCTGCGCCTTTACGCGCACGGGCTGAGCGGCAGACCTCTGGCGGTGCGCAGCACGGAAGACGGCCTCACGCCCCAGGCCGGGCTCCTGTCGCGCATCTACCCTTCCACGGACGGGCTTGCCATCTATCTGCCCCCGCGCGTGGAAGACTATCCCACACGCGCAGAAAACGTCCTCTACTACAAGATCTTGTGCTCTCATCAGGCGGCCTACTTCGAAGCCGGGACGTTCGCTTTCTCGCTCTTCGAATACCTGAGGACGCTCGCCCGCCATCCGCTCCTGGGCAGATGGAAACCGTCGATCCGGACGGACGGCCTGCAGGACGACTTCATGTCCCACATCCAGATCTTCTACCGGCTCTTCCCGGCCCCCGGCCTGGCGCGGACGATCTTCACCCTGGTGGAGGACGGCCGGGTGGACGCGCATCTGCGCTTCCGTTACCCGGGCCTGAAAAGGGACATGGGGTTCTTCGTGGACGACCTTCTCGCCCGGCGCCCTCCCCTGGCGGAGAGCACCCGCCTGCAGGATCTCCTCGAGGTCCTGCTGCGGCTGTCGCTGGATCCGGATCGGGTGCGGATCCCGGACCCTCACCTTGGCCTTTCCGAATCTCTGAGGCGCCTCCTCGGGGGCTGCTATCGGCCCGGCGCGAGCGTGGAGGACGCCGCCGTCGCCGCGACCGAGATCTACGGGCTCTTCAGGCGGCAGCTGGAGTCGCGGGATAAAGCGCAAGCGGATGCGCTCGCGGCGTTTTCGCTGCTCGCGCAGCCGGAAGAGATCTCCCCGTCCGAGGCCCTTTCGGGTCTGCGTCAGGAAGGCGAGCTCGATGCGGACGGGCAGAATGCGGGCAGTGAATCGCTCTCGGCGCGCGAGCTGGGCCTGCGCATCGAGATGCGGGGCCACACCGATATCGGTCTCACCCAGAAGGGGCTTCAGGCCCGGCAGGAGGTGCGGGAAGTCACCTCCGGCCCGGCAGCAGAAGGCCCCTGGCAATCGCTGTCCCTGGAGGAGCTCAAGCGTCTGCTGGAGCAGGGGCTCGAGCCGGCCCTGAGCCTTGCGCCGGATGAAGATGCCCGGCAGGGGCTGATCTTTTTCTGCGAGGCACCCCGGGGCCCCCATTCTCTCCTGCGCAAGCGGCCGGAGGAACGCGAGGGAGATCGCCTGCGCAGGGTCTGGGCCCTGCGCCGCGAGCGCCGCAGGTCGTTCCGCGATCCCGAGGAGAGAGTCTTCTACTATGATGAGTGGGATGCGCTGATAGCGGAGTACCGGCAGGACTGGTGCCGTCTGCTCGAGAAGGAAGCGATAAGGAGCCGGAAGGACTTCGCCCGGGAGGTCCGGACCGTCTACGGGCCGCTCATTGCATCTCTGCGCAGGCAGTTCGAGATGCTCCGGCCCGAGCGGTACCGGATGGAAAGGGCCCTGCTGGACGGGGACGACATCGATCTCGACCGCACGATCGAGTCGATCGTGGACCGGCAATGCGGGATCACGGGCTCGGACCGCCTGTACCGCGAACGCCGGAGGACCGAGCGCGAGGTCTCCACCCTGTTTTTGCTCGACATGAGCTCCAGCACGGACGAGCGGGTGCGGGTCCCGGACGGGCAGGAGGAGGGCCGCACGGCGCCTGTCTTTCAACACGCATCGAACCCCGTCAACGACACCTTGGCGCACGCCTCCTGGGCCTTTTCCGCGCATCGCGGCGAGCCGGTTGGGCAACCCGATGGCGGCGAACTCGGCCCCTCGGCGACCAAGAGGATCATCGACATCGAAAAAGAAGCCCTCGTCCTCATGACCGAGGCCCTGGAGCCGCTGGGCGATCGCTACGGTATCTACGGATTTTCCGGTGCCGGCCGGATGCAGGTGGAGTTCTACGCGATCAAGGAGTTCTCCGAGCGATACGGCACCCTCGTGAAGGAGCGGATCAGCGGTGTCGAGCCTCGCGGCAGCACCCGCATGGGAACGGCCCTGCGCCACTGCAGGGTCAAGCTGCGGAAGGAAGAAGCCCGCCGCCGAAACCTTTTTCTCATCAGCGACGGCTTTCCTCAGGACCAGGACTACGGTGAAAGCCGCTCGAGCCACGACTATGCGGTCGAGGATACGGCCCGAGCTCTGGCCGAGCTCGAGGAGGACGGCACCCATACCTACTGCATCACCGTAGACCGTAACGGGGAGGATTACCTGAAAAGGATGTGCCCCGAGTCGCGCTACATGGTCATCGAGGACATCTGGTCCCTGCCCGAAGCGCTGCTCAAGCTGTACCGCAAAGTGGTGGGTGAGGAGCTCGGCAAAACCTCCTGAGATTCCGGGGCGAAAAATCTTTCGCCTCTACGGGTAGGACGGCCATGAACGCGACGATTTTCAACATCCAGCGTTTCTCCACCGAAGACGGGCCCGGGATCCGGACCACGGTCTTCTTCAAAGGCTGCCCTCTGTCCTGCCCCTGGTGTCACAATCCTGAGGGCATGTCGCCGAAGCCCCAGCTCCTCTGGTACGCCAATCGGTGCATCGGAGCCCGGGACTGCCTGAAGGCGTGCCCGGAGCAGGCGCTCGAGCTCACGGCCGGCGGCATGCGCATCGACCGGGAGCGCTGCAGCGCCTGCGGCCGGTGCGAGGAGGCCTGCCCGGCAGCCGCCCTCGAGGTGGTCGGCAAGCCATGGTCCGTCGCGGAGCTGGTCCGGGAAGTCAAGAAAGACGAGCCTTTCTTCCGCAACAGCGGCGGCGGCATCACCCTGGGGGGCGGCGAGCCCATGCTCCAGGCCGATTTCGTGGCAGCATTTCTCAGGCAGTGCAAGGACGAGGGGCTGTCCACGGCGCTGGACACCAGCGGCATCGCGGCCTGGGGCCGGTACGAGAAGGTGGTCCCTCACGTAGATCTGCTGCTCCTGGATCTGAAGCAGATGGATCCCGCCCTGCACGAACAGATGACCGGCGTCCGCCTCGAGCCGATCCTGGAGAATGCGCGCCGGCTGGGGAAGATTCCGGAGCTCGCGATCTGGGTCCGCACGCCCGTGATTCCCGGATTCACGGACAGCGTGGAGAACGTCAGCTCCGTGGCGCGCTTCATCGCCCGACACATGCCGAACGTGAGGCGCTACGACCTGCTGGCCTTCAACAATCTCTGCATCGGCCAATACGACCGGCTGGCCATCCCTTTTGCGCTGCGAGACGCGGCGCTCATGAGCCGGGAACGCATGGAGGCGCTCAAGGCGGCGGCGGAGCAAGCCGGAGCGCCCGGCGTGCACTGGTCCGGCGCCGTGCGCAGCGAGGAGTGAACGACCCGCCGAAAGAACCCGCCGAACCGATCGCCGCAGCAGGGGGGGGCGGGAGGTTGCTTCGCAAGGCCTCGCAATCTCCGACTTTTTCAGAGCCCCGCACTCTCTGACCTCCCAGGTCTCGCAACGCTCGGCTTGACAGAGCCTCACAATCTCCGACTTCGCAGGGCCTGGCAAATTTCCGACTTCGCTGCGCTCGCCAAGCTCGGCTTGAAAGCCTCCGAGAATCTTTTTCCCCGCCGAGCAACCTTCCATCATTTGCGGGCATCGTATGTTCGCCGAGTGCGGTAGTGTATGTATTACAGAACGGTTTGTTAGCATAGTTTTCCACAGAGGGAATGAATTTGCATCCGGCCGCGTCCCGCGGAAATGGATCGGAGATCAGGCTGGAAATGCCCCGCCACAATGCCCTCACTACGCTACTCTGGTACGTCGTCTACACCAAGCCCCACGCCGAAGAAGTCGCCCGGGATCACCTCGAACAAAAGATGATCCATGTCTTCCTGCCGCGGATCGACGAAGGGCGCCCGGCGCCACAGGGCCGGCAGAAGCGCGTGGTACCGCTGTTTCCAAGCTATCTTTTCGTAAAGATTTCCGTGCCGCACGATTATTACAAGGTGATCTGGGCGAAGGGAGTCAAGAGGATGGTTGGAAACACGGAAGGGCCCCTTCCTCTGGATGACTCCATCATCGACTTCCTCGAAAAGAGAACCGGAAAAGAAGGTTACATTCGGCCCGTGGACCGATGGCGGCGCATGGACCCGGTCCGGGTGACGAGCGGTCCCCTGGAGGGGTTGATGGGTCTCGTCGACGGATCCACGGACAGCCGAGGACGCGTCAAGGTTCTGATGCGATTCCTCAGGGAAGGCAGCCGGGTGGAGGTCCCCGCCTGGTGCCTCGAGAAATGCTGAAGATTTTCCGGGAGCAGGTCCCGGAGTTGTGCGCAACCATGTAAGGCACCTTAGAAGAGTCCGTTGAGATCGAAGCAGCTCTGGTCCGCAAAAGGGGGTGGTTTGTCATCAGGTTCCCCTGCAGGGGCGGGCGGAGCCTTGCCCTGGCACCGCAGGCGCACCGCTCGCAGCAGCATGGATGAGTCCGCGAACGCCTTCGAGCGAGGTGCAGAATGAAACGTTTTTTCTCCGTTTTCGTCCCGTTGGTTCTGACCCTCTCTGCCTCCGCCGCCCTCGGGCAAGGGCCGGCAGGGCTGCCGCCCGGTGACCCGATTCTGGCGGACGCGCTGGACGGACGCGCTTCCGAGCACATGCTCCCGGCGCTCCCCATGGCCGTGCCCGGTGACTACGTGATCGGGATCGGGGACGAGCTCGAGATATTCGTCTGGCGGAACGACCAGCTCTCCAGGCAGGTCACCGTCATGCCCGACGGGCGGATATCCATCCCCCTGGTCCAGTACGTGCAGGCCGAAGGCCTCACCGTCCAGGACCTCAAGGACCGGATCGCCGAAGCCCTCAGCCCCTATCTGGAGAACCCGAAGGTCACCGTGATCGTCCGGGCGACCCACAGCTGCCGGGTGAGCGTTCTGGGTCGGGTGGTCAGGCCGGGCGTCTACCCGATCACCGGCAGCACCACCCTCATTGAAGCAATCTCCATGGCCGGCGGCCTCACCGAGTGGGCCAAGAAGCGCAAGATCACTCTGATTACCCAGCGCGGCGGCTCCAAGGAGAGCCTGCGGGTCAACTACAACGAAATCGTTTCCGGGGAAGACCTGTCCCGAAACTTCGTCCTGAAACGCGGCGACACGATCGTGGTCCCGTAGAGCAGCATGAAGAGGCTCGCGACCCTCCGCCTGCTCCTCCTGGCAATTCTCACGGCCGCCCTGCTGCCTCGATCGGCGGCGGCGCGCTGGAGCATCACCCCGCGCCTGTACGCCGAGGGTCAGTACGACGACAACCTGTTTCTTTCCGATGACGACATGACGGACGACTTCATCACGACCGTTTCGCCGGGGATCGACCTGGCGCACCAGAGCCCCACGGACGAGGTGGTCCTGGACTATCAGTACACGAGGTCCTTTTTCCAGGATTCGCCGGAGCTGGATTATTCCGGCCATCTGGGCCACCTGGAGGCCAGGAAAGACTTCGGCCGCCTGAGGCTGGCTCTGAGCGAGGCCTTCGTGCGCTCCGAAAATCCGGTCGAGCTCACCGGCCTGGTGACCTTCGAGCGCCCCTCCATCCGCAGGGGTGAGAGGTTCCGTTACACCCGCAACATCGTCCGTCCCGAGCTCCGCTTCCGCTTCGGCGAGGGGCGCTCCATTACCCTGCGCTACCGGAACAACTTACTTCGAAATGATGCCGAAGACGTGGCGGACCAGGACGGGAACGCTTACGGCGCCGCACTGTCTTTTCAGATCAACGCTCCCAATCAGGTCGAGGTTGTCTACGACCGGTTCGACCGGAACTACGGCGGGACAACACCTCCCATAGCTTCAAGGTCCCACGATGAGGATGTAGCGCTCTTCCGCTACACCCATTCGCTGAACCCCAGGACCGCACTGCTTGCCGAGTACCGGTACGACCGGGTCGCCTTCGATCGAGAGTCCGAGGGCTTCCCCGATTACACCGTGCACGACCCGAGGCTCGGGTTTTCACACCGGTTCACGGAAACGACCTTCCTCATCGTCACGGCGGGGTACGCCCTGCGCAACGAGACGCGCAACGAAGGGGAGAGTCCCTCCGGCCGCGCCGACCTCTCCGGCAGCTACAAGCGGCTGGAGGTCGAGGCGTATGGAGAGGGAGGATTCGACGCGGACTTCGTGGGCGCGGAGCTGCTGGGGTTCTATGAATTCTGGCGGGCCGGCCTGCACCCGGCGCTCCAGGTTCTCGAGAAACTCTGGGCAGAAGGATACTTCTACATCGAAAGAGACGACTTCGAGGATATCGACCGGAGAGACACGATCCTGAGCGGCAGGGCCTCTCTGACTTGCCAGGTCTTGCCCTGGCTGTTCGTGTCGCTCGACTACCAGCGGATCGAGCGATCGTCCAATATCGATACCCAGGAGTTCGAAGACAACCGCTACCTGGCCAGGATCACGGCGCAGAAGGACCTTTTCGAGAACGTTCCGGAGCCTGGCTGGAGGCCGGGGAGGCCGCCATGGAAAACTCGACTCTGAACCTCGTCAAAGTCCAGATCGCCTGGCACGGGTTCAAAAAGAACAAGTGGAGGATCCTGGCCCTGGTTGTGGCGACGGCCCTCGCCGTCGCCGCCGGCTCCCTCCTGCAGTCTCCCGTTTACCGGGCCTCCTCCCGCCTCCTCGTCAAGCCCGGCAGGGAGGACGTCTACGTCTCCCCTGCCGGGGACGTGCCTGTGGTGACGGACCGCTCCACTACCCAGGACTACAAGCTCAACTCGGAGATCGAGATCCTGAAGAGCCCTCTGCTGGCAAGAAAGCTGATCGAGCGGATGGGCCTGGAGCAACTGTTCAGCTTCCCGGATCGCAGCTACAAGGCTTTGGTATTCAAGGGGGGCAGGAGGAAAGAGCTTCCTTCTGCCGAAACTGCCAGCCGCATCATCCAGTCCAGACTCGGTGTATCCGTCGTGCCCAAGAGCAACGTGATCGACCTCAATTTTGATTGGGGGGACCCGGAGGTCGCCAAGCAGGCGCTCGACACCTTCGTCGACATCTACCTGATCCATCACCTGATGGTGCACACCGACCCGGAGACGTACGATCTCCTCAAGAACCAAGCCAACCAGTGGGGCGAGAAGCTAACCGAGTCTGAAAAGAAGTTGGAGGCGTTCAAGAGCAAGTACTCCATCACGTCTCTGAACGAGCAGAAATCAAACCTTCTTCAGACCCTTTCCAGCCTGGAGGCGGAAACCCTCCAGACCCGAAGCGAGATCGGGGAGACTTCGATGCTCATCGCCTCTCTCGAGAGGCGCCTTTCCTCGCTCAGCCACAACGTTCGACTCCAGGAAACCGTGAACCAGCAATCGGGCACGCTCGCGGCGCTGAAAGCCAGGCTCGTCGAGCTGGAGCTGCAGGGCCTCAAGGAAGAGACCGCCCGGGTCAGGAAGATGATCGCGGAGGAGGAGCAGAAGGGGCAGGTCACCGTGGTTTCGGGCGAGAGCCCCCTGCGCCAGAGTCTCGAGACCGATCTGCTGAAGGCGCGGGCCCAGCTTGCTGCCCTCCAGGCGAAAGTGACCAGCCGCGATGCCCAGGCTGCAACTCTGCGGGAGAAGCTCAAATCGTTTGATGGGATCGAGCAGCGCCTGGGTGAGCTCCATCGGGAAGTGGCCATCCGGGAGTCGAACTACAAGCTCTATCTGAGCAAGTTTGAAGAGGCGAAGATATCGGAGAGCATGGACCAGCAAAAAATTTCCAACATCAGCGTCATCGAGCCGGCCGCGATTCGATCACAGCCCGTGAGACCGAAAATGCTGCTCAACATCCTGGTCGGAGCCCTGGTGGCCTTTGTTGCCGGCACAGGGCTCGTCCTCCTCAAGGAGTTCGTCTACCCGGTGTTCCGCACCCGCGAAGACGTGAGCGAGAGCCTGGAGCTTCCGGTGGTAGCGGTCCTTCCGAAGCAGTGAAGGCGCCGAAACATTCGGGGCGGCGGAGAATCAAATTGTCAGAACGCTTCCGCGCAGGAAAGCCCAGGAAGGCAGAGAAGAAAGCCGTGACGAAGAAACCCGACGAGAACGTCCAGCCGAAGTCATGGATCCCTTCTGCTTCCCCGGAGGGTTCCTCGCCGTGGAAGGAGGGCCCGCCGGAGCCTCCCTTCCTCTCTGCCCAACCCCGGCTCGTTTCCCGGGGAGTGTCCCATCCGAGGGTCTTGCCCCACGGTCTCCCCGGGAGCGTTCGGGTCTGCAGGCATCTTCCCGAGGCGGACTCCGTCATGACCGAGCAGTTCCGAAAGCTCAGGAGGATCCTTGCCGCGCGCCGGGAGGAGCAGCCCCTGCGCTCCGTGCTCGTCACGAGCTGCCTGCCGGGCGAGGGCAAGACCACGGTTTCCATCAATCTGTCCGCCGTGCTGGCGAGCCGGGAAGGCTCGACAGTCATCCTGATCGACGCGGACATGAGAAGGCGAAACCTGAGCGCTCTCCTCGGCCTCAAGGGTAGCTCCGGCCTTGCGGCCGTGCTGGCAGAGGAGACCGACGTCGAGAGATATCTGGTGGGCACCGACATCGACGGGCTCTACGTTCTGCCGGCGGGCAATCCATCCGTAAACCCTGCCGAGCTGGTCGCTGCAGACAGGATGAAGGACCTCCTCCGTTTTCTGACGGAGCGCTACGACAATGCCTACGTCATCGTCGATTCAACGCCCCTGGGCTCCACTTCCGAGCCGAACGTGCTTTGCAGCATGGTGGACGCCATCCTGCTGGTCATCCTGGCGGAGAGCACCCAGAGGGATCTCGTGAAGCGGGAGATCCAGGAGCTCGACCGCAAGAAGATTATCGGCGTGGTTCTCAACCGGGCCGAATTCGAGACTTCCAGTTACTCCTCATATTATCGCTATTACAAGTAGCTAGAGCCTGTCCCAACAGGCTCCTTCCTCTCGCGGGTGTCAAACGACCTCCGCGCCGCACCCTCAGTCGGCACCCTCTCCTTTTCAAAGGGATCGGATATGAAGATTCTCCCCAGCCGGCAAAGCGCCCGGGACGATCGATTTCCGTCCCTGGCAAGAGCCACGGGGCTCCACGGCAGGCCGTACCTCCTCCTGCGCCTCCGGGAGGAGCTGGAGCGGACCCGGCGCACGGGAGCCCCGTTTTCGGTATTGATTGCCGACCTCCTCCGGATGCCCTCGGCCCTCAACGGAGGAGGCACCTACAGATCCTGCCGCAAATTGGAGGAGCAGGTCGTGCGAAGCCTCGCTTCGGAACCTCGAAAAACGGACATCAAGGGCTGGCTCGATCGCAAGAGGATCGGCGTCATCCTGCCCGACACGCCCTTGGCCGGCGCCTTCAGGTTTCGAGAGAAGATCGTCGCCAGCATCGCCAAAGGGTCGGCCGCGCTGGACCCTGAAAGACTGACCGACTGCTTTTGCGTGCGCTCCTTCGGCGGAACCCCGGTGAGGCCGAAAAGAGCGGGCACGCAGGACAACAGTCCGGACGACCCCTCGAGAAGGCCGCCTGACCAGCCTGACGACGGGACCCTGTTCCCGCCCGGCTCCAGCTCCTTCGAGCGCGCCTTGAAAAGGCTGGTGGACATCGCCGGGGCGATGGGGATCCTCCTCCTGGCCTGTATCCCGATGCTCGGGATCGCTGCCCTCATCAGGCTGACCTCCCCGGGACCGGCGCTGTTTCGACAGCAGAGAGTCGGCTACCGCGGCCGCAGGTTCGTGTTCTACAAGTTCCGCTCGATGGCAGCGGGGGCGGACCCCGAATCCCACAAAGACTTCGTGACCGGTTACATCAACGGGAGAGACCACAAGATCCGCCCCGATCCTCATGAAGACCCTGTTTTCAAGATGTGCCGCGATCCGCGCGTGACCCGGCTCGGCCGGGTCCTGCGAAGGACCAGCCTGGACGAGCTGCCTCAGCTCTGTAACGTGCTCAGGGGGGACATGAGCCTGGTGGGCCCGCGCCCGCCCATTCCCTACGAAGTCGAGGAGTACAAGCCATGGCATTCCGCCAGGTTCCTGGACGTCAAGCCGGGGCTGACGGGCCTTTGGCAGGTCAGCGGCAGGAGCAAGACGAGCTTCGACGACATGGTACGCCTCGACCTTCAATACGCGGACAATTGGTCTCTCTGGGCCGACTGCAAGATCCTCCTGAAGACACTCCGCGCCGTTTTGTCGGCCGAGGGAGCGTACTGATCCGGCGCCCGAGCCGGCACGGCACGGGTCCGGGCGAAGCCCACGCCGGAGCAGGCTACCCGTCGAAGAGCCCCTTCACAGGTGAGCCGTAGCTGCTCCCCTCTCATTTCTCTTTGCCAAGACGCCGCTGTCGACAACCGGACCGGCACGGAGCGTCTTCGAGGTGAGTCATGGTGAACATCGGCATCATCGGTTGCGGCTATTGGGGACCCAACCTGATCCGCAACTTTCTCCAGCTCCCGAACTGCAGGGTCCTGATGTGCTGCGATTTCGACACCAAGAAGCTCGACCGCATGAAGACTCTCTTTCCCGGCATTCAGATCACGACGGATCACAACCAGCTCCTGCAGAACCCCGCGATCGACGCCATCGGCATTGCCACCCCGGTGCGCTCCCACCACGAGCTGGCCCGGCTCGCTCTCCTGCGCGGCAAACACGTGTTCGTGGAAAAGCCGCTGTGCCACTCGACCGACTGCTGCGTCGACCTGATCCGCCTGGCCGAGGCGCAGCGCAAGGTCCTCATGGTGGGACACACCTTCGAGTACACGGCCGCGGTCAACAAGATCAAGGAGATCGTGAGCCGGGGAGAGCTGGGGGACATCCTGTACGTGCAGAGCATGCGGCTGAACCTGGGGCTCTTCCAGAAGGACATCAACGTGATCTGGGACCTGGCGCCCCACGACATCTCCATCATCACCTATGTCCTCGGCAAGACCTGCCTGTCCGTGAACTGCCAGGGTGGCGCCCATTACCAGAAAGGCATCGAAGACGTCGCCACCATGACGCTCTTCTTCTCGGACGCGACCATCGCTTTCATCCACAACAGCTGGCTGGACCCGAACAAGATCCGCTGGACGACCATCGTCGGCACCAAGAAGATGCTCGTCTACAATGACACCGAGCCGCAGGAGAAGATCAAGATCTACGACAAGGGAGTCCAGGCCCCCTCCTACTACGACAATTATGGAGAGTTCCAGTTCTCCTACCGCTACGGTGACATCTACTCCCCCCGCATCGAGGATTACGAGCCGCTCCGGCTCGAGTGCAGCCATTTCCTCGAATGCATCGAAAAGAACCTGTCTCCCCGGACCTGCGGCTACGACGGTCTGAGGGTCGTTTCCGTCCTCGAGGCCGCAAGCGAATCCCTGAAACGCCACGGTGCGCAGGTTCCGGTGAGGTATGCGGGATTGTTGGAACATGCTGCTTGAACGAGCCGGGCGCCGCGGCCGGCAGCCGGTCCCGCGGGCTATCGATGAGGATCTCCGATCCGGCAGGCCGAGCGGTGTCGCGGCCGCGGCACCCGTGTCGCGGGCACGCTCGGCGCTCGAGGCCTGGGTCCGGCTTCTCGCCCGGGTAACCCGCGCGCCCCGCAGCGCGGCCGGCTCGGTCTTCCGGCGCCATTCCGCGGCTGCCCCGCACCCTCTCAGGCGCATCGCCCCGGACGTCCGCCTCGGGCGGGACGTGTGGATCGGTGAGTTCGTGAATCTTTACGGCTGCCGCATCGGAGACCGCACCCGGGTAGGCCCCTTCGTCGAGATCCAGAAAAACGCGGTGATCGGCTCGGACTGCAAGATCCAAAGCCACACCTTCATCTGCGAGGGGGTGACGATCGAGGACGACGTCTTCGTCGGCCACGGCGTCACCTTCATCAACGACAAGCACCCCAGGGCTACGAATGCCTCGGGCCGGCTCCAAAGCGAGAAAGACTGGGTCGTGTTACCCACGGTGGTGAAGAAGGGCGCCTCGATCGGATCCGGGGCGACCGTGCTGGGGGACGTGACCATCGGCGAGCGCGCCATGGTGGGCGCGGGAAGCGTGGTCACCCGGGACGTACCGGCAGGAGCCGTCGTTGCCGGCAATCCGGCGCGCGTACGAAGAAGCGAGAAATCACCATGAGCATCCCGTTCCTGGACCTCAAGCCGCAGCATGCGGCGCTCGAAGAAGAGCTCGTGGGCATGTTCCGCGAAGCCCTGCGCACGGCCTGCTTCGTCGGAGGGCCCGAGGTGGAGGCCTTCGAGAGAGAGTTCGCGGCGTTTTGCGGCACCGCGGACTGCGTCGGCGTGAGCAGCGGCACGGACGCCCTGCGCTTCGCCCTGATGGCCTGCGGCATCCGGCCGGGCCAGGCGGTCCTGACCGTGCCGCACACGTTCATCGCCACGACCGAGGCGATCTCACAGGCCGGAGCGGTCCCCGTGTTCGTCGACGTGCACGAACGGACCTGCACCATGGACCCGGCAAAGCTCGGTGCCTACCTGAGCGACGGCTGCCTGCACCGGCGCGGCGACCGCTACCCCGTGGACAGAACCACTCACCTGCCCGTGGCCGCAATCGTTCCCGTCCATCTCTACGGCCATCCGGCCGATATGGACCCCATCCTGGAGATCGCCGCCCGGCACGGTCTGTGCGTGATCGAGGATGCCTGCCAGGCGCACGGAGCCGAATGCTTCCTGCGCAAGGAACGCTCCTGGAGGAAGGCCGGTTCCATGGGGGTCGCGGGGGCGTTCAGCTTCTACCCCGGAAAGAACCTCGGAGCCTGCGGCGAGGCGGGGGCGGTGACCACGAGCAACCAGGAGATCGCGGCCAGGATCCGCATGCTCCGGGACCACGGTCAGTCCAGGAAGTACATCCACGAGACCGAGGGATACAACGGCAGGCTGGATGCGGTGCAGGCCGCCGTCCTCCGGATCAAGCTCAGGCGCCTCCGCCAATGGAACCAGAACCGCCGGAAAGCCGCCCGGCTGTACAGACGGCTCCTGGAGAACGTGCAAGGGCTCACGGTCCCTTACGAAGCCGCCTGGGGCAGGGCCGTCTATCACCTGTACGTGGTCCGGACGCGTGAGCGGGACGGATTGAAAGATCACCTGCTGAAGAAGGGGATCGCAACCGGGCTCCACTACCCGATTCCCCTGCATCTGCAGAAATCCTACGAGGGCCTGGGCTACCGAACGAGGTCGTTTCCCGTCTCCGAAGCGGCGGCCTCGGCCGTTCTTTCGCTGCCCATGTACCCCGAGCTCGAGCCGGATCGGATCCGTGAAGTAGCGGAGGCGATCCGGGACTTCCTGGGTCCCAGGCAGGCATCCTCCGCCGTCGATTTTTTCGTCCCTTCTCCCCTCGCCGAAGGGAGAAGGTCAGGATGAGGGGTTAACGTTGAGGCGAGCAAACCACTCTGCGTCTATTCTTTTGCCCCCCTTTGAAAAAGGGGGGTAGGGGGGATTTTCGAGCTCAGCCTTTTCCATCCGAAATCCCCCCAGCCCCCCTTTACGAAAGGGGGGGCGAAGATCTCGCAGCAGGCGACCGAGCCTACACCCTCGCCCCCGTAGAGACACAGGTCAGAGTGCGGGGCGCATCAGATGCAGAGTTCCTTCAAACGTCATCGGTTGGCAATTCGCACATGAGCCTCCTGAGCCGCGTCTACTACCTCATGAAGCCCGTCCTGCCCAGGCGCCTGCAAATCCTGCTGCGCCGAAAGTGGGTGGCGCGAGTGCGCCGCCTGCATCAGGATACCTGGCCCGTGGACAGGGCGGCAGGCGACCCTCCCCGGGGGTGGCGCGGATGGCCGCAGGGCAAGCGCTTCGCCCTGGTCCTCACCCACGACGTGGAAACGGCCGCGGGGCACAGAAGATGCGCGGAGCTGGCGGCGCTCGAAGAGAAGCTGGGGCTCCGGTCCGCCTTCAACTTCGTCCCCGAGCGCTACACGGTTTCGGCGGGACTGCGGGATGAGCTCGCCCGAGGAGGCTTCGAGATTGGGGTGCACGGGTTGCTCCACGACGGGAGGCTTTACGAGTCCAGGGCCGAGTTCGACCTCCGCGCCAAAAAGATCAACGCCTACCTGCGCCAGTGGAGGGCAGTCGGGTTCCGCTCGCCTTCCATGCAGCACAACCTGGACTGGATCCGGGACCTGGAGATCGAATACGACGCCTCGACCTTTGACACCGACCCGTTTGAGCCCCAACCTGACGGCGCGAGGACGATCTTTCCGTTCTTTGTGGAGCCGCGCGGGGACCGAGGGGGCTACGTGGAGCTTCCCTACACGCTCCCGCAGGACTTCACCCTGTTCGTACTGCTCCGAGAGCCGGGCATCGCCGTGTGGAAGGAGAAGCTCGCCTGGATCGCCGAAAAAGGCGGCATGGCCCTGCTGATCGCCCACCCGGACTACATGCGCTTTCAAGCGGGGAGCTTCCGACCCGGGGAATACCCGGTCCGTCTCTACCTCGAGTTTCTCTCCCACGTCCGGCAGCGGTACGAGAATTTGTTCTGGAACGCTTTGCCCAGGGAAGTCGCGCGGTTCTGGCGGGGACGATGCGCCGCACCTGCCGGCGCGCACCCGGGTGCATGGAGCGCCTTGCGAGTGGAAGGCAGATGAGAGTCAATCTTTTCGGTCTGGGCTACGTAGGCTGTGTCTCGGCCGCCTGCCTTGCAAACCAGGGTCACGTCGTCACCGGCGTCGACGTGGACTCGAACAAGGTGAAGGTCCTCAACAAGGGCAAGAGTCCTATCGTGGAGCCGGGGCTGGCGGAAGCCATCCGGGAAGCCATCCGCTCCGGGAGGCTGCTGGCCACGACGAATGACCTGGAGCGCCTTCCGGAAGCAGAGGTCTCCATGGTCTGCGTCGGGACCCCGGGCTACTCGAACGGAAGCCTGAATCTGGAATCCGTGTGCAAGGTCGCGGAGCAGATCGGCGGCTATTTGCGCCGCCAACACACGCGTCACGTGGTGAACGTCCGGAGCACCCTGCTTCCGGGGACCACGGAAGAGGTCCTCATTCCCATCCTCGAGAGGTCCTCGGGCAAGAGAAGATCCGTGGACTTCGGCGTCTGCGTGAATCCCGAGTTTCTCCGCGAGGGGACTTCCCTCAGAGATTTCCGCAAACCTCCCTTCACCCTGATCGGCGAGCTGGACGAAGAGAGCGGAGGGCGGGTGGCCGAGCTGTACCGGGAGGTCGACGCCCCTGTCATTCGTACCCGGATCCGGACCGCCGAAGCCGTGAAATACGTCTGCAATGCCTTTCACGCCCTGAAGGTCTGCTTCGGAAACGAGATCGGCAATTGGTGCAAGAGGCTCGGCATCGACAGTCATGAAGTGATGGAGATCTTCTGCACGGACACGAAGCTCAACCTTTCCGCGCAGTACCTGAAGCCCGGGTTCGCCTTCGGTGGCTCCTGCCTTCCCAAGGACCTCCGGGCCCTGCTCTACAAGGCCAAGCAGCTCGATCTGGAGCTCCCGGTCCTCGCCGCCGTCCTCCCGAGCAACGAGCGGCAGATCCGTGAGGCCTTTACCCTCGTGGAGAGGACCGGGAAAAAGAGGGTCGGAGTCCTCGGGCTCAGCTTCAAGCCGGCGACCGATGATCTGCGGGAGAGCCCGCTCGTGGATCTTGTCGAGAAGCTCATCGGCAAGGGCTACCAGATCCGCATCTACGACCGGGAGGTTTCCCTGACGAAGCTCATCGGGGCGAACCGGAAATATATCGAGAAGACGATTCCCCACATCTCCTGCCTCATGAAAGCGTCGGCCGAGGAGGTCATCGAGCAGTCCGACGTTCTGGTCGTCGGCAACCGGTGCCCCGAGCTCGACGGCGTCCTCTCCCGGCTCGATTCCGGAAAGGTGATCGTGGACATGGTTCGAATCCCCAACCTTCTGAGAGGGCCTCATGAACGATACTGCGGCATCTGCTGGTAGCGTTCTCATGCTCGTCCAGAACTACTTTCCCCACGATCCTCGGGTCCGGAACGAGGCCTACACCCTGGCCCGGAACGGATACAAGGTCACCGTTCTCGCCCTGAAGGGGAAGGGGGAGAAGAGCCGGGAGACGGTCGAGGGCGTCCGGGTTTACAGGGTACCGCAACCGAGCCTGTTCGAGAGGGCGTCGACAGCGAAAGGGAACGGGGCTGCGTCCCTTCCCCGCCGACTCCTGCAGGCGGCCGCCTATGTCCTCCAGTACGCCTACTTCACCGGCCTGGGGGCGCTTGTCAGCCCGATCCTTCTCCTGCGCGAAGGCTTCGACGTGATCCACGTCCACAACCCGCCGGACACCATGTTCGTGATCGGCGCGGCGTACAAGCTCCTTGGCAAGAAGTTCGTCTTCGACCACCACGACCTTTCGCCGGAACTGTACATTTCCAGGTTCGGGAAAGGAAGCGATCTCATCCGCAGAGGGCTTCTGATGGCGGAGCGCCTGTCCCTCAAGGTGGCCGACCTCTCGATCGCGACAAACGAGTCCTACCGGGGAATCCAGATCGCGCGGGGCAAAAGGAAGCCGGAAGCCGTGTACGTGGTCCGGAACGGACCCGACCTCGCCACCGTGAGGCGGGTCGCGCCGGACGAACGGTTGAAGAGCCTCGGGAAGCACATCCTCGGGTACTTGGGGGCCATGAACCCGCAGGACGGGGTGGACTATCTCCTCAGGTCGTTGAAGCGCCTGCGCTTCGATCTCGGGAGAGACGATTTCTACTGCGTCCTCATCGGGAGCGGGGATTCCCTGGAGGCGCTGAAGCAACTCTCCATAGAGCTGGGAATTCAGGACCACGTCCGGTTCACGGGATATATCGATCACGAGGAAAAGCTCCGCTACCTCTCGGCCGCCGAAATCTGCGTCGACCCGGACCCCTCCAGCCCGCTGAACGACGTCTCTACCTGGATCAAGGTGATGGAGTACATGGCCCTCGGCAAGCCCGTGGTGAGCTTCGATCTCAAGGAAACGAGATACACCGCCCGCGAGGCTGCGCTCTACGTGTGCCCCAACGATGAAAGGGCCTTTGCCGAGGCCATCGCGCACCTCATGGACCACCCGGAGGAGCGGGAGAAGATGGGGGAGCTCGGCGCCCGCCGCATCCGGGAAGAGCTTGCGTGGGAGCACGTCTCCAAGAACCTGCTGGCGGCGTACCGGATCCTCATCCCGCGCAGGGCGGCGGCGAGCTTTCAGCCGGTGTGAGCGACGGTACAAGAGGCCACAGATTTTCTTTGACCGCTGCCGAGTGAAGAGTGTCGCGACAGGAGACCGGAACCAGGAGTGAACGTGAAACAACAGATGATCACCGCAGACGAGCTATCCGAGAGCATCACAAGGCTCGACGGCTGGATCACACGAAATCAATGGAAGGGTTACGACCCGTTTGACGGACTCAACGGAGAAACGCTTCGCCGCCTGACCTTCGAAATCCATCTCTTGAAGATTGCACAACAGCAGCTCATCCGAAGGTTCCCCTTGAATCTCAGGCCGCTTCTGGGGATCCAGAAACAAACCAGCAGCAAGGGGATGGGATACTGCGCCGTCGGGTACTTGAAGCTCTACCAGGCAACCGGAGACCCCGCGTATTACCGCAAGATGGAATCCTGTCTCACCTGGCTCAGAGACAACTACTGTCGTGGATATGCGGGGTACGCATGGGGAAATCATTTCGATTACGTCTCCCGGGGAGGGAGAATACCGCCGAATGTGCCGTCGATCGTCTGGACCTCCCTGATCGGCTACACCTTCTGCCAGGCTTTCGAGGCTTTCGGCGACAAGAGCCACCTGGACACCGCGGCCAGTGCCTGCGAGTTCCTCCTGGGCGATGTGGCTCGTTACACAGACGCCGATGGGACCATCTGCTTCATGTACACGCCGCGCGGCAACTCCGCCGCTTCCCGCCGCGGATGTGTGCACAACGCAAATGCGCTGGCGGCCAGGCTGTTGGCCCGAGTCTACAAACACACCCGAAGAGCGGAGCTCCTTGGACCGGCAGAAGAAGCGATCCGCTTCACATTGAAGCATCAAGAGAGTGACGGCAGCTGGTACTACGGGGTCTCGAACAAATTCCGGTGGGTGGATAGCTTCCACACGGGATATGTGCTGGAAGCGCTGCACGGCTACAAGGAGGCAATCGGAGATGCAACCTGCGAACACAGCCTGAGAAGCGGCTTCAACTTCTTTTTCAGGAAGTTCTTCGATGCGGACGGTGCACCCAGATATTACAGCACACGAAAATATCCGATCGATATCCAATGTGCTTCCCAGGGGATACAGACGCTGGTGAACCTCCGTGGCTACCAGCCTTGCGCCCTGGAGACGGCCAGTGAAGTGGTAAGATGGACCGTCCGCCACATGCAAGACAAACAAGGATACTTCTATTTCAGAAAGTACCCTTTTGTCACGAACAGAACTCCCATGTTCCACTGGGGGCAGTCTACCATGCTGGCTGCTCTGGGGACCATGCTGGAGGTGACCTCTTCTGGGGTACAGAAGGAGTAGGCGCCCGTGGATTCAACTTCCGGCTCCGGCATGCGGCATCGATTGAGCGCTACCGGTCCGTGCAAGAAGGCTGCTTTTCAGGCGCACGTCCTGGAACAGCCTGCTTCGGGGCCGGGCTCTTGGCGGGGTCCTAAGATCTTGATTCTGCATCCCGATTTGGATGATCCGGGCGGAGTAGCGGCCTATTTCCGAAAGTTGGAGGCGGGGTGGCACACGAAGGCGGAACATTTCATTGTAGGCAGAAGGGTCTCGGAGAAGATGACTCGCCGAAACGTGTGGAGGATCGCCTCAGACTATCTGCGGTACCACAAGCGACTCAAGTCGAATGATTACCACGTCGTTCAGATCAATCCCTCCATGGATCCTAAGTCCGTCATAAGGGATGGCGTCTTTCTCCTCCTGGCGAAGCGGCGTGGAGCAGGAGTGGTCGTCTTCTTTCACGGCTGGCAGAAATGGTTCGAGGAGTTCCTTTCCCGGCGCTCTCCTGGGATGACGATATTCAAGAGAGTCTATGGAGGGGCTGATGCCTTTGTGGTCCTTTCCAGACGCTTCGAAGAGGTGTTGCGGAGATGGGGCTTCGAACAACCGATTCACCACGAGGTCATGGTGATCGAAGATGAAGCAATCGCCCGGTTCGACATCCAGGCCTCGTTGCTCAGGCGCCTCGGCAACCGCCAATGGAATATTCTTTTCTTGTCGAGAATCTGTAAGGAAAAGGGAGTCCACGAAGCCATCGAGACCGTCAACATCCTGAAAGAGAAGTACCCGGAGGTACGGCTCCAAATCGCTGGTGATGGTCCTGATCTAAAGGCTGCAAGAACGCATGTGAAGAGGATGAATCTTGCGCAAGTCTCCTTCCTCGGATACGTGGGAGGATCGGAGAAGATGCGCCTGTTCGAAGACTCGCATGCCTTGCTGAATCCTACTTGGCATGGTGAGGGCTTGCCCAACACGGTTGTCGAATGTATGGCCTTCGGCCTGCCGGTTGTGACAAGAGCTGTGGGCGGCATACAAGACTTCTTCGTCGATTCGGAGAATGGATTCTCCACGCTCAGTAACGACCCCCATGTGTTCGCCACATTGCTCGAACGCCTCTATCTCGATCGGGGGCTTTACGAGTCCATTAGCCTTCATAACCACGAGCAGGCGAAATCGACTTTCCTCGCCTCTGCGGCAGCCACTCGGATGGAAAAGATCTATGAGACGGTCCGGCCGACCGCCCATCTGCCGCAGGAGCACATCCGGCTTGCTTAGGCTATTCGCGGAGAACCAACCGGTGCAGAATCTCAGAATGAGACTTCCGACCGACTTTTTCGACTCCGTTTGGGTCACCGGCCTTCTCCTGGCAGGTACGGCACTGGTCATTTCGATGAGTACCCTTGAGTCGACCCGTCTCGGCGTCTTCATCGGGATCGGATACTTGGCTGTGGTCTTCACTTTCCTTAAACCAAAGTTCCTCTTCTATCTTTTTCTGATCCTGATCCCAGTAGGGGGGACCGCTTTTGTCGACCAGAGTATTCTGCCTCTCCCCGGGGCCAAGCCGTTGAACCTGCTGGCACTTGTGGTCATCGTAACGACATTCGTCCACAAGGGGGGAGCTGGCAGGATCCCCAAGGGAGCTCTTCCTTTCGCGGTTGTGACACTCGGTCTCTTCGCCCTGAGCTTTGCGGCATCCCTGCCCCATCTGGATGACATCAATGCCGCCAGTGTTACGAAGCTCGATATGGATCGGTACATCCTCTCCGCCTTCCTGAAGCCGGTCATTTTCTTCATCCCTTTTTTCGTCATATTGAGGGCGTTTTCGAAAGAGAACGACGTTGGGGCCGTCCTGGGAGCTCTGGTGTTTTCGACGCTCGTCTTGTCGCTCATGATCGCTTTTCTTTATTTCAAAGGAGGAGCGCCCAGGGGAATGCGGGAGACCGCAGACGTCTACCGCCTCGTTCTCGGATCTCACAGAAACGAATTGGGCACCTTCTATATTCTCGCCGTTCCAGCAGCCATCGCGAGGATGTATACGAGGAGAAACCTTACCTCGGTACTGAGCACGTGTGTCATTCTAATGTCTCTCGCGCTCCTCTATTCGAGGTCTGCCTATTTTGCCGTCCTTTTCGCAATCGCAGTTCAACTCTTCCTCACGAAGAGAATGAAATGGCTACCGATTGCCGCTGGAGCTGTTTCCATCATACTCCTCATCTGGCCGACGACCTTGGAACGAGCCTCGACCGGGATCGGCGCCGGTGATGCGGATACATTGCTCGCGGGTCGAGTGGCAGGCTTGTGGGTGCCTCTGCTCAGAGAGTATGCGTCGGACCCCTCGGCGCTCCTTTTCGGCAGGGGACGATATGCGATTCTCTCGACAGAAATCGTGGGGCGAGGGGGGATCCTGCAAGTCGATCATCCACACAACATGTTCCTGGAGATGGTGCTCGATGCGGGCATCCTGGCCCTCGCAGTTGTGATGATTTTCTATTTCCGCATCCTCAGGCAGACCTACCGCGCCGTCCGCAAAGGGTCGGAGACAGCTTTCCACGATTATCATTGTGCCGTCCTAGCGGCCTTGGTGGGCTATCTGGTATCCGGAATGACCGACCGGTCTCTCTTCCCACGCTACGACAATGGATTCTTGTGGGCCTTATGGGCCCTTGCGATGCGAATGAACCTTTTCGTGGAAGAACGCTCCCGTGAAAGATCCGATGCGCATCCTGTTCCTGATTGACGCCCTCGCTTACGGAGGCAAGGAACGGCAGGTCTTGGAATTGCTGAAGGGTCTTCTGCACCGAGGAGGTATCGTTTGCCGCCTGGTCGTTCTCTCGAACAGTGTCGATTACCGCTGCGCCCGAGACCTGAACGCAGGAACGATGTTCTTGGAAAGACGGTGGAAGAAGGACCCTTCCGTCTGGATGAAGCTGTGCGCGATTTGCAGAGCCTTCAAACCGGACATCATCCATGTCTGGGAGATCATGTGCGCTGTCTACGGCATACCGGTCGCCCGGCTCTTTGGCGCGAAGATCCTCGCCAGCATCATACGAGACGCGACACCCAAGGAGAAGAGGACGCGCAAGCCCAAGTGGCTGCCCCCGGCCATATTCAGGTTTTCCGATCTGGTGATCTCGAACTCATTTGCGGGGCTCGCCGCGTATGAAGCTCCTCAAGGAAAAAGCCGGTGCATCCACAACGGATTTGACTTCGGGCGTGTCGCGGTGTTGAAGGACCCGAGTGAAGTCCGATCGACCTACGGGATTGCGACACCGAAGGTCGTCGGCATGGTCGCCGCCTTTTCCCCTCGGAAAGACTATGAAACCTACCTGACAGCTGCGACGCGATTGGTGGGCCGACGGGAGGACGTCACGTTCGTGGCGGTGGGAGACGGGCCGATGTTGGACCCGTGCAGAAACAGGGTGGCTCCGCCACACCGGAGGAGAATCCTCTTCCTCGGGAAACAGCAAGAGGTCGAGTCCATCGTAAACGTATTCGACGTGGGGGTTCTACTTTCCAATCATGAAATCCATAGCGAGGGGATCCCGAATGCGGTTCAGGAGTACATGGCGCTGGCAAGGCCTGTGGTCGCGACCCGAGGCGGAGGAACGGATGAGATCGTGGAGGACGGCAGGACCGGATACCTGATCGACCCCGGCGATGTTAGCTCTCTGGAGCAGAAGATCGAGTTCCTGCTCGATAACCAGGAGCAGGCCGGCAGGCTAGGCGCGGCCGGCAGGCAAAAGGTGGTCCTTGAATTCAGCCTGGAAACCATGACCCAGCAGTACCTGGACGCATACGCTGCATGCTTGGACAGGGCCTATCGGAAAGGTCATCAAGGATCGCCTCCTTTGCCCGGCCCTCTCCCCAGCGGGGACGGGGCCTCCTCACAATGCCCCGTCCCTCCGTAAGGAGAGAAGATCAGGGATGTGGCGATCTGCTTTTCTCCTGCCTCTCACGGATTAACCGAATGCAAATTCCTCGGAGCAGCGGGCGCAGTCTGGTCGGAGCCGTTGCCGCCATTCGGAACGGGGATGAGAGCGTTCACGTACTCTTCAATATTCGTGTACCCGTCTCCATTCCGATCCCGGCTCGCGTCAGAGGCGTCGGACGCGTTCAAGCCCCGAGCTTGCTCCCAGGAATCCGGCATGCCGTCGTGATCTGCGTCCGCCGGCGCGGCACCTGCAGCATAACTCGGCCAGCCCGGATCGGAGGTGATCCGGTGCCCCGTGCCGTTTCTGACCTCGTTTACCAGATTGGCGTCGACGGAATCCCTCTGGGGGACCCTGGCACCTGCATAATCCAGAACAGTCGCATAAATGCTGTTTGGATCTTCCGCTGCAATTCCCGATCCGGTCATCGCGGGCGTGGAGGACTGATAGGCTGCACTCGCTGCACAGATGTTCCACTGCGGTGCGGTATTCGACGTGCGCGTGGGGCCGATGTTATTGTAGACATAGATTTTCGTGCTTGTAAGTCCGTCAGCGTCCACTCCGTATCTTGAATTCGTTCCGGGACCTGCTTTGTAGTAGTTGCCTATCACATTCACAAAGGAAGGCATATTTTCCGTATCATTGGGCCCACACAAGCTCTTCACTCTTGTGGCCGAATTCTCCCAGTCGTAGACCACGTTGTTGATGACCTCTCCTCTGGTATCGCCCTTGAAGAGAGGGCCGCGTGCTGTGATGTGCGCAAACAGGTTGTGATGCACCGAGAGGTTCTTTGCATAGTTTCCAATAAGCATGCCGTAGCCAGCCTGTGAAATAATGTTCCAGGAGAAGGTGTAGTCGTGAGCGGGGTACCAGGAGCTGTATTGCTCATCCACCGTCCAGCTCCCCGAACAATGGTCCACAATGATGTTGTAGGGCTGCACGGAGTTGTTCTGGATGGCGTATGCATCGTTGTTTGTCCCGACTGTGAACCCAGGCCTCACTCGGAGCCCTCGGATGATCACATCATGAGTTCTGACGCGAATAGCCCCTCCCCTGATACAAATACCGCCTCCAGGCGCTGTCTGCCCTGCAATCGTGAGATAGGGATCATCGATGTAGATGTCGCTGCTGAGGTCGATCAGGCCGCCCGTGCGGAAGACTACAATGCGGGCGCCGCCCGCCTCGCAGGCCGCCCTCAAGCTCCCCGTTCCGCTGTTGCTGAGGTTCGTCACTTGGATCACCTTTCCCCCCCTGCCCCCCGGAGTCGGCGAGCCGAAACCCTGCGCACCCGGAAAAGCCGGCAAGGCCATGGAGGATCCCTCAAGAAGTGCGACCTGAACGAGACAGAGGATGAAAAGGATCACCCAGGCTGGTTTGTGCTCTTTCATAGTGTCTATTCCCCCCTTTTATTGTGACACGTTCTTTTCCACCGGCCAACGAGCCGCTATCCCCCTTAGGATGGTCCGGCAAACGATAAGGTCAATGCGGCCTAATCCGCAGATCCGACACCCATTTTGACCGTCTGCTTGAGGGCGATGCGCCGCCAAGGTACGAAAATGTTTGATGCGGCTCCTGTGCATTTTGCATACCATTCGAATGGCCCTGACCAAATCGCCCGGGCACGCGGACCTCGACGAAAAAGACAAGTCAGATGAGGCACATACGACTCGGCATGCATGCCGCGACACCGGAGACAGGGACCCGGCGAAATGAAAAAACTGTCAGTGGGCCACCTCAAGAAGTTACCGATTTGTAAACGGGGCGTATCGCTAGCAGATTTGAGGCAACCGATGGGGACCCATCCGGCTCAAGGACCCACGAAGAAGCCGGCCATCTGTTTCGTTTCCCCCAGGGCCTATCCGGGTCTATCGGAACGAACGGACCTGGAGCACATCGGCGGCGCCGAGATCCATCAGATCATTGTTGCGAAGGAATTGGCGCGACGTGGATACAAAGTCTCCTTTGTCACTCTGGACTACGGTCAGCAGAACGGGGCCCTCCACGATGGAATCCGCGTCCACAAGACATATTCTCCCGATAGCGGTGTCCCCGGGATCAGGTTCTTCCACCCCCGTTTGACCGGTCTGTGGCGGGCCATGAGCCGAGCGGACGCCGACGTATACTATCAACAGAACGCCGGAACTCTGACCGGGCGCGTGGCTGCATGGTGCCGGCTACGCAGACGGAGGTTCATCTATGCGGTCGCGGCAGATCCTGACTGCCAGCGAACGCTATGGCGCTTGGGCAAAAAGCACGAACGAGCGCTCTATTGTTACGGGCTTCGAAACGCAGACTGCATCGTTTCGCAGACGATTGTCCAGCAAACGTTGCTCTGGAAGGAATTCAAGATGAGCTCAACCGTCGTCAGATGCTGTACGACGGACCCTGGCCCTTCAGAGCACGATCTGACAGCCAAGACCCGCAACCCACGGCTCTTATGGCTTGGACGCATTACGGAGCAAAAGGGACTGGACCATCTGCTGGATCTGGCCGTGATGTGCCCGGACTTTCAAATTGACATCGTCGGAGGAGGCAATACCGGCACAAGCAGCTATGAAGAGCGGATTTTGAGCCGTGCCAAGGAGATTCCGAACATCACTCTGCACGGGTATGTCCCCTTCGCCCTGGTGGACCGCTACTATGCCATGGCATCCGCTCTCGTGTGCACTTCAGACTGGGAAGGGTACCCAAGCACGTTCATGGAGGCCTGGAGCAGAGGAATACCGGTAGTCACGCGCTGGGATACGGACGGCGTCGTTTCGGAGAACGGGGTGGGAATCGTCGAAAGCGACACGAGGATGCTGGCGGTGAAGATTCGGGAATTGGTCGCGTCACCGTCAGAATGGCTGGAAGCGTCCCGGCGGGCCCGGGATTTTTTTCTGAAGAACCATACCGTTGAATCCACGGCTGACCAGTACGAGAGGATCTTCCAGCGATGGTTTGATTACGAGTAGCAGCTGAAGGAGGAAAGCCTTGAACGAACGCCGCCTTGCCTCAGGCACAGAGGGACAAGGAACGCAGCGACCCGAAGGCGCGCTCCGTTTCTCCAAGAGTGCTCATGGGTTCTCGGGTCCCATCTTCATCGTCGGGATGCCCCGCTCGGGCACGAAGCTGCTTCGGGACCTCCTGAATCATAGCTCCCGAATCGCGATCCCCCCGGAGGAGTCCCATTTCATTCCGTTCGCCAGCAAGAGGATAGGACGTTATGGAGACCTCAGGAAGTCCGGCCACTTTGCAGCATTCTACAGGGATATTTCCAGAACCATGTTCTTCAAGGCTATGACAAAGCGGGAACCGTTCATCGACAGAGAATCCTGGTACGCAGCGGTCGAGGAATGGTCTTATGCGGGGATCATACGAACGCTTTTCGAGGCGTATTGCAGGAAAAAGGGGAAGGACATCTGGGGAGACAAGACGCCCTCGTACATGCTCCATCTGTATCTGCTGAAGGATTTGTTCCCCCAAGCCCGCTTTGTTCATATCCTCCGAGACGTGCGGGACTACTGCCTATCGGTGCAGAAGGCCTGGGGCAAGAATCTCTTCCGAGCGGCGCAGCGCTGGCACGATTCTATCGAGAAGTGCAGGCGGGATGCCTCCGGAATCGGGTCGGAGGGCTACCTGGAGGTTCATTATGAACGGCTGATCGACTCCCCGGAGGCGATTCTGAGGTCCGTCTGCGAATTTCTGCAGTTGGCATACGAGCCTTCCATGCTCCAGAAGCCCATTCGCTCCGAGAATATAGGTTCGGCTAAGGATCATGACGGTATCCTCGACAGCAATTACGGCAAATGGAAGAAGGCCCTGGATCCGGGGGCGGTGCGGAAAATCGAAAGCATTAGCGCTGATCTTCTCCGCTGCCTCGGGTACCCCGTCACTTACAGCGGTCCGGTACAGAGGCTTGGCCCTAACGAAATGCGCTTCTACAAGTATGCCGACGGGTTCCATCTCCTCCAACTGGCCATGAGGGAGCAAACCCTTCCACAGGCGCTCGAGCTGGTTTGGAGAACGAAGTCTCACCGGGCCGTGAGCAAGGGAACCATGTGAGCCTCGGAGGAAGCGGCGATGAAGCTAGAGCAAGCGATGAGGTCGAACCTGTGGCGCACGGGGCTGTTTTTGAAGGGCAAGAGCAGTTTCCCCCTGTACCATGACATGCTGCGTTTGCAGTACGGTCCTCTGGACGAAAATCTGCAAATTCAGCGGCAGAAGCTCAAGCAGATATTGGTGCACGCATGGCGGCACGTCCCGTATTACACACCGGTTCTCGAAAGGGCTGGCGTTGTGCAGAACGGGCAGGTTCAGCTGGAGAATTTACGCTCGGTTCCGCTCCTGACCAAGAAGGATATCCGCGAAAACTATGACCGGCTTGTCTCCCGCGACCCTGCGCGGGAGCGGAGAAGGCCGTACGTGAATACGTCCGGAGGTTCCACCGGTGAACCTGTGCGTTTTCTTCAAGACCGTGAGTATTTCAGGCATATGGTTTCGGGGAAATGGATGTTCCACTCCTTCGTCGAGCCTTTCCCATACCGATACATCAAACTGTGGGCTTCGGAGAGGGATTTCTTTTTCGGGGGAACGGGCCTCCGCCGCAAACTCGCTAACTGGCTCCAGGGACAAAGGCTACTGAACACTTTTCGCATGTCCGACCCGGACATGCTGCACTATATAAGTGAAATCAACCGTTACAGACCTGCGGTGATCGAAGCTTATGTGCAATCGATCTACGAGCTGGCCCTCTTCATCGAGAAGAACAGGCTCGAAGTCTTCTCGCCCAAGGGCATCATCACCTCCGCCGGAGTGCTCTACCCAAAGATGAAGAGCCTTATTGAAGAGGTTTTCCGCTGCAGGACCTACAACCGGTACGGAAGCCGCGAAGTCGGTGATCTTGCGTGCAGCTGCAGGTATCAGACAGGACTCCACCTCAATGTTTTCCTTCACCATGTGGAGATCCTGAACGAGCTCCTCCAGCCGTGCCGGCCGGGAGAGGCAGGAGAGGTGTACGTGACGACCCTGGAGAACTTTTCCATGCCATTGATTCGCTTTCGGATCGGAGATGTCGCCGTACCTTCGGACACGGGGGCTGCGTGCCCGTGCGGCCGAGGTCTCCCTCTGATCGAAAACCTCGTAGGCAGAGCCACCAGCATGATCCGGACGAGAAAAGGGGCGGTGGACTGCGTGGCCATTTCGACATCGCTCTACTTCTTCAATTCGCTCAAGCGCTATCAGTTTGTGCAAAAGGCCATCGATCTCATCCAGATGAATGTCTCGGTTACGGACCTCGAGATCTGGCGGCAGGACAAGGTCCGGATCGAAGAGAAACTGAAGAAGATTCTCGGGGACGACGTCGCTTTCGAGTTCAACTTGGTTGACGAAATACCCGAGACCCCCAGCGGCAAGTATCTGTACTTCATCAACGAGATGGCCGCATGAAGATAGGGCGAGGTTCTGTCGCCGAGACCTCCAACCAGGCATCGTTCGAGTAAACGGAGGTTAAAGGATTGCCCGGGCTCTTGGGAATCATTTGCAGGAATGACGAAGGGGCACACATCGATCTTGCCGCCGAGAAAATGATCCACTTCCCCTGGCTAGCGGCGAGAAAGTTCCGGCTTTCCGAGACGATTGCATTGGGCGTTGTTTTCCGAATGGACCGCAAGAGGGATTACGACTGGCACTACAACAGCAGAAGAGGAGCCGCCGCTCTGATCAGCGGTTGTGTCAGCCTGGCCGACCCGGACCCACGTGTGCTGAGCGCTCGCGCGGTTCTGGAAGAGTACCTGCAAAAAGGTCATGAGTGCTGGGGTCAGTTCGAAGCGGGATTCCTCGCTGCGATCGTCGACCTGGAAAAAGGGCGTCTGTTTCTATCCAACGACCGCATCGGGACCCTCCCGCTCTATTACGCTCGCAGAGCCGGGGCCTTCGCGTTTGCATCCGAGGCCAAGGGCGTATTCGTTCAGCCCGGGTTCGAAGCCCGGCTCTCGAGCGAGGGGATTCTGAATTTCCTCAGCTCCGGTTACTGTTACGGGTCCCGGACCCTGTTCGAGGGCGTCGAGATCCTGGAGCCGGGAAGCGTCCTCTCCGTGAGACTCGACTCCCTCGAGGTGGAAAAGAGGCATTTCTGGGGAATCGTCTACGAGCCTGCGGAAAGACTCCGCAGCCGGCGCTACGCGGAAGACGCCCTTCGCGACGCCATCCTCCAAGGGCACAGGGCCGTCTTGGCGCGGGAGCCAAGGAGACTCTCCGTCCTGCTTTCCGGAGGCTGGGACTCCCGCTGCATGCTGGCAGCCCTGGAGGAAATTGGACGTCCTGCCGACCTCGCACAGTCCTGGGGGATCGACGATTCTATCGAGCATTCGGACGCTTACCTGGCGCGAGAGCTTGCGGCCCGTTTCGGGGTCCCTTTTTCCTTCTACCGTCACGACACCGACACCTTTATCCAGAACGCGCACGATTGGTGTTATCTCACCGAGCTCGCCAACGACAATTTCGGATGGTTCTCTGAGGGCGCCGGAGCCCTAATCGACTTCTACGACAGAAGAACCGACCTGCTGCTCGTGGGGGACGAGTTTTGGGGAGCACACGGGGTCGCGGCCAACGAGAGAGAGGCCCGGGCCGAGAGCTTCCCGCCCACCCTGCCCAACCATGTTGCCACAATCCTGAGGACGCCCCTTGCCCGGTGTGCCGCAGAGTCGTACGAGGCTGCCGTAGCTTCCGTCACCGGGAGGTGCGAGAACCGAGACTACAGTGACCGCAAGGATTTCTACTACTTCTACATTCGCGCCCCACGGTTCCTCTTTTCTCTCGGTTACTACCGGGAGTGGGCGACGCCCATGGCCCGCCCGTTTCTTGCGAATTGCGTGATCGAAATCGTCAGAAGGCTGCCCGTCCGACTCCGTCTCTGGAAGAACCTCTACATTTCAACGCTGCGCCGACACTTCCCACAAGCTCTGGCGGTGCCAGTGGCCAGCGTCAATTCGCTGCCCGACTGGACACGGGACTTGCGCTGCAAGGAGCCGCTCAGAAGCTGCATGCAGAAGTACCTGGACTTCGGTCGAATCAGCAGAGGGAAGCTGGGGGAGCTGATTGACCGAGCGCAGTTTGAGCGAATGCGGGGGGAGTTTTTTGCCCAGCACGTGAACCCGATCCGTCGAGCTCCGTCGAAGAAAACGGCTCTCAAGAAGAAGATTCTGCGCTCTCGGCAACCGTGGCTTCAGCACCTCCTGCGGATGAATTCTCGCAGATCGTTTGCATCGGACCATGCAGCCGATCCCATGAACCTCCTCAGGCGCATCGCCCTTCTTTCCATGCTCCAGGAGCAGCTCGGTCGCCTGTCTCGGCCAGACCCGATACGATCTGCGGCGCAGCAGAACGCAGAAGCGCTGCACGGTGGCACCCCTGCCGAAAGAAGCGCATAACGGCCGACGAATCATTGCCTGCTCCGGTGGATCCAGTCGATCTCTCACATTTCTCCGAGCCGCTTCTCCGTTCAGAGCGCCAACGCTTTCGCGCTGATTCGTGTTCCTGACAAGTGCTGCATCACGCATCTGTCCGCACGGCTCGTAAAAACGGTCGCGCAAATGAATCCGGCCACATCCAGCAGGCGGGCTCCGATGTGCCCATGCTATCGGCGGCGCGAATCCAGAACGGATCGAGCGAACAGAGTTCATTCCGTGACAGGAATGCTTGGCGGAGCAGAGGTCACCCACATCTTCGCTCACGATATCCTTTCAGTCCTCAACGCCGAGCTCCTCGAGGCGACCGTGTCAGGCGCCCAGAGCTACTGTGAACGGTCCCTCCTGCTGGCACGGCCATGGGACGTCGTGTGTCTGCTGAATCCTCTGGAAGAAAGTTACCTGGAATATCTTCAAAATCTGGGTATCGGACCTGAACGGGGAAACATCATTCCAGTCGGCACGTCCGTACGCCCGGATTGTTCCACCAGGCTGCTCAACTGCCTCATGGCCAATCCAGACGCACTCTCAGCCATTGCCCGGCTGGTTACATTCAGCGCCAAGGTCGTGCTCAGTCCGTACATCGCCTCGCAGAGCGAGCTCGAATGCACGGCGGTCCTGCAGGGCGCTCTGGAAAGGAGCGTGGAGCTCCTCGGCGGAAATCCGCACATCGTTCAATTGGCCAAATGCAAAGATGTGACCCGGACGAAGGCACTCGAGCTCGGCGTGCCGGTACCCGAAGGAGAGATCGTTGAGCTCGAATTGCGGCGGGATGGAAAGCCCGCAGATCTGCGGTGTCTTCGCGATGCGATCCACCGGCATCTCGGCAGGACGGGAAGAGCGATCGTGCGGGGCGCCGACGGTGCATCGGGATCTTCCCTCTTCATTGTCAAAAGCCATTCAGCGAGCATCGAAGCGGCTCTGAACAGAATCGCTGAAAGAACAGACAATCACGTCTACCTCATCGAGACGCTGCTCGAGCTCACCGTTTCCCCCAACATCATGATGCACATCGCCCCCGGCAACGGCGATATCACGTGTGTAGGGATCACGGACCAGATCTTGAACAGTAGACTCATGCATCAGGGCAATATCTATCCTTCCCTTGCCGCAACGCTGGGCGACATGATGACCTCGGCCCGCTCCCTGTGCCGCTGGCTTCAAGCTGAAGGATACCACGGATTCGCGGGCTTCGATTTCGGCGAGTACGTGGAGCAGGAGACCGGGTCGCCTGCACACTTCCTGGCGGAGATCAACCCCAGGATGAACGGGTCCGTTTACCCGAAGGCACTCATGGAATACCTCAATGTGCTGCAGCGAAAAGCAGACCGGCCGCCGGTCGAAGCGTTTCTGTCCGTGAACATGAAGACACGGGCTCGCTCGTTCGCTTCGCTTCACGAATCCTGCGGACGTCTCTTCTTCGATCCTGCGAAAGGCAGCGGATTCGTCCCGTTCAATACCGGCTGCCTGAAGCTGGGCAAGTTCGCCGCGGCTTTGTTTGGCAAGTCGCGGCACCAGGTTGCGGGCATATACCAAGAGCTCGCGACATCCCTGGGGGGAGCCTGGACCTAGCGATCTTTGTTCGTATCCATTCTGCCTGCTGACACGAACGTCTGGCGCTTCTATGGTGACGGCACAGTCTTTTCCATAGTAACCCACGCAAAGGGAGGATTCGGAAATGCTAAGGGCTCTGCACCTCACATCCGTGGCTCTTCTGATTCTGTGTCTTCCGTCCGCCTCGATCGGTCAGGAATGGATCTGCGACAATGGCGAGGCCTGCACCTCCCACACCGGCACCTGGCCCCTTTCCGGTGCGCCCGACCCTTACGGAGCAGATTCCGTATACGGGAAATGGGGAGTCACCTACACCTGGAACTTCCAGGCACCTCAGTCCGGAAGCTACGAGTTCTCCATGTGGTGGACGGAATGGCCTTCCCGTTGCACCGCCTGCCCCGTGTCGGTGAGGTGTGGCGGCCAGACCGTGGGCACCTATTCCTTGAATCAGCAGCAGGAAGGAGGCCAGTGGAACACCCTGGACGAGTATTCACTCGATGCCGGGGAGCAGTGCTCCGTTCGCATCCAGGCGATCGGAGCGGCAAGCACGTGCGCCGACGCGGTCCGCTTCGCACTGACATCCCCGGAGCCGTGCGTGGATGAGGACGGGGATGGTTACGGGGACCCTGCCAGCCCCTCGTGCGATTATCCGGAGCTCGACTGCAACGATGCAGATCCTGACGCGTACCCCGGAGCCGCAGAAGACTGCGAGAATGAAGGCGACGACGACTGCGACGGCCTGACGGACGATGCCGATCCCGACTGCGCCGCTCCCTCCGAGATGGTCTGCGACAACGGCCAGGCCTGCTCCTCCTCGACGGGAACGTGGCTTGTCTCCGGGGGCGCCAATCCCTACGGTGCGAACTCTCTGTATGGGAGATATGGGGCGACCTACACCTGGACTTTCCAGATACCGCAAACCGGGGACTACGATCTCAACCTGTGGTGGACCCAGTGGCCGTCGCGCTGCACGAGCTGCCCGGTGACGGTGCGCTGCGGCGGACAGGTGGTCGGCACCTTCTCCGTGAATCAGCAGCTGAACGGCGGTCAATGGAACCTGGCCGACACCTATGCTCTCGCAGAGGGCCAGCAATGTGCTGTGACCATCCAGGCGGTCGGCTCTCCTACCACGTGCGCTGACGCGGTAAAGCTCGTCCCTCAGGGAGGGGCCGCGGTGTGCGGAAACGGGACGAGAGAAGGCGGGGAAGACTGCGACGGAGAGGATGATGCATCCTGTCCCGGGCTTTGTCAGCCTGACTGCACGTGCCCTGCTCAGGCAGCCGAGCACATCTATGCGGCCTGGGTCCACAATGCCGGATACCCTCAGGTAACTTCCATGCTCCAGGATCTCGGCGCCACCCGGCAGTCGGAGAAGCTCTGGACATACGTGAATACAGCCCAGAACAAGACGTACCATGTCCACATCGCGGATGACATGCCGAGCCTCATCGAAGGCCTCACCACAGAAGGGGCTCACGTCATTGTCCGGGGGCACGCGAACTACGGGCTCGGCCCCCTCCCTGCCACCGAGGCGGAGAAGAGGGCCGAAGTCATCGAGGACGTCTACACCATCGACGATCCGAGGATCCTCAATGTCGCCTCAGTCTGGACCGGCGTGAGCATCTCCGGGATGATCCGCTCCCAGGCCTACCCGAACTGGCAGCCCGTCTTCCAGGACGGTGCGAGCGGCATCATGCCCTTCGGCTTCTTTGATCCGAAAGGCACCCCCCCCTACAACTACTACATCACTTACCAGGTGCCGGGCGACCCCACCTACTACAGGATCGAGACGGTCCGGGAAAGCGCCTTCGACCGTTTTCCGGAGGCGGACGCGACCGCCTGGTTCTCCTCCAGCGGAGCCGTGCCGAATCCGAGCGATCCCAACCACCGCAGATATTACGTCACGAGCCCCGCCTTCTTCCTCTCGCAAGGGGGGTGGACCTTGGCCACGGAGCCTGCGGGTTACTATGATGACGGCTTTCTCTGGATACCAGGAGGCACCGGGGCGAACGAAGCCCGGTGGAGCTTCCGGGTTCCTGCAGCCGGGAGCTACCAGATCCAGGCCTGGTGGCCTGCCTCTGCAACGAACACCCAGACGGCACGCTATACGGTCCATCACGCCACGGGCACCACGACGGTTGTCGTGAACCAGCGCCTGAACGGTGCCCAGTGGAATGTCCTAGGTCAATTCAACCTTACCAGATACGACCATGCGGTGATTTTAACCGACGAGTCCGTGAGCGGCAGAGTGGTCGCGGATGCCATCCGCATCGTCCAGGGAACGACCTATGAGTCGATCGTGGATGACACCAAGACCCCGTATCACTTCAGCCGGAAGACCGTCCTGTTTCGCAAGGGCCTCGACATTCCGAAAGATCAGCTGCGCTACAGCCGCCTTTTTTACGACAGCTGCAATGTCAACAACTATTTCCTGGACACGTTCAACAAGGGCACCGTCTTCTACACCACGGGCGCCTCGGTCGGGTACGGAGCGATCCTCTATCTCAGGGGGTATCTGGAAGGGAAAACGGACCACGAGCTGTGGGAGATCGTACAGGACGCCGAGCCCAAGTATGACTACTACTACTTCGACAAGTATCCCTGGGAACAGTAGATCCGGGCGTAACGATTCGCGATCGCCTGGAACCTCATCCCGCCGGTGGCTGCCGGGAGCGCAACTCGCCTCAACGCGACTGATCCAAAAAGGAGGTCCCCAATGATCTTCTCTAAGAGCATTCTGACGATTTGGATTCTTGCAGTTGCTTTTGCCGCGCAATCCGCAGTGGCCGCCGCTGCGGAGCCGGTGACGCCGCCCACGAACTACGTGCTGGACCCGGTCAAGGAAGCAAAGATAACCCAGATGAAAGCACTTGCCCCCGAAGCGGCCTTCAACAGACTCAAAGGACCCGAGTTCGTCGCCAACGACAAATTCATGAACAAGTCGATCGTATCGGCCTTCGGCAACAGGAGGGAGCAGGCCCTCGAGATCTGCGCGAAACAGCTGGAGCATCCGGATGTCTTCGTAGAAGGCGAGACGGTAACGCCCAACGACGGCTTCCGTGTGGCCAAGCGCGTCATGCGCATGTTTCCCGAAGAAGCCGTTGTTCGCCTCCTCGATCTCTATGACAGCGGGAGCCCGGTGCGCAAGGCGAACATCCTCTCCGTGCTGGGAAAGATGCAGGGCGGGCCCGAGATTCGGGGGCTGCTCATTCGTGCTCTGGACGACAAGACGGCCTACGAAGAGCCGAACCCGGAAATGGTCGGCTATCCGTTGCGGATCTGCGACATGGCATACAACCAGCTCGTTCTGCGATACCTTGTTCCGGATGTCCTCCGGACCATCGGGAATTCCCATCGGATCGAAATGCGAGACCACCACATAGGCATCTTACGGGGGCACTTGCCCAATTGAATCCTCCCCACTGACTGGTTTGAATCGCCAGGGCCCGGGAGCGAACCCAGAGGTTTGCGGCGAGAGCTTGTCTGCAGCCTCCACGATGCGAAGCATGGCAAGAATACTCGTTCTGAACAGCATCATTCCCTACCCCCTCCATCACAACGGGAACAGTGTCCGGGTGCTCCCTCTTTGCCAGAGTCTCAGCCGGGAGCACCAGCTCTATCTCGCCGCCTTTGGCGAAAAGGACGAACGACTGGAAGGCCTCCGAGCGACCCGAATTTTCGAGACAGTCTCCCTGCTCCCTCTCAGGGACCCGAGCAGCAAGTCGATCACTCGCTACTGTCGCCCATTCACAGGCGATCTGGACAGGGTCGTCCGCCCCGCTTTCTTTCGCAAGGTCTGCGCTTCGCTCCGGCGGTTCGTTGAAGAGCACTCTATAGACCTCGTCATCGCACACACCCTCAGGCTCGGAGACTACGCCGCATCCATCCCCGGCATTCCCAAGATCCTGGACATCATCGATTCCGTAACCCTTCATCGCCTGAGAAAGGGAGGTTATGACCAGGTGCCGACACGGATGCCGGAGGTGCTCAGGGCGGAGCTCGGCGTCCTGCGGGCCGTTTCCGAGGAAAGGCGGCTAACCCGGATCTTCCGTTTCGTCACGACGGTCTCCCCTGTCGATCGACTCATTCTGCAGTGCCTCAACGAGGCTCGCCCCCAAGGGGTCGTTCATCTTCCGAACGGGATCTCCCCCGTCCTGGAGGAACCCGTCCCGAACCGAGATGAGATACCGAATTCCATTGTTTTCTGGGGGGGACTGGATTTCGCTCCGAATCTGACCGCGGTGGACTTCTTCTATCAGAATGTCTTCAAGAAATATCTCATCGATCAGGGGATCACATGGTACATCGCCGGCAGGGCGCCGGGCCATGCCATTCTGGACCTGAGCAGGCGGCACAAGAACATCGTTGTCACCGGGGAGCTCGCCGACCTGTTCGCTTTCGTGTCCAGCATACCGATC
>JBFLZG010000113.1:0-60307 GCA_040756235.1 bacterium | reverse complement strand
TCACTGGAGCTTATAGCACACCAAATGGAGCAAAGCAGTGGCATCCGCCCCGCTTTGCTCTTTCTTTTTGGCCACTAACACCTCAAAATCGTTGCTCAACTACTTTTGGGACAGGCTCTAGCTAGAGTGTGTACAGGACCTTTCCAGGGGCCAGCTCCGCATCGAAAATCAGGTAGCTGCAACCGAGCATTCTTTTGACCGGAAGCTTGTGCCATGGATCGAGCGCGGACGCGCCCGTAAAGTGGCAGTTGCCGGGGCCGGTCCAGACCTCCATCGAACGGACGACGAAACCCGTGCGGATGATCTCCACGAGGGAGTGCTCCTGGTCTCTCTCCGGGCTGGGAAGGATCCTCAGAGAGAGAGCGTCGACGGAGCTTCCGGCCGGCAGAGGAGATCCTACCGATTGCTCCGGCCGCATCACGCCGGAGCAAATCCGGATGCCCCTCGGCCGCTCCACATAGGCGGCCATGAGGTCTTCCTCCTCGAAGAATTCCACGACTCCCATCTTCTTGGGGAATCCGTACACCTCGCGGCCCACGAGGACCGGGACCTCACGGTTCAGCATGAGGTAGGCCAGGTACGGAAGCTCTTCACCTCCATCCAGCGCCTGGATGGAAAGAATCGTTTCCCGGTACGAACCCAAAGTGGACCACGTGTAGTCGGCAAAGGTCAGGGAAGCCGTAGCCGTCTGAGGCAGCTCGAGCGGGGCGGGGACCAACTCGGCTGCAGCCTCCGGGTCGGTCTCATAATCAAAGCGCAGCCACCGGGCTTTCCTGTAGTGGAAGGGCTTCCTGTGGTAGGCCGGCGCATCCGCGGGCATGCTCGACGCCATCTTCTCCTTTGTCAGTCTTCCCCGAATAGCCATCTGACCGTCTCCTTGTGCCCCGAAGTTGGATCGCTTCGCACCCAAAAGAGCGGGCACGTGCTCGGCTCCAGGCGCCCAGAGCGCTCATATCCCGATCTCCGTCTTGAGGTAGCTCGCCACCGACTCGTCGGGACCCGCATTCACTTCCAGCCACGAAACCTCGGCGGGCCGTCCTCCCTTCCAGGAAATGAAATTGGCGATGGCCGGATGGCGCCATACGTCCCCGGCCTGCCAGAAAGGAAGCGCCTGCGTGGCGGGACCGGGCTCCCCCCTCCACGTCCACCAGACGAAGATCCGGTTCATGGGGGAGCGGAACCGTGTGAGGGAGCCTGAGGTGACCTTCGAGACAGGCGAGCTCCCGGAGCGGTTCCACTTGAGCCAGGCATAGGCGAGGAGCTCGTGAGCCAGGAGGTCCTCGGAGGCGAAGACGAGCCCGAAGTCGGGTTCCGCGAGGTGGCCTCTGTCAGGCCCCAGAGTGGTGAAGACCTGCCTTCCGGAGGAGATCGCGAGCCGGAGCCTGGAAGCGATCTCGGGCACCCGATGGATCTCCTCGTACATCGCATAGAAGCTCTCACCGCTGCGGTGGAGCTCTGCGCGGCTGTCGTCACGCAGGAATCCGACCGCGAGCTTCATGCCCGAAGTGATGTCGGCAAGGACATGGGAGGAAACCCTGGACAGATAGACGACGTGGTCCACCTCCTTCAGGAGCGAGCTGACCCAAAGCGGCTTCTGCCAGTGGTGGGTTCCCGACGGCAAGGCGGGCAGGTAAGCGTCGTAGCCGCCCTCCTCGAAGAACACCGGCTTGGCGCCGCTCTCCCCCAGGATCCGGAGCAGGCCGGCGGAGTCGCAGAGCGCGCGGGAGCTGCCCTTTTTTTCGGCCTGCTTCCAGTGGACATGTTCCACGCCGCCCTGGTCTCCCACCCAGATCTCTCCGGCACCCTTCTCGCTCAAGACCTTCAGGAGGCACCACAGGGACCAGGGATCGGAGGTGGCCGGGAAGGGATTGCCCGAGTTCAGGGCCAGCTTCACGAGGACCCGGTCCCCTCTGGAAAGCCAGGAGAAGTCCGTGGCGGCCTCGATCATCCTTCTGAAGAGATCGCACGAGCGGCTCTCCTCCCCCCCTCTCGGCACCCAGGCGCTCGCCACGAGGGGCCGGTAGGCAGGCAGGGCCGCCGTCTCCGGGGCTTGCATCCCCCCGGGTTCCGCCGCGGACGCCGACCCCCGCGTGCCGGTGCGAGCAGAGACAATCTGCCAGGCAAACAGGCTGCCGGCGCCCAGGAGGAGCTGTCTTCGGCCGAGTCGACGATCCGCGTTCATCTGCCCCCCGTGGGTTCGGATGGCGGGCAGTCACTTGATGTAATAGCCCGACACCTGCCATTTGCCGTCCTGGCCGCGCATCGGGGTCACGGTCTCCACCGCTGTCCGCTTGTTCTCGAAAGAGGTATGGAAGACGAGGATGACGTACTCGCCGTCCGGGGCCCCGGGCAGGGCGGTGGCGTAGCGCGCGGACTCCTGCTTTCTCGAAAGGACCTTTCCGAGAGGTTGCCGGACCGCGGTCAGGGACTGCACCCATTGGGCCTCGGGGACCGCGTTCCGGAAGTAAGGAGCCGCTTCTTTCCAGCTTTCGGCATATCGCCCCTGGTCCACGAGGGCCAGCCAGGCAGCGCCGGCAGCGCCGGCCGCCTGCTCGGGCGTATCCCCGGCTCGAGCCAGCGGCCGTGCGTGCAGGAGCAGGCCGCAGAGCACCAGAAATGTGATGGCGAGGTTCGTCTTCATGATCAGGTCTCCAGGGACACTTCGCCCTTGGAGAGTCCCGTGAAGATCTCCCGCAGCAGGAGCTTCTCTTCCTTGGAGAGATTGTGGGAATCCGCAACGTAGCCCGCGATGATTCTCATTTCAGCCCGGTCGATCTTGCCGTCTTTGAGGATCCTGTCCACCAGCTTCCTGTCCATGCGCGTCTCCCCTCCCTGATTGAGTCTCTCCGGTTGCGGTACCGCGCCGTCTCGAAATAGGCCTGCTCGATCGTGCCTCGTTGGCGCAGGGAGAATAGTAGACGAAGGACTCGGGAATTGAAAGCAGATCTGTGGGTCCCGGAGTTGTCAACCGGCCGAAAGCGATGAGGTTGACAATGCGTCCCCCCCTCTGCTAACCTTCAAGCCCTCGCATCCCGCCGGCAGGGCCCACCCGGCGGGCAGCCCAGACGATTTTCAGGAGCCGAGCACCCCGATGACCCGTCCGTCCCGAGACCGGCAGCATACGGGCGTACCCGCCCGGGCGGCCCTTCGAGAAGCCCTGGAGCTGTTCTCTCCCGAGTCGGGGTCGGTCTGGGACCTCGTCTGTGAAGCCGGCCGGGTCCGCACCCGCGTCTTCTCCGATCGCGTCCATCTGTGCGCCATCTTGAATGCAAAATCCGGAGGCTGCACCGAGGACTGCGCCTTCTGCGCCCAGAGCCGCAGGCATCGGACCCGGGTCGACCGCTACCCTTTGGTCCCGCAGGACAGGTGCTTGGATGCCGCCCTGAAGGCGGCTTCCCGGGGCGTCCGCTGCTTCAGTCTGGTCACGAGCGGCCGGGCCCTGAAGGGGAAGAAGGAAAGGGCCGATCTGCTCCGCACGGTCGAGCTGTTGCGCTCCCGGACCCGGCTCGAGATCGCCGCCTCGCTCGGGACCCTCGATCTCCCTTTCCTCAAGGAGCTCAAGGGCGCAGGTCTCTGCACCTATCATCACAACCTCGAAACCGCAGCCAGCTTCTACCCGCGCATCTGCACCACCCACGCCTTCGGCGAGCGCATGCGGACGATCGGAGCCGCCAGGGAAGCGGGCCTTACGGTCTGCTCGGGCGGCATCTTCGGGCTGGGTGAGTCCTGCCTGCAGCGGGCCGAGCTCGCCCTGCTGCTCAGGGAACTGGAAGTCAGCCGCATCGCCGTCAACTTCCTGCACGCGATCCCCGGCACCCCGCTCGAGAATCAGCCCCGGCTCGAGCCGCTCGAGGCGCTGCGCATCCTGGCGGCCCTTCGCATCCTCCTCCCGACCCGGGACATCCAGGTCTGCGGCGGCAGGGAGCACGTCCTGAGGAGCCTCGAGCCGCTGCTGTTCCTGGCCGGCGCCAACGGCATGATGGTGGGGGATTATCTCACGACCGCAGGCTCCGCGGCGGAAAAGGACCGGGCCATGCTCGAGGACATCGGCCTGCGATGGACCGGGACCGGAGAACCGCGAGGCGGCGCCGGGAGGGGCGGTGCGGCGCTGCGGGGCGGAGGCGGCGCATGAGCCTGCCGGCAGGCGCGCAGAGCGCGCAACCCCGCTGCCGCGAGAAGCGCTACCCTCTGGTCGAGCAGGAGCTCGAGGCGCTCGCCCGGGCCGGGCGCCACCGCTCGCTGCGTTCCGTTCAGTCCGCACAGGCGGAGCGGATCGTGCTCGACGGACGGACGGTCCTGCTGTTCTGCTCGAACAATTACCTCGGGCTGGCCGACCACCCGGCCCTGAAGGCTGCGGCCACGGAAGCAATCGAGAAGCACGGCTGCGGCTCGGGCGCCTCCAGGCTCATCTCCGGAAACATGCGTCTGCATGAGCAGCTGGAGGAGCGGCTGGCGCGCTTCAAGGGGTATCCGGCCTGCCTGCTCTTCAACAGCGGCTACGCGGCCAACGTGGGCATCCTCTCCTCCCTGATGGCCGAGAGCGACGCCATCTACAGCGACGCCCTGAACCACGCGAGCATCATCGACGGCTGCCGCCTGAGCCGGGCCCGCGTGCACATCTACCGGCACGCCGACCCCGGGCACCTGGAGAGCCTTCTGGCGGATGCCGCCAGGTACCGCAAGAGGCTCATCGTGACCGATTCCCTCTTCAGCATGGACGGCGACCTGGCGCCGCTGGCGGACCTCGCGTTCCTGGCCGGGCGCCACGACTGTCTGCTCATGGTGGACGAGGCGCACGCGACCGGCGTGCTGGGCCGGAACGGCCGAGGCGGCGCCGAGCACTTCGGCGTCGAAGAGGCGGTGGACGTCTCGATGGGCACCCTCGGCAAGGCGCTCGGCTCTTTCGGCGCCTTTGCGGCGTCGAGCGCCACCCTGCGCGACTACTTCATCAATCGGGCGCGCAGCCTGATTTACTCTACGAGCCTTCCTCCCGCGGTGCTCGCGGCGGCCATGAAGGCGCTCGACATCGTCGAGACCGAACCTGCCCGCAGGCTGCGCCTGCGGGAAAATGCCGCGATCTTTGCCGAAGGCCTCCGGGCCCTCGGCTGCTCCGGGTCCGCGCCCGCGACACCGATTCAGCGGCTCCTGTTCGGCGACGAGAGGCTCACCATGGAGGGGTGCGAACGGCTGCTCGCCCGCGGGGTGTACGCCCAGGGGATCCGCCCGCCCACGGTGCCGCCGGGCACCTCGCGCATCCGTTTCTCCCTCATGGCGACCCATACCCCGGATGACATCCGGCATGCGCTGCAAGCCGTGGGGTCGATTCTGGCCGCCCGGGACCCGGAAGGCACTTAGCACACCGGTTGCCATGGGATCACCAGCGTTCTGAGCCTGAGACGATCGAGGGCGGTGCACCCGCCGCACTCAGCCATCATTGGTGGGCACGCCTGCGGCTTTGCCCACCCTACCGAGTGCTGCCGTGAGCGCGGTGGGTGTCCCGCGCGAGGAGGCGAGGGCGAGTCGCGGAGTCCGTCCCGAGTTCCGTAGGCCGGTGGAACGCAGCGCTGTTTCCCGAATACCAGATCCGGCAGGCGCGTGCGTCCCGAGAACACCCGGCCCGGAGCGAGGGACGAAACGGGCGATCCGCCCGAAGGGCTGTAGTCTCCGACCCATGGGAGGAGAAGGGCCGGAGCGTTCTGAGCCTGAGACGATCGAGGGCGGTGCACCCGCCGCACTCAGCCATCATTGGTGGGCACGCCTGCGGCTTTGCCCACCCTACCGAGTGATCACGCGGCGCGCTCGCGACATCCGGGACCTGCGAGCCATTGGATGCCACGGCCCTCTCAACAGCAGAAAGGATCCGACCATGCCCGCCTCGCCGACGCAACCGCCGCCGCTCTGCCGCGAGGAAATCGAGCGCCTCGTGGAGGCGGACCACCGTTGCCTCTGGCACCCCTTCACGCAGATGCGCGAGTGGTACGGACAGCCCTGCCTGATCATTGCGGCAGGAGAGGGCTGCGAGCTCATCGACGTGGAAGGCAACCGCTACCTGGACGGGGTCAGCTCGCTTTGGGCCAACGTGCACGGCCACCGGCGCCGGGAAATCGATGAGGCGGTGCGCCGGCAGCTGGACCGGGTCGCGCACTCGACCCTGCTCGGGCTGGCCCATCCGGCCGCCATCGAGCTCGCCCGGGAGCTCGTCGAGCTGGCGCCCGCCGGTCTGAAAAGGGTCTTCTATTCGGACAACGGATCCACCGCGGTCGAGGCGGCGCTGAAGATCGCTTACCAGCACTGGGCCCAGCAGGGGACCGAAAGCAAACGCACCAAAAAGCAGTTCGTCTCGTTCCACAACGCCTATCACGGCGACACCCTGGGTGCCGTGAGCGTGGGAGGGGTGGAGCTCTTTCACGAGCGCTACCGCGGGCTCCTCTTCCCGGTCCACAAGGTCCACTACCCGTACTGCTATCGGTGTCACCTGGGGCTCGTGCACCCGGGCTGCGGCCAGGCCTGCCTGGAAGAGCTCGAGGACCTGCTCGAAAGATCGGGGCACACCCTGGCGGCCCTCATCATCGAGCCTCTGGTGCAAGGGGCGGCGGGGATGATCACGGCGCCTCCGGGCCACCTCAAGGCCGTGGCCGATCTGTGCCGACGATATGAGGTCCTCCTCATCGCGGACGAGGTAGCCGTGGGCTTCGGCAGGACCGGCAAGCTCTTCGCCTGCGAACAGGAAGGGGTGAGCCCGGATCTCATGGCCCTGGCCAAGGGAATCACGGGAGGCTATCTCCCCCTGGCCGCCACCCTGACCACGGAGTCCGTCTACGCGGCCTTCCTGGGGGAAGCCGCCGAATCGAAGGCCTTCTTCCACGGCCACACGTTCACGGGCAATCCCCTGGCCGCAGCCGCTGCCCTCGCCTCCCTGGAGGTCTTTCGCAAAGAGAAGACCCTCGAGGCGCTCGCCCCCAAGATCCGGCACTTCGAGACCCGCCTGGAGGCATTTCGCAAGCTCGAGCACGTGGGCGACGTGCGGCAGCGGGGCTTTCTCGCCGGGATCGAGCTGGTGGAGGACCGGACCTCGAAGCGCCCCTACCCGGTCGAGAAGCGGGTGGGGGTCGAGGTGATCCTGGAGGCGCGGCGCCGCGGTCTGGTCATCCGGCCCCTGGGCGACGTCATCGTCCTCATGCCGCCCCTGGTCATGTCTCTCCCGGAGCTCGACCGGATGCTCGATATTACCTTCGAATGCATCGACCGGATCACGGCCGAGGCATAGGGGCGAGCCGCCGGTCGCCCCTGCTTGGAGAGAAAGCGTGGAAACGGAGAGCGCGGGGCCCAGAGGGCTCTTCGTCACCGGCACCGATACCGGCGTGGGGAAGACCTTCGTTGCCGCCGGGATTGCCGCGGCCTTCCGTGAAGCCGGCCTCCGGACCGGCGTCATGAAGCCCGTAGAGACCGGCTGCCGCGTGCGCGGGGGGAAGCGGGTCCCGCAGGATGGTCGCCTGCTTCAGAAGGCATCGGGCTCCGAGGACCCGCTGGAGGAAATCGTGCCGTACCGGCTCCTGGCCGCCGTGGCACCGCGGGTCGCCGCCGACCGGGAGGGGGTCGTCATCCGCCTCTCTGCCATCGAACGAGCCTGCCGCAGGATCCGGTCCCGTTCCGCCATGGTCCTGGTAGAAGGGGCCGGAGGGATCTTCGTGCCGGTGACGCGCGCGGCTTGCATGCTGGATCTGATCCGGCTGCTCGGGCTTCCGGTGCTCGTGGTGGCGCGGGCCGGCCTGGGTACGCTGAACCACACGCTGCTCACCTTGTACTGCCTGGGGAAGGAAGGCATTCCGGTCGCCGGGGTCGTGCTCAACGACGTGGACGGCCGGCGGGACTTGTCCAAACGCACCAATCCCGAGATGTTGCGCCAGGCCTCTCCGGTGCCGATCCTCGCACGGATTCCCCACATCGCAGGGCTTGGCCCCAGAGCCTCCGCAGTCGGGGCGGCTGCCGCCAAGATCGGCAGGCGCTTCTCGATCCCCAAGCTGCTCGCAGCCATGGATAAGGCCGCACCCCCGCGCTTCTGAAGAAGGAGGGAAGAGGGGAAAGGGGAAGATGCGGCTTCCCGCACTTCGACCTCGGGCCTCTACCCTTTGACCTAGGGCCGTCACGAGGGGTCGGGGCGGCGATCAAGCCGCCGGAGCCTCCAGGACATCTTCCGGCCGGTTTTCACGCAGGATCTGGATGAAGACCGCGGCGATCTTGGGGTCGAACTGAGTGCCGGCGTTGTCTTCGAGCTCGCGCATGGCCTGCTCCACGGTCATGGCTTTGCGGTACGGGCGGTTGGAGGTCATGGCGTCGTAGGAGTCGGCAATCGCCAGGATGCGGGCGCCCAGGGGGATGGCCTCCCCGGCCTTGCCGTCCGGATAGCCCTTGCCGTCGTAGCGCTCGTGGTGGTGGTAGATGGCGGGCACGACGTCCGCAAGGAAGCGGATCGGCGTCAGGATCTTTCTCCCTTTCTCCGGGTGGGCGCGGAAGCTCTGTATCTCCTCTTCCGTGAGCTTGCCCGGCTTGTTCAGGGACTCCATCCGCAGGCCGATCTTGCCGATGTCGTGCAGGGTCGCGGCGTGGCGCAGCGTCTGCATCTCCTTTTCGCTGAGGCCGATTCTCTCCGCAATCCATTCCGCGTAGCGGGTCACGCGGCGTGAATGGCCCAGGGTATACGGGTCCTTGGCATCGATGGCAAAGGCGAAACCCTCGATCGTCTGGAGGAACAGCTCCTTGAGCTCCTCGTGGAGGCGGGCGTTTTCCACCGCGCTCGCGGCGCGGCCGGCCAGGACGACCATCGACTTCCGCTGTCCTTCCAGGAACACCCGACCCGGGGCGAAGGAGAACAGGTTGAGCATGCCCGCCACCTCGCCTCGGAACGTCAGAGGAACGGAGACGACCGACTGGAGCTGACGGCCCGAATCGGTCGGCCTCCTGCAGAAGCGCTGCACGTCGCGCGGCGTAAGAAGCACCGGCTGAAGCGATGCATGCAGGTTGCGGAGCGCCTCGTAATCGAGCAGGTCCTCGATTTCTTCCTCTCGCGGCCCGCCCGCCTTGACGTTGACCTGCTCCGAGTGCCACCGCCCCTTGCCCTCGTCCCACAGGACCAGGCTGCCCGCGTCCGCCTCCACCTCCTGCCTGGCCGACTCGAGCACGATCTGCAGAACGTGGCTCAGGGTCAGCGAGCTGGTCATGGCCTCGCTGATCTGGTACAGTCTCTGGGCTTCCCTCAGGTGGATGTTCTCCCGCTCCAGTCGATCTTTCTCCAGGGCCCGCTCGACCACCATGAGGAGCTCATCGATCTTGAACGGCTTCATGATGTAGTCATAGGCGCCGTTCTTCATGGTCTGGATCGCCGTCTCGACCGTGGCGTAGGCGGTCATGATGATCACCATGGCCTTGATCTGCCGGTCCACCAGGGCGGCCAGAAGATCGGCTCCGCCCATTACCGGCATCTTCAAGTCCGAGATCACCAGGTTGTACCGCTTGGCCTGGAGCTTCTCGAGAGCCACCGCCCCGTTCTCGGCCGTGTCGACGACGTATCCCTGCGAAGTCAGCAGGTCCGTGAGCACATCCCGGATGATCGGCTCGTCATCCACCACCAGGATCTCGGGAGGCTCCTGCACCACCACGCTCTCCATGACCGTTCCCTGTCGAGAGGTCGGGACAGACGGGTGTCCTATCCCGTTCCGCCTTTACTTATCGGTCAACTGCCGTGCTTCCTTGAATCAATGGCCTTTTGGACCTCTTCGTAGACCTTCCTCAGCGGGAGGCCCCGCTCCCTGGCGAGACGCCTGCATTCCTCGTGTTCCGGCCTGAGCTCGGGGGTCTCCAAACCTGGCCCTTCGACCGCCTTGACCGCGACCGGCCCCAGGGAGGTTTCGATTCGCTCCGCTCTGCGGCCGAGCTTGACCCGCCCGGCTTCGTAAGTCCGCACGCCCAGGGTGGTGGTCTCGGCAAAGAGAACGGCCAGGAGCCTCCGGTCCGGAACCGCATCTGCGACGACCTGCACGAGGATGCCCGGCCGGCCTTTCTTCATGTGCGCCGGAACGAGAACGACGTCCCTGGCGCCGGCTTCGAGGAGCCGCTCGACCAGATACGGATAGATCTCGGGTTGGAGGTCATCGATCTGGCACTCCAGCATGCGGACTCGATCGCGCTCGTAACCGTCTTCGGTCTCTCCTGTGACCACCCGGAGCAGATTCGGGTGGCTCTGGAAATCCCGGCTGCCCGCCCCGTATCCGATGCCGGCGATCTCCATGGGGGGCGGCCAGGCGCTCTGCCGGTGCGCAAGGGTGGCGGCAATGGCCGCCCCCGTGGGCGTGACGAGCTCCCCCTTTGCGGGGTGGTCATGGATCACCCGCATGCCCTTGAGGATCTCCGCTGTGGCCGGCGCCGGCACGGGCAGCAGCCCATGGGCGCAGGAGACCCAACCCGACCCGAGAGGCAGCTCCGAGACGTATACCTGGTCGATCCCCAGAGCCTCCAAGCCCAGAGCCACTCCCACGATGTCCACGATGGAATCCACGGCGCCCACCTCATGGAAGTGGACGCGCTCGATCGGAACCCCGTGGACCGCCGCCTCGGCCTGCGCGATGCACTCGAAGATCTCCAGGGCCACGCTTCGCACGCGATCCGCAAGAGAGCTTGCCGTGAGCATGGACCGGATCCCGGCGTAGTCCCGCTGAGGCTGCGCCTGCGCATCGAAACGCACTTCCACGCGAACGGCGGGAAAGCCTCTGCGTTCCTGGCGGGAGACGTCGATCTCGTAGCCCGAGAGAGGGAGCTGCGCCAGTCCTCCCTTGAGATCGGACTCGCTGAACCCGAGATCCAGCAGGGCGCCCAGCATCATGTCGCCGCTGATCCCGGAAAAGCAGTCCAGAAAGGCGATCCGCATGATCGGTTTCCAGTCATCCGTTGGCCGATGATCGGTTTTCAGTCACCAGGTCCCAGCGGAGCAGGCGGGGCGGCACGGGCTGACACCTGACACCTGATGCCTGACAGCTCTCTTCACAGCCGATTCATCAGGCTGGCAGCATAGCCGGCGCCGAAACCGTTGTCGATGTTCACCACCGTCACGCCCGAAGCGCAGGAATTCAGCATGGCCAGCAGGGCCGTCACGCCGCCGAAGCTCGCACCGTAGCCGACGCTCGTCGGGACCGCGATCACCGGTCGCTCCACCAGCCCGCTCACGACGCTTGGCAGGGCGCCTTCCATGCCCGCGGCGACGACCAGCACCCGGGCATCGATGAGCCGATCGTGGTGGGAGAGGAGACGGTGCAGTCCGGCGACGCCCACGTCATAGATCCTCTCCACTTCGTTGCCCATCACCTCGGCCGTAACCGCCGCCTCCTCCGCCACCGGAATGTCCGAGGTTCCGGCCGTGATGACCAGGATCTTGCCCTTCCCTCGATCTTCGATCTCCTTCAAGTGGAGATAGAGGGTCCGTGAAAGGGTATGGTGGCGCAGGTCACGGTGAGCACGAAGAACGGCTGCGGCCTTCTTGGCCTCGACCCGCGTGATGAGCAGGTTGTTGCCCGCCCGCCGCACCTGCCGGATGATCTCGATGACCTGCCGGGCTGTCTTGTCCTGGGCCAGGACGACCTCCGGGAATCCCTTGCGCAGGTGACGATGGGTGTCGATCTTAGCGAAGCCGAGATCCTGAAAGGGAAAGGTCTTGAGCTTCTCCATGGCCGCCGCAACGGAAAGGCTGCCTGCCCCGACCTCCTCGAGAAGCTTCTTCAGGGATACTCTGTCCAATGGCCCCCCCTGTGAAAGGGCAAGGGATCAAGGAACAAGGCAGAAGGAACCCCTATTACTCTTATCTTTCACCTTTTCCCTTTTCCCGTCCCTGCACGTCCAGGCGCACCTGGCGGATGGCCCGGTAGGTGGCCTTCTCGATCGTGAACAAAAGGCCGCCGAGCCGCAGCGTTTCCTTCTCCTTCGGGATCCTTCCCATACGCGTCGTGAGGAACCCCCCCAGGGTCTCATAGTCCCCTTCAGGCAGCCTGAGAGGGAGCTTCTCGTTCAGGAACTGGATCTCGATGCGGCCGTCGAGAAGATAGCTGGCAGGGCCGAGCTTCAGGAAGAAGGACCGGGTCGGATCGTACTCGTCCTCGATCTCGCCCACGATCTCCTCGAGAATGTCCTCGATCGTGATGATCCCCACGGCACCGCCGTACTCGTCCACGGCGATGGCCATGTTGCTCCCGGTGCGCTGCATCTGCAGGAGCAGCTCATAGACCTGCTTGGTCTCCGGTACGTAGAAGGCCGGCCGCACGAGCCGCGCGATTCCCGCAGCCCGATCCTTGGAAAGCAGCAGGTCGAATTGGTTGAGCACCCCGACGATGTGCACGATCCGCTCCCGGAAGACGGGAAGCCGCGAGTAGCCCTTTTCCACGATCACCTGTGCCGCCTGCTCCCAGGAGGCGGTCTCCGCCATCGCCGTCACCTCGACGAGCGGGATCATGACCTCTTCCACCGTCTTGCCGGAGAGATCGATGAGCCGGTCCACCATCCGGATCTCGTCGGCCAACATGTCCGTACCGGCCGCGGGAGTCCGGAGAAGGAGCTTCAGGTCCACGGGCTTGAGCAGCAGACCCGGAGGGAGATGGAGGCTCTTGCGGGCCAGTCTGGAGAGGGAGCCCGGCAGACGCGTGAACAGCCACAGCAGCGGCCAGAAGAACCACGACGCGATCCAGAGAAAGGGCGCGACCCGGGGAGCGAAAAAGTCGGCCCTCCGCTGCAGGAGAGTCCTGGGCAGGACCTCTCCGCAGAACAGAATGAAGGGGAGCAAGGCGACGACGGCCAGGAACGCGGCCAGGTCGCTGGGCACCCGGGTGGCGATCAGGAAGCTGACGAGGATCGTGTTGGCGGCCATGGTCAGACGCGAGCCCATCAGGGTCGTCCCCACGATCCGCTCGGGCCTCTTCAGCATCTTCTCCACCCGGCTCGCACCCCGTCCGCCCCGGGCCGCCTCGGCCCGCATCTGGATCCTGTCCGACGCCAGCACCGCCGCTTCGGAGCCTGAGAAGAAGCCCTCCAGGACGAGCAGCAGAAGGACCCAGCCGAGATACCATCCCACGGTCATGCCTTCGATTCCCCTTGCCCCCGAGCGCCGTCGGAGCCCGCCGGCTCCTCCCCGAATGCGCCGGGGCTCTCCGGCTCCTTCTGCACGCGCAGCTCCAGGATCCTCGGACCCTTCATCTTCTCCACGATGAACGTGTAGGGTCCGTAGGAGACCTTCAGGCCCGATTTGGGGAGCTGCCCGAACAGATCGAACACGAGCCCGCCGAGCGTGTCGTACTCGGATTCCGGCAGGTCTGCGCCGAACTGGCGATTGAACTCCTCGACCGGCATCCTGGCCGACACGATCGCCACCCCTTCTTCCAGGGGCCGCACGAGCGCTTCGTTGACGTCATACTCGTCGTGGATCTCTCCGAAAAGGCATTCCAGCAGGTCCTCCATCGTGACCACGCCGGCCATGTCGCCGTACTCGTCGACCACGATGGCCATGTGGATGCGGCTGAAACGGAACTCCTGAAAGAGATCGCTGGCCCTCTTGGCCTCGGGCACGAAGTACGGCTTGCGCAGGATGGCGCGCAGGTCGAACTTCTCCCTGGCGGCTGGGTCCAGACACAGCCGCAGGAGATCCTTGGAGTAGAGAATGCCGATCACGTCGTCCTTTTCTTCTTCATAGACCGGGATGCGGGAATGATGGCTCTCGCCGATGGCGTGGATCGCCTGTTCCACCGTCCGGTCGGCGCGCAACGCAAAGACCTCGGTTCGGGACGTCATGACGTCGGTGACCCGCGTCTCCGCGAAGTCGAAGATGTTGTGTATGATCTCCCGCTCCGATTCGCGCAGCGCCCCCCCCTGTCTGCTGAGATCCACCAGGGCACGGAACTCTTCCTCCGTGATCGGTGTCCCGTTCGGGAGCGGCGGTCCTCCCTCGGACCTCATCGCCCGGTCGGCGAGCCTCTTCACGGCCCAGCGGACCGGACCTGTCAGTTGATGGAAGATCCAGAGAAAGACCGCGACCCGACGCGCAAACCGGCGCGGGTCCCAGGCTGCGACGGTCTTGGGGATGACCTCGCCCAGGAATACGAGGGCCGGTGTCAGCAGGGCGGCCACGACCACGCTCATCAGCAGAGCCCGATCCGAAAGGAAGGCCGCCCAGGTCCGCGGCACGAGATCAGCGGCAAGAGAGGCGGTCAGGGCGGCGGCCGAGACGGTCACCAGGATCTGGCCGATCAGAATGGTCAGGAGAAGGCTGCGGGAATCGCCCACGAGATCCTGGATCCAGCGGGCGGACGGGCTTTCCTCTTCCTCCCGGGCCCGAAAGCGCCCGATCCGGCTCAGCCACAGAAGAGCCTCCTCGGATGCAGAGAAGAAACCGGCACAGAGCAGCAGAAGGAGAAGAAAGGCGATTTTTGCGGCAATCAGGTTTGACAACCTTGCGGTTCCATGGGAGCCACGCGTTCATCCGGCTCTCGAGAGATCTGCGGCCCCCGATTAGAGGGCGTCAAAAACACCCTCCTGAGAGGCTGTTGAGAAATGCCCAGATGCAAGGCGCGCGAAATCCCGAGGAATGAGGCGTACATGGGGGTCACAGGAGACCCCGGCCTGCGCCGGGGCAGGCTTGCCACGCCCTCTCTCCGCCAGGAGCGCAACGCCGCAGATGGGCGTTTATCGCCAGCCTCATTAGGGCGCTACCTTGAGCAGATCATATGTCGGATCGGCTTCCTCTTTCAAGAGCGCCCGATCGAGCAGGTCGTCCACCGTGCGCACGAGCGTGAGCTTGAGGTTCTTCCTCACCGATGCGGGGATCTCGAACAGATCGCTGCGGTTGCGGGCCGGCAGGAAGACCTCGTTCACTTTGAACCGGTGTGCACCCAGGACCTTCTCCTTGATGCCTCCCACGGGCAAGACCCGTCCCCGCAGGGTGATCTCGCCGGTCATGGCCGCGTCGTGCCGCACGGCGCGGCCGGTCAGGACGGAGATCAGCGCGGTTGCGATGGCAACCCCGGCCGACGGGCCGTCCTTGGGGATGGATCCGGCCGGGACGTGGATGTGGATGTCCCGGTTCTTGTAGAAGTCGCCCGGGATGCCCCAGCGCCGATGGGTCGCCCTGGCGTAGCTCAAAGCGGTGCGCGCGGATTCCTTCATCACGTCGCCAAGCTGCCCGGTGAGGATCAGCTCCCCCGTGCCTCGGACCACCGAGGCCTCCACCAGCAGGACTTCGCCTCCCGCCTGCGTCCACGCGAGCCCCACCGCCTGTCCCACCTGCGGCCGCTGTTCTCCCTCTTCCAGCAGGTTGCGAACGGGGCCGAGATAGCAGTGCAGGTTGCCCGTGGTGACTCGGAAGCGCCCGGTCTCGCCTTCGGCCTTGCGGCGCGCTGCCTTGCGGCACAGGCTGGCGATCTCCCTCTCCAGATTCCTCAGGCCCGCTTCACGGGTGTACTCGGAGATGATCCTTCTGAGGGCGGACCGGGAGAGGGACAGATCCCTGGCTCCGAGCCCGTTCTCGTCCAGTTGCCGGGGCACCAGATAGGTCACGGCGATCTGCATCTTCTCTTCTTCCGTGTACCCGGGCAGCCGGATGATCTCCAGCCGGTCGCGCAGCGCCGAGGGGATGAGGTCGAGGCGGTTGGCCGTGGTGATGAACATGACCCTGGACAGGTCGAACGGCAGGTTCAGGTAGTGGTCGCTGAAAGCGTGGTTCTGCTCCGGATCCAGCACCTCGAGCAGGGCCGCGGACGGATCGCCCCGGAAGTCGTTGCCGATCTTGTCCACCTCGTCGATCATGAAGACCGGGTTGTTCGATCCCGCCTGCTTCATGCCCTGCAGGATCCGGCCCGGCAGCGCTCCTACGTACGTCCTCCTGTGCCCGCGAATTTCGGCTTCGTCATGCACGCCGCCCAGGGAGATGCGGACGAAGCGGCGGCCCATGGCGCTGGCGATCGACCGCCCGAGCGACGTCTTGCCGACGCCCGGGGGCCCGGCGAAGCAGAGGATCGGGCCGCGCATGCGTTCCTTGAGCTTGCGCACGGACAGGTACTCGAGAATCCGTTCCTTGACCTCCCTCAGGTCGAAGTGATCCCGGTCCAGCACCCGCTGGACCGCCGGAATGTCCAGGACGTCCTCGGTCGATCGGCTCCAGGGGAGCTCGACGAGCCAGTCCAGGTAGGCCCTCAGCATCGACGCCTCCGTGGACTCGTAGCTCATCGATTCCATCCGGCTGAGCTGGGATCGGGCTTCCTTTTCCACTTCAGGCGGCATCCCCGCCTCTTCGATTCTTTCGTGCAGCCGTTTGACCTCGCCGCCTTTCTCGTCCGCTTCCCCCAGCTCGCGCTGAAGGGCCTTCACTTGCTCGCGCAGGTAGTATTCCTTCTGGGTCCTGCTGATCTCCTCCTTGGCCTGGCTCTGGATCTTGGCCTGCATGCGGGTCAGGAGAATCTCTCGCTGCAGGTACTGGCCGACCTTCTCCAACCGGAGCGCCGGATCGAGGCACTCCAGGAGCTGCTGCGCCTCCGTAGTCTTCAGATTGAGGTTGGCCGCCACCAGGTCAGCCAGCACGCCCGGGTCGCTGATGCTTTCGGTGAGCAGAAGGATTTCGGACGGCAGGCTCTTTTCGCCCAGGAAGTCTTCCAGCGCCACGCGAATCGAGCGCATCAGGGCCTCGATCTCCAACGGGATCGACGTGAAGGTCTGTTCCTGCAGGCACTGGATCTTTCCGAGCAGGAAGGGGTGGCTGGAGAGGACCTCGTTGAGCCTGGCCTTGCACAGGCCCTGCACCAGCACCTTCATCTTGCCGTCTGTCTGCCGGATCATGCGCATGATCATGCCCACGGTGCCCACGCGGTAGAGGTCCTCCGGCCCGGGTTCTTCCACCGAGGCGGCCCTCTGGGCAAGCAGGAGCACCAGCCGGTCGCTGTGCAGCGCCCGCTCCACCGCCTGGACGGACATCTCCCGGCCGATCTGCAGGGGGAGCGTCATGTAGGGGAATACCACCGCGTCCCGAACCGTCAGAACGGGCAGTCTGTCGGGAATGTCGCTGATCGGGGGCAAAATGTCGGGGGGCATGCTCGTTCCATCCTGTTCCGCATGAGTGGGCGTGTTTTGTCGGGCACGTTCGCCAGAGCAGAGATCGAGAAATGGGTCCCTCTCGCTGTGTCGACGAACGAACAGTCGAGGCCCTCTCCGGAGGGGTCCGCCTCCGGTCTCCCTAACTCATTCGGATCGTGACGGCGGATTCTTTACTCTCACGGGAGGGTTTCGGGTAGGGAACCTTCGCCCCACGCCAGAGGCTGGGGAGAAATGCCCAGATACAAGGCGCACGAATCCCGAGGAACGAGGCGTACCTGGCAGTACGCCGCAGTGACGAGGGATGAGTGCAACGCCGCAGATGGGCGTTTATCGCCAGCCTCTATTCGATGGGCTGGATGTGGCCGTCCATCACGGACAGCAGGTAGAGCCGCTTTTCGGCGCAGCCCTCGGCGTCGAAGCGGGTGGATCCGGACAAGCCCGGATAGGCCTCCATGACGCTGAGGGCAACCCGGACCTGAGCCCGCGTCTTGGACGCAGCCCGCTCGAAGGCGCTTTCGAGCATCCACAGGCTGTCCAGAGCCTCGGCTTCCAGGAGCCCGGGGTCCCGTCCGCAGGACCCGCGGTACTCCAGCATGAAGTCTTTCACCAGAGGCATGGGGCTGCCGGCGAAGAACCCGTCGACGAACACCGCGCCGCGCACGTAATCACCCGCCGATTCCACGAGGTGCGGGGAATTCCAGGCGTTGGTGCCCAGCAGGAGGATCCCGCTGATGTCGTACAGGGCCAGATGAGGAGCGATCAGAGCCACCTTGCGGTACTGGTCGGGAATGAAAAGAGCCTGGAAGGGCAACTCGGCCGCACCGGCGGGTGCCGCGCCCGACGATTCCGGCGCCACCGCCTCGTCTCGATCCTCGTCGTCCTCCAGAGTCGGCTTGAACCCCTTTCGGGCCTGGCCGTCGCGCAGCGCCTGCCAGTAGCGTTCCCCCACCAGCTTTCGGATCTCGTCCTGGAAGTCGGTTTCCTGCCCCCCGTACGGAACGGAGGACACGACCTCGCCGCCCATGGCCGAGACCTTCGCCAGGAATCGGTCCCTGGCGAGCCGGCCGTAACCATCATTCGGGTATAGAACGGCGAACCTCAGAACGCCGAGATCCTCCATGGCGTAGTCGACCAGCTCCTCGACCTGCTGGCGCATGGTCAGGCCGTTCTGAAATACGAAGTCGCCCGCTTTCGCAACCTCCTCCTTTTGCGTGAGGGCGATCAACGGCACCCCCAGAGCCTGAGCCTCCCGGGCGCAGGCGATCGCCTCGTCCGCCTTCAGCGGTCCGATGATTCCCACCAGGTCCGGGTCCTCGCACAGCGCCTTGAGCTGCTGCACGGCGGCGGCCGGATCGCCCCGGGTGTCGCGGATGAGCAGGCGGATGGGCTGCCCGTGCTCGCCGGGCTCGCGGAAGGCGCGGGCGCCGAGCAGAAGGGCATCCAGAACGCCGGCGCCGAACCGCCCGTACTTGCCGCTCAACGGCAGCAGACAACCGATCGTGCAGCCCTGCGGGGTGCCTCTGTGGTACATGCGGCCGAGAAGCTCCTGGATGCGCGGTGTGAGGGCATCGTCCAGGTGCCGGGGAGACATCTTGAGAAGGATCTCTTCAGCCAGGCGCGCTTGTCCGCTGCCGTGGAAGGAGACCGCCATGCCGAACCGGATGGCGTCGGCCGTGAACCCTTCCGGGTAGAGAACCAGGGCCCGCTCCAAAACGGCTGCGTCCCAGTCCTGGGCTGCAATTTCGACCAGCTTGCGCTCGACCGCCCTCTTCTGCCCGGCGTCCTGGACGGCGGCTTCGTACCGGGTGTACCAGCTCAGGGCCGGCAGGAGCTGCTTGAGCTTGAGATAGTCCTCTGCCAGGTACGCGAACACGTGGGGCTGAAGGGGTGCGGCGGCCGGGTCTTCGGCGAGGGGGTGGAGCACGTTCAGGGATTCGGTCGGCTCGTCCAGGTAGAACAGGCAGACTCCCAGATACAGTTGCGCCCGGGAGCGCTGGCTGCTGTCGGGATACCGTTCCAGCCATCCGCGCAGCAGCGGCAATGCCCTGGCGTAATCCCGCCCCTCCACATAGAGCGAAGAAAGTTGGAGCTGGGCCTGCTCGGCCATGGCATGACCGGGATAGGCCCGCAGAAAGCCTTCGTAAAGCTCGATCGCCTCGGCAGGATCATGCGCCTCGAGGGCCTCCTCGGCGCCTCGCAGGTACGCCTCGGGGCCGGTCCGGGCCTCGGCGCCGGGCAGGGTCGCAACGCGCTTCTGGCATCCGGCCGCCGCCAGCACCGCCAGGACGAGGAGGAAGAGCATCTTGAGCGTTGGCGAACGCAAAGCGTGTCCCTCGTGCTGTCATGTCGAGAAAGGTGCGGCCGGTCGCGCGCAATCAGGCCCGGGCCGAGCCGACCCGCTCATCCTTTGCGGAGCCGTTGCCAGGCCCTCAGGATCTTCCGTTCCTCCCTGGAAACCCTGCGCGGGACCTCCACGGTGACGCGGATGTTCTGATCGCCCACCCTGGAGCCGTTCAGACCGGGGAAGCCGCGGCCCTCCATGCGGAACACGCTCCCGGACTGGGTGCCGGCCGGTATCTGGAGCGAGCCGACTCCCTGGAGCGTGGGGACCTCGATCCGCGCACCCAGAGCGGCCTGGGTGAAGTGGATGGGGACCTCACACCACACGTCCAGCCCCTGGCGCGTGAAGATGGGATGGTCCTCGATCTGGATGACGATGTAGAGGTCGCCGTGCTCGCCCTTCTCGCCTTGCTCCCCATAGCCGCGGATCTTCAGCCGCGTACCGTTGTCCACCCCGGGCGGTATGGTCACTTTCCGGCGCAAGCGGTACAGAGTCGAGCCTTTCCCTTTGCAGCGGCCGCAGGAGGTCTTTTCGAGAATGCCCTTGCCGCCGCAGCCCGGGCAGGACCGGACGGCCTTCGCCCCCCCGATGCCCACCGCGACTTCGCCTTCGCCGCGGCAGATCCCGCACACCGGGGAATTGCCCTCGATCACCCAGCCCCGCCCCAGGCACGATGGACAGCTCTTCCACCTGGGCACGTGGATCACCCTGGACAGGCCCAGGGCCGCCTCCTCGAGCGAGAGAGACAGGTGGTAGCGAAGATCCCCGCCGCGTCTTCCGCGGCTCTCCATCCTGCGCCTGAGGTGCTCGAAGACGTCTCCGACGAAATCGGCCCCCCGGCGCGCGCTCTCTTCGGACGCCGGCTGTTCGCCGCCCCACGCGGCGTCCCCGTTGCTCGACCGGCCGGCGCCGAAGAATGCCGCGTCGTAGCGGATCCTCTTGCGCGGATCCTTGAGCACCTCGTAGGCTTCCAGCACTTCCTTGAAGCGCTCCTCCGCCAGGGCGTCCTCGGGGCGGTGATCGGGATGGAACTTCTTGGCCAGCCTGCGATAGGCCCTCTTCAGCATCTCCAGGTCGGCATCCTTGGGAATGCCCAGGATCCCGTAGTAGTCTTTTTGTCGGGCTTGCATGGAAGGCATCAGTTGATCGGTTCGCTCGGCTCGCAACTCTCTTCGAGATCAGCCGCATCCGGCGCGGCCTCGCCTCCGCGGCTCTCCTCGGCGGGCGGGACGGCCACGACTACCATGGCAGGCCGGAGCAGGCGGCCCCGAAAGAGGTACCCTTTCTGGAATTCCTCGAGCACCGTGTTGGGGTCCGCCTCGGCCGACGGCACGGTCTGCACCGCCTCGTGCAGGTTCGGGTCGAACAGGCTCCCCTTCGCCTCGATCGGCTCGAGACCCCTCTGCTTCAGGGCTTTGCGCATGTCCGCCAGCACCAGCTCGATTCCCTCCTGCAGGCTCTTCCAGTTTTGTTCCCGCAAGCTGAAGGACAGCACTCTTTCGATGTTGTCGATGACCGGCAGCAGGTCCTTCAGGAGTGCCTCGTTTCCGTACTGGATGGTATCGGCCTTCTCCTTGGTCACGCGTTTCCGGAAATTCTCGAAGTCCGCGCGGAGCCGAAGGAGCTGGTCCTGCAACTGGTCTCGTTCGCTCGTCCGCGCGTCGAGCTCGGCGCGCAGCTTCTGTTCGGGCGCGGCCGGATCGCCGCCCCCGCCGGCAGAGCCGGATCCGGCGTCCTCGGTCTCGACGCGCTCTGAAGCCGCCTCCCGGCTGCGGTCGCCGGGCGGCGTTCCCGGCTCGGGCTCCGCGCCCGGCGCGGGGGACACGCCTTCCCCTGGCCCGGCTGTCCGTCCCTCGGCCTCGTGGTCTTTCTTTTTCCCTTCGTCCACTTCTGTCTCCTATGGAACCGGAGGCAGACGCGAATCTGCCTCCGCCGCGTCAGGGCCCGATCTCCTGGAGCTTGCTGCCCACGAGCCTGGCGGTGTATTCGACCAGCGGGATGACGCGCGAGTAGTCCATGCGCTTGGGGCCGATCACGCCGATCGTGCCCAGGGGCACTCCGTCCCTGCAATAACTGGAGGCCACGAAACTGCATGCCGCCATGCTGTCGAGCTCGTTTTCGGCCCCGATGTAAACCTGGATGCCTTCCACTTCCATGGCCTTGTCCAGGAGCTGAAGCAGGATCTTCTTCTCCTCCAGCGCGTTCCAGAAGTTTTTGAGCTTCTCCATGTCCTCGGCGAACTCCGGGTACGCCAGGATCTGGCTCTGTCCCTCGATGTAGATCTGGGCCAGGCGTTCCTCGGGATCGTTCCGGCCGCCGTGGAAGACCCGCTGAAGGATCCGGTCCACCTGATCCTTTTCCGCTTCCAGCTCTTCCAGAACCTTGTTCTTGGCCTCGCGCAGGCTGAGCCCCCTCAGCAGCGCGCTCAGTTGCTCGGCGAGCCGGCTGAGGTCTTTCTGGGTGAGGGAGATCCCCTCTTCGATGATGCGCGTGTGGACCGTGCTTCCCTGCGAGCTCAGGACCATGAGAATCCTCGAGCCGTCGAGCCGGATCAGGTCGATCCTCTTGAAGAGGTGATGGAACAACCTGGGTCCGGACACCACCGAAGGGTACCGCGAGAGCTGCGACAACACCCGCGTCGTCTGATGGAGGATCTCTCCCACGTCCGTGGTCGCGCCCTGCACCCTCTCCCGGATCAGGTCTCTGTCGGCGCGCCGCGGCGGGCGGCTCTCCAGGAAACAATCCACGTAATACCGAAAGGCCCGGTCCGTGGGCACTCTCCCGGAGGAGCTGTACGGCTGTCCGAGAAATCCCCGCTCCTCCAAGTCACCGAAGATGTTCCTCACGGTTGCCGAGCTCATTTCCAACCGATACTTCTTCGAGATCCTCAGGGAACCCACAGGGTAGGCCGTCTGAATGTAGTCGCGAACGACCGCGCACAGCACCTTGTGGGCCCGATCGGCCAGCCGACCTTCCATCGCGGATCCCCTCTCTTCGCTCCGGTCCCTTGGCTCCGGTTTCACTAAAGGGAATTATACCAAGAGGCAGGGAGAGGGCAACCCCCTGCGCCCCCCCGAGGCCTCGCGTCGGGCGAGCGCGCCGACTCATCCCCCACGCGGATCGGCGGCGCCCGCACGGGCGCGGCGGCGATGTCGGCGCGCTCGCAAGAAAAACCTGTTTACAGCATCGGCGTAATGGCATAATATTTTTTTACCATCACTGAGACGCGGAGCCATCGAGCTCGGGAGGGACGGACGACCATGCGAGAGCCGAACATCGCCATTCTCGGAAGCGGTTACGTGGGACTCGTTGCGGCAGCCGTGTTCGCGGACCGCGGGTTCCGGGTGCTGACCTCCAGCCAGGACCTCGAAAAGGTGGAGACCATCAACGGCGGCCGCGCCCCGTTCTTCGAAAAGGATCTGGACCCGATCGTGGAACGCACGGTCCGGGCAGGAAAGCTGCAGGCGGTCCTCGGAAGAGAACAGGCCGTCCTCGAATCCGACATCCTGTTCATCGCGGTCGGCACCCCGAGCCTCATGAGCGGGGAGGCGGACCTGAGACTGATCAAACAGACCGCGGCCGCGATCGGCGACGCCCTGCGCGAGAAGAGCCGCTACACGCTCGTCGTCGCCCGCAGCACCATCGTTCCGGGTACCACCCGCAACGTCATCCTGCCTCTGATCGAGGAGCACTCGGGCAAGAAGGCGGGGAGGGACTTCGGTCTGTGCATGAGCCCCGAGTTCCTCCGCCAGGGCGCCGCAGTGGAAGACACCCGGGAGCCGGACAGCGTGGTGATCGGCCAGTTCGATGCGCGCAGCGGGGACGTGCTCGAGGCGTTCTGCGAGGCCGTCTACCGCGACCGTAAGGTGCCCATACTGCGCATGAGCCTGGAAAGCGCAGAAATGGTCAAGTACGGACGGAACACCTTCCTGGCGATGAACATCTCGTACATCAACGAGATGGCCCGCATCGCCGAGACCATCCCGGGCGTGGACATCTACGAGGTGGTCAAGGGAATCGGGGCGGACTGGCGCATCAATCCGGCGTTCCTCAACGCAGGATGCGGCTACGGCGGGTCGTGTTTTCCGAAGGACGTCAAGGCCCTCATCGCCTTTGCGCGGGTGAACGGGGTCGAGCCCCAACTGCTCGAATCGGTGGAAGAGGTCAATGAGCAGCAGGCCGCCCACATGGTGGCCATGGCCCAACAGGAGCTCGGCGGCTCCCTGAAGGGCAAGCGCGTCGCCCTGCTCGGCCTTTCCTTCAAGCCGGGCACAGACGACATGCGCGAGGCGCCGAGCATCAAGATCGCCAATCACCTCTATGCGCAGGAGGCGGAGATCGTCGCGTACGATCCCAAAGCGATCCGCAACGCCCGGGAGCGGTTCATCCGGGACACTCTTCCGATCCGCTACGCGGAGGGCGTGGAGGATTGCCTCAAGGAAGCGGACTGCTGCATGATTCTGACCGAGTGGGACGAGTTCAAAGAGCTCTCTCCGGACGTCTTCAACCGCTGCATGAGGCAGCCCGTGGTCATCGACGGCAGGAGGGTCTACGACGGCTCGTTCCGGAGCGCGGTCGGCACCTATCGCGGAATCGGGCTGGGCTCGAGCCAGGGCGCTGACGGCAAGGTTCGGGCCGCGGCGGGCACCCGGGCCGAGCCGGCCAGAACGGTCCCTGGGGCGGTCAGACTCGCTTCAGCCAGACGTAGCCGATGAGCTTGTAGAGCAGGCGGGCCAGGGTGAAGTCGGGGTAGTGGAGGCCGTCCACGGGGCAGAACTCGCAGATGTCGAACCCGACCACGTCCTTTGCGGCCGTCACTTTCCGGAGGAGCTCGAGGGTCTCGTACCAGAGGAAGCCGCCCGGTTCGGGCGTGGAGACGGCGGGCACGACCGAGGGATCGAAGAAATCCGCGTCGATCGTGATGTAGACGCGGTCGCTCAAAGCGTCCAGGACCCTTTCCTGCCAGTCCGGCATCTTGCCGGTCTTGATCGCGTGGGCATAGAACGTCTGCACCCGGTCGCGAGCCGGGTGCGCCAGCTCCTGGGCGTCCTGGCTGCGGATGCCGACCTGGACCAGGCGAGGGACGAACTCGAGGGCGCGGGCCATCACCGATGCATGGCTGTACGGATCGCCCAGATAGGAATCGCGCAGATCGCTGTGGGCATCGAGCTGAAGCAGGGACAGCTTGCCGTCGCCGCGGTCCCGGCATGCCCGGATAGCCCCGAGGGAGCTGGTGTGCTCCCCGCCCAGGCAAACGACGAACTTGCCTTTCTCCAGCAGGGAAGCCACCGTCTGACGGACCTTCTCCACCACCGCGGGCCCGGTGGTCTCCGCAAACAGGTCGAGCGGCTCCAGGGTCGCGATTCCCCCGCAGAGGCGATAGATCTCGCAGTCGAGCTCCTCATCGTAGTACTCGAGCTGAGGCGAGGCCTCGAGGATGGCCTGAGGCCCCCGAAAGCACCCCATTACGTAGCTGGAGGTGCGTTCGTAGGGGACCGGCAGGATCACGACTCCGGCCCGCTCCGGCTCCGCATCCTCAGGGCCGAGGCCGAGGAAGTTGCTCTTCCGATCCAGGCCCTTCAGCCCCGGACGCTCGACCCTGCCAACCATCGGAACCGAATCCTCCCGTTCATCCTGCCGTCTTGCCGTCCTGCCGGTATCGACATCGCGCCGCCCGAGGCGAGGAGGCGTCAGTCCATGAATCGATCGCCATCGGTCCGGATCTGCTCTTCCGTCCCGAAGATCATGGTCATGAGGCCGGCCCGGGTCCACATGCCGTTGCGCTCCTGTCTCCAGTACATGGCTCTCGGGTCCCTGTCCACCATCACGTCGATCTCTCCGCGGCGCGGGAGCGGATGCATGATGATGGCGCTCGGCTTCATGAGGTCCAGAAGCCCCTTGTGCAGGCTGAACTCCGCATACTCGGACCGGGACTCCCCCTCGACGTCGTGCTCGTCCTGAATCCGCGTCATGTAAAGAGCATCCGCCTGCGGCAGGACCGCCCGGAGGGAATCGCATTCTTCGTAAGGGATCTCATGAGATTTCAGGAACTCCCGGATGTCCTCGCCGATCCGGAAGGCCGGTGGCGCCGCATAGAGGATCTTGACGCCCTCGTAATTCTTCAGGAGATAGCTCAGGGAGCGCACGGTCCTGCCTCTCTTGAGGTCGCCGACCATGGCGATGACCTTGCCGTCGATCCCCCCGGTGTCCTGGAACGAGCGCTGGAGCGTGTACACGTCCAGCAGAGCCTGGGTCGGGTGCTGGTCCTTGCCCGAGCCGGCGTTGATCACCGGCACGGGCCGGTCGGAAAAGGCGTTCAGGAGCCAGGCGGTCTTTTCCGCAAACCCTTCCTGGGGATGGCGCATGATGATGAGGTCCACGTAACTGCTGAAGGTGCGGATCGAGTCCTCCGGGGACTCCCCTTTGATCTCCGAAGAGATCTGCGGGTCGCGGATCTCGCTCGTGTGGAACCCCAGGATATGGCAGGCGTTCAGGAAGGAGAGGAAGGTCCGGGTGGAAGGCTGCACGAAGTAGAGCATGGCGCGCTGGTGCGCGTGGAGCTCGTGCAGCCAGGAGATCCCTCGCGGAGTCTTGGCGATTCGTCGAATGCGGTTGGTCAGGACAGAGAGCGAATCCAGGAAAGACCTGTTGAACTGCTGCGAAAACAGGACGTCGTAGATCCTTCCCTCGCGAAAGAACAGGGGCAGCCGTTCCTGAAGAGGTCTGGCGCTGAACTCTTTCCATCCCTCGAACTCTTGATGAAAGGTATATTTCATCATCCGGCGTCCTCCTGTTTCCAACAGGCGGTGAACGTCTTTCCATCTGAAGTACCCTAAACAAGGGCCGGCCGCTCGTCAAGGAACGCTCGCCAGCCGGAAAAGAGTTCCGCACCGGTGCGGGATGGCGGGCCTCCAGATGGCGGTGGGGGTCCACAACGGCATGGCGACCCCGCCGATCTTCAAGTTCGGCACCGACGAGATCATGAAGGAGATCATCGCCGACCAGCTCGGCCTCAAGGGCGATCGAAGGTAAGTGTCAGGCGCCGGATTCCGGGGAAGAGCCCTTAGGTGGGCTGAAGAAAAGGTCCGCAAGGCTCCGGTTCACCGCGGGCGGGGATTCCGGCTGGATTTGCCTGGGGCTCAGAACGCTCCGGCCTCTTCTCCTCCCATGGGTCGGAGACCACCGCCCTTCGGGCAGTTCCCCTTTGTCGTCCCTCGTCCCTGGCCGGGTGTATCAGGGCACACGAGCCTGGCGGGCGCGGTAGCGAGGAAACAACTCTCCGTTCCACCGGCCTGACGGGACTCGGGACGGCCGTCGTGACTCGCCCCGCAAGTCGCCGGAACACCCATCCCTCGGTGAACTTGAGGGTCGCGTGGCTTTCAGGCCCGAGAGTGATGCCGAGCGGGCATGCCTGCTTTACCCGATCCACTCTACCGGCACCGCGTTGCGCGCCACGGGCTTGTCGATCTTCCCTTTGGGAAAGCCCACGCCCAGCGAGGTGAGCGCGCGCCACGGCGGGACGATGCCCAGCCGCTTCCGCATAGCCGGCAGATAATCCAGGGCAGCGATCGTCAGGCCGATGTAACAGGTCCCCAGCCCCATGGCATGGGCCGCCAGGACCATGTTCTGCGCGCAGATTCCGCCGTCCAGGTCCGGGTTGCTGATGCCCCGTTTGTCCACCAGGAGGAAGATCGCCACGGGCGCGTTCCAGTAGATCACGCTGTCGCACTGGTCCGCCTTCTCCATGGCGGTCATGGGCCGCTGATCCATCTTGTTGATTTTCAGATAGCTGAACAGCGTGACCGCGCTCTTGTTCCAGGACTTGCCCGCCAGATAGAGATCCCGGAACTTCCGGAGGACCTTCATGGACTCGAGCTCGAGCTCCCGGATCAACTTCTGATCCGTGATCACCACGAATTTCCAGGGCTGGCAGTTGCCCGCCGACGGAGCGAAGCGGCCCGCCTCCAGGATCCGGTGGATCATTTCCCTGGGGACCGGCTTGTCCTTGTAGAGGCGAATGCTCCGGCGGGTGAGAATGTGGCGTTCCGTCGCCGTGAGCCTGGCGGCGATTTCATCGAACGGCGGGGCCTGCGGCTGCCCGAACGGGTTCGGAGTCGTCACCTCGTTCGGCATCACCGTCTTGTACCGTCCCTCCAGGACCCTGTAGACGCCGGTGAGCGAGCACGCGCCGGCCGGACAGACGGCCTCGCAGTTCCGGCAGGCCAGGCACGCCTTCTCGTATCCCTTGTAGCCTCGCAGGTACGGCAGGTCGTCGGCTCCCATGGCGAGCCCCATGGTGGGGCACGCCTCCACACACCTGCCGCAGTGGGTGCAGGCTTCCGGGTTCACCTTGAACTCGGGGAAGATCGTCCTCGGAAAGTGGACTTTGCGGTACTTCTCGAGCAGCATCGGCTTTTCCTCCTGTGGGCCCGATTCATCGGGAGACGAGCCGCCGGGTCTTCTTCAAGCGCCGCACGACCGTGTAAAAGACCAGGACAGGGACGAAGAGCGAAAGAGGCAGGAGGTCCCGGCTCCTGAATTCGAAGCCTCGGTAGTAAAATTCCTTCCACTGAATCACGAACAGGATGCCCGCCAGAACGCCGGACAAGGTCCCGTAGTCTTTGCGCAGGGCCTTCCTCCAGTCGAAACGGAATTCCCGGAGGGATCCGCGCAATCCACGGAAGTCCGGCAGAAAACGATTGACCCGGCTCGCGTACGCTTCGAATTCGCTGCCGAACCGAGCGCGGAGGTAGGTCTCCTCGGCTACAACGATCGACAGGTAGGCGAAAGCAAAGAAGGGAATGACGAGCACATAGACCCAGACCGAGCCGTAGATCAATCCCATGCCGACCGTAATGAGAAAGTTCCCGACGTACATGGGATTGCGCGTGTGAGCGTAAAAGCCTTGGACGACCAGCCGATCCGCGAAGATCCGGCCGTCCTTGCCCCCCCTGCGGATGTAGGCGTAGCCGATCACGGCCATCCGGAATGACGCTCCGGCCAGGGCGGTTGCGATACCGATCGCCACGATGAGCCGGTCGAGAGCAGGAGCTCCGAGGAAATAGGCGGGCCTGGTCACCAGGAACAAGATCACAAAGACGGCGGGAAACAGGCCGTTCCGCAGCCGGAAAAAAAAGCGTCCGGAGGCGGCGAGGAGAAGGCGGCTCCGGGATCGGTGCTCCCCTTCCAACGAACCGGTCGGCTTCGTGGGCACCCCGTCTGCAGCGCGTGAAGTCATCCTGCACTCCTGTAGAAGGCGCCTCACTTCAAGGCCAGCATGCCGCAGAAATTGTACCATTTGAAGAAGACGTCGCAGCTGCTGAAACCGTTCGACAGGAGAAGATCCTTGTTCTCGTCCAGATGATAGGGGATGAGCACGTTTTCCAGCGCTTCTCTCTTCTGGGCGATCTCCAGCTCGCTGTATCCGTGACGCTTCTTCATTTCGTAGTAGTACTTGATGAACAGCCGGTTGATGGTGGAATTGTGACTCAGCACCTTTTCCACCAGGATGAGACACCCTCCCGAGTTCAGCCCCGCGGCTATCGACTGGATGAGACGGACGCGGTGAAGGGGGCGAACGAACTGCAGGGTGAGGTTCAGGATCGCCACCGACGCGTTTCCGACGGCAACCCCGCTGTTCAGGTCGCCGACAGTCAGCTCGTACTCACCGGGAAACCCGCTGGCGGAGAGCTTTTCGCGAGCCCTCTTCAGCATCTCCTCGGATGAATCCACGCCCACGTAACGGACCCCTCGGGGCACCTTCTCCTGGAGAGCCAGGAAGGTGTTGCAGGTGGAACAGCCCAGGTCGTACACGTTGGTCCCGGGCACGGCGAAGTCCGAGGCCATTTCGGCGATCATTCTCTGGATCTCGCCGTAAAAGGGGACGGAACGGTCGAGCATGTCATCAAAGACGCTGGCCGTCTCGGCCCCGAAGTGGAAATCCCCGACGAGGTCCTTCTTTTCGTTGAACAGACAGTCCTTGCTTTTCGCCTCTCCGGGCCCGGTCTCTGGCGAGCTCAATTTCGACCTCCGGTCTATCCGAGAAAGGTTTGGAGGCAGTCCCTAATAAACACCCACCTGCTGCGCTGCGCTCATGGCGCATGGAGGCGGGGGGAGCCTGCCCCGGCGCAGGCCGGCTCCACGGTGACTCCCAGTTGCGCCTCATTCGTCGAAATCTATTGTGCCTTGCATCTGGGTATCTGAACAGCCTCCTGGAGCCGAATCGCTCCACGAGGGTTCAGAGCAAAGAGCGTTCAGAGCAAGATGAGCACGACTCCTGCGAGCATGACCAGGCATCCGAGCAGTCGCTCCCGGAGCTGCGTCTCGCGAAAGAAGATCCGCCCGGCAAGGACGCTCCCGACCAGGCTCAACCGCTTCACCGAGAGCATGTAGGAGACCAGGATCAGGGAGACCGCGTGAAAGTGACAGAAGGCCATGCAGGCCTGGCTCGCGCCGATCAGCAGGAAGATCGGCCACCCGGACATCAGGGCCGAGCCCCGTACGCCGGAGCGAAGGACCAGCGGGAGAAAGGCGACGGAAAGGACGGGCAGGTAGGCGACGGCCATGAAGGAGGCGCTGGAAAGCTCGACCGCCAGCTTTCCGAGGCTCGATGTGATGCTGTAGAGGAACGCAACGCCGATCATCAACCCGGATCCTTTCTCCCTCACGATAGCCCTGAGCGGCTCGAGCGCACCACGATCGGAGAGATGCACGTTGAGCAGGTAGGCGCCGGTCACGATGAGGGCGATTCCGGCCATGCCCGACGCATCCGGCCGTTCCCCGAGCAGGACAAAAGATGCGGCCGTGGTGAAGGCCGGTGTCAGCGCGAGGAAAGGGACGGTGAGGGAGAGTGCCGAGACTTGCAGGGCTTTCATGTAGAGGCAGACCGCCACGATCTCGAGAGGGACCAGGACGACGAGGAGCGTCCAGAAGCTCCGGCCCACGGGCGGCAGATCCACCCAGAAGAGCGCGGCCGCCAGAAAGGGTGTCGCACCGGCAAACCGGGCCCACGCCGTAGCCACGGGGGTCTGCCGCTCCAGGGACTTCTTGCAGAGCGCGTCCGTGGCAGAGGCGAAGAGGGCCGCGCCGAAGGCATAGAGGAATCCCACCATGGAAGATGTCAGCAAAGCCGAGAGAGCCTGCGGTCCAGCGGCGCCCCGGGTCCTTTTTTTGCTCAGGGGGCCGCCGCTGGCGGACCTTCCGGGCTCGCGGCGAGATAGGTGGCAGTGAAACGGTATCGGGTATCCTGATCATAGCTTTCGAGCCTGGCAATGGCGGTCTGTCCGCGCAGGGGTTCCACCGTCTCGGGGCCCAACGTCACGACCTCGAAGCCGGTCCCGGGATTGAGAGAAAGGGAGGCCTCCTGCAACTGCCCGAACCCGAGGAGGAGGTCGGCGTCCCCCTGCAGGCTCTCCAGGACGATCTCCAGAGAGTCAGCGTCCTCCGGTATCGCGAGCGCTATGGAGACCGACTGTCCGGCAGGGATGTCGCCCTCCTGTTCCGTCAGCGGGAGCGCCGAGCTGCCCGGTCTCCTCTGTGCCGTGAGCCGCCATTCGGCCCCCGTGCCGAAGGGGCTCACCACCTCCACGTACCAGGTGCGGGCCTCGAGCGGCTGATGACTCCCGGGGCCCACGAGGATCTTCTGCTTTCCCAAACCCTGACCGAAACAGAAATAGTCGGTCGGGGGGTCTTCCACGCCTGCGAGCAGATCCGCCTCTCCCGCCGTGACTTCGAGCGTGATGTCCAGGAGGGAAACCCCGTACGGAATCGTAACCGGCAGGACAGCAGGCTCTGTACCCTGCAAGGTGCCTTGCTCCGACAAGAACACGGTGCCCGGCTCGATCTGCCCGGAGGAGCCTTCGTCCATCCCGCAGCCCGGGCAGACCAAAAGAGACAGGGCGAGTGAAAAGAGGATCCCGACGGGAGATATCAGGAGAGCGCCGAGCCGGCAAACCGGACCTGCTGACGACCTTGCGTTGCAGCCCATGAGATTGAGACCTCTGGCGGATGGCCGTCACAGTAATGGAAGCGTCAGCGCCCTGTCAAGAAACAAGAGGCCGAGCAGGAGGCAGGAGCCCCGGGACAGCGAATCATGGTTTCGAGCCTGCCTCGTTCACGGGTACCGGCCCGTCTGTCTTGACTTGGCCGATCGCCCCCTCTAACCTTACGGAGGCCTTCACGGATGCCTTCTTGCTGGATGGCATATGTATTGCTTCACATCGACAGGTGTTCCCGTTCGATCGCATGCAGCCCAAGAGGAGGATCTGCCGATGAAACCGTTTGCCCTTTGGCTCCGAAGCCACACCCTCGCGGCCATCCTCGCCGGAGGCACCTTTCTGGCCGTCTGCGGCCCGGCGCCTTCCCTGGCGATCTCGCCCGCCGACAAGGGCTCCATCGTGACCTTGCCCGTGGGCACTTACGGAGTCCAGGCATCCTTCGAGTACGAGGTCCAGGCGGGAGACGATCTCCACTGGCTTGCAGCCTCCTTTTACGGCGACGCCCGGCAGTGGGGGCGGATCTACAACGCGAACCGGGACGTCATCCGGAACCCGAACCTTCTCAGGACCGGACAGAAGCTCACCATCCCGTCCAACGGGGTGCAGCCTTGACGCGGGACCCCTCGAGAGACCCCGGCTCGGTGAGGCAGGCGCTGCGCCATGAGTGAAGAAGAGCGGAACCCGGCCGCTAGGCCGTTGCACATCGGTGCGATCCTGGAGGACCTGATGCGCGACCCGCTCATGCAAGAGCGGTCGCGCGCGTTCGAGGCCCTGGCGCTCTGGGAAGAGGTCGCCGGCAGAGAGATCGCGAAGCATTGCCGGGCCGCGGCCATCCAATCCGACCGGGGGACGATGATCGTGGACGTGGAGCATGCCGTCTGGATGCACCAGCTGCAGATGCAGGAAGAAGCCTTGAGGGATCTCTTGAACGAGCGGATCGGCCGGAAGCTTATCCGGAAGATTCGATTCAGGCTCGGCCCGGCTGTTTGATATCGGGTTTCAGGTATCAGGTTTCGGTTCTTGGCTCGCGCACCCCCACCCAGAACCGGACCTGTAAGAACAGGCCAAGTTGGGCCGAGGGGGCCTGACACCTAACACCTCACACCAATTCACCTCTGCCTCCCACTTCAGGCCAGTCCCACCGGAAGATGGCTTCCACTTCGGGCGTCCGGGTGCCGTGGGCGTCCTCCAGAAGAAGCGGCTCGTCCACCAGCAGGTCCTCCTTGCCACCGGCTACGGCCCGCACCAGCACCCATCGGGCGCTCTGGCCCGGCCTCGGATAGACGGGCCTCAGGTAACGCGGCTCGAGACCGGCATGGCGCATGCGGCTCAGGAGCTCCACAGAGCGGCTCGCCGGGTAGATCAGGAAGGCCCGTCCTCTCGGCCGCAGGAGGCGGGCCATCACCCCGCAGACGTCCGCCAAAGAGGCCGTGACCTCGTGCCTGGCCATGGCCTTCTGGGGGTCCGGATTCACCCTGCCGGAGCGGAGCTGACGGTACGGCGGATTGCAGGTGATCCAGTCGAAGCAGCGGCCGGTATGGCGTTCGGGGAGTCGCTTGAGATCCGCGCAGAGGATCCGAATGCGCTCCTCGAGCCCGTGAAGTTGCATGTTCCTTTGCGCCAGATCGGCAACGGACTCCTGAATCTCGACGCCGTACCCGTGCAGGCGGCACTCCCATTTCGCGAGCAGTATGGGAATGATCCCGCAACCGCAGCCGAGATCCATGTAGCGGATCTCTCCCCGGCCCCGGGGCCGAGCCGGCGAGCGTGTCACGAGATAGGCGAGCAGGAGGGCGTCGATCGAGAACCGGTACCCGAGCCTCTTCTGCAGGATGAGCCCCTTGTCCAGCAGGAGACGCTCGATCGTCTCGTCCTCGCGCTGCACCGGCTGGAGGTGACGTTCGGGCGGCGGAGGGCCGCCCGGGGGACCCGGTTTACGAGTCATCTTCCGGTCTGCCATTGGAACGTCGCCTCCCGAAAGCTCGTGGCGGCCGGCTCCCGTCCGGTCCGGTCACGGCGAACCTTCCTCCATCTTCCGGAATACGAGACCGGTGAGGAGCTTGGGATAAAAGTAGGTGGTCTTCTGGGGCATGCGGATGCCGAGGCCGGAAAGCTCCATGATCGTCCGGACGGCGGGCGGGCCCAGAAGGAAAGCGGCCTGGTGGGACGCCCCCTGGTCGAGGGCAGCCAGGGCGGCCTCCTCGCCCTTTACGTAAATCAGGGACTCCCCCTTGTCCTGCGCGTCCCGGCTCATCCCCAGGATGCGGCCCAGCAAGAGCTCGTGAAGGATGGTTACGTCCAGGGAACGCATGAGCGGATGCGTGGTCGGGGGGAAGAGCGAGGCCGCTCTTTCAGGATCCGACAGGGAAAGCAGATATCCGTTATCGAGGCCCTTGGAGAAGAAAGCGATCCGTGCCGGCCCGTGCGCCGATTCCTTCAGCCGGCGGAAGGCCTGGCTCCGGGAGACCGGTTCGTCGCGCGGGCCGCCCGGCTCGATCTCAAAGAAGTCGCCGGCCGCCCGCAGAAACGCCTCCGGGTCCCAGCCCGGATACCCGCTCAAGATCCGGTGGGTCGGATAGACACAGAGGCCCGGGCTCATGCTGTTGGTCAGGTACACCATCAGGTAATCGCCGGCCTCAAACGCCGCTCTCCCGCTCTCGGCCCGGGCCCGCACCCAGGCGCGATAGGCCAGGGCCGTCTCGTACCGGTGGTGCCCGTCGGCCACGAACAGGCTCTTCTGCCGAAAGAACTGCTCGATCTGCCGTAGCAGGCCCGGCCGAGAAACGAAATACAGGCGCCTCCGCACCTCGTCCCTGCCTTCGGCCCGGCCCCGGGCAGCCAGCGCAGAGGCGTCCCGGAGCAGACCCTCCAGCATCCGGGAGTCATCCTCGTACAGCACGAATATCTGGCTCAGGTTCGCCCCGGTCGCCTTCATCAGCTCCAGACGGTCCCGCTTGGGCCCGGAGTGGGTGAATTCGTGCAAGCGGACCGATCCGCCCGGGCGGTCCTCCTCCAGGCGCAGCAGGCCGATCAAGCCGTGGCGGGTCACCGCCGCGCCTTCCTGGTTGCGAAATTGCTCCTCCAGGAGGTAGAAGCCGGGATGCTCTTCACGGATCAAGACCCCCTGCGAGAGCCAGGTGCTCAGCCAGCCGGCCGCACGGGTATATCGGTTGTCGTCCTGCGAATCCTCGGGGCGGGATAAGCCGAAGTCGAGCCGGACCGCGTTGCAGGGATGCAGAGAGTGATAGAATTCCTGCTCATGCGGGGGAATCACGTCATAGGGAGGGCACACCAGGCGGGAGAGGTCCCCTACCCTCTGCGTGTCGTAGCGGATGCCTCGGAAGGGCTTGAGCTCCACCATGAACAACCCCCTGGCAGGCTGTTGAAAAACGCCCATCTGCCGAGTTCGGCTCGGGGCATGGAGGCGGCCAGCCTGCCCCGGCGAAAGCCGGGGCCATTGCAGCGTACTTCCATGTACGCCTCATTCCTCAGGACTTCGCCTGCCTTGCATCCGGGCGTTTTTGAACAGCCAGCACATCCAGACCTTTTCCACGGGCTGTTGATTCAGAAGCTGCCACGAACGTCCATCTGGTGCGCAGCCTTGTTCTACCGCTCACCCTCATTCAAGCCCGGTCCGTCGGCCGAATCCAAGCGATCCTTCTTCGGCTCGAGCAGGATCCGGCTTTGCTCGAGGAGCGCCCGGTACGAGCCCGACCTCAGCCGAACCTCTCCGTCGGGAACCACTTGAATCGCAGCATCGCCCTCCACCGGACAGACCGACTCACATATCCCGCACCCGTTGCAGCGGCTCGGGTCCACAAAGGGCCTCTTCTTTCCCTCCACCACCTGGAAGACGATCGCGTTGTAAGGGCAGGCCTCGTCACAGAGCAGGCAAAGCCGGTCCTGTGCCCAGGCCAAGCACCTTTCTTTCCGGAGAACGGCGGTGCCGATCTTGGCATGCTGGCGCTCGATCAGCGGAAGGTCCCGGATGGCCCCTGTCGGGCAAACCTTGCCGCAAAGATTGCAGGTTTGCTCGCATCCGGCCGTCCGCATCCGGTGGACCGGAGTCCCCCAGCGGATCAGACCGTTGTCGATTGCGGAGGCCCGCAGGGTGCGGGTCACACAGACCCTCAGGCAGGCGTCGCAACGTATGCAGGCCGTCAGGAAGTCGTCTTCCGGAATGGCGCCCGGAGGCCGCAGGACCCGGCCGGGCCTCTTCATAACACGCGACTCGATGCTTGTCAAAAAAAGCGCTGCGCTGCCCGCGCCCAGACCCAGCAGGAATCGCCTTCCGGCGCGGTCCGCCGAGGCGGGCGCGAAAGCGCCGGCCCACGGCACTCTCAGAGGGTAGGAAATCGCCCCTGTCGGGCATGCCTCACGACAGGCGGTGCACTGCAGGCAAAGGGAGCGTCGCGTTCGGGCCGGGTCCTGCCCCACGGCCCCCATGGGACACACGGAACGGCAGCGCCCGCACTGCACGCACGCGTCTCCGACCCGTCTGGCTGTCAGCGAGAATCGGGCCGGCACCGACAGCAGCGCTCCAGCCGGGCAGAGGAAACGACACCAGAACCTCGGAGCGAGCAGGCTCAGCATCAGAATGCCGGCCAGGAGCAGCAGCGTGGGCACGGCTGTCCGGAAGCCGGGCTGGGCGAAGGACAGGTAGGCCACGCCGTACCATCCCGCCTGCTCGAGGAGGGGGCGAATGAGCTGCAGCAATTCGTTCCCCGCCCAGACGAGCCCGGGGAAGAAGGCCACGGCCAGCGCCCGGGTCATCAGCACGATGGGGTCCAACACATAAGGAAGGCCGCTCCCCAGGAGAATCCCGAGGACCAGAACCGCCAGGAGAACCCACTCCAAGCCCCGAATTCCGCCGAATCTCCGGCGCGGCGGCGCGACCGAGCCTGCGATCGCCGGCGGGCGGCGAACCGCTTCGTCCTTCTCCGGCCGCACGCCGTTGGCTGCTCCCGTGCCGAGGCGGGCGAGGTCGATGCAGAGGCCGAGGGGGCACACGTATCCGCAAAAAGCGCGTCCGAAAACAAATGCGCTCGCCAGGCAGACGGCGGCCAGGAGCGGGAAGGAGCGGGCTCCGAAAGGGGAGACCAGGGCCGCGAGTGGGTCCAGGGACAGGAAGAGACGGCGGGGCACCCAGTACGGCAGCGGATACGCGATCGCGAAGAACAGAAACAGGAAAAGCGCGCAGGAGAGCGCCTGGAAGGTCCACTTCAGCCGGGTTCGAGGGCGCCCGGACGTCTTCCGCAGGGCGGCCGCTCGCTTCACGATGCGGGGACCCTTTGCGAGATCACCTCCACTCGGCCGAGGTCGATTTCGCCGAGCCCTCTGCCGTGGCAGGCGACCAGATGCGAGACTTCGTGCGGCTCGAACGCCCTGTCATACCATCGTGTCTTGGATATGCCGTAGGCGTCCACCGCCACCGGGTCGGTGCCACCGATCAGGCATCCGAGCTGTTCGACCGGCCCCGGGCCCAGAGGGCCGCCCGCGGTCAGCACCCGGGATCCGTCCAGGATCGTCAGGTCGGCTCGGATGCGGGTGTTCAGATCCGCTATGGCCTCGTTCAGATCCAGGCTGCCGTGGAAAATCCCTCTGTCCCAGATCAGCCCCATGTTCCCCTTGGTGCCGAGCGATACCGTGGTGGCTCCATGCGACTTCATCCGCGGCAGGTTGATCTGCACGTCCGACTGGAGGGCAGCCCTGAGGATGCGGACCTCACGCAGCTGCCGGGTGCCGGAAAGCGTGACCCTCTGAAACATCGACTCCTGAGAAGCGACAATGAGATGTGCTTCCCGGATCCCGGCGCAGGCGTCCCGGATCCCGGTCAGCTCCGCACACAGTCCGGCTGAACGCAGCGGGTGGTCGGCTACGAGCACGCGCTGCGCCCCTGCTTCGAGGCACCGGGCGATCAGAGACCTGATCAGCGCCGGATCCGTGGTGGTCGCCTGCTCCGGAGGGTTGGGGAAGCTCATGTTCGGCTTGATCAGGACCGTGCTCCCCTCCTTTACAAAGCGCCCGAGCCCACCGAGCTCGCGCAGGAGAACGTCCAGGGCGCTCTCGAGCGGACCCTGTACGTCCACGACCCGCGGCCGTTCCCGCAACGGAGCCTCTTCACCGGAGAGACTCCCGCCCCGCAACCCCGCCGCAACGCCGGTAAGCAGGGCGCCTTTCAGGAAGGACCTTCGCGAGACCGGCTTCATGGTTCCGCACCCGGCATCATTTCATTGGAGGTTCGCGGCCGCTGGAGGCGATCCTGCAAAAGCCGGAGGGCAGGCGCTGCATCGTCTTCCGGCGGAGCTCCCGATCCCCGTATGCTCGCGCTTCCAGGATCTGTCCGTTCACCTGGAAGAAGGCCTGGGTGAGAGATTCCTGCTCCGCCAGACAACTCGTGATCCTTCCGCAGGAGGGATCCGGCTCGCCCTTGCCGGATGGGCAGTTGTCTTCCATGAAGGCCCTGGCCGAGCCGTCCCCCGCGAAGCGGTACCGCAGGAGCTCCAGGGAGCCGCCGCCCGATCCGGTCGGCCGGAAGACCTGCAGTGCGGCCTTCCTGAGCCCCTTCTGCCACAGAGCGTCGGCGGCGCCGTCGAAGAGGGACGTGAGGCCCTCGCGCCCGTCTGCGATCTCCGGGGGCGACTCGGCGACCCAGGCCGCCGGAAGGCCGCCTCCGTCGAGGACGGCTCGAAAGAAAGCCTCTGCTTCACCCGGACCGGCAGCGGACGCGCCCCTTGGCGCCCGCTCGTCCCCGGCCCCGACGCCGGCCACGGCAAGACCCGCCAGCAGAATGAGCGCGAACGGCCCGATCCTGGGTCGCGGCGGCCCGTCCACCGAGTCCGAAGATCCTCGTTTCGGCACAAGCCCTTGCATGCCTTCTCCCATGCCTTTCAGTGTATCGGCGCCGCAAAAGGGCTGTCAATGAAACGCGCCGCGTCCCCGGCTTTACAAGGTCCGGGGCTTTCGCTACCATATCTTTCTTCAGGCTCGAGGGAGATGTTTTTTTCAGAGGTCCGCCATGAACAAGAAGAAGCAGGAGGAATTCAGGAAGCGCCTGCTGGAAGAAATCTCCAGGCTGGTCCAGGATGCTTCGCAGACGCTGAACGGCATGTCCCACGACAAGGCCCTGTTTCCGGACCCGACCGACAGGGCGGCCATGGAGGCCGACCGGAACTTCCTCCTCAGGATCCGCGACCGGGAAAGGAAGCTCATCCTCAAGCTCCGAGAAGCCCTCGTCAGAATAGATGAGGGCACCTTCGGCATCTGCCAACAGTGCGGCGAGGAAATATCGGAGAGCCGCCTCATGGCGCGGCCCGTGGCCACCCTTTGCGTGGACTGCAAGCGCCTCCAGGAGCGGAAAGAGAAGCTCTCCGGAGCCTGAGGACGGCCGCCCCAAGCCCCCTTTCCCCCCAGGTTTCGGGTGCCAGGTATCGGCCCCCAGCTCCCCGTTTCGCGGATGCGCTCAGCGGCCTCGTTTCAGGGGCGGGCTCGGGGTTGGGACCTGAGACCCAATACCTGAAACCTCTCTAGCTTCCGACTTTCACCGGCTTGTCTTTTGGGCGCTTCTGGGCTATACAGAACGAGGGAAAGGCTTGCGGGGATGTAGCTCAGCTGGGAGAGCACCACGTTCGCAACGTGGGGGTCGGCGGTTCGAATCCGCTCATCTCCACCACCGATGCACTTTCCCCCTTTCTTCCGGAACACGCTCGCTATTCTCGAGGGTAGCGGAAAGCACCTGCCCGCATCCATGAATCTGCAAGCCGCAATCCGACCGGTGAAACGGCTCCCGAGCGCCCCGGGGGCATCCGTTCTCCCCGGTCCTGACCGAGCATGAAGAAGAGCCCGCGGCCGGTCCAGATCTGCATTCCCCTGCCCCTGCACCAGCCCCTCACCTATCTTTGGCCGGAGAGTCTTCCGCTGGGGCCATCGATCGGCCGCCGGGTCCTCGTGCCTCTCGGGAAAAGAAGAGTCGCAGGCTACGTCGTCCAAACGACCGTGGATGGGTCGTTGCGGCGACCAGCCGGGTCGAGAGCCGTTTCGCTCCGGGAGGTCCTCGAGGTCCTGGATGAAGAGCCGCTGTTCGGCACCAAGGAGCTGGAGCTCTATCGGTGGATCGCTCGCTACTACCTGGCATCGCTCGGCGAGGTCCTCCGCACCGCGTTGCCGCTCTCCATGCACCTGCGCACCTACCGGGCCCTGCGGCTTCTGCCGCCGGGTATCTGGGCGCTGGAAAGAGGAGCCTTCCTGACTCCTCAGGAGGCCGAGATCCTCGAGGCCATTCGACGCTCCGGGAAGATGGCCGTGAAGGACCTGGCGAAGCGGGTGGGCAGGCTTTCCGAGCAAGGGATCGCCAGCCTCGAGCGCAAAGGGTTCGTAGACGTCTGCCAGCTCTCTCGGGGCAGCCACGGCGGTTCCGAAAAGACGGGCCGCATGGCGTGGGCCGTCCCGGAGACCGGGGGGGCGGATGCGGAACCCAGGGTGGCTCCAGAGGAGCTCCTTTCCCTGTTGTCATCGGAAGAATCCGAGATCCGGCTTCACCTGCTTGAGGGAGGGCCCTGCTCCAGACGCAGGCTGGAGAAGCGCTTCCCGCGTTGCCCGGAGCTCCTGCCCGGCCTGATCGAGAAGGGGTTCATCCAAACCGGCGGCCGCGGCCTCGAACCCTGGCGCAAGCAGGCCGTGCTCTGCCGGGAAGCGCGCCCCGTCCTGAGCGCCCAGCAGGAGGAAGCGCTCTCCGAGATCCTCGACCGACAGTCCAGGAGTGGATTTTGTTCGTTCCTCCTTCACGGCGCCACCGCCAGCGGCAAGACCGAGGTGTACCTGCGGGTGATCGAACACGCTCTGAAGGCAGGGAAGGACGCGCTCCTTCTGGTCCCGGAAATCGGCCTTACGCCGCAGACCCTCGCTCGACTGGCATCGAGATTCGGACCGGACCTGGCCGTGCTGCACTCGAGGTTATCCCCCGGAGAACGCCTGGAGTTCTGGTGGAAGATCCGCAGGGGGCAGCTCAGGATCGCCATCGGTGCCAGGTCAGCCGTCTTCGCCCCTTTTCAGCGCCTGGGGGTCATCGTGGTGGACGAGGAGCACGACCCTTCCTACAAGCAGCAGGATCGGGTCCGCTACAACGCCCGGGACCTGGCCCTGGTCAGGGGCAAGCAGGAGAAGGCGATCGTCATCCTCGGCTCTGCCACGCCTTCTCTGGAATCCTACTACAACGCCGGCAGGGGGAAGAGCATCCTCATCGAGATGCCGGAACGCATCGAGAAGAGGCCGGAGCCTGAAGTCTCCCTGGTAGACCTGAAGGACCCTTCCGTCAGGGAGTCGCGCACCGGTTCCGTCTCGATCCCCTTGCAGCAGGCCATTCTCGACACCTTGGAGGCGGGCAAGAAGTGCCTGCTGTTCCTGAATCGCAGGGGGTACTCGAACAGCCTGATCTGCCGCGCTTGCGGCCATCTTTTCCGGTGCCCTCGATGCGAGGTCACCCTGACCTACCACCTGAGCAACAAGAGCCTTTGCTGCCACTATTGCGAATACCAGAGACCGGCTCCGGACGAATGCCCCGGTTGCAGGAGCAAAGATATCCGGCCGATCGGCCTCGGCACGGAGCGGATCGAGGAGGAGATCCGGAGGATTTGCCCGCAAGCGAGCATCGGCCGCATGGACCGGGACACGACCCGCAGGAAGGGAGCCCAAGAAAAGATCCTCGGCCGCTTCCGGCAGGATGGAACCGATATCCTGATCGGGACTCAAATGATCGCGAAAGGGCACGACATCCCGGCCGTGACGCTGGTAGGCGTGATCCTGGCGGACGTGGCGCTCGACTTGCCCGACTTCCGGGCATCGGAACGCACCTTTCAGCTCCTCGTCCAGGTGGCGGGACGTGCCGGCCGGGGGCCGTGGCCCGGAAAGGTCCTGGTGCAGACGCGCCATCCGGAGCATTTCTGCATGCAGTCCGTCCGCAACCAGGATTATCGGAGCTTCTTCGGACAGGAGATCCTATTCAGGAAAGCCGCAGGGTATCCGCCCTTCTGCCGCATGGTCCACTTCCGCATCCTGGGCAGAGACGAGGCGGCAACGAGGGAAACCGCGATGCATGCGGGCAGGCTGGCCCGCTCCCTGCTCGCAGACGAACCCGACAGCTACGGGGGCGTCGAAATTCTGGGCCCTTCTCAGGCGCCTTTGCCGAAGCTCAGGGGCCGCTTCCGATTTCACTTCTTCGCCAGGAGCGGGAGTACGGAGCGCCTCCATTCCCTTTCCCGCGAGATCATCGAGCGGCTGAGGCCCACTTTGTCCGCGCACAAGATCGATCTCGAAGTCGACGTCGATCCCCTCCAGGTGCTGTAGGGGCGACCGGCGGTCGCCCCAAACAGCTGATGCCCGACAGCTCCGATGACTGCTCTCAGTCCTCGGTCATGAAGGCCACCAGGGCGAACAAGATCAGCAGGAATCCGCTGAAGAAGTAGAAGAGCAGGTAGGGGCTCGAGCTCTCGAGATTCGAGAAGAACATGTCCTTGTTGTAGATGAAGCCCCAGTAGAAGGTGAAGCAGAAGGTGATCGAGAGCCCCAGCTTGAACCGGGCAAAGAGAAGGCAGAACGTGATGAGCCCGATGAAGAGGATCATCTGACCGACGGGTATCGTTAGCTCCATTTTCCCCAAGTGCTCCATTGCGCAGGTCCGCACGGGTTCGCTTTCCTGACTTGTCCAGCAGTTTAGCAAACATCGTACCAGGTGAAGCCGGAGGCGGCCTCGGAGCTGGCGCAAGGCCGATTCAGGTCCCAAAAACCCTTTCCCAGGATGTATTTGACCTCGTTTAAAGGTCTGTGCAAAGATTACTTTTTGCGGGCCCTGATGCGCGGCCCCCGTGTGCTTGGCTGCGCGCCAGCTGGCAAGAGTACGGCAAGAGCGCTCCTCAGCGGTTACGATTTTCTGCTTCCGGTTTCATTTTCGATTTCGCCAGCCTCAGAGAGGGAGCGGGACACACCCGCTCGAGAGGCCGGCGAGAAATGGCCTGATGCAGAGCAGGCGAACCTGACAGGGTACGCCGCAGGCGACCGCTTTCCGAGGGCGTGAAGGGGGAGGGAATAGATGCCAAAGGGCTACATGGGTAAGGTGCTGCACGTGGACCTGGCGACCGGCAAGACCCGGGTGGAGTCTGAACCGGACGAGACCTACGAGCGCCTTCTCTCCGGCGCCGGCCTCGCAGCCAAGGTTCTCTTCGACAGTATCCCCAAAGGGGCCGATCCCCTGGGACCGGATAACGTCCTCGGCATCGTGTCGGGCCTGCTGACCGGTACGGGTGCCCTCCTGGCGGGCCGCTGGATGGTTGCGGCAAAATCCCCACTGACGGGCGGCTACGGCGAGTCCAACTGCGGCGGCACCTTTGCGCCGGCGATCAAGCGGTGCGGTTACGACGGAATCTTCTTTCACGGGATCAGTCCGCGGCCGGTCTACCTGCGGGTGGCCGGAGGCCGACCCGAGCTCGTCGATGCCTCTCACCTCTGGGGCATGGACGCGACCGAAGCCGAAGAGAGGATCCAGGAAGAGAACGCCGACAGGAAGGTCCAGGTAGCGGTGATCGGACAGTCCGGCGAGAACCTTTCGAGGATCTCCGGTGTCTGCAACGACCGCGGCAGGATCGCGGCGCGCTCCGGCCTCGGAGCGGTGATGGGGTCGAAGCGGCTGAAAGCCGTGGCGCTGTCCGGCAAGGAGACCGTCGGCGCCGAGGACCCGGGGCGGATCAAGACGATCAACGAAAAGTTCCTGAAGTGGCTCAACGCCAGCAAGCCGTTCGAAAAATACCTGCCGTCCGGGCTCGCCAGGTTCCTGGGGAGGCTCTATCGCGTCTCCCCCATCGGCATGGCCCAGGACGGCAACCTTGCCAAGATGGCCTTCCGCCAGTTCGGCACCATCGTGGGCAACGTCCTTTCATCCGAGAGCGGCGACTCGCCGGTGAAGAACTGGAAGGGGGCGGGCTACCGGGATTTCCCGATCGATACGCACTCCGGAAAGCTCGATCCGCAGCGCATCGTCGACCGCCAGTTCCGCAAGTACAACTGTTACAGCTGCCCCCTCGGATGCGGAGGCCTGTGCAAGGTCACCTCGGGGCCGTACCCGGTCGAGCTCACTCACAAGCCCGAATACGAGACCTGTTGCTCCTTCGGGGCCCTCCTGCTGAACAACGACTTGGACGCCGTCTTCAAGATCACCGAGATGCTCAACCGCGCAGGAATGGACACCATCTCGGCCGGAGCCACGGTCGCTTTCGCCATGGAATGTTACGAGAACGGGATCCTGAGCAAGGACGACCTCGACGGGATCGACCTCCACTGGGGAAACGCCCCGGGCGTGATCGATCTGCTGCAAAAGATGATCGACCGACAAGGGATCGGAGACACTCTGGCCGACGGCGTCAAGCGGGCCGCAGAGAAGATCGGAAAGGGAAGTGATCGTTATGCCGTGCACGCGGGCGGCCAGGAGCTGCCCATGCACGATCCCCGTTTCGACCCGGGGTTCCTCGTATGCTACGAGCTCGAGCCGACGCCCGGACGGCACACCAACGTCTCCTATCAATGGGCCGAGCTGTTCGCCATGCACAAGATCTTCAAGGGTCTGCCCAAGCCTCCCCAGCTCTACCGGGTCAGGGAGAAGTACAAACCCGAGGGGAAGCACGTACTGCAGGTCGCCGGGAGCAAGTACGTGCAACTGGCCAACGGCCTGGGGTGCTGTCTGTTTGCGCTCCAGATGGCCGGCAACTACCCGCTCGTGGAGTACGCCAACGCGGTCACGGGCTGGGACCGGAAAGCCGAGGACTACCTCCGCATCGGCGAGCGGATCCAGAACCTGCGGCAGGCCTTCAATGCCCGGGAAGGCCTTCGGCCCAGGATGGATTTTCTCATGAACCCCAGGGCCGCGGGCAGCCCGCCGCTGACTTACGGCCCCCTCAAGGGCGTCCGGCTCGACCGTGAGAGCCTGCACGGTGATTTCTGCCGCGCCATGGGGTGGGACGAACAGACCGGGATTCCCACCCGGGCCAAGCTCGAGGAGCTCGGCCTGGAGGATGCGTCCCGGGCGCTGTACGGCCGGGACTCCGGGCGGGCCCCATGAGGAGGCATCCGAAACAATCGATCGCCCGGCAGAAGGCGAACGTTCCTGCCGGCTGCTTCGCTGTCTTCGGGTGCGGGGTGCGCTCCCCAGCCCGGCTCGCCGCCGCAGTTTGGATTTGTCTCTGCCTGACGCATGGGACCGCGCTCGGCGAGTCGGAAGCCAGGATCTGGGTGCCGGACCAGTTCTGCCGGCCGGGCCAGAAAGTCTGGGTCGAGGCGCATCTCTATCGGAAAGGGTGGCTGTCCGCTTTCTCCTCGGGAGTGCGAGGCGAGCTCCTGCGCTTCCATGATGCGTCGGGAGGCCTTGTGGCCGAGAGGCTCACCGATGCCTCGGGCCTGGCCCGGATTCCTCTCACGGCCGGGAGGTCCGGGAAAGAATCCATTACCGTCGGGCTTGCCGAAACCCCCCGGTTGCGCGCCGACCCGGCCGGCGGCACGGTCTTCATTCAGAGGCCGAGCCTTCCCCTGCTGTTCGTGGAGGTCGAGGGCGCACTGACGCCTCGGAGCGCGCTGCCCGCGCCGCTCCGGCAGTGGACGACCACGGTCGAACCGCCCCTGCCGGATTCCAGGGAAACCCTGAAGAAGCTCTCTGCCGGCTTCGACCTGGTCTACCTCAGCGCCACGTCCCGCCCGTCGGCCTGGCAGGTACGGAAATGGCTGGACGACCACGATTTCCCTCAGGCCCCTCTCTTGCTCCTGGATACCGCTCCGGGCGCCACGCCGAGCGGAGGCGCTCCCCCTGGGGCGGAGATCGTCGAGACGCTCTCGCAAGAGAGGGATAGACCGGCTTACCTGGTCACCGGCGATCCTGCCGCTGCGGAGGCCTCCGCCCGGAAGGGAATCAAGACCTATCTGTTCTCCGAGCCGGCCGGCACCCCGACTCCGACCGCGGAGGAGGCATCCAAGGAACGGCACCCGGACGTGGAGAAGCTGGCCGGATGGGACTCGTTCGAACCGCATCCTTGAATTCAATTATCGGGAGGAAAGATGAAGAGTCTCAAAGAGCTTGTGCAGGATCCCGCAGTGTTCCGATCGCTGGTCGAGGACAGTCTCAGGACTCTGGACGGGGAGGTATCCAAGAGATCCGGCATCGGAGGTCTCGCGCTCAAGGGGGCCTACAAGGTCCTCAAAGGCGTGCAGCAGGGGAAGGTGCTCAGGAAGGGCGTGGAGAAGCTGATGCCGGATTTCGTCGAGCAGCTCGATCCCTATTTCACACGATATCGGCAACAGGGCAAAGGGATCTCGTGGTCGGAGTACCTGAAGCCGCACCATGAAGCGATTGCGGACCAGTTGCTGCGGGTGACCGATGCCCGAGTGCAGGAGTCGTCGAGCCAGACGGTCCACACGACCTACCAGAAGTTCAGGCCGAAGGCGCGCAAGGAAGTCGTCACGTCGCTGCCGGCGCTGGCCAGGATGATGGAGCCGTATCTGCCCAAAGCCTGAAGGTTTCCAGTCATCAGTTGAGAGCGCCATGTCGCTTCGCGGAGAAAGCGTCAAGTAGAGACTGCTCGTCATTATCATTTAGGGGCTACGTAAGGCTACGATGGAAAGCAGAGGGATCAACCTTGGCCTCCAAGAGGCGGGACACCCGATCAGGATCTTCTCTGGTCGAGCTTCTTCCTGATCACCATGGAGGCAATCACGTTCTTCAAGACTTGCATCGTGCCTCCCGCAATCGAGGAGACGATCACATCCCTGAAGCAGCGCTCCGGAGGAAACCCGATCACCAGACCGTCGCCACCAAGTATCTGCATCGCTTTCCAGCACACGTCCCGGCCCACATCAGCCGCATGAAGCTTTGCCATAGAGACATCGAGGGGATTCGGGAATTTTCCTCCCTCGGCGGTCAGAGCGGCCCTGTATGTCAGATACCGAGCCGATTCGATCTGAGTCCACATCTCCGCAATCATATGGTAGACCGCCTGAAATTCGTTTACCGGCCTCCCGAACTGCTCCCGATTGTTTGAATAACTCAACGCCGAATCAAATGCGCCTTCCGCAAGCCCTACACACAGGGCGGCGATGTACAGTCTTTCCATGTTGAACGCCTGCATCAGCTTTCCGAACTTGCCCTCGCCCAGCAGAAGGTTTTCTCTTGACACCCGGCAGTTCTCAAAGTAAAGCTCACCATGCGGCCCGCCCCTCGATCCCATTACCTGCGGTCCCTGCCCCATCGTCAGACCGGGCGCATCTCTCTCGACAAGAACAGCTCCGACGCCCCCTGCCCCCGGGATGCCCTTGAACCGCACAAAGGTCGCATAAAGATCATTCTCAGGGGCTCCGGTAATGAAACGCTTCGTCCCGTTGATCACATAGTGATCGCCGTCCAGTACCGCCGAGGTTTCGATGTCGGTCACGGCGGACCCGTACTTCGGTTCCGTCATCGCAATGGAGGCAGTCTTCTCTCCTCTCGCAATCAGCGGAAGAACCTTCAGCTGCAAGGACACGTTCTCCGACATCATGATGATCGACGGCCCGGTACACGTCGTGGCAAAGAGAACGTCTCCCACAAGCCACGTCTTGGCCGCCCTGCACGCTTCCTCTGTCGCCAGCACGAACTCGATCGCATTGAGATCCTGCCCCCCGTACCTCCCGGGGATCGTGATGCCAGAGAGTCCTCTTCTGACAGAATCTTGCAGCATCTCCTTCATCGGTGCACGATTGCTTACATCGATGTCTTTCGCAAGAGGCGACCACTTCTCGCCGAACTCCCTCGCTCTCACTCGGATGTCTTCCTGTTCTTCCGTCAATCTGAATGCGGATGTGTCCACGGTTGGCTTCCTTTTGACAGAGGAGGGCTCGGGCTTGAGCCACTCAAGGCAGGACAGCTTCGAGAGTCCCGACGATCTTTGTTTCGCCTCTTTGGTCCGATCCGCCTACCTCACAGGTGATCGAATGAACACCAGCGTCCGTTGAGGCCACTCCATGCTCGCCGCACACGCGCTTCAGGGCGTGATAGAGCGTGATCACGATTCGTGCACCGCTGCACCCCGTGGGATGCCCCAGGGCGATGGCACCCCCGTGCACATTGACCTTCTCCCGGTCCCACCCGAGGACCTTCTCAGGAAGGGGATCGTGCTCATGCTTTGAGAAGCCCGATCCTCGCTGTTGTTAGTCCTTCCCGATGATGCAGACAGCCGCAACGGAGTGAGCGGGGACTCCGCCCAGGTTGTGGGTCAGCCCAGTCCTGGGGTCTTTCACCCTTCGCTCGTACGGAACTCTGCCCAGGATCTGTTCGTACATTGCGTAGATCATGCGCAGACCCGAGGCGCCGATCGGATGGCCGAAACATTTGAGTCCTCCGTCCACCTGGCAGGGTACCTGGCCCGACAGATCATAGAACCCGCTCATGATGTCCTCACAGGCGCCACCCTCCGGAGAAATGCGGAGGTCCTCGTAAGTCACGAATTCCGTGATCGAAAAGCAGTCGTGCACCTCCATCATGCCGATCTCGCTTCTCGGGTCCTTGATCCCGGCCTCCTGATAGGCCCTCGCTGCAGCTCTTCGGGTGGTGGCCAGATGAGCTCCATCCCAATTGGTAAAGCCCGCTTCCTCTCCCGAGGTGGCCGAGACCTGCAAGGCCTTGACCTTTACCACGTCCTCATTTCTCTTCAAGCTCTTCGCGATCTGCGGCGTCGTCACGATTGCAGCGGCAGCCCCATCACTGACCCCGCAGCAGTCGAAGAGGCCGAGCGGGAAAGCCACCATGGGAGCGGCCTTGACCTGCTCCTGGGTGACAGGCCTCCGCAAGTGAGCCTTCGGGTTCATGGCACCGTTCGCATGGCTCTTCACCGAAATGTGTGCAATCGCATCCTTGATCCGCTCCATGGAGACGCCCCACTTCGCGCTGTAAGCCGTGGCCAGCTGGGCAAACTGCCCCGGCGCCGTACCGTTCACCCCGATTACAAAGTCCATGACACCCAGCAGGCCGCCGCCGGGGAGACCCCCGTACCCGGTGTCCTTGAGTTTCTCCACCCCCAACGCCAGGACAATGTCATAGACGCCGGCTGCCACGGAGTAGCAAGCGGCCCGGAAAGCCTCGGTTGCCGTAGCGCAGAAATTCTCCGTCCGAGTCACCGGGATATAGGGGAGTTTCAGCGCAATGGCCATGGGCAACCCGGACTTGCCCACGTTCACCTCGTCAAAATGCGTGCCCAGGTACGCTGCCTGTATTTCCTTCTTATCGACACCTGCATCCTTCAGGCATTCGGTGAACGCTTCTACCATCAAATCCTCGGAACTGGATTCCCAGCGCTCCCCGAACCGGCTGCACCCCATCCCGAGAATAGCGACCTTGTTGCAGATGCCGTCTGCCATCTACTTCACCTCCCTCTCAGGAACGGCCTTCCAGAAGTACCCCGTGATGCCTCTCTTGGAGTCCGAATACTTCTTCCGAAAACTCATCCGCACGGGAAGCCCCACGGCCAGATCCCCCAGGTCACAGTCCGTGAAGTGGAACTGGTACTTGCCTCCCTCCTCGAACTCAATCTGTCCGTACATCTCGGGCGGGTTGAAAGAGGCGGCGAGCATGTCTCCCGTATAGCTCGCGATACGGCCTCTCCTGTGGGAGAAGGGGTAATCCTCCATCTCGTCGATGGCCCCGCATTCCGGATTCACACAGACCCTCTGCGCAGGGAACTGAGGTGTATGGCATCGTCTGCATTTGCCGCCAATGAGCCCCAGCACCGCCTTCCTCTTCCTCCAGAGTAAGGACCAGCGAGTCCACAGATCCTCTTCGGCCCGCGCGCCCGCCTCTGCGGGCAGGATGTCCCGCCAGACCAGGTATTTCGTATAGTTGTCCAGGGCCGCCTTGTGAGCCAGGGAACCGGAGATCCCCGACGAGGGCCTTCTTTGTTCAATCTGGTCCGTAGCCTCGAAGTACAAAGCGTCGCATCCGGAACCAAAGCTCACCACGAGGATCTTGTCCCCCGGCCTGGCATCCTCCAGAGCCTTAACCAGCATGACGAGGGATTGCGCGGCCCCGCTCTCTCCGATTTCCGCTTGGAGGTTTCCCTGCTCGCCTTGAGCAGGGATTCCCATCACTCGGTTCAGCTTCTCTCGTGCGGCAGGGTAGTGGCACGGGTAGATCATCTTCGCAAAATCCGTGATCTTCAATCTATACTTGTTCAGAAGCCCCCCCACGGTCTCTGGAACCAAGTGGTCATAGCCCAAATCTCGAATCCACCGGTCCTCCCATTGACGGTCGAACTGCGCGCGTTCGCCCCGGTAATGGTCCACGAAATCATAGGTCGTTGAATACGCCCCCTTGAACTCTGCAATCACATCCTGATTCCCCACCATCAACGCAGCCGCAGCGTCGCCGAAGATCATCTCTTGTTGGGATGCCGGCTTTCCGAGCCGGCATTCGGACCCACAAACCAGGAGACGGTTCGCTCCATTGGCAGCCACGCCTTCCAAGGCCGCCAGGAGCGCTGTGGTACCCGCTTTGAGCCCGCCCGTGAAATCGGCCGCCCGAACGTGTTCCTGCAGTCCGAGCGCAGAGGCTACGATGCCGGCGTTCAGTCTCTCTTTATATGGCATGCTCGTTGACGCGAGGTACACGCCCCCCAACGCCGAACGATCCACCCCGTTCAGGCAATCAACAGCAGCTGCCACAGACATGGTGATACTGTCTTCATCGAAATTCGCGACCGCCTTTTCTCCCCTGGCGACACCAATGTTTGCGGGGTTGAGCCAGCCCATGGCCTTGAAAATGACTCTGCGGTCCAACCGGTATCGCGGCACATAACCCCCATAGGAACAGATCCCGCTCATAGCGCCCCCTGAATCAGGAAGAAACTTCTGCTCTGGTCAACTCTGGCCGGAAAGTCCGTTGAGATAGTCTACAACCTCTCTCACCAGTGAGCCGCGAAAAACCTTCTGGACGCCCATCCTCAACAATGGCTCTTCGTCAGCGACCGGAATGACTCCGCCCACGATCAGACGAACGCCTTCCATTCCGTGCTTGCCCATCTCGGTCACGATCTTCGGGGTGAGCGTCAGGTGCTCTCCGGAGAGAAAGCTCACGCCGATGACGTCCGCGTCCTCCTGCAGAGCACTCCGGACGACCATCTCCGGAGTGTTGTAGAGCCCGAGGTACGTGACCTCGAAGCCCTCGCTCATCAGGAGCGAGGCCAGGATCTTCACGCCCCTGTCATGACCGTCGAGGCCCACCTTCGCGAGGACAATGCGCACACGCCTTCCCACCGCCATCGGTTTCTCCCGGCGGATTTGCAGTCGAGAATTCATAGCTTATGGCCGCTCACTCCAGAGCTACTGGTAATGCTTCATGATGTCCCCGATGCTTTCCATGACGTTGGGGATCTCCTTGAGGCTCTTCGGTTCCACGATTCTCTTCCAGTTCTCCTGGATGTCCTCCACTGTCGGAGGCTGTTTCCCCAGAAAGACCCCCTCGTTGATGACGACCGAGGCATTCTGCACAAGGCCGGCTCCCGCGCACAGGATCCGGCCGCTCTCCTGGCAGGATTCGGAACACAGGAACAGGACTGCCGGCATGACGAATTCCGGGCTGAGCTTCTGGAAGACCTCCGGCGGTGTGATGTCTTCCGTCATGCGGGTGGCGGCCACGGGCGCGATCGCATTCACCTTGATGTTGTACTTTGCCCCCTCGATGGCCAGGGATTTCATCAGTCCGATCAAGCCGAGCTTCGCCGCCGAGTAGTTGGTCTGGCCGAAATTTCCGAAGAGCCCAGCACCCGATGTGGTCATGACGACCCTGCCGTACCCTTTCTCGCGCATGCTCGTGAAGGCCGGCCGGGTGACGTGGTAGGCTCCCTGTAAGTGCACCTCCAGCACGGGATACCAGGCTTCCTTCTCCATCTTCGTGAAGCTCTTGTCCCGCAGGATCCCGGCGTTGTTGATCAAGATATCCACCTTGCCGAACGTCGCGACGGCCTGACGGACGATGGTCTCCCCCCCTTCATAGGTGTGGACCCCGTCGTAATTGGCCACTGCCTCCCCACCGGCTGCCCGGATCTCCTCCACCACCTTGTCCGCCATGCCGGTGCCCCCGCCCGTACCGTCCCGAGAGCCCCCGAAGTCATTGACGACGACCTTCGCTCCCCTCCTTGCCAGCTCCAGAGCGTAGCTCTTCCCCAACCCGCCCCCCGCACCCGTGACGACTGCCACTCTACCCCTGAAATCAACTGGTGCCATGATCCTTCTCCTCAGTTCGCGATCCCGTTCCTTCCAGCGTCAACACTCAAACGAGCGGATCCCAGCAGATGTACCCGGGAGACGTGTCCAGCGGCGAGAAGTGGCTCTTCATCGTTGCTTCGAGCATTTCCGCCAGATCCTGGACCTGCCACCCATCAGCCTTGTGGATGCTCCGGACAATCCGCGGCTGCGAGAACAGATCGATCCGATCAGCCGTACTGGATTCCAGAGTGCACTCAGAACCGACCTCTATTTCGAACCACTCTTGGCTGCAGTCACGGCCTCCTTCAGGGCCTTCCGGTCCAACGGCGGCTCCGGAACACCGGGTTTCTCTTCAAGGCGGATCGCGTTCTCCGGGCACCCCGTAGCGCACGTGCCACATCCGATGCACCGATCGGGATTCACCTCGGGAATCTCTTCTGCCTTCATGACCAGAGCAGAACAGGGACGCACGCCGGGTTGAAGCCCTTGGGCATGGCTTTCGCTACGGCCGCCTCTTGCTCGGTGAAGAGCTCTCTGGCGAGCTCGTAGAATTCAGGAATATCCCTGGCCAGAATCACGCAGAGCTCGCGATACACGTCCTCGGTCTCGTTTGCTTTCGGATCCATCGTGCACTCCCCGAGTTGGCACATGGGGTCACCCAAATCGCATAAGAGACAGTTCTTCTCAGTTTCCAAAGTGCTTTCGGATCAACTGCTGCGCATATTGCGCCGTGTCTTCTGCGCTCTCCGCGCTCACTGCGCCGCCTATGAAGAAAGTGCTGTTCTTTCCCTGAAGGCTCTCGAGACGCTCATAAGGTTTCAGCCGATCCAGATCTTCTTCAGGAAAGTGGGTAAAATATGTGAACGTCTCTCGCAGAACGGTCTGCTCGATCGTTCCCCCTACGCTCCAGACGACTCGACGCAGTGCCTCTTCCAGCTTCTCCTCTGAAACAGTTCCATCGTGCAGCTGATAGCCTTGGAAAATGTTATGCGTGGGATGAAAGTTTGCGATACAGGTGGGAGCTCCGGGGTGCCCTGAACGCGCCCACTCCGGGAAGAACAGCATGACATCTCTGGGCAGGTCCCGGCCGTAAAAGAGCGTTGTGTGAAAGAACAGATGCTTGGCCCCAGAGACCACCTCTTTCTCCTGGTCGCTCATGTCAAGGAATTCTCTCGTTGCCAGGGGGGGAGACGAAATGATGACCTGGTCAAAGACTTGCTCTACGTGATTCGCTGAGACGACGATCCACAGCTTGCCTTCTTCGAAGCGCCTCACGATCCTTCGGGCTTTCGCACCGAGTCTGATGTCAAGGTCGGCCGACATCTTCTCCAAAAGATTCTGGTAACCCTTCTCGAAGAAGTACGTGCAAGGCAGATGAAGCCCCAGGACGCTGTTCAGTTCCATGCGCAGCGCAAATCTCAGGGTGCGTTTCATGAGCTTCAGGTGATAAACGGCAGGCGTACTGTCAACGTATCCATATCCCATACCGGTCAGAAACGGCGCACTTGAATAAGCGACCGCTTGCATCTCATGCTTCTTCGCGAACTCGTTGAAGCTCCGAAACATGGAGGGATCCGTCCTGGCAAACCCGGGCCGGGATAGATCCCCGTTCCGTGCCAGAAGTCTCTGGAATCGCAGGAACGATTTCAGGGTGCCGAGTGTTCCGAACTCGCTTCGCGTGTAAGCGAAATTCGAGACCTGCCGACCATTTCTGACGAGTGCCGTCTTGAGCTCTTGCTTCTTGGTCAACGAGGACCCATACTCGCTTGCCAGCCCTTTGATCGTCTCGAACTCCTCCGGCACGAAAACTCCGCCCATCTCATAGAAGAGTCCGTCCTTCTCTATGCTGTGCACCTTCCCGCCGATGCGGTCTTTTGCCTCGAACAGAGTGATCTTGTTGTATCCCAACTTCTTCAGCGTACGTGCGGCAGTCAGGCCTGAAACGCCGGCCCCGATGATGGCGATCCTTGATTCCTTCGGGATCCGACCTGTCGTGTCTCCCGGGTTCACTGGACTCTCTCCTTGCCGGCCAAGCCGATCGCTGTCTTCTGAAACCAGCTAACCTTTCGATCCGACCCCGTTGTTTACGAGGAAGAGGCTGCCGAAGCCGAGGTTGGTGCGGCCAAACTCCTCCCGCACGACGGCGTACCCCAGAGGCCCGATCCCTGACCCGCCATACTGCTCGGGGATCGTGAGGCCGAAAAGCCCGAGCTCTCAAGCCTTGGCCACCAGTTCTTCCGGCACCCGGCCTTCCTGCTCGATCCTGTCGCCGAGGGGATCCGCCTCGTTCTCCACGAACCGCCGTACCGTATCCTTGAGGATCTGAACTTCTTCGGGCAGCTTGAGCTCCATCGCGACCTCCTCAAATCCTCGCAAACGGCGGACCTAGCTTCTTTCCCGATCGCTGAGGCAACCTTTCACCGGCGCCGCCCGGCTCTCTCGAACGGCATGTCAGAGTCATCAGCGCAGGAGTTCCCTGGCCATGACCGTCCGCTGGATCTGATTGGTGCCCTCGTAAATTTGCAGCAGCTTGGCATCCCGCATCAGCTTCTCGACCGGATAATCTTTCATGTATCCGTAACCGCCGAAGATCTGCACCGCGTTCGTGCTCACCCGCATTGCGGTCTCGGATGCGAAGGTCTTTGCACACGCGGATTCCCGGGTCTGCTTCATGCCGTGGTCGAACATCCAGGCAGCCTTGTGGGTCAACAGACGGGCTGCCTCGATCTCCATCTCCATGTCCGCCAGCATGAACTGAATCGCCTGAAAGCGGGAAATCGGCTGGCCGAACTGCACCCTGTCCTTCGAGTATCGCACCGACTCGTCCAGGGCGCGCTGGGCAAGCCCGACCCCCATGGCAGCTACAGTCGCGCGCGTTGCATCGATATCCTTCAACGCCAGCGTCATGCCCTGCCCTTCTTTTCCGATGCGATTCTCCTCCGGAACCTGAACCTCTTCGAAGACGACCTCCGAAGTGTCGGACGCCCGCTGCCCCATCTTGTCTTCCTGCTTTCCGGGCCGCACACCATCCTGTCTGGGTACGATAAGTACGCTCAGCCCCTTGTGGCCAGCCGACCTGTCCGTGGAAGCGAAAACCACGTACAGGTTCGCGTGAGCGCCATTCGTGATAAAGCACTTCCGGCCGTTGATCACATACCCGCCATTCATCCTTCGAGCGGTGGACGCGATGGCACCCGCGTCCGAGCCAGCTCCTGGCTCGGTCAGGCAAAACGAGGCCAGCCGAACCTCCCTGGACGAACAGAAAGGAAGCAGCCATCTCGCTTTCTGCTCGGCGGTGCCGGACAGAACCACCGGCATGAGCGCCTGATTGTTGCAGAGAATGGTGTTCGCGATCCCGACGCAGCCGTAAGCCAATTCCTCGCTGATCAGACAAAACACCAGGCTGCTCTGGCCGCCCCCGCCGTACTCGGCCGGAACCGCGCTGTTGACCAGTCCGATTTCATGAGCCCTCTGGATGATCTCGCTCGGGAACCTGTGCCCCTCGTCGTACTGCCTGGCAACCGGCAGGATCTCGTTGCGCGCGAATTTCCGCGCCGTATCGCGGACCATCCTCTGGTCTTCCGAGAGACTGAAATCCACCATGCGTCTTCCTCGTTTCTTTTTCTCGCTTTCTGCCCGGTAGGTCACTCGGCCTGAATGATGGCCGCGTCTCCCTGGGCCAGTCCGCCGCACAGGGAGGCGGCACCGAACCCTCCCCCTCTCCTTCTCAGCTCGAACATGAGGGTCAACAGAACACGCGCCCCGCTCGCACCCACTGGGTGCCCGATGGCGATAGCTCCGCCGTTCACGTTGGTGATCTCAAAAAGCTTACGGGTTTTCTGTTCATCTCGGTCCGCGAGGATCTTGAGGCTCACCATCGGCATAGCCGCGAAGGCCTCGTTGATCTCGATCAGGGACAGGTCATCCACACTCAAACGAGTGCAGGCAAGCGCCCTTTGGATGGCCTTCGCAGGGACAGCGGCCATGTAGTGGGGATCCCCAGCTGCGCTCTGCACGGTCAGGACCCGGGCCAGGCTTTTGAGCCCGTACGCCTCGGCACGGCTTCTGCGCATGAGCAGGAGGGCAGCCGCACCGGCGTCCAGCCCCGGTGCATTCCCCGCCGTGACGGTGGGAGACCCGTAGATCGTCGGGAGCTTCGCCAGCCCTTCCACGGTGGTTTGCGGCTTTGGAAACTCGTCATGCTCGAACACCACGGGCGCTCCTCTCGCCTGGGGAATCGTGATAGGTATGATCTCCTCCTCGAACTTACCGTCCTTGAGCGCCGCCTGATAGCGCATCTGACTTTCATAGGCCCACCGGTCCTGGTCCTCCCGGCTGAAGCCGTACTCGAGAGCCACTTCCCCGGCATCGACAGAAACGGCGCCATAGCCCGGAGCCGATTCCATCTCGAACAGATCGTCCTTGAGTGCGACGTTTCCGACCCGGGTTCCCCAGCGCAGCTCGCGGACCAGGTACGGCACGCGGCTCATGTTCTCCATCCCTGCAACCAGTACAACATCCGCGTTGCCGGTCTGGATGTTCCGCTGACCGATCTGGACTGCGGCCAGCGACGAGCAGCAGGCCCGCTCCACCGTGATGCTCACAACTTCGTCAGGAAGACCCGCCCTGAGCGACGCCTGCCTGGCCGCCACCGGCGCCATGGCCTTGACCTCGCATTGGGCGCAGCAGCCGACGATCACCTCATCCACGGAGACATCTTCCCTCCCGCTCCTCCGGATCACCCCTTGGATCACCTCTGCGGCCAGGTCCAGCGCCGGAGTGTTCCTCAAGACGCCCCCGAACTTCCCAAAAGCTGTCCTGCAGGCGCTCACGATGACCACGTCGTCTTGGTGTCTCTCGGGTTTCATCGTTCGTACTCCGAGCAAGAGACTCGGAAAATGGTGGACAAGGGAGGGAGGGGCGAAGTGCAGGCCTCACTTGGCCAAGAAGGATCCGGCATCCACCCTACTCTTCAGCAGTCAGCACGAACTCACACGAGCTGTCGCCCAAGGGACAAGCTCTCGGCACATCTACTTTGAACTTTGGACTCAGCGCATTCGCGACACCCTGCATCTCATTCCTGCAAGCTTTATGGCACGGGACCTTGCCCCTTTTCTCCGCCGGCCTGAGCGCCCACATCCGGCAGCCTCCCAAGGCTGTCAAAATGCCTCTGCCCTCTGATTCCATTCTCGCGTCCACATACCTCGGGTCTCCGTAGCCCCATACCTCCTGGCTGTAGATCCCCCACAGCTGGAGGCCGTCTTCCACAGTTGGCTTCAGACCCCGCTTCTCAACGATCCTTCTGGCCACAGGCTCCGTCCACTTCGGACGTGTGTCAGAGACATACTTCAGCCATTCCTCCTCTCCCCACCGGTGGTAAACATACTCGTCTCCCTCGAGGATGCTCCGATAGCCCAAGTCGATCAGTCTCTTGTATCTGTCAAACCAGCCGAGACCAGGAATTTCAACTTTTCTGCCCTTCCCCATGCCTCACCTCCACTGGAAAGCGGGCTTGCGTCTTTCCATCCATGCCTGAACGGCCTCCCGGTGATCCTCTGTGTGAAACAGTTGATACTGTCTCTGCACCATGTAGTCCAGGAATCCGTCCAGGTCCATTCTGAGCGACTGGTGGATGATTTGTTTGGTGATTCCGATCGCCACAGGTCCTTGAGCAAGCTCCTCTGCGAACGCCTCCGCCCGCCTCATCAACTCAGCAGCTGGCACCACCTCGTCCACCAATCCGATCCGCTCTGCTTCGTGCGCCTTGAGAATCGCTCCGGTGAAGGCCAGCCGTTTCGTTCGCGAGAGACCGATCAACCGAGGAAGGAGGTAGAGAGAAACTTCGGCAGCAAGGCCCATTTTCACAAAGACCAGACCCAGCTGAGCATCCTCAGAGGCAATCCTAAAGTCGCATGCCACAGCCAGGTCCAGGCCGGCGCCTACCACATGGCCGTTCAGCGCTCCGACAACAGGCTTCCTGGCATCGATGAGCAACCTGTAGAGCGTGGGCGCTTGTCCCATGTATCTTTCGAACTCTGTAGGATTCATCCGGGAGAGAGGGGCGACATCCTTCTCGATATCACCTCCCGCACTGAATGCCCTTCCTTCCCCTGTCAGGACCACGGCCCTGATCTCGTCGTCAGGCATGACCATACGCAAGGCGCCGATCAGGCCTCGGATCAGGGCCGGGCTCAGCGCGTTGAGCTTGTCCGGGCGATTCATGGCCACGATGGCTACGTGATCCCGTCTCGTGACCAGGATGTTTTCGAAGTCTTGCTGGTGCGTCTGCATTGGGTTTTCCTTCTCCATCCACGGCGGCGCAGTTTCTCGTTCAGTAGGATTTCATCAGACTGCGCGATATCTGGACTCGCTGTATCTGATTGGTTCCTTCGATGATCTGCATGGCCTTGGCGTCCCGCATCATCTTCTCGAGCGGATACTCCCGGGTGTAACCGTACCCGCCCAGTACCTGCACGGCGTCGGTCGTAACCTTCATCGCCATATCCGAGGCAAAGCACTTGGCCACCGAAGCATGAAACTTCTGATTTCTCTCTCCCCGACCGATCCTGAAGGCGAGCTCGTAGATCAAGGTCCTGGCACACTCTATCTGGATGGCCATGTCGGCCAGCATGAAAGAGACACCCTGAAAGCTTCCGATCGCCCGGCCGAATTGCTCGCGAACCTTGGCATGCGAGACCGCCACCTCCATGGCCGCCTGGGCGATCCCCAGCGACATGGCTGCAACCAGGATCCGGGTCTCGGTCAGGGACTGAAGGACCAGTTCCCAGCCCTTGCCCGCCTCGCCCAGGACATTCTCCCGGGGTACTCTCATGTCCGAGAAAGCCAGCTGACACGTAGGGGAGGCACGCAACCCCATCTTGTCCTCGGCCTTTCCGGTGGTCAGACCCTGTGTTTCCTTTTCCACGAGGAAGGCCGTAATCCCGTCTCGCCTCAGGGCAGGATTCACTGTGGCAAAGACCACGTACAGGTCGGTCAGGCCGCTGTTGGAAATGAAGCACTTGCTTCCATTGATCCGATACTCTTCGCCCTCAGCCTGAGCCAGTGTGCGCAGGGAGAATGCATCTGAGCCTGCATGGGGCTCGGTCAGGGCGAAACCGACCAGAAAGTCGCCCCTGCCGATCCGGGGAAGATAGCGCTCTCGCTGCGCCCCACTTGCTCCGTCCGTAAAACAGCAGAGTCCTGCCTGGTGATGGGCCACCGTGTTGGCACAGGCCCCGTCCACGCGGGCCAGTTCCTCCACGACGATGCAGGCTGAGGTGTAATCCATACCTGCGCCGCCATACTCTGCAGGCACTCGGAGGTTGAACAGGCCGTTCTCGATAAAGAGCCGATGCAAGTCCCACGGATACTCCTTGGTCACATCCACTTCGGCTGCTCGCACGGCCACCCTCTCGCGGCAGAGCTTGCGCATCATGCCTCGCAGTATTCTGTGCTCTTCAGTCACCTCGCTCATCGGCTCGCCCCGTGCGTTTCGGTCCTCGAAGCAGATCAACCCACCATGGTCAGACCGCCGCTCACGCTCAGGACCTGCCCCGTAATGAATTCCGCAAGGGGCGAGGCAATGAACAGGGCTGCGTTGGCGATCTCCCCCGGTCTGGCGACCGACGAAAGGGGATCGCCTTGCTCAAGGCTTCCCGGAGCTTGGGGGTGGTCCCTTCGATCTGTCCCGGAGTCTCGGTAGGTCCCGGGCGTACGCAGTTAACGTTGCTCTTGTATCGGGCCAGCTCACGTGCGAGAGACTTCGTGAACGCAATCACAGCCCCCTTGCATCCGGCGTAAACGGTCTCCCCCGAGCTCCCGACCCGGCCCGCATCGCCGGCGATGTTCACGATCTTTCCCGTCTCGCTCTCGATCATGTGCCGGACCACGCTGAAGCTGCAGTTCAAGGGGCCCTTGTAGGTGATACCAATAATTCCATTGGCTTTTCCTCTTGCCTCACAGATCCTCACCTTTGATTGCAGTTCTCTTCATCTCATCTCATCACTGAATATGACTGTACATTAGCCCATGATCCATGTCAAGCAAAAACCATATTGATTCGTACGGGGGCTGCGCTAGACTTCTATGGGCTCACCGGTATGGCTAATATTACCGTAAAATCAGGCAGATTATTGCTCAAGAAGCCATCGCTAGGCGCGTTTGACGAAGCACAGCTCATTGACACTCTCGGGTGAATACAAATGTCAAAGGAAGAATCTTCAACCCGACAGATGATCTCGAAGGCTGCAACAGGGCTGTTCGACGTTATGATCCGTGCCCATCAAGGCGCGCGAAATGACGCTAGGAGCACCGGATAAGAGAAAACAGATCCTCGAAGCCGCAGCGGCAGAGTTCGCCAGGACGGGGTACGGGAAGGCCAGGATTCAGGATGCTGCAAAACTGGCTGGAGTAGCGGACGGAACCATTTCCCTGTACTTCAAGAACAAAGAAGAACTCCTGTTCGAACTGCCGGTGATCAACGTCAAGTATTCTTCCCGGCGACGACAATTAAAGTTCCCGTTCCCCTCCGTGGCACCCTCGGTCCCCCCCGGGGGGGACCGAGCCGGTTTTATAACAACGTTCATGTTTCCTTTGCTTG
>JBFLZG010000112.1:0-12043 GCA_040756235.1 bacterium | reverse complement strand
GCGACCATGCAGGAGGTGCTGACGGGGAAAGACCCGGAGACGGCGCTGCGCGAACAGGAACGTAGAGTCTCCGGGCCGGCAGATCCGACGGGGCAGCCACCGGTGCACTGAAAGATGCGACTCGAGCGAGCTGCGTGAACGCTCGGTAGGGTGGACAAAGCCGCAGGCGTGTCCACCCACCACGGCTGAATCGCGAGCGAGGAGATCCGAAGCTCCTCGCAACATCCGACACTCGCACCCAGTGGCCAGCTCGCTCCCGCTACGGGGCAAACGTGTACTAAGGGAAGTCATCTTGCTGGAGAGGAGACGAAGATGATCCTTCAGAAGGGGCGATACAGGCTTCCTAGCTCCCTCCTTGTTCTCTTCTGGCTCGCGGCCCTGATCGCTGCAAACGGGTGCGGCGAAGGGTGGGACGGCTATGAAGACTCGTACGAAAGCAGAGATACCGGGACTCCGGGCGAGCCGTGGGTAGGGCCGGAAACGGTTTTCGTAGTTCTCGGAGATCAGACCGTGGAGACGCCGCTGGCAGGGATCGTGACCTCGACCTTCAGCGGCGAGGCGGCCGTCCGGCTTTCCGACTTCATCATCGAATCCGGGATCACGTCCGCGCCCGAAGGCTACCGCTACGACTTCACCGCCACGGACGGGTACAACCTGCTCAAGAAGCGTTACGACGACAAATCGCTGCTGCCCGGGTGGCAAGAGATGCTGCATGGGTTCTTGTACTGGAACGATCAGGGCTGGCTGGAGACGGGGTGGGAGGAGCACCCGTGGGGTTCGGCGCTTTCGGCCTACCAGGTGAAGTACATGGACGGCGGGACGATCACCCTGCTGGAGCCCGACTGAGAACCGAGGCGGCGGCAGGGACGCTTCCGGACAGACAACAGCTGGGCAAATATGGGGGGCGACGATCATGCCTCGGGACGCGAGAGCGGCGGCTAAATGGGCAGTCATACCGGCTAGGATGGTTGTCCCGGTGGGTTTTCTCCTGACGGCAACATGGCTGTTGTCGCCTGGAGAGGCTGCCTGGGGCGAATCGGCGCCGGACAACGTTTACGAGCTGGGCGAGGTCGTGGTCACGGAAGAAAGGCCTGCGGCGGCCGAGGTCGCGACCGTGACCGAGATCACCCGGGAGGACTTCCAGGCGTGGAGCGCTTACACGGTCGCGGACGCTCTCGCGCAGACCCCGGGCGCCGAGGTCGGCTTCTCGGTGGGTTCCCTGGCCGGCAACGGCAAGCAGGAGTCCCTCCTGCGCCTGCGGGGCTTCGAGACCACGAATGTGCTGATCCTGCTGGACGGCATGCCCCTGACCGAGCCCTACATGAAGCGGGTGGACCTCAACCAGATCCTGCTGGACAACGTGGCGAAGATCACGGTGACCAAGGGGCCCTCGTCGGTCCTGTACGGGCCGAACACGGCCGGCGGCATCGTGAACATCGTGACCCAGGAGGGGGACGCCCAGCGCACCATCCTGGACCAGCGCTTCGCGGACTACAAGACGTTCCGCTCCCTGGGGCAGAACCGGGGCATGGTCGGCCCTTTCCGTTATGTCGTGGGGGGGAGCTACGACCGCTCGGACGGGTTTCCCATCTCGGGCGATTTCCCGGGCACGGAGGACCAGCAGGGGCAGCTGCGCGAGAACAGCGACTACGAGCGCTACGATGTGACCGGCCGCGTGGGACTCGACCTGGGGAGCAAGGCCTCCGCTGCCGTGGCAGGCGGCTACTACTCCTTCCAAGGCGGCGTGCCCTTCGGCATGGTGGATCCCTCTACCCTGTGGCGCAAGAACTGGGACCGCTGGTACGTGAACGGCTCGGGAGAGTGGGCGATCACGGACTCCCTGGGGGTGAAGGTCCAGGGCTACTACAACAAGTTCGACAACGAGGTCGAGACCTACACCGACTCGACGATCGAAGAGATCGCGGACGACGGAAGCGCCATTTCCACGTACGACAACTACATCGCCGGGTACTTCCTGAACCCGACCTGGAACCTGGGGCCCGCCAGCCACCTCAAAGGGGCCTTCCGCTACGAGCGCGACCGCATCCGGATTCAGAACGCCAAGGGCGACCCTTGGGAGACCTACGAGGCGGAGATCTTCTCGTTCGGGCTCGAAGACGAGGTGCGGCCCCTCGACTGGCTGAGTGTGGTGGGGGGCGTCGGTTACAACCTGAACCGGAAGCTCAAGGCATTCGAGGCGGACCCCGGGGATGACGAGGAGGCGGTGGATTTCCAGGCCGGGCTCCTCGTCCGGCCGCATCCGTACGTGACGGCCCACATTTCGGCCGGCAGGAAGACCACCTTCCCGACCATGCGGGAGCTGTACTCGAGCGTGGGCGGGAATGCGAACCTTTCGGAGCAGTCGTCGCTGAACTACGAGGTCGGGTTCGAGTCGAATCTCCCGGAGCGGATCCCCGGCGGCTCGGTGGCCTTTTTCCGCAGCGAGGTCGACGACCTGATCGGGAAGAAAGAGGAAGGAAACACTTTCACGCTCGAGAACGTCGACGAAGCTTTGATCCAGGGGATCGAGCTTTCCCTGTTCTGGGACCCCGTCGACGAGGCGCGGCTGCTCTTCAACTACACGTACCTCGATACCGAGGACAAGAGACCGGAACGGGTCGTGGAGGAGCTCGACTTCCGGCCGCCGCACGCGTTCAGCATTCAAGCCTACTACTGGACCTCCTTCGGCCTCAGCGTGAACAGCCGCTACGGGTACGTGTCCCCTCAGAAGTACGAGACGATAGGCGGGACCCCGCCCGAAGCCCAGGCCGCGGAGCTCCCGGCCAGGGGGATCTGGGACATCCACGTCGGCCAGAAGTACCCCTTCACGGCGAGCTCCGACTGGCACGTGGAAGTCTACCTGGACGTGCAGAACGTCCTCGACGAATACTACGAGGACGACCCCGGCAAGGCCATGCCCGGCAGGATCGTCTGGGGAGGCGTGCGCGCGGTCTTCTGAGCAAGCCCGCGGTCGGATGGCTCAGGCTTGGCACGCGGGAGTCGTGACCCCGCGCTGCTTGAGCCACTTGGGGAGAAGCTCCCGGTCGACCCGGCGGCTCACCGCGGGCGCCTTCTGCAGCAGGAAGTCGCGCAGCGGCGGGCTCAGGTTGATGCCGCCGGGAGCGCCGTCGAAGACCAGGATCTTCTCGGTTCCGGTCGTCTTGCGGGCGAATCCCAGGGCGCCCTCGGTCGAGGCGGCGAGGACCGCGTGTCTCATGTAGTTGAGGTTCTGGGGGTCGCGGTTGAACAGCTCCGCCTGCTGCCGGCCGACCACGACCGTCGGGATGTGCTCGCTGAAGAAGGCGCTCGGGTACCCGGTCCAGGCATAATTGTGCACGCACATCCTGATAGCGGGGTTGAGGCTCGGGATGTCGGGCAGGAGCGGGCGGCCCTTCTTTCCGTAGAAAGCCTCGGTGTACCAGGTGTAGGCGGGAAGGGGCATCTCCAGATCGAACAGGTCGGTGTTGGCGCCGGCGAAGTTGGCGTAGATCACCCCGGCTGAGAAGACGTAGACGACCGGGCAGGGGAAGTCGAGCGCGGCGATGCATTCGTCGATCTCGCCGAACAGGTTCATCATCTTGCCGTAATAGCGGCACCCGATCTCGGTGACGCGCTCGTTCAGGCTGTAGAGATCGCGATCGGCATCGACTCCGAGGATGCCGTTGGGAACCACGGTCAGGAAGCAGGCGAAGGCGAACTTCTCCTGCACGAAAGGCGAGTCGAAGATGGCTCGGGCCGTGAAGTTGGCGGCCCGAGGGCCGAGGTTCTGGTGGTAGGTGGAGCGTGTCTCGATGCGGGCATAGGACATGGCGAACGGTTTTACCGCCCGGTCCACCATGCGGTGGAAGTGCACCTCGCGCACGTCGCTGTTGTGGGCGTGCACGATCCAGTCGGCGTCGTAGATGCGCTTGATCCCGTAAAGCGTGCCGATTTCGGTTGCAATCGGCACGCCCTCGTCGACCGGCGCCACCCCTATGGCTTTTCCGCCAAAGTGCTCGTCCAGCCGGTAGCGCCGGATGTACTCCTCGGTCTCGCGAAAACGCAGGCCGACGCCGGCCCTCAGGCGCACATTCCTGCAGCCGGTCCGCTCTGCGATCACGTCGCGGATGGTCTTGAGCATTTCCGCGTACGGTTCGCCGCCGAGCAGCGTGAAGCCGTGATGGGAGGCGCAGATGTTCACCTTGTGCTCCGGCTTGATGCGGCTCATGTCCACGCCCCGGAGCGCCTCCTCGGTGCGCCGGCGGACCGCGCGCACCCCCTCGCTGCCGGGATAAATCACGGCCGGCAGATCGGGAAAGAGCTCGCGCAGGTCGACCGAGGTCATGCCGGGAAGCTCGCTCACCCTTCGTTCCACGAGAGCGGGATCGATACCGTATATCGACGGGCGGGCCGGAATGGGCGGGATCGGAGGTCGCATGGCATTCTACTCCCTTCCCTGAAGAGGTGCGTTCACCACGCGCTCGAGGAGCTCGATGTCCTCGTCGAAATAGAACCCGCGGACGGCGTACTTCTCCTTCACGCGCTGGGGGATTTCCCAGACGGTAACCGTCCGGCCGTACCACTGCCACCCCCCGGGCGCCGGTCTGGGCTCGATTCCGGCCGCCTCGAGCAGCCGCAGGATGGGCTGGATGCACTCGACCTTGCACCCGGTCCGAATGGCGGTCATGAAGGAGATGTCTTCAGGCGTCTTGGCACCCCGCAGGATGGCCGCCGCCACCTCGTCGGCCCTGGTGGCCGTGCAGTAGCAGAGGATCTGCTCGGGATGGAAGCGCGCCTTGCGGCAGATCTGCTCGATCTGGCGGTAATCGAGCCCCTCGAGATCCACCGCGGCCAGGACCGGCTCCTGCCGGGCGATCATGGCGATGGCCCCTTCGGGGCAGCGCTGTTCGCACAGCGCGCAGCCGCGGCAGCGATCCAGGTCCGCCACGGCGAGCTTTTCCTCCATGCGGATCGCGAGGACCGGGCAGACCTTCACGCAGGTCTTGCACCCTTTGCACTTTTCGCCCTCCACCACGGGCATCAGCGTGACGAGTTTCATGTTCGGTTGCGCTCCCTTTGTTGTGCCAGTTGGTAGGCCACGTCGATGATCATGTCCTCCTGGCCTCCCACCATCTGCCGCTTGCCGAGCTCGACCAGGATGTCCCTGGGGTCGAGCCCGTACTTCTCCGCGGCCCGGTAAGTGTGCAGCAGGAAGCTCGAATACACTCCCGCATAGCCCAAAACCAGGGGAGCGTTGCGGATCACCTGGGGACGGTGTAGGAGAGGTTCGACGATTTCTTCCGCAACGTCCATGACTCCGTAAAAATCGGCGTCGACCTGATATCCGCCCTTCTTCAGGACTCCGATGAGCACCTCGGTCTGGGCATTGCCGGCCCCGGCGCCGATGCCGCGGCAGGTGCCGTCCAGATAGCTCGCCCCGGCGTCGGCTGCGGCCAGGCTGTTCGCAATGGCCAGCCCGAGACTCGCGTGGGCGTGAAAACCGACGGGAATCGACAGGGCATCCGCCGTTGCCCGCACCCTCGGGACAACGTCGGAAGGGAGCATGGCGCCCGCCGAGTCGGCCAGGTAGACCGCGTCCGCCCCATAGGATTCGAAGAGTCTTGCCTGTTCGGCGATCTTCTCCGGCGGCCGCATGTGGGTGAGCATGAGAAAGCCGAAGGCGGTCATTCCCATCTTTTTCGCCAGGCCGATGTGCTGTTCGGCGATATCGGCTTCGGTGACGTGGGTGGCCACCCGGACCGCTCCGACGCCGCAGCTCAGGGCCATCTTGAGGTCTTCCTGGGTGCCGATGCCGGGGAGCAGCAGCACCGTGAGCGTCGCCCTGAGGAGCGCGCCGGAGGCCGCGCGCAGCATCTGCTCGTCGGAGAGGCGCGCCCGGCCGTAGTTGATGGAGGAGCCACCCAGCCCGTCTCCGTGTGAGACTTCGATGAAGGAGACCCCCGCCCGATCCAGTCCGCGTGCCACCGCCTCGATCTGTTCCGTCGAAAACTGGTGGCTCACCGCATGGCTTCCGTCCCGCAAGGTCGAGTCCACCAGGCGGATGCACCTTCCTGCTGCCATTATTCTCAGCTCCCTTCGAGCATCCGCAGCGCCAGGGTCTCGCCCACGGCAGCGGCCGCAGCGGTCATGATGTCGAGGTTCCCCGAATAGGTGGGCAGGAAATCGCCGGCTCCTTCGACCTCCAGGATCGTGGTGACCAGGTGGTCGTCGATGACCGGAGGGACCCTCAGGCGATACCCGGGAACGTAGGAACGGACCTTTGCCACCATGGCCTCGACGGACTCCCTGATGGCCCTCTCATCGGGGTCTTCCACCTGGACGTAGACGGTGTCGGTCATCAGCAGGGGAGGCTCAGCCGGGTTCAGGATGATGATGGCCTTGCCGTTGCCGGCCCCGCCCACGGTGCACAGGGCCCTGGCTGTGGTCTGCGTGAATTCGTCGATGTTCTGCCGTGTCCCAGGTCCGGCGCTCCGACTCGAAATGCAGGCGACGATTTCGGCGTAAAGAGCGCCGGCTGCACAGTGGATGGCATGGACGATCGGGACCGTTGCCTGTCCGCCGCAGGTGACCATGTTCAGGTTCGGCGCATCGGCCAGCTCGTCCAGGTTGACCGCAGGGACCACAAAGGGTCCGATCGAGGCCGGGGTGAGATCCACCGCCTTCTTGCCGGCTTCTTGCAGCAGCGGGGCATGTCTCTGGTGGGACTTGGCGCCGGTCGCATCGAACACGATCCTGATCTCGGGGTCGTCCAGGATGGGCCCGATCCCGTCGGTGGTGGTTCGAATGCCGTACGACTGCGCGCGCCGGAGCCCGGGCGAATCGACGATGCCGGCCATCAGCTCCATCTCGAGGTGGCGGCTCCGCAGGACCTTGTACATCAGGTCGCTGCCGATGTTTCCCGGACCCAGAATCGCCACTTTGATGTTGTCCATGCTCGATGCGCCTCGGTACCGGAGGAGATGTCGGATATCGGTATGCCTGAATGCTGCGTCAGCGGTCAGACGAAGCGCACGCCCACCCCGCCGAGCTCCTGGAAGGTGACCAGAAAGGAGTCACCCGCGTGAGCGTCGACCGCCGCCGTGAGCGCTCCGGAAAGAACGATCTCGCCCTCATGGAGAGCGATTCCGAACTCGGCAAGCTTATTGGCGAGCCATGCAACGGAGGCCGCCGGGTGCCCGAGGACGGCCGCGCCCGCCCCGGTGCTCATGACCTCCCCGTTTTTCTCCAGGACCATCCCGATCAGCCGAAGGTCGAGTTTCTTCACGGGCAGGAGGCGGGAGCCGAGGGCGAAGCGGCCACTGGAGGCGTTGTCGGCGATGGTGTCCGCGAGCCTGATCTTCCAGTCCCGCACCCGGCTGTCCACGATCTCGATCGAAGCCATGATCCCTTCGGTCGCCCGCAACACGTCTGCGGTGGTCAGACCGGGGCCCTGGAGCGTCTTCTTGAGAACGAACGCAACCTCCCCTTCCACTTTGGGAAGAAGCAGCTCGCCGCGGGGAATCGGCTCTCCCTCACGCACCAGCATATGGTCCAGAAGATGGCCGTAATCAGGCTCCTTCACGCCGATCAGTTTCTGCATGGCGACGGAGGTGAGGCCGATCTTTTTTCCCACGGTGCGGCGCTGATCGCGCGTCTTCCTCATTTCCACGCCGGCCAGCTGGACCGCGTAAGCCCGTTCGGCCGTCAGATCGGGGTAGGTCGAAGTCAGCGGGTCGATCGGGACGGCCTGCTGTTCGGCGCGGTACAGGTCCTGTGCGATCGTCCTAGCATCTTCCATGAGCTTTCCTCTCTTGTCCCACGTGTCGCAACCAGCATGCTCGAATGGCGGAAGCGATCGATTCGGCCAGAGCCGCGTCCTCCAGGCCGCGCTCCATTCCCTGGAGCAACGCCCGGCACCCGGCGCGCACCTCGGCATGAGGACCGGGAAGGGCGACGACCCGGCCCAGCCCTGAGCGGCCGACGGCGATGCGCACCCCTTCCTTGTGGTGGCGCTTGCTGTCGGGGGTGAACCTGAGGATCCAGGGGGTGGCCGCCGCGGGATCGAGCTGCAGCACGGCCTCGATGCTGTGGTCCTTGCTTTCCGCTCCCACGCCTCCGGTGGTGACGATCAGACCGAACCCGCGCAGGAGAGCCGATTCCAGGGCGGAGACCGCGGCGGGCCGGCTGTCTTCGATGACGCCGCCGAATTCGGCCTTGAACCTTGCTCGGGTCAGCTCTCGAATCAGATGAGGGGCGTTGGTGTCTTCGATCTGTCCGGAGATCAGCTCCGCGCCGCTGGAGAAAACAATGGCCCTTTTGCGTATCGCCAACGAGACCGCCTGTCCCATCTCCTCCGAGCGTGAGACCACTCCCCGGGCCTCTTCCGGGTCCAGCGCGATGAGCCCGAGTATGCCTTCTGCGTGGACGGAAGCCTGCCGGGAGACGGTCACTCCGCGGATTCGGGAAAGGCTTTCCAACAAGCAGGCCGCCTTCCCGGCCACCGCTCGCGCGGCGATGTTGCGTCTGAGCACGTCGAAGGCCACGAGTCCCGGCTGAACGTCTACCACGATCACTTCGCCGGCGTGACAATCCAGAGCCAGGGCGGCCGCCGCGCCCACCTCATCCAGGTTGGCGGCCTCGAGCTCGGCGCCTTGGACCCAGAAGGTCGTCTTTTCCAGGAGGTTCCATTCCATGATCGCTGTTCGCGGTCCCGGCTTTGCGCTTGACTGCCGGCGCCTTCCGGGTCCGAGCAGAAAAGCAGGTTGTTCAGGGCGGACGGGCTTCTATGTCAAAGCTGAAATCGAGCAGCCGGGCATCGATGATGGCGCGGCCGATATCCACGATCTGCGCGCCCGCCAGGATGACCTCGTCCAGCCGCTCATGGGTAACGCCTCCTCCGAAAGCAATCTTGACGCACGCGGCGTAGCCGCTTGCGCGGACGATATCGACAACCGCCCGCAGGTCCTTCACGCTGCCGGTATCCACCATGAGCACGCCCGCGCCGGCCGAGCAGGCGGTAAGGGCTTCCGCGGCAATGGGCGCAGTCTCCCCGCGCAGCTGCACGGCGACCACCCGCCCGTTCATCGCATGGGCTCGGGCAACGGCCTCGGAGACTCCGGAAAACATGCGCACATGGTTCTTGTCGAGATAGATGAACGGTTCGGAGACCAGCCGGATACCCGCACCGCCGGTCGCGATCGCCTTGCGCAGCGCCGGCCGCAGCTCGGGCGCTACCTTTTTCCATGCGCCGCAGACGATGCGCGCCCGGTCACGGGCCAGCGCCACGTAACGCGCCGCGGCGGTCGCAACTCCGGAAGGTTTTCCCACGCAGGCCAGAAGCTCTTCTTCTCCCCGGGCGATCTGTGCGGGCGACCCGTTTACCCGCAGCACACAGGCGCCGGGCTGCAGGGCGGCACCGTCTTCCATGCGCGCAACCACGGCAAGGGAGAGATGGGATGCCCGTTCCAAGAGGAGGTCGACGCCTGCGAGGAGGCCCGGTTCCGTGGACGTGAGCCTGGCGCTAAAGGTTCTTCCCCGAAGCGGTTCGAAGAGGAAAGCTCGAAGATCCATGGCGGCGTTCGATCATTTCCTATGGAATCTCTTATATATCACCTCAGGCCGACCGGCTGCAAACCGACTTTCAGGCCATCTTGATGGGTGACGGGTGGACGACGTATGCTGCGGGTGCCTTGGAACGGAGCGAATTCGCTGCCGACGGTGTCCGAGCTGTAGAGGAGATGTTCGGCTTTCATTTCGAGCTCGTCGTGGGAGCGTCATTTCGGAGCAGCCGGTTTTGAGGTTGTGCCTTGACCCCACCTGGAGAGGGTGTCGAAAAACACCCTCCGGAGAGGCTGTTGAGAAATGGCCAGATGCAAGGCGCGCGACAATGGGGACCCATCCGAAGGATGGGGTGTCCGACCCTCGGGAGGACAAATCCTGAGGAAAGAGGCGTAACTTGGAGTCACAGGGGACCCCGGCCTGCGCCGGGGCAGGCTCGCCCTGCCTCCATGCCCCATGAGCGCAACGCCGCAGATGGCCGTTTATCGACAGCCTCTGAACGAGAGGAGGCGTTGCATGAAGAGGAGAGTCCTTCGAACCAAGCTGTGCGACCTGTTGGGGATCGAGTACCCGATCCTGAGCGCCGGCATGGGGCCGACCCTGATCGGGGAGCCTGTCGGGGCTCCGGTGGAGCTCGTTGTCGCCGTGTCCGAGGCCGGCGGCCTCGGGGTGCTGGGCGGGGCCGGATTCACGCTGGACGAGCTGCAGGACGCAATCCGGGAGGTCAAGAAGCTCACGAGCAGGCCTTTCGGCGTGGACCTGCTGCTCCCCAAAGAGCTGGGCGTCGGGATGGCCAGCGCAGGTTTCAAGGAGATCTCCCTCAAGGACGCGCTGGAGCTCCTGCCCAGGAGCCACCTCGACTGGTTCAAGAAGGTTCAGACCGAGATGGGGCTGCCGGAGGTCGATCTCACCGTCAGGACGGACACGACTACCATGTTCCCCGAGGAATCGATACAGATCTGCATCGACGAGAAGGTGCCCCTGTTCTGCGCCGGGCTGGGCAACCCCGGGTTCATGGTCGAGAAGGCGCATGTGGCCGGGATGAAGGTGCTCGGGGTCGTGGGCAACGCCAAGAACGCGCGGCGTGTGGCTGCCACGGGAGTCGACTTCGTGGTGGCGCAGGGATACGACGGAGGCGGGCACACGGGCCGCATCGGGACCTTCGCGCTCCTGCCTCAGGCGGTTGACGCCGCCGCGCCGGTGCCGGTGCTCGCGGCTGGGGGCGTGGGCGACGGCCGCGGGCTCGCCGCGGCGCTGGCGATGGGGTGCGTGGGCGTATGGGTCGGCACGCGCTTCCTCGCCACCCGGGAGGGCGGCGCCATGGAGTTGTGCAAGCGCCGGATCGTCGAGGCCACGGACGAGGATACGCGTGTGAGCACGCTCTACACGGGCAAGACCTCGCGCACCAACTACTCCAAGCTCCACGAGCTCTGGAATGCTTCCGGGCTGCCGTCTCTGCCGTTTCCGACCCAGGTGCTGCTGGCCTCGGCTCTGCTGAGATGCTTCATCAAGGCCGGCAAGGAAGAGTACGTGGCAGGCTTTGCCGGGCAGGTCTCGGGGTTGATCCAGGAGATCCAGCCGGCCCGGGAGGTCGTGCTCGGCATGGTGGAGCAGGCCGCGGATATTCTCACGCGCAAGCTGCGCGGTGAGGTCGTGGTCGGGTGAGCGCTGCGGGGAACGCGTGGCGGGCGCGGCGGCCGCAATCGACGGAACCGCGCGGGCGGTGCTCTCGAGGTTCGACGGATGTTTCATGATGTGCCGCAGTCGCTGCTCGAGCGCATGAAAGCGCTGGAGTTGCTCGACAGGCAGCAGCGGGAGGGCGCCGCGCCTGCGGCCGAGAGACTCCGACAGGTCCCCCGGGAGACGGGGATGTTCATCGCTCTGGCCGCCGCTTCGGCACCGGACGGGCTCTGCATCGAGATCGGGACCAGCGGCGGCTACTCCGCCCTGTGGCTGGCCCTGGCCTGCCGCGAGCGCGGCCGAAGGCTGGTGACCTTCGAGGTGTCCGCAGGCAAGGTCGTCTTGGCCCGGGAGAGCTTCCGCATGGCCGGCGTGGAGCCGTGGGTCCGCCTGGTCCACGGGGACGCGCGGCAACACCTGGAGGGCTATGAGGGAATTTCGTTCTGCTTTCTCGACGCGGACAAGGAGCTCTACCTCGATTGCTATGAGAAGATCGTGCCGCGCATGGTCAGAGGCGGGGTCCTCGTTGCCGACAACGCGCTCAGCCACAAGGAGGCCCTGGAGGACTTTCTGGACAGGGTGGTCTCGGACCCGAGGCTCGATGCGCTGGTGGTCCCGGTCGGTCAGGGCGTGGTTTACGGCCGGAAGCAGTGAGCTTCGCGGGAACTTAGGGTTCACGCAAAAATAACTTCGCAGGGGCTGGGCCAACTGTATCATTTTGGAGAGGGGAGGTTTCGCGCCCAGATTTGGGTCAGATTCGGCCGCGACGATTGAGCGAGACCGCAGGCATAGCACGGCTATGTCGAGGATCTTGCGATTGAGGAGC
>JBFLZG010000111.1:21348-99507 GCA_040756235.1 bacterium | reverse complement strand
GGGACTGCTCGGTCGCCTCTTTCCTCTCCCCTCCGAGGGGAGAGGATCAAGGTGAGGGGTGACAACGGGTCTCACCACCAACTGCATTTGCATTAGAACGCGGACTTAAGCTCCGGGAACACGAACACCTGGGGGGTGCAGGTGCCCTTGGTCAGCACCCTGCGGATGCAGCGGAGCTCCCGGCCCACGGCGATGCGGTTGGCTTCCAGATAGCTCTGGGGCGGGTCCTGGCCGTCCCCGATCCGGAGGGGGAGGCGGGAGAGGGCCTTCTCGCCGTCTGAATCAGGAACGAAGCCGAACAGGGTCCGGTATCCGTCACCGTAGGCGTTCGGCCCAGACGGCTCGATGCTCTCGATCCGACAGGTGCCGGGGACGTCCGCGTAATCGCAGGCGCCGCCCGCCCGGGGCGAGGCCCCGCCGGGCCGGCATCCGAGGGCGGACAGAAGAAGCGCGATCGCAGTGGCGAGCCACGCGCGTCCCCGCCGTGAAGGACGTGCCGCAGACACGCGGTACAGAGCGAAGCAAGGGGAGCGTGAAGGGCTCATCTCATGCATGTCCCTCGGCCGCGCAGCGGCCCCGGGGTGACTCGCCCGTGACGCCGCTTGCAGTCGTACCGGTGATGCAATAGAATTAATTGGACGCAAGGGTTTTCCCACCTGCAGCGTAGCACACCGCGGGATCTATCGCGAAACAGAGTCGGACAAGAGGGAGAATGCCATGCTCGACTGCCGTAGGGCCGAGGACGTCTTGCGGATCGTCCGAGACCGCAAGGTGGCATTCATCCAGTTCTGGTTCACGGATGTCCTCGGGCAGCTGAAGAGTTTCGCGATCACCCCCGAGGAGCTGGAGCTCGCCTTCACCGAGGGGATGGGCTTCGACGGCTCTTCCATCCAGGGCTTTGCCCGGATCGAGGAGAGCGACATGGTGGCCATACCGGACCCGACCACCTTCCAGCTCCTTCCCTGGCGGCCTCAGGACCAGCCCAGCGGCCGTATGTTTTGCGATATCCTCAACCCGGACGGAAAGCCCTACGACGGGGACCCCCGCTACGTGCTGAAGCGCATGCTCAAGAGGACCGCAGAGCGGGGGTACACCTATTACGTCGGGCCCGAGCTCGAATACTTCTACTTCCAGAGCGACCGCGCCCCCGAGATCCTCGACCAGGGCGGATACTTCGACGTGACCCCCCTGGACCGGGCCAACGACCTGAGGAGGAGCACGATCTTCGCCCTGCAGACGCTGGGCATCCAGGTGGAGTACAGCCACCACGAGGTCGCTCCCAGCCAGCACGAGATCGACCTGCGCTACGACGAAGCCCTGCGCATGGCGGACAAGACCCAGACCTACCGGATCACCGTCAAGGAGGTGGCCCGCCAGAACGGCTCTTACGCGACCTTCATGCCCAAGCCCCTGTTCGGACAGAACGGCAGCGGCATGCACACGCACCAATCGCTGTTCAAGGGAGACCGGAACGTGTTCTTTGACGGCTCGGACCCTTATCATCTTTCCAGAGAGGCCAAGAGCTTCATCGCCGGCCTCCTCCACCACGCCCGCGAGATCACGGCGGTCACGAACCAGTGGGTCAACTCCTACAAGAGGCTGGTGCCGGGCTACGAGGCGCCGGTTTACATCTCCTGGGCGCGCCGCAACCGTTCGACCATGGTCCGCGTGCCCATGTACAAGCCGGGCAAGGAAAAAGCGACGAGGATCGAGTTCCGTGCCCCGGACCCTGCCTGCAACCCTTATCTCGCATTCTCCGTGATGCTGGCCGCAGGCCTGGAAGGGATGGACAGGCAGTATCCGCTGTCGGATCCGGTCGAGGAGGACATCTTCCACATGAGCGCGGCCGAGCGCGCCGAAAGGGGGATCCAGTCCCTTCCCGGCAACCTCTTCGAGGCGGTCAGCGAGTGCGAACGAAGTGAGCTGGTGCGGAAGACGCTGGGAGATCACATCTTCAGCAAGTTCATCGAGAACAAGAAGATCGAATGGGACACCTATCGCATTCAGGTGAACTCATACGAGATCGAGCGTTACCTGCCCATGCTGTGACGCGCGCGTCGCGGCAGCGAGCGGCTTGACTGAGAGGGGATGGTTCGGTGAGCGTGGATCGAGACAACGGAAACGGGGCATTCCAACCCGAGATCCTCGTGCTCTACTGCCAGAGCTGCGTGGGCCGGGACGTGAATCTCGCCGATTCCTTCAGGAGCCTTCCGGGCTGCAAGGTGCGGTTCCTCGTGATGCCGTGCTCCAGCAAGATCGAAGTGCAGCAGCTCGTCAAGCTGCTCGAGCAGGGAGCCGACGGCATTCAGGTCGTGGGGTGCGCCGACACCGCGTGCAAGTTCCTGGTGGGCAGCACCCGGGCCGAGAAACGGGTCGTCTACGTCCGGGATCTCCTGGGCGAGATCGACTTCGGGGTCGAACGGGTGGCCATGGTCAGGGGAACGGATCTGTCGGTCGGGGATCTGATGGAGGAGGCCATGGGGTGCGCCGAGCGCGTGCGTGCCCTGGGCCCCAATCCCATGAGGAAGGGTGTCGAAAAACACCCTGCGGAGAGGCTGGTGAGAAATGCCCAGATGCAAGGCGCGCGAAATCCTGAGGAATGAGGCGTACAGGGAAGTACGCCGCAGTGACGAAGGATGAGCGCAACGCCGCAGATGGGCGTTTATCGACAGCCTCTGAAGGGGCCACGAAAAACCGCCTCCAGGATGCAGGAGAACGGCGCAACGGACAGCGTCGAAGAGAAGATTTAACTCTGCATCCGGTTCGGCCGAACAGATCTGCATGGGATGGGGCGTACAGCGGAGTGCGCCCTCAACCGCAAAGGACCCGCGCGGCGCAGCCGCTGCGCGCGGACACAGCTTCTCGAAGGGGAGAAGGCATGCGACGGACGGTATCGAGTATGAAAGCATGCCGAAAAAGTATCATGTGGAAGTGGAACCGGCCCCGCCGAGGTTCTCCCCTGTCTCGAAGCACAGCTCCTTCGAGACCGCCCGGTGCCTCGGGTGCGTGCGCTGCATCAAGACCACCTCTTGCGTTTACGGCGTCTATCGGAAGCGGGCTTTCGACCCTGCCCAGGTCCAGGACACCGGCGACACCTCTTGCGTGGGCTGCATGCGATGCGTGCAGGAATGCAAGAACGCCATCCTGTCCCGCGCCGTAAATCCCCGCTTTGCCCGGCTGGGCAACGACTACTGGACCCCTGATATCGTCTCGCGCATCTGGAAGCAGGCCGAGAACGGGAAGATCCCGGTCTCGGGCGCCGGCTACCGCGGGCCCTTCTGCGGGCCCGGCTTCGACCGGATGTGGACCGACATGTCGGAGATCGTGCGGCCCACCCGGGACGGCATTCACGGCCGCGAGTACATCAGCACGGTCATCGAGCTGGGCCGCAAGCCCGCGCGCCTTCTTTTCGACGAGCAGGGAAGGCTGCTGGCCGCCCCCCCCGATTTCCTCGAGGTTTCGATCCCGGTCGTTCTGGACATTCCCCCTTTCGGCTTTCTCGCAGACGGCACGCGCAAGGCCATGGCGCGCGCGGCGGCCCGGCTCGGGACGGTCGCCGTGGCCACCTTCCGGGAAGCGCAGGGACCGCTCGCTCCGTTCCGCGACCGGCTCATCGTGCGCTTCGATCCGGAGCGCGACGATCCGGCCGGACTGGCCGGGGTGCCCATCGCGGAGCTGGCTGATTCGGAAAGGGTGCTCGCGCAAGTCGCCGCGCTCAGGGCCATCCGCCCGGAGCTCATCGTCTCGGTCCGGCTGCCCCTGGACGAGCGCGCCGTCGAGCGCGCCGCCGAGCTGGCTGCAGGCGAGGTCGGGATCGTTCACCTCCAGGCGAGCGACAAGGGGCGAGGTCTGGGCGAGGAGCGGGAAAGTTTCCTCACCGAGCTCGTCCATAGGGTGCACCTCGGGCTGATCGCGAGCTCGATCCGCGAGCAGGTGACCCTGCTCGCCTCGGGCGGCATCGCCATGGCCGAGCACCTGGCCAAGATCATCCTCTGCGGGGTTGACGGCGCGGGCGTCGACCTGGCCCTGCTGGCCGCGCTCGAATGCCGGCTCTGTCCGGACTGCGGTGAACAGCTCGAATGTCCCGTGCGCCTGGATGAGGTGGAGGAGGCCTGGGGCGCGCGGCGGATCGTGAACCTGTTCGGCTCGTGGCACTCCCAGCTCATCGAGGTGATGGGGGCCATGGGCATACGGGAGGTTCGCAGGCTCCGCGGAGAGCTCGGACGAGCCATGTTCTTTGAGGACCTCGAGCGCGAATGCTTCGCCCCCGTCTTCGGCCAGCGGATCGACGGCGCGGTGCGTTCCGCCGGGCTCCTGCCGGTACCTGCCAGCCGCGCCGACAACGGAAACGGCAAGGGTGCTGCACCCCCGAACCAAGCGCGGGAGTCCGGGCTCGCGGCCGGCGCGGCCAGGCACTGCCCGTCGCGGTTCCGCAACCGTCTCCACAAGTTCCTGGTCGCCGTCTCCAAGGCCTGCAGCCACTGCGGCCGTTGTGCCGAGGTCTGCGGATACGGGGTCCTCCGGACCCGCGACGGGCGCCTGCTCGCGCCGCGGTCCGCGCTGTGCGCCGGGCCGGATGTCTGCAGGGCCAAGGGGGCATTCTGTGCGGAAAACTGTCCTGAGCACGCCCTTCGCATCGCCCTCAACCCGCTCTGGGAAACCTTCGGGGACTACCGCTGGACCCCGGACCTGATCGTGAGCACCTGGCGACAGGCGGAGACCGGCATGCCCCCCGCGGACTCCGGGCTGGAGTACCGGTCAGGAGCCTCGGGCGGCGGATTCGATCGGATCGATTTCGTCTTCCCGGACCGTCCTCCATGCGGCAGCTCGCCGCGGCCCGAGGAAGTCGACCTGCGCATCCCGCTCAACCGCCGCGGAGACGAACGGCCCAGGATCGAGATCGGATTTCCGATCTACGGGGGCGGCATGAGCTTCGGGTCGATCAGCCTGGCCACGATGCTCGCCCGGGCCAAGGCCTACGAGCGGTTCGACTCCTTCACTTGCACGGGGGAGGGCGGGTACCCCGAAGGGCTCACCCGCTATGACGACCACGTCATCACGCAGGTGGCCACCGGGCTGTTCGGGGTCCGGGAGGAGACGATCCAGCGCGTGCGGATCGTCGAGTTCAAGTACGCTCAGGGCGCCAAGCCCGGGCTCGGGGGCCATCTGCTGGGCGACAAGGTCACCCCGGCCGTGGCAAAGAAGCGGGAAGCCGTGGCGGGCACCGCCCTGTTCTCTCCTTTCCCCTTCCACTCGGTGTACTCGGTGGAGGACCACAAGAAGCACGTGGACTGGATCAAGATGATCAACCCCAGGGCGCTCGTGTCGGTCAAGGTTTCCACGCCGAGCGACGTGGAGATGGTGGCCATCGGGAGCTATTACGCTGGCGCCCACATCATTCACCTGGACGGGAGCTATGGGGGGACCGGGGCCGCCCCGGACATCGCCAAGAAGAACATCGCCATGCCGATCGAGTACGCGATCCCCAAGGTGCACCGCTTCCTGGTGGAGGAGGGCGTGCGGGACCAGATGACCCTGATCGCCTCCGGAGGCCTGCGCACGGCCTGGGACGTGGCCAAGGCGATCGCCCTGGGCGCGGACGGCGTCGTGATCGGCACCGCCGAGCTGGTGGCGCTCGAGTGCCTCCGGTGCGCCAACTGCGAGAGCGGACGCGGCTGCCCGCGCGGCATCGCCACGACCGACCCGGAGCTCGCCGCCCTCTACGGTCCGGACTGGGGGGCCCAGAGGCTCGTGAACCTGTTTCATTCCTGGTACCTGCAGCTTCAGGAGATCCTCAGCCGCCTCGGGTTGAGGAGCGTCCGGGAGCTGGTGGGCCGGAGCGACCTGCTGGCCCACCGCGACTACGTGCGGCCCGGCGTCTCTCGAGAGTGTCCAGAGACGCCGGCAGCAACCATGATTGCGGAGGCGTTCGTCCCATGAGAATCGACAGAGCCCATGACAGAGCCGAGTGGATCGACCGTGTGCTGGATTCCAGCCGGGCGCTCGCGGCCGGCCGTCTCCGAGCGCCGATTCGGAAAGCCGCCGAGGAAGGCGGCTGCGGGGTGGTCGGGTTCGCGGCGAGCGTGCCGGTCAGGGGCCGCCACATCTTCGAGCCCTCCATGCAGATGCACAACCGCGGCAACGGGAAGGGCGGCGGGATCGCCGCCTGCTGCCTGGATGCAGGGCAGCTCGGGGTGGACGAGGCGGTGCTCAAAGACGACTATCTGCTCCAGATCGCCCTCATCGACCCCAGCGCCCGGGAAGAAGTGGAGAAGAGCTGGATCGAGCCCTTCCTGCGGGTCGACCATCGATCCCGGCTGGAGCCGGCCCTGGACTACAGGGAAGCGGGCCTGGAGGTCAAGCCGCCGGACATCGTGCGCTACTTCGTCCGCGCAAAGCCCGAGGCCCTCGAGCGCTTCGCGCAGGACTCCGGCCTTGCGGGCGCCGACGAGCGCGCGGTCGAGGACGAGCTCATCTTCCAGAACAGCATCAAGCTCAACCGGAGCTTTTACGCCTCTCTCGGCGAGAAGCGCGCCTTCGTGCTTTCCCACGCGCGCAACCTCATGATCTTCAAGGTCGTGGGTTATGCCGAGCAGGTGGTGCGCTACTACGGGCTCGAGGACCTGAGGGCCAAGATCTGGATCGCCCACCAGCGCTATCCCACCAAGGGCAGGGTCTGGCACCCGGCCGGCGCCCATCCCTTCATCGGCCTGAAAGACGCGCTGGTCCACAACGGCGACTTCGCCAACTATTACGGCGTCTGCGAATACCTCCGGCAGCACGGGATCGAGCCCCAGTTCCTGACCGACACCGAGGTCTCGGTCTTGTTGTTCGATCTCTGGTCGCGCATCTACGGGTACCCCCTCGAGTACGTGATCGAGGCGCTCGCCCCGACCACGGAGCTGGACTTCGACCGATTGTCCGAAGAGAAGAAGCGCATCTACCGCTCGATCCAGGCCCTGCACATCCACGGCTCGCCGGACGGGCCCTGGTTCTTCATCATCGCCCGGAGCGAGCCGGATCTGGACCGCTTCCAGCTGCTCGGGATCACCGACACCTCCATGCTCAGGCCCCAGGTGTTCGCCATCCAGGAAGGGGAGGTGTCGATCGGGCTGGTCGCCTCGGAGAAGCAGGCCATCGACGCAACCCTGCACTCCCTGGCCGCCGAGGACCGCCGGTTCCGCCTGGTGGCGGACCGGTACTGGAACGCCCGCGGGGGCAGCCACACGGACGGGGGCGCTTTCATCTTCACGGTCCAGGGCCACAACGGCTCCTCCAGGCTCGACTGCACCGACAAGTTCGGCCGTGCGATCCGCGTGCCGTCGGGCGCGTGCCCCCGCCCCCTCGCGGCCCCTGCCGGGCGCGGGCCGGCCCCGGCCCCGGACGCGGCCCCGGACCCGGGCGCCCTTGCCCTGTCGGCCAGGCTGCGCGGCGCGAACGGCGCGGCTGCTGCAGAGGAGCTGTTCCCGGAGCTCTGCCGAGCGATCGCTCGGTGGAGCTTCGAAGACCTCCACGGGTTCCTCCGGGAGGCGCGCGCCTGCGCAGGGCGCGGAGACGTCGGGCTGGAGGTCGCTCTCGACCTCCTCACCCTGTTGAACGACCGGCGCTACGACTGCGGCTCCAAGCGGCCCAGCGCCGTCCTGGAGATCGTCCGGGAATCGATCGACCGGATCCTGGACGCCGTGCCGCCGCTCGGACACGGGGCGGGCCGGTTCTGCAGAATCGACTGGGACGGCCGGGACCGGCTCCGCGCTCCTGCGAGCGGGGAGGCGGTTCTGGTCATCCATGCGCGCGACTTTCCTCCCGAAGGGCCGGAGTGCGACGCCGGGCTGGCGGTGAAGGCCTGTCGCATGGGGTGGAGGCGGTTCATCCTCTACGGCCTCAAAGGACAGCGCTTCACCGGCTGCGGCCTGGGCGCGGGTACCGAAGGGGTCCGTTTCGACGTCTACGGCAGCTCCGGCGACTACCTCGCCTCCGGTATTGACGGCCTGGAGATCCGCGTGCATGGTAATGGCCAGGACCAGCTGGGCCAGATCCTGAAGAGCGGGCGCCTCGTCATCTACGGCGACGTGGGACAGACGTTTCTGTACGGAGCCAAGGGGGGCGAGACCTACGTCATGGGGAACGCGGCCGGCCGGCCCCTGATCAATGCCGTGGGCAAGCCCAGGGTGGTGATCAACGGAACCTGCCTGGATTTTCTGGCCGAGTCGTTCATGGCCGGCGACCCGCTCAAGGGCGGCGGATTCGTGGTGCTCAACGGGCTCAGGTTTGCAGACGACGGGAGCCTGATCGAACAGGAAACGCCGTATCCCGGATCCAACCTGTTCTCGCTGGCCTCGGGCGGGGCCCTCTACGTCCGGGACCCGCGCCGGAGGATCGTCCCCGAACAGCTCAACGGCGGCCGGATCGTGCCCCTCGGCCGGAAGGATTGGAAGGTCATCCTGCCTTGCCTGCGCGCGAACGAGCGGCTGTTCGGCATCTCCGTGAACGATTGCCTGTTGCGGGTGGACGGCGAGGTTCGAGGTCCGGAGAGCGTTTATCGGAAGGTTCAGCCCCTTTCGGTCGAGTACCGGGACGGGCTGGAAGAATAGGGGCAGGGAGATCCATCATGGCCGGCATGAGCTCGGGCATTGCCTATCTGGACCGTCTCCTGGGCGGTTTTCAGCCGGGCGACAACGTCGTCTGGGTCGCGGACGCCGGTACGTCCCTGATCGCTTTTCTCGGAGCCTTTCTGAACGTGGCGCGGGGAGACCGGCGCGGCACGATCGTCTACGTGAACTCGAACTATGCACCCCAGACAATTTATCGACGCTACGCCGAAGGGCTTCGGGCCGGGAGCTTCGTCCACCTCGATGCCTTCACCTTCGGGAAGGGCAAGGGGGACGAGGTATTCAAGGAATACTACGCTCAGAGCGAGCCGGGACGGGCCGGCTTCGAGAGCGTGTGCATCGAGAAGCCTTCGGACCGCGAAACCTTCGACCGCATTCTGTCCGGAATCCAGGAGCGGTACGGCGACGGCGCCCGCTACGTCTTCGACAGCCTGACCGGATTCAGCGAGCTCTGGGGCGGCGAGCGGCCGGCGCAGGAGTTCTTCACCCACCACTGTCCCAAGCTCTACGAGCTGCAGACCGTCGCCTGCTGGATCCTGGAGCGGGAGGCCCATTCCAGGACGTTTCTGGCCAATCTGAGCCACATCACCCAGGTCGTCATCCAGCTCCGCAACCTCGAAGAGGGGCTCTGCGACATGAAGCTCCTCAAGGCCGAGGACCGGCCGAGCCGGATCCTGAGGGAATCGGTCCGGTACCGGGTCGCGGACGATCAGATCAAATTCCTGGATCGGACACCGGATCGGGATCTGCGCATCGGCGACCGCATCAAAGAGCTGAGGGGCCGCCGGAACCTCACCCAGGCGGAGCTGGCGCGAACGCTCGACATCACGCCCAGCGCCCTGTGCCAGATCGAGGCGAACCAGGTCTACCCTTCGCTGCCGGTTCTCGTGGACATTGCGCAGGTGTTGGAACAACCGCTGGACGCCCTTCTCAGAGGCAAGGGACGGGAAGGGTCCGGCAAGCGCGGGCTGACCGTGCACAAGCAAAAGGGCGCGGCCCGCAGCAAGACCCCAAAACCGGGCAGCAGGCCCGCGGTCGAGGTCCTGGCGCTGTTGTCCGAGGGCGGTCCGCGCAGGAGGATCGCGCCGTACTGGCTCCGGCTGGGTGCCCGCGCGGAAGACGCGCGGGCCTTTTTCGACCACAAAGGGCACGAGTTCGGCTGGGTCCTGAGCGGCGTCCTGAAGATCGTCGTGGAGGATGAAGAGATCCTGCTGCGCAAGGGCGACAGCATCTATCTCGAGGACCAGACGATCCGCCGCTGGCGCAACGAGGGGGCGGGGCGTTGTGAGCTGCTCTGGGTGCTCGCCTAGGGGCCTTTGAAGACGTCGGAAGGTCGAAGCAGAGGGCAGGCGGACCCGCGCCGCCTTCGATCCGGGAGAGGACATGGACACGCCAGAGATGAAGAGATCCGTGGATTACGAGGAGCAGATCCGGGCTCTGACCGAGATCAGCAAGGCCATCACCTCGGAGCTTTACCTGGACGACATCCTGAAGCTGGTGGTCACGGTGACGGCCGAAGTGATGGATTCCAAGATCTGCTCCCTGTGGCTCCTGGACGAGAAGAAAAAGGTCCTGCGCCTGCGCGCCACGCAAACGATCAGCCAGGAATACCTCAAGGAGAGGAGCCTCGGGCTCGGCGAGGGCGTCGTGGGCCAGGTCGCCAGCACCAGGATCCCCATGTGCATCCGCGACGTCCAGACGGAGCTGAAGTACAAGGAAAAGGAGATGGCCCGGAAAGAAGGCCTGACCTCGATGCTCAGCGTTCCCCTGGTCGTCAAGGACAGCGTGATCGGCGTGATCAACTGTTACAGCCAGACCCCTCACGACTACACCGATACCGAGGTCAACCTCCTGATCGCGGTGGCGAACCAGGCGGCGGTTGCCATCGTGAACACCGAGCTCATGGTGAAGACCCGGGTGATCCAGGAAGAGCTCGAGTCCAGAAAGCTCGTGGAGAGGGCAAAAGAGGTCCTCATGGCGAGGAGGGGGGTCACCGCGGCCGAGGCGTTCCGGCGGATGCAGAAGCAGAGCATGAACACGCGGAGGTCGATGCGGGAGATCGCCGAGGCGATCCTGCTCGCGGAAGAAATCTAGCTCGCCCGGTCATCTGCTGAGAAATCCCTCCTGTTCGGCCCCCGGCCCCACGCCGGGGGATCCTTGCGCGGCCCGCCCGTGGCCCGGTCCGGGTCCAGGGGCAACCCGTCCCTGAAGTCATCCATCGTTCGTGCCATGAGGCGAAGCCCTGCCGCCGACCCTGGCAGCGACCTGAAGCCGCCCCCGCCTGGCCTGCCAGATCCCTCAAACAAGACCGGCGCGTCATCGCGTGTCCCACGCGCAAGCGGATGAGCGAAACCGCGGCCCGGCCATACCGGGGTGCGAGAAAACGACCCCAAACATGAAGTTAACCTCAACTTGAGATTTGTGTTGCCGCTCGCTTCGAATTCGTGATAGAGACTTGCAGCGGATCCACTTGGAGGGGCGATCGAGGAAGCCGTCATGCCCAAAGCGACCCGTCATAGCATCGGCCACCCGGCGAATCTGGCGAATCTTCCACCCAGCACCATTCGATTCTACGAGCAGATCGGCCTTTTGAGCTCTTCCAGGAAAACCCCGATCAGCCATCGTCGGTCAGGTGTATCCATTCAGTACGTATGACAGAAGCGCGTTTGACGACAACGGGATCGACGTCCGATCCATCCAGACAACCGATGACCTGGTGAAGCTGCCGATCACCTTCAAGAAGGACATTGCTCCCAGTGCCGAGGATCCAGGGCGGCACCTGCAATTCCTCCTCACTCCTGACGAGCGCTCCCTCAAGAAGCATGCATCCAAGGCAACTCTCGTGAAACTCGCGAGGGCGAGGTTTTTCAGGGGGCAGGTAGAGCTGCGCAAGAGAAACGAGGATCCCTATGAGAACGATGAATTCATCCTCTATATTACCCCGCAGCAGCAAGGCCAGGAGGCGGCCATCCGAAACAGGATTCACGAGAGGATGAAGCACGCGCTGGAGATCGTGCCGACAGAGATCGTCTTCGCGCCGTTGGAACAACGGATCCGCCGCCTCCAACTGGACACCGAGCTGAAAGAGCGGCGCATCCATGACCGAAGGCCACGGTGATCGGGAGGCACGGATATGTGGACGTCGGACATGCTGGAGAAGATCCGGAGATTGCGCGAGCAATGGGAGCAGACGGCCCTCGGACCGGTCATGGCGAGGTGGCCGGAACAGAAGGAGACCTTTGCCACATCGTCCGGAATCCCGCTCGAGCGGGTCTACACGCCTGCGGACCTGCAGGGCAAGGACTACGTGGAAGACATCAGCTTGCCCGGCTGGTATCCGTACACCCGAGGGGTCCAGCCTACCGGCTACCGCGGCCGGCTTTGGACCCGGCGGCTGGTCACGGGCTTTGCCACGCCGGAGGAAACGAACCGGCGGCTGAAGTTCCTCCTGCGCGAGGGCGAAACCGGCCTCAACATCGTGTTCGACAACCCGACGCAGGCTGGGCTCGATTCGGACAATCCGCTGAGTGAAGGGGAAGTGGGACGGGATGGGGTCCCGGTGGACACGCTGCGAGACGTGGAGGTCATCTTCGATGAGATCGACATCGCCAGGATTTCGACCTCCATCATCACCGCGGGGCCGTTCATGCTCTCTGCTTTCCTTGCCCTGGCGCAGAAGCGGGGGATCCCCCTCCAGGATCTGACGGGGACTCTGCAGAACGACATGGTCTCTCTTTTCTACACAGCGAACCCCGCCGGCTCCCTCCCCTTTCTGTTCCGGATTTCCTCCGACATCATCGAGTACTGCCGCCGCTCGATGCCGCGCTGGAACCCCATCAGCTTCGTGGGTTACCAGATCCGGGAGTCCGGCTCGACGGCCGCACAGGAAATCGCCTTCACTTTTGGCAGCGCCATCGCCTACACGCGGGAGCTCATGCGCAGGGGACTGGAGGTGGACGACTTCGCCCCCAGGCTCTCCTTCTTTTTCGACGCCCACAACGACTTCTTCGAAGAGATCTGCAAATACCGGGCGGCCCGCCGACTGTGGGCGCGCATCATGAAAGAGGAGTTCGGCGCCAGGAATCCTCTCTCGATGCTCTGTCGCTACCACGTGCAGACGGCCGGATGTTCGCTCACGGCCCGAGAGCCGATCAACAACGTCGTCCGCACGACCCTCCAGGCTCTGGCAGCGGTTCTCGGCGGGACCCATTCCCTCCACACCAATTCGATGGATGAGGCGTATGCTCTGCCCTCGGAGGACGCCGTACGCACGGCGCTGCGCACCCAGCAGATCATTGCCTACGAGAGCGGGGTGTGCCACACGGTGGACCCCCTGGGCGGCTCCTACTTCGTCGAGAAGCTCACGGACGAGCTGGAGGAAGCGGCGCGCGATCTGCTGCGCCGGATCGATGCGATGGGAGGGATGATCGCCGCGGTGGAAGCGGGGTGGGTGCAGAGGGAGATCGCCCGCGCTTCTTACGACTACCAGCAGAAGATCAAGTCGGGTGAGGTGAAGGTCATCGGCATGAATCTGTTCACGGAGGGCAGGGACAGCCAGCTCGAGATCCTCCGCATCGACCCTGCCCACGAGGAGCACCAGAAAAGAATGCTGGCGGCGGTGAAGGCCGGAAGAGACGGCCGGGCGGTGCAGAGAGCCCTCGATCATCTGAAACGCTCCGTGGAACAGGGCGAAAACGTCATGCCCGGCACGATCGAGGCGGTCAGGGCCTATGCCACCATCGAGGAAGTGACGCGCGCTCTCCAGGAGGCGGATGGGACGTGCGGGGAGCCTGTCGCACACCACTTTGCCTATTGACGCGCACAGGAGGACCACGATGGAAAGGGACCGGCCGATCCGAGTGTTGCTTGCCAAGGTGGGCCTGGACGGACACAACCGGGGTATTCAGCTCGTGGCACGAGCCCTTCGCAATGCGGGTATGGAGGTGATCTTCCTGGGCCTGCGGGTCTCGCCCCAGCAGATCGTGCGGTCGGCCATACAGGAGGACGTGGACGTCATCGGGCTGAGCGTCTTCTCGGGCGGGTTGATGACCATCGTTCCCAAGACCTTCAAGGCGCTTCAGGAGAGTCGAGCCGCTGACATCCCCGTGATTGTAGGAGGCATTCTTCCACCCGAGGATGCCGCGAGCCTGAAGGCCATGGGCATCCGGGAGGTCTGCGGGCCCGGGACGGACCCCGAGGACATCATTCGATCTATCCAGGGAATCGTCGCCCGGAGAGCTTGACCCCCCCGGCCGAAGCCGGTAATCGCCATCACCCCGACCCGCACGACCACACCCAGCCTCGGATTTCCTGCCCGAGAACCGGCCTCCATTCAGAACACCCCGCGCGCAGTGTTCCCTCCCTGCCGAAAAACACCGGGGGGTCAGGAGGGGATTTGGCTTCGTGCTCCCGTGCAAATCCCCCCAACCCCCTTCTCCGGCCGGCCGGGGTGGCCTGCAGAGCTCGCGGTCTATCCGGTGAAGGAGCCGGTGAGGAGCCGCTCGGACCGGAAGAGATCGCCCGGCGTTTTTTCTTGACAGCTTGTAAACGGGTGTGCTAGAAGTTCCATAAATGGAGCTATGTATACAAACATACGAACATACAAAGAGGACGCGCCATGGCCGACAACAGCGGCAAGATCCCCCTTTTCGTCCAGGTCGAAGCCGTCCTCAGGGACAAGATCGTGAAAGGCCAACTGGGGCAGGGCGAGCAGCTCCCGACGCTGAATGAGCTCTCTGCCGAGTTCCGAGTCAGCCAGATCACGATCCGCACCGCCCTGGCCAACCTCAAGGCCGAACGGCTCATCTCCGGGAAACGGGGCAAGGGAGTCTTCGTGGCCCAACAGGTCCCCGTGCGCAAGCATCTGGTTTTCACGGGAGATCTGCAGAGCTTCATGGAGGAATGGGAGAAGTTCAAGGTCAAGCCGCTGGGGGTGGACGAGAAAAAGATCCGCGAGACGCGCATCCCGCGGCACATCGGGGACTTCTTCGGAATGGACGGGCAGGAGCCGGTGTGCGTCATTCGGAGGGTCCGCTTCATCGACGGGATTCCGGTCAGCTTCTTCGAGAACTTCTTTCGCCCCGAGATCGGCAGACAGCTCACCCTCAGGGAATTGTCGAAGCTGCCCGTCAAGAGGATCCTGGAGACGAAGCTGGGGCTGCAGGTCGGCGACAACGAGACCTATCTGGAAAGCGTGCCCGCCCCCCCGGACGTGGCCGGGGTCCTGAAGGCAGAGGTCTTCGCCCCTCTGTTCCTCGTGCAGGCCCGGTTGTGGGACTCCTCGGGCGAACCTCTCGAGATCGTCAACATCTTCATGAGGTCGGACTTCTTCAAGTACAAGATTCAGGTGCAGAGGTTTGCGAGACGCGTGCCGGCGGATGGAAGCCTGCAGGAGAATTTCTGAACGCGACCCAGGCCGGGGTCGTTCAGCCAAACCGAATACAGGAGGATGCGCAGCATGAAGATTACCATTCTGGGGGCATTTTCAGATGATCTCGTCAGAAGCTTGGGGCAGGCGGATGTGATACTTGGCGTCGCGGGAAAGGCGAAAAATCCGGATACCGAGATCGACTTCAAGGGACTGGGGAAGGGGCTCACCCATCTGGATGATGGGGATTACTACAGCTTCCACCTGTTCTGCGAAACCACGATGCTCATGGGACTCTATGAGGAACAGGAAAAGGGCGCCGACGCGCTGATCGCAGCCTGTTTCTACGACCCGTCCCTGCTGGCTGCAAGAGGCATCGTGAGAATACCCGTCATCGGCAGCGCAGAAGCTTCATGGCATCTGGCCTGTTCGATGGGGGAGAAATTTGCCGTCGTGGTCCCCAATCATGAAATCCAGCACATTCACCTGAGAAATGCCGCCATCTACGGCCTGCGCGACAGGATGATCGAATGCCGGCCGATTCGCTCGATTCCGAGAATGGATTGGACGTCCGTTGACCCCCAGAAGATTATCAGTGGTTTCATGGATGCCGCAAGAAGCTGCATCGATGACGGAGCTGAAGTCATCGTTCTTGGCTGTTGGGCTTGGGTGCCTGTGCTCACCGCCAATAACATTCATGAGGTAGATGGTGTCCCGCTGATCGATCCCTGCATTGCAAGCGTGAAGTATGCAGAGCTGTTCGGCAGCCTGAAGAAGGCCAAGCTTCCGTGGATAAGCCGAAAGAGCATGTACAAGATGCCTCCCAGGGACGTCGCTGACAAGTACTTCTCGCAATTCAGATGAGCGAGAGTTCATCCGAATCGGAAAGCGCGAAACATGAGCATGGAAGAGAAATACATCGATGCAGGCGAGATCCGTACTTGCTATTGGGTTGCCGGAGACCAGGGCCCCAGCGTAGTCCTGATACACGGTCTCGGCACATCCAAGGAAATATGGAGGCCGAATATCGAAGTGCTGGCGCGTGCCTACCGGGTCTACGCACCTGATCTTGTCGGACATGGATTCACCGACAAGCCTGATTCAGACTACTCCATTTCTTACATGATCGGGCACCTGCACCATTTCATGAAGGCAATGAGGATCGATCAAGCTGCCATGATCGGCGTCTCTCTCGGGGGCGGCTTGGTGCTCCGCTATGCGATCGATTATCCACATAGAGTAAGAAAGCTCGTTCCAGAGGACGCCGCCGGGCTCGGCCGGGATGTTCCTTTCAAGCTGCGCATTTCCTCGATTCCTTTCATCGCGAGATGGTCGCTTCTGAAGAACCGGACGATTCTTTCCTCGTACATGAAAGGGCTTGTCCTGGATCCGGCGGTTATGACGGAAGAGATCATCGATCACTATCACAAGATTTTTTCTCTCGAGGGGGCCATGAACGCCTTCTCCAAAGTGCTGATCACGTCCTGCGGATTCGGAGGTGTTCGCAAGGAGCTCGTCGACTCCATTGTCAACAGGCTCAGTTCCATCAAGATACCGACTTTGATCGCGTGGGGAAGAGAGGATCCGAGCCTTCCGGTCAAGCATGCGTATGTCGCGCAGAGAAATATTCCCCATTCCGAGCTCTATGTATTCGAAAACTGCGGTCACTTCCCGAATCTGGAAAAGACGGAAGAATTCAACAGGGTGGTGATGGATTTTCTGGCCAAGTAGCCCACGGCGCGAGAGCAAGGAGAAACCTGACGAAAGGAGAACGGATGGAGCGGGCAAAGAAATACCGAAAGCTTCTCAAACGTGGCAAGCCGATGGTGATCCCGGCAGCTCATGATGCGCTCACGGCCAGAATCATCGAGATGGCTGGTTTTGAATTGGTCGGGATCACGGGGTTCGGGGTGTCGGCGGCTTTCTTGGGAAGACCTGACGTGGGCCTGATGACGCAGACCGAACTGGTCCAGGTGACCCGGCATATCACCCGATCGGTCCGGGTACCGGTCAGCGTGGATGCCGATACCGGCTATGGCAATGCAATCAACGTCATGAGAACGGTCGAGGAGCTGATACAGGCCGGTGCGGCGGGGATCCATATCGAGGACCAGGTGGACCCGAAACGATGCGGTCATGTGGCTGGGAAGCGGGTCATCCCCGTGGAAGAGGCGGTGGGGAAGTATAAGGCGGCAGACAGGGTCCGCAAGGCACTGAACCCGGACCTGGTGCTGGTCGCTCGAACCGATGTACGGGGCGCGCCAGGCGGCACCATTGAAGATGTGATTCAGCGAGGAAACGCCTATGTCGATGCGGGTGCCGATATGGTTCATCCCGAAGGGGTGTTGACGCTGGACGAGCTCAGACTGTGCGTGGAAAGAATCCCCGCTCCGATCGTCTACAACATGGTCGGTGTGTCGCCCAAAGCCAGCCTTTCCGAGCTCGAGGAAATCGGAGTCGCCTTCATCGCCGATCCGATCGGTGCATTCCTGGCGGCCGCCCGGGCGGTCTACGACTATATGAAAGAGCTCCGCACCGGTGAAACCGATTTCATGATCCGGTTCAGCAAGAGTCTTCAACGCCATCCCATTGCCGATGTCCATGCCTTTGTAGGTTTCGGGGAATATCGTGAGCTTGAAGAAACCTTCTTGCCAAAGGAGGAGGTCTTGCAGCGCTACGAACAAAGCGTCGGATATCAGCCTTCGAAAAGCGGAAATTGAGTGATGGCCATGGCTGGAAAAGCTCTTGCTCGTGCCTCGGGACGAGGCCAGGTGGCACCCGGGAGGGATCGTCACATGCTGTTCGCTCCGCGGCGGATCCTGGTCGATTCTGTCTTCGCAAGAGGGAGGTGTGGGTCATGGGCATGACCATGGCAGAGAAGATCATAGCGGCCCATTGCGGCAGGAGAGAGGTGAAGCCCGGGGAGTACGTCTGGGCCAAGGTCGACGGCACCGGCGTTATCGGGCTGCTCATGCGAGTGATCGGCCCGCTTCTGGAGGAGCTGAAAATAGACAGAGTTTTCGACCCGGAACGGGTCTACTGCACGGAAGACCACCTGGCTCCTTCTCCCAACCTCGAGGCGGCGCAGGACGTGTCCGCTCTGAGGGCGTTCGTCAAGAAGTACGGTATCACGCACTGGTTCGAATTCGGCCGTCACGGCATCCTTCACCAGCTCTTTCCAGAGAACGGCTACGTGGTTCCCGGCGACCTCATCGCCAGCGTTGACTCTCACTCGACCAGCTACGGTTGCTTCAATGCCATGGGGGTGCCGGTCATGGAGGAGTCGCCCTACGTCATCGCCAAGGGCGAGCTCTGGCTGCGAGTGCCCGAATCGATCCGCTTCGAGCTGGTAGGGGAACTGCCCGAGTATATCGTGGGCAAGGACATCATCCTCAAGATCGCCGGGAGCCACGGCACGGATGTGGCCATCTACAAGTCGGTGGAGTTCGTCGGGCCGGTAGCCAGGGCCCTCTCCTTGGGCAGCCGCTTCAGCATGGCCAATATGGGGGTGGAGCTGGGAGCCAAATGCGCCCTGTTCGAGGCCGACGCGAAGACGATGGAGTTCCTCGCGGGGCGAATCCGACGCGAGCCGCAGCCGGTGATCGCTGACCCTGACGCTGTCTACGAGGCTGTCTACACGGTGGATGTTACGGGCATGGAGCCTCAGGTGGCGCTGCCCCACGACCCGGGCAATGTGCGGCCCGTCTCCCAGGTGAGTGACATGCACATCAAGATCCACCAAGCCTTCCTGGGCTCCTGCACCAGCGGGCGCCTGGAGGACATGCAAGTGACGGCCCGGATCCTCAAGGGCCGCAAAGTACACCCGGACGTCCGGTTCATCGTCAGTCCTGCTTCTCAGGAACAGTGGCGACTGGCTCTTCAAGCAGGCTATCTGGACGTTCTGTCGGAGGCCGGATGCCTGGTTTGCCACTCCACCTGCGGTCCCTGCTGCGGCGGTCCTCTGGGCCTGCTGGCTGCCGGCGAACGCTGCATCTCGACGAGCAATCGCAACTTCCAGGGCCGCATGGGGAGTCCCGAGGCTGAGGTCTATCTGGCCAGTCCTGCCACGGTGGCCGCCTCGGCAGTGGCCGGGGAGGTCACCGACCCGAGGGATCTCCTCGCTTCAGGAGGTGGCTGATGGAAACCGTGTTCAGAGGCAGAGTCTGGAAGTTTGGCGACAACATCAGCACTGACCTGATGATGCCCGGCACCGAGACGCTCGGTCAGTTGGGCCTCAAGCAGGAAGTGGACTGGCAGGCAATGGCCAGGAATTGCATGCAGGCCAATCGTCCGGGCTGGGCCGAGCTGGTGCAGCAGGGGGACCTCCTGGTCGCCGGCCGCAACTTCGGCTGTGGCTCTGCCCGCCCCGCTCCCCGCTTCCTCAAGGTCCTGGGAATTTCGGTCGTTCTGGCCGAATCCATCGCTCGTGTCTTCCTCCGCAACTCGGTCAATCTGGGTTTTCCGGCTCTGATCTGTCGGGGAATCAGCCCGGCGGTGGAGGAGGGCGACATCCTCGAGGTCGACATCTCCAGCGGGCAGGTGAGGAACTTGCGCAGCGGCAGGACCCTGGAGGCGGAGGGCTTCCCTCAGGGGAGTCCTCCTTACGACATCCTCATGGCAGGAGGCCTCAAGCCTTTCCTTGCCAGGGGAGGGCGACAGAGCTCGTAGCACAAGCGGAAGGCCAGGTTCTACCGCGGTGGCGTGGGGCGCGCCGACCCGCACGCGACGGGAGCGGATCCGGGAAAAAGGCACAGCAGCTCACGGGAGGCGTAAGGCATGGCAAGGCGTAGGCAGCAGGCAGCGAGGGAGGAGACCTGGATTCCCACGACGTGCCACGGCTGTTTCAACTCCTGCGCGATTCGGGTCCGGACACAGGACGGGCGCGTGACCGGGCTCAGAGGGGACCCGGATGTGGTCAGCTCGCGAGGGAAGGCATGCGGGAAAGCGCTGGCGCGGATTGCCGACCTGTATGACCCGAACCGGGTCACCACCCCGCTGAAGCGTACGAATCCCGTGAAGGGCCTGGGCGTCGATCCGCGGTGGCAGCCGATTTCCTGGGACGAGGCCATGGATACCATTGTCGGGAAGCTGGACGCGGTGCGCAAAGACGACCCGCGGAAACTGGTGTTCGCCGATTTCGATCAGTTCAACATGTACGTCAGCGCTGCGTTCACCAGGGCCTTCGGCTCGCCAAACTTCACCTTCATCAACGCCACCTATTGCGGTTCCGGCCTGCATACGCAGTTCATGCTGACCCACGGCACGGTCAATTCCGAGGTCGACCTGCGGCTCTGCAACTACATCCTGCTGTGCGGCTCCCAGCTCGGCCTCGGCGCGAACAACAACACGCTGCAGGCCATTGCCCACATGGCCGACGCTCGGCGGCGCGGGGCGCGGCTGGTCGTGATCGACCCCATCTGCAGTCACGCTGCTGCCAAGGCCGATGAGTGGGTTCCCATCCTGCCCGGCACGGACGGTGCGTTCGCCCTGGGCATGGTGAACGTGCTGCTCAACGAGCTGGGGATCTGCGATGCGGAGTTCCTCAAGCGGCGTACCAACGGCCCGTACCTGATCGGGGATGACGGGCACTACGTGCGCGAGGAGGGCAGCCTCCAGCCGCTGGTGTGGGACCTCGAAGCCGGGGAGGTCAGGCCCTACGATGCGCCGGTAAAGGACTACGCGCTGGAGGGCAGCTTCCTTGTCGGGGGCAAGACCTGTCGGCCCGCCTTCGCTCTTCTCAAGGAGCACGTGCGGGCGTACTCGCCTGAGAACGTGGCGGAGATCACCACGATTCCGGCAGAGACCATCAGGCGTCTGGCGAAAGAGTTCGCGGAGGCGGCCCAGATCGGGGCGACGACAGAGCTCGGCGGGCGGGCGGTGCCCTTCCGGCCTGCGGCCATCGAGTGGAAGCGCGGCGCCAGCGCGCACAAGAACGGCATGTTCACCTGTATCGCCTTGCAGCTCATGAACATCGTGGTAGGGGCGATGGATGTTCCCGGCGGGGAGCTGGGCACGAACCCTATCGGGCCGTTCAACCTGTGGCGGGCCGAGAAAGGACCGGATGGAATTCTGACGGTTCCCGCCCTCGAGCGCATGGGCCGGTGGGATGGCTTCATGGCGCCCTATCCGCCGATCGAGGCGCGTCCGCCCGATACCTTCGACCTGCGCGGGCTGTTCCCGGTGAGCGGCTTCCTGGCCAGCATGCCGCACTACTCGATGCACGACCCCGAGCGCTTCCATCTCCCGTACCAGCCCGCCGCGCTCATCCTGTGCCGCACGAACTTCCTCATGTCGTTCCACGATCCGAATGCGATCGCGGAGTGGCTCGGCAAGCTCGATTTCATCCTCGCCTTCGCCCGCCAGGTGGACGAGACGTCGGAGTTCGCGGACATCGTCCTGCCCGAGACCCATGATTTCGAGCGCTACTGGCTGTTTCCCGCCAATCAGCCCGCCGGCATGATCGTCCCCGGCCCCGGGCCCTGGCACATGCAGATCTGTCAGCCCGTCGTGGCGCCGCCTGCCGGGTTGCGCAACTGGCTGGACGTGCTGATGGAGATCGGCAAGCGGCTCGGCATCCTGGGCGAGATGAACGCGATCATCAATCAGTGGGGCATGCTGGAGGCGATCGGCGGGGACAAGAAGCTCGAGCGGGAGCAGTTGTACACCGCGGAGGAAATCTGCAAGCGGCAGGTGGGAGCGATCAGGAGGATCATCGAAGGGAAGGACCACGAAGACGCTCTCTTCCAGAGGACCTCTTCGATCCACCTGTACGAGAAGACCCCGGAAGAGGCCTATGCCGGCACCGTGCTGGACGTCCGCATACCGATCTATTATGAGCACTTCATCGAGGCGGGTCAGCAGGTCGAGAAGGTGACGCGCCAGCTGGGAATGGACTGGTGGGACACCTCCTGGTATCGGCCGCTGCCGGACTGGCATCCCTGTTCCGCCTATGCCGCCCCGCCGCCCGGCTATGATCTGTTCCTTGCCAACAGCAAGCTGCCGCTGCTGGGGCACACGATCAATTCGGAGAATGCCTGGGTCGACGACATCGCCACCCGGAGCCCGCTGGACTACCGCATTCTCCTCCACACCAGCGCCGCCGAGAAGCGTGGGATCCGCGACGGAGACAGGGTGTGCGTGGAGTCGACAGCGGGCAAGGTCCAGGGTCGCGTGCGCGTGACGGAATGCGTGCATCCGCAGGTCGTGGGGACGCTGGGGATTCTCGGACATTGGGCGCACGGCAAGCCGATTTCCAGGGGCAAAGGGGTCAACTCCAACAGCCTGCAGCCGTTCGGCTGGGACATGGTGGACCCCCTGTCCGGCCAGATCGATGTCTGCGCCCGCGTGAAGATCTATAAAGTGCAGGGGTAGTCATGGCGAGATATGCGTTGGCGGTCGCCCAGAACCTCTGCATCGGCTGCAACACCTCCACGACGGGACTGCAGCCAGGACGACGCTTGGGAGTCCGCGGCGAGGGGCCGGTCTCGGCTCGATGGAGAAGGGCGACACAGGAAGAGGAGTCAGCAAAATGCAGCTTCAAAAGCTATTTGAACCCATTCGGATCGGCAAGGTCGACATTCGCAACCGGGTGGCGATGTGCCCCATGGTCTGCCGCTATGCGGACGGGACCAAGATCAGCGAGCAGCAGCTTGCCTTTTACGGGGCCAGAGCCCGCGGCGGTGTGGGCCTCATCATCGTCGAGTCCGTGTTCGTGAGCAAATGGGCCCTGGATACTGCGCCCTTCAACGTGCCGGCTCTCTACGAGCCGGGCCACATGATGGGTTTGGCCGAGCTGGTCGACACCATCCACGCCTTCGGTGCCAGGACCTTTGTCCAGTTCACCATGGGTATGGGCGCCCAAGGGTTCTCTCTGGTTGGCGAGCAACTGGTGGGGCCCTCGGCCGTGACCTTCAAGATACCGCCGGAAATGATTCCCAGGAACTGCCAGGAGGTGCTCGTCCCATTCATGCGCGAGGAAGTACCGCGGGAGATGTCTGTTGCGGAGATCGAGCGGGAGCTGGAGGCCTTCGTCAACGCGGCCATCATGGCGCGCAGGGTCGGATTCGACGGGCTGGAGATCCATGCCGGTCACGGCTGGCTGCTGCACGAGTTTCTTTCCCCTCGCTTCAATCTTCGCACCGACGCCTACGGGGGTACGTTCGAGAATCGGATGCGCCTGCTGCTGGAGTTCGTGCGAAGGGCGAAGGCGGCGGTGGGCAGCGACATGGTCGTGGGGGTGAGGGCAAGCGCCTCGGAGCATGTGCCGGGAGGGCTGACGTACGAGGACATGAAGGTCGTGGTGCAGAGGCTGGAGCAAGAGGGGATCGATTACCTTCATACCACGGACGGTTGTGCCTCGGCGGTCAAGTACGTCTACCCGGACGAGGACGCCAGCATGCTGGAGGCATCGGCCGGCTTCAAGAAACTGACGAGAGTGCCGGTGATCACCCCCTCTGTCCACGACCCTGAGCTGGCAGCGAGAGCGCTGAGCGAGGGGATGACGGACATGATCGCTCTGGGGAGGCAGCTCATCGCCGACCCGGACTGGGCGAACAAGGTGAAGGCAGGTCGGCTCGCAGATATCAGGAAGTGCCGGAGATGCAACAAGGGCTGTATGGCGCGGATCCTGGGGGGACTGCCGGTAAAATGCGTCCTGAACCCGGAGAGCGGGCTGGAGAGGTACAACCCCCAGTATACGCAGTGGGCTGCGAAGCAGAGAGTCATCGAGAAAAGGGTGGGCAGGGCGAAAACCTCCACCCGCCGCTAGACCAGGCTGTTGCGCAGGGCTTGGGATTTCCGGAGATTCTTTGAGCCTTCTCTAGCTGGCTGTCTACACCTTCTTTTGCACCGCCTTTGCTGCCTCTCCTCTGTTTTTGTAAATGAACGGAGCCACCTTGCTCTTCTTGAGGGCATCGCCGATCTTCATCCTCATGAAGGTGCTGGTGGTGTACCGAGTGACCCCGGAGTAGAACCGGTCCACGAGGCCCTTGACCATCTCGGTGTATTCGTCGACCACATCCGGAGCGATGAAGAAGTTGTCGTAGTTGACGATGGTGTAGACCTTCCGGTCGAGTGGGGCCAGGATCCGGTAAACCGCCGCTTTGACCTCCCTAACCTCCCGGCTCGAGCGGACGGAGAACCCTTCGAAGTTGACGAAAAAGCGGTTTTCCTCCGGATCGTAGGTCAGACGCTCGGACAGCGAAAGCTCGAGCATCTCCTCCCGGATGCCCATGGGATCTTCCTCGAAAATCCGGCCGTCCATCAGCCTGGGCGTTCCCCGGATGACGGGTGTGAAGCCCATCCGGGCAAGGACGTCCCTTTCGAGATCGATTCCCGGGGCGATCTCGACCAGCTCGATGCCCTCCGGGCTGAGCGAGAAGACGCAACGCTCGGTCACGTAGAGCACCTGCTGTCCCTTGGCGGCGGCCACCTTCCCGCTGAAGGTGACGTGCTCGGCCCGGTCGACGAACTTGGTGGCCTGGCCTTCGTCGACGATCTTCAGGCGGCCCTTCGCAACCTCGGTTTTGAGCCCCCCGGCCGTGAACGTGCCGCAAAAGACGACCGCCTTGGCGTTCTGGCTGATGTTGATGAAACCCCCGGCGCCGGCCAGCTTCGGTCCGAACTTGCTCACGTTGACGTTCCCTTCTCTGTCGGCCTGGGCCAGCCCCAGAAAGGCGATGTCGAGGCCGCCGCCGTCGTAGAAGTCGAACTGGGAGGGCTGGTCGATGACTGCGATGGTGTTGGTGGCGGCACCGAAGCTGAGCCCTCCTGCCGGCAGGCCCCCGATGACGCCCGGCTCGGCCGTCAGCGTGATGTAGTCGATGATCTTTTCTTCGTTAGCCACCGAAGAGATCCCCTCGGGCATGCCGATGCCGAGATTGACCACGCTGTTGGCCTTGAGCTCGAAGGCGGAGCGCCGGGCGATGATCTTCTGTGCCGACATCTCCATCGGGGCGATGGACCGGATCGGAACCCGAATTTCGCTCGAGAAGGCGGGATTGTATACCTCTGCAAAGGTCTGCCAGTGGTTCTCGGGCCTGGACACGACCACGCAGTCGACCAGGATCCCGGGGATCTTCACCTGCCGGGCATGGAGCGTTCCCCGCTCTGCAATGCGCTCGACCTGGACGATGACAAAGCCCCCGGAGTTGCGTGCTGCGGTGGCGATGGCCAGCGATTCCAGAGTGAGGGCTTCTTTTTCCATGGTGATGTTGCCGTCGGTGTCAGCCGTTGTTCCCCTGAGGATGGCCACGTCGATGGGCAAGGTCTTGTAGGCGAGATAGACCTGTCCGTCGAAGACGATCCGCTCCACCATGTCCTCGGTGGTGACCGCGTTGATCTTGCCGCCGCCGTTTTCCGGATCCACGAACGTTCCCACGCCGACGGCGGTGATGGTGCGTGGTTTCTTGGCGGCGATGTCCCGGTACATGTGGGAGATCACCCCCTGGGGGAGGTTGTAGGCCACGATCTTGTCGGCCATGGCCAGCTCCTGGAGCTTGGGGACCAGGCCCCAGTGACCGCCGATGACCCGCCGGACGAGCCCTTCGTGGCCGAGGTGGTTCAGGCCGCGGCGAGCCCCGTCTCCCTGCCCCGCGGCGTAAAGCAGGGTCAGGTCCCGGGGTTTGCCGTGATCCAGAAAGTGCGCTTCCAAGGCAGCGGCAATCTCTTCGGCAAAGCCGATTCCGACGAACCCGCCGGTAGCGACGGTGTCCCCGTCCCGAATGACCTGCACGGCCTCCTGGGCCGTTACCACCTTCCCCTTGGCCGTCCGTTGCGGCGGCAGCGACGAGAGCATCGGGTGAGTGCCTCCCTTGGTCGTTTCCGGGTCATACATGTCAGCCTCCTCTTTCTTGCACGGTGGGATCTTGACAGTGACGAATACGGAGGGATCGGTCAGGCCGAAATCCGGCCACCGCCGGGCGAGATTATACTATATCGATGAGCGGGGAATCGAAATGACCCGCAGGGGTACCATGTGGCGCGGCACTTCCGTGAAAGGAGCCACGTGAGCAGGAGCAACCTGGCAGCAGCAGCAGGAAGGTTGCGCAGGATTAGCGGAAGCGCATGCGGATGCTGTTGCTTGGACGATCTCTTGGATGGCGAGGGAATCGGCCGCACCGGTGCCTACAGGGTGCAGCCATGGAATGCACCACGGTGATCCAACGGGTTCGTGTCAGATCGGATCACTGCAGGGAAATGTTTCTCACGCCCCACCAGTACTTCTTGGGAGGATTGCGGGTGTTCCGGAAGATGACCAGGTTGGTAGAGGAGTTGTTGACGAATTCATCCGGGACGAGGATCTCGTGGGCAGGGCCCCAGGAGTTGTTCACGGTCTTGGGAGCGAAATCGATCGGCTCGCCGTTGACGGTGATCTCCACTTCGTCCGCATAATCGACGTCGTAGGCCTCATAGCGGAGGGTCACGTTTCCTGTGGTTCCGGAGAAGCTGCAGACGAATTGATTGCCGTGCGACAGATCGCCGTCCGGGATCCTTCCGTATGCACCTGTGTCCGGCAGAGGGTGGGGGGGACCGCCGAGCTGCACCTCCCTGACGCCCCACCAGAACGTCCGAGGAGGGTTGTAGGTGTTCCGGAAGGTGAGGAGGTTGGGGCATGATTCGTTGAACAGGTTGTCCGGGAGGAAGAGCGTCTGGGTAGGGCCCCAGACGTTTGTCCCGGTCTTGGCGGCGAAGCCGACGGATTGCCCGTTGACGAGGATCTCGACTTCATATGCAAAGTCCACGTCCCAGGCCTGGTAGGAAACCGTGAGGATGTTCCCGGGCTCGGCCGCGAATGCGTAATGGACCTCCTGCACGTGTTGCGGGTCCCCTCCGCTGATCTTTCCATAGGCTCCCGCTTCCGGCAGCAAGAAGGCATCCTCCGGGATCCACTCCGCGCAATCCGGATCGGGCTGCGGAGGATCGTCCTGTCCGCCCGATGGCGGCGCGCCGTCCGGGACCCCGTCATCGTCCGTGTCCGGATCGGTGGGAACGGTGCCTGCGAGGTACTCGGCGGCATTCGAGAGGCCGTCGCCATCCGCGTCTTCCGCCCCGTCGGCCGGGGTGTAGGGGCTGAGACCGTACAGGACCTCCCAGGCGTTCGGCATACTGTCTCCGTCGGTATCCGCAGCCGAGCCGTTCAGGAAGACCACGAGCTCGTCCGACGGGTCCGACAGCGGGCCGATGGCCCCCTCTGCGCTCTCTGCCTCGACCTGGACGAGGTACCGGCTGCCGTCTGCCACGGGCAAAGAGAGAGAGTTGGACGTCGCCTGCCCCCGGAGCACGAATGGCTGGTTGTTGGTAGAAAGATAAATGTTATAGTGATCCACGGGGCCGTCCGCGCTTCCCCAGGACAGCGCAACGGGGCTCTGGTGCACGTATACGACGGCACCGGCTTCATCCGGGGCGGCGATCAACGGAATCAGGGAACAGAAAAACAGGAGGAAGCAAACCGGGCGGGCACCGCTACCTGTGGATCTCATGGCGTCATCTCTCGAGCTGTGGGGTTGCGGATCCCTTGACTCGAGTTGGGGCATGATGCAATGCTCGTGCCTCGATCCGCCCTTGCGCCACATGAGCCGGTTCCATCTATGCGGTGTTCCTAAGGTTTCCGTGCTTTCGAGCCGTTCCCGGCGGACCGGATGGATCCCGACCGTGTTCGTGCCGGTCGATGCCGGATTCGTCACGAGGTGACAAACTTGGCTCCGGCATGACGGAAAACGCGTATGCGAACCATTGCACGGCCATGCGCCGTGAGAGGAGGACCGCCCGTGTCCAAGACCCGACTCGGCCCCCAGACGCTGCTCTATCCCATGCCCGCCGTCCTGGTCGGTGCTGAAGTCGGCGGGAGCCCCAACTTCATGACCGCCGCCTGGTGCGGCATCGCCTGTATGAAGCCTCCTGCCGTTTCGGTTGCCATCAACAAGACCCGTCACACGCTGAAGGGCATACGGGCGAACGGGGCCTTCTCGATCAACGTGCCTTGCGCGGACCTGGTGCGGGAAGTGGATTACTGCGGGATCTTCTCCGGCAGCAGTACGGACAAGTCGAAACTGTTTCATGTCTTCTATGGGGGGCTCGCCAAGGCCCCGCTCGTAACGGCATGCCCGGTCAACCTGGAATGCAGGGTCATCCAGTCGCTCGACATCGGCTCCCACGAGCTGGTCGTCGGAGAGATCCTGGAGACTCATGTCACGGAGCAATGTCTCACGGATGGAAAGCCCGACCCGCGGAAGATCGATCCGCTGATCTACTCACCGTCCGTGCAGAAGTACCAGCGCCTGGGAGAGGTGGTCGCCCGGGCGTTTCACGTGGGCAAGCAATTGAAGACCGAAGTCTGACCACGCGATGCCTCACTTACCCAGGTTCCCCGGCACCTGCATCTAATCGTTTGCACTGGAAACGGTCAGCACCATGCTGTAGGGAAGAGGGTCGTTTCGGACCTTCCCAGGGGAAGCGAGCACCTTCGTGAGCAGCGGAGGTCGCCCGCTTCGCCCGGGGCGCGCGGAGAGCGATGCAGCCCTTCGGCCCCGGGTTGTGGGCGGTTCTCGCAGGTCAATCCCTCCAGTTTCGCTCTCCCGTGCATGACTACGGCTGACAGAGGGTTCCGTGTCCGCGGAGCCGACGGGGAGGCCGTTTCTCTTTGCGAGACCGGCAATCGTGAAGAAAGCAGATCGTCAAGAAAGCAGATAGAGAAAGTGAAGGGGTGCGCAGAATGACACGGAAAGGGACACTGCAGAAATTGTGCTCTATGGTCCTCCTGGGGCCGCTTGCCGTTCTGATGGGGTGCGGCGGCTCAGGCTCGGGCGGAGGCCCGGACGACTTCGGAGACGGCTCCGGCCCGGCCGGGGGCGGCCCTGACTTCTCGGGGTGGGGCATCGCCGAGGCCAGCGGCTTCGGCCGCAGCGGCAGCCTGAACACCGGCGACAGGCAGCTCGACGCCAACCTCGGTGTCGTGGATCTCGCCCTGTTCGACGGCTACGTCTATGCCGGCACGTGGCGGATGCAAGGCGCGAGAGTATACAGAAGGCCGCTCGGCGACAACGTCTGGGAGGACACCCAGGCGCCTTTCGAAAGCCAGGGCTTCACCGTCACCTCCCTCATCGCGTACCAGGGGAATGAGCTGCCGCCCGGCCTCTACGCCGGCACCTGGGACGAGAACGGGCTGGACGTGGCTTACTTCGACGGCGTGGCGTGGCACACGATCACGCACGACGGCTTCGGGGATCCGCGCTTCCAGGCAGCCACTTCCATGGCGGTCTACAACGGGAAGATCTTCATCGGCGTTTTCCGGCACCGTGCGGACGGGGGGGCCGGTGTGGGACAGCTCGTTCTGAACGCGACCGGGCAGTGGCAATTCCTGCCGGTCGCGCCGGACGGCTTCGGCGACCTCACAAACACCGATGCAACCTCCATGGCCGTCGTCTCCCACGCCGGGAGCACGTACCTGTGCGCCGGGACGGAAAACCGGCAACCGGACGGAAACGGGACGGAAATCTGGTGCGGCCTGGAGCAGAACGGCTCCTTCACCTGGCGCCAGATCAACGCAGACGGCTTCGACTTCACGCCGGGTGCGGACCGCAACGAGAACAGCTCGCTGTTCGCGGCATCGGACGGCAGTCTTTATGTCGGCACGGAAAACCGCTACACCGGTTGCGAGGTCTGGCGGTACACGGGAGACTACCGGACCGAGAACGATGCCGGGAACTGGGAGAAGATCCTGGATCACGGCTTTCAGGAGAGCGAGCCCGGGGGGGAGAGCAGCGAATTACATGATCGGACTGAACGCCATTGCCGAGAACGAGGGCGCGATCTGGTTCGGAACCGGAAAGCTCGATCTTGCCAACGTGGGAAACGTGCTGCTCCTGCTGCGCCCCGACCCGGCGGCGATCCGTGAAGGCGCTGAAATATGGGCCTACGACGGGGGCAACTGGCATCTGGAGGTAGCGAACGGGCTCGACGACAAGAACAACTTCCTCATTCACGTGTTGCGGCGAATCGGGGGGCGCGCATGGGCCGGCACCCAGAACCTGCTCCAGGCGAGCGTGCTCGTGCAGGAGTAGCCGCGGGCCCGGCCAACAGCAGCGGAGTGCCGTGCGCTTCCCGTTCTCGCGCGTCAGAAACTTCCGGCCGTGAACTTCCTCGGTGACCGGAAGTCTCTGCGCGAGCCATACGACAAGCTTGTTTTCCCGCTCCTCGGCCGGCTTCTTGCGGACCGCCCGATAGGCTGCCAGGACCCGAAGCTAAGATGCCCGATGCAGCTGAAGGATTTCTCCTGGCCGGGGATTTCTGGTCGCCGGGAGCTGCGGAAGAGTCGAACCGGACAGCGGAATGCGCTTGACAATGAATGGAAGAATTGATTAAGTAGTACCTGATCCGGGACACAAAGGCGTGTCCCCCGGGTAGGGTTGCCCACACAAATCCTGAATCTGTGCCATTAGCGTTAGACAAGGGTGTCTGGCCAAGTCAGACACCCTTTTTTTGTGTGCGCAAGGTTTAGCTCTGCTGAAGAATGCCGAGGGAAGTGTTTCCGCCCTAAAGCAGAATAGCGCAACCTTCAAACTGGAGGGAAAGATGAATCTCCAACAGCCCAACTCCAACGAGGCCACCCAGACAGCCAACCGCTCCCGCAGCGTGGCGCCCGTATCCGGCATCTGCACCCGCTGCATCGACGGGTGCCGCGGCAACTGCGAGGTCTTCAAAGCGACCTTCCGGGGCCGTGAGCTGCTCTATCCCGGGCCATACGGTTCGATCTCGGCAGGTGCGGACAAGAACTACCCGGTCGATTACTCGCACCTCAACATCCACGGGTACGCGTCGGGCGCCAAGGGGCTTCCGGCAGGTGTCATCGGCGACCCGGATCACGCCATCTTCCCGAGCGTCGACACCGAGACGGAGTACGGATACGGCTCCAAGATCCGCATGCGGTTGCCGATATTCACGGGTGCTCTGGGCTCGACCGAAATCGCACGCAGGAACTGGGACCACTTTGCCGTGGGGGCCGCCATCACCGGCATCACGCTCATTTGCGGCGAGAACGTCTGCGGCATCGATCCGGCGCTGGAGCTCAAGAACGGCAAGATCGTCGAGGCGCCCGACCTCAGGCATCGGGTCGAGGTGTACCGCCGGTACAGGGAAGAGAACTACGGCGACATCCACGTGCAGATGAACGTGGAAGACACCATGTTCGGCGTGGCCGAGTACGCGGTGGGCAAGCTCGGCGTGGAGAGCATCGAGCTCAAGTGGGGCCAGGGGGCCAAGTGCATCGGCGGCGAGATCAAGGTGAACAGCCTCGAGAGGGCCGTAGAGCTGAAGAAGCGCGGCTATATCGTGACTCCGGACCCGACCGTGCCCGCCATCCAGCGTGCTTTCAAGGAAGGGGAGATCCGCGAGTTCGAGCGGCACTCCCGGCTCGGGTTCGTGAGCGAAGAAGGCTTCTTCCAGGAGGTCGACCGGCTGCGGAAGCTCGGGGCCAAGCGGATCTCCCTCAAGACCGGTGCTTACGGCATGGTGGAGCTCGCCAAGGCGATCAAATGGTCTTCGCGAGCGAAGATCGACCTGCTCACCATCGACGGGGCCCCGGGCGGGACCGGCATGAGCCCCTGGCGCATGATGGTGGAGTGGGGGGTGCCGACCTTCTACCTGCAGTCCATGACCCAGCAGTTCTGTGACAAGCTGGCCGCCAAAGGGGAGTTCATCCCTGACATCGCGATCGCGGGCGGGTTCTCGTCGGAAGACGGCATCTTCAAGGCCCTGGCCATGGGAGCGCCCTACACCAAGGCGGTCTGCATGGGCCGCGCGCTCATGATCCCGGGCATGGTGGGCAAGAACATCGGCGTGTGGCTCAAAGAGGGGGACCTTCCGAAGACCGTTTCTGCTTTCGGCACCACGGTGGAAGAGATCTTCGTCTGCTACGAAACCCTGCGGGACAGGTACGGCAAGGAAGTGGAGAGCTTTCCCCTGGGGGCCATCGGGATCTACACTTTCGCGGACAAGATCCGCACCGGGCTCCAGCAGATCATGGCCGGAAGCCGCAACTTCAATCTCCAGACGGTCTCGCGCAACGATCTGATGGCGCTCACCGAAGAGGCCGCCAAGATCTCCGGCATCCCGTACATCATGAACTCGTACCGCGAGGAAGCCGAGCAGATCATCAACTCATAGGCGGTAATTCGTCTCCCGGGGGAGCCAGAAGGCTGTGCTCTGTTTTGTCATCCCGGCCCATGCTGCGTAGCGTGTGTGGGCCGGGATCCCCCATAGCAGGGGGATCCCCGCGCCTGCCCCGGACTTTGATCCGGGGTCCGCGGGATGACGAAGAGCCGCACCGCAGGAACGACACCGGCCTGCGGCCCGATTCACCCGGGCCGCAGGCCGGTTGCTTGTTCGCTCGCCACAGGCTCCGCAGAAGGTCGTTTTTCAAGGGACTTGCGTTGCCCGGATGCAGCCGAAGCCCTTTCCGAGATCGCACTGGACGCACGTGTCCGGCATCTTCAGGGTCATGGAAATCTGGGACTCGCAACGCCCGCAGAGGCTCTCTTCGCCTTTCTTCATGGGGCCGGCGCAGGGCGTGATCGTCATGGGGCAGAGATCGACGCAGGTGCCGCACTTCTTGCAGAAGTCGGGCCGCACACCCATGGGGAAGTCCACGTGGCGCTCCCTGCCCCGGCCCACGAACCCGAGCGCCCGCGCCCTCCACATCTGCTCACAGACCCGCACGCACCGGCCGCACAGGACGCAGTTGTTGTGCCGAAAAGGATAGCGCACTTCCTCGACGCCGCAGCGCACGGCGATGTCCTGGATCGCCTTGGAGTTGGGCGCCTCGGCCACCAGAAGCTCGGCCACGTTCCGGCGCAGCTTCTTCACCCGGTCGGTGTCGCTCCGGATCACCATGCCGGCCTGAGCCTCCAGGGTGCACGAAGTCGTGACGCTGGATCTGCCGTTGCGGACGTGCTCGACGATGCACAGGCGGCAGGCGCCGAACGCCGTCAGGCCGGGGACGTGGCAAAGGTGGGGGATGCAGATGCCGTAGTCGAGCGCCGCATCGAGGACCGTGGTCCCCTTCGGCACCGTGATCTTCGCGCCGTTGATGGTGAGCTGAATCTGCTCTTGCATCGTACTTGCCTCCTCACTGGACCACGACGGAGTCGAACTTGCACTCGCTCCGGCATATGCCGCATCGGATACAGGCTTCAGGGTCGATCGTATGGGGCTCCTTCTTCTCCCCGCGGATGGCCTTCCGGGGGCAGGCCCGCAGGCAGAGCCCGCAGCCGGTGCACTTGTCCGCATCGATCGAGTACTCGATCAGGTCGCGACAGACCCCGGCAGGGCACTTGTGCTCCCGGATATGGGTCTCGTACTCGCCCCTGAAGTACCTCAGGGTGGACAGGACGGGGTTGGGGGCCGTCTTGCCGAGCCCGCACAGCGAAGTCGCAGCTACCGTCTCGCCCAGCTCTTCCAGCAGGTCCAGCTGCTCCGGTCCGCCCCGGCCCTCGGTGATGCCGGTCACGATCTCCAGCATCCGGTCGATTCCGAGCCTGCAGGGGACGCACTTGCCGCAGGACTCGTCCTGGAGGAACTTGAGGAAGTACTTGGCCACGTCCACCATGCAGGTCCCGCCGTCCATGACCACCATGCCGCCCGATCCGACCATGGAGCCGGCGCGGGAAAGGGTTTCGTAGTCCACCGCGAGGTCGAGCTTGTCGACCGGCAGGCATCCCCCGGAAGGGCCGCCGGTCTGCACGGCCTTGAGCCCCTTGCCGTTGCGGACGCCGCCGCCGATCTTTTCCACGATCGTGCGCAGGGAGGTGCCCATCGGCACCTCGACCAGCCCGGTGTTCTTGACACATCCGGTCAGCGCGAAGATCTTGGTGCCCTTGCTGCCTTCGGTGCCCGTGGCTGCAAACCACGAGGATCCTTTCAGAAGGATGTGCGGCACGTTGGCCCACGTCTCGACGTTGTTGAGGTTCGAAGGCCGGCTCCAGAGTCCCTGCTCGATCGTGTGCACGTCCTTGGCCCTGGGCTCGCCGACCTTGCCTTCCAGGGACGACATGAGCGCGGTCGACTCTCCGCACACGAAGGCGCCTCCGCCGCGCGCGACCTCCACGTCGAAGGAAAAGCCGCTCCCGAGGATGTCGCGGCCGAGCAGGCCCAGCTCCCTGGCCTGGGCCACGGCGATCCGCGAGTGCTCGACCGCAAGCGGGTACTCCTTGCGCACGTAGATGTAGCCGTGCCCGGCGCCGATCGCGAAGGCGCCGATGAGCATGCCCTCCAGCACCGAGTGCGGGTTGCCCTCGAGCAGGCAGCGGTCCATGTAGGCGCCCGGGTCCCCTTCGTCGGCGTTGCAGATGACGTACTTGATCGTGCCTTGGGCCGCGCGGCACTCCTCCCACTTCCTGCCCGTGGGAAACCCCCCGCCCCCGCGGCCGCGCAGGCCCGAGTCCTTGATCTCCCGGATCACCGCTTCGGGATCCATGACCGAGAGCACCTTGGCCAGGGCCGTGTAGCCGCCCACGGCGATGTAGTCCTCGATGGAGCACGGGTCCACCTGCCGGTTCTGCGACAGGAGCACGCGCGTCTGCGCCCTGTAGAACGGGACGTCGGACTCGGTCAGGACCTTCTCGCCCCGGACGGGGTCGGTGTAGAGGAGGCGATGGATGACCTCGCCCGCGCGCACCGTCCGCGAGACGATCTCGGCGGCGTCCTCGGGCGCGACCCTGCAGTAGAGGAGATTGCCCGGCTCGATCACCATGACCGGCCCCTGCTCGCAGAACCCCTGGCACCCGGTGGTGCGAAGGCACACCGAGTCCGCAAGCCCCTGACGCGCCAATTCTTTTCTCATCGCCTCGATGACGGCCAGGGAGCTGGAGGCCTGGCATCCGGTGCCGCCGCAAAGGACGATCGTCTTGAGGAACCGCAGGCGTCCGGCGGCGATCTGCTCCCGCAGGCGAATGAGGTCCTGCCGGCTCTCCAGCTTAGGCATGGGCCACCTCCTTCCGCATCTTGCGAGCGGCGGCGATCAATCTGCGCAGCTTGCCGGGGGTCATCTGCGGGTGATAGACGCCGTCGAACACCACGACCGGCCCGATCGCGCAGGCGCCGAGGCAGTTGACGCACTCCAGGGTGAAGAGGCCGTCCTCCGTGGTCTTGCCCGGCTCGATGCCGAGCTGGCTCACCGCCTCAGCGAGCAGCAGGGGCGAGCTCCGCACGTGGCAGGCCGTACCCGAGCAAACCGTCACCACGTGCTCTCCCCGCGGCACCAGGGAGAAGGCCTTGTAGAAGTTCGCCACCCGGTAGATCTCGATGAGCGGGACCTCCATCTTCTCGGCCAGGATGCCCATGGCTTCCTTGGAGATATAGCCGTGGGCCTCCTGGAGGTCCTGGAGGACTTCGATGAGCAGGTGCGGCTTGCCTTCCCTTCCTGCGAGGATCTGCTGGAAACCGTCGTTGCGCATGGTTTGCCTCCGTACGAAGCGGGGCCCGCCGTCCCTCTTTGCACCCTGCCCCTTGCTGAGTTACGCGCTGTTCAAGATATGCGCACTTAACTGTTCAAAGTATGCGCATTGTATTTGACTTTCTCGGATTAAGCAATTCTAAATGATTATTGTTTTGCATATGTGGTTACTGAATCGCATTGGGCTTCGTCGCCGCCACCTCCCCCGCAAAGCGCCGCACGTGACCTCGTGTTGCCGAGCCCCATCCAAAGGGTGGCTGAAATCTGCTCCGGGCCGGAGGAAGCTCATATGGGACTCGAATCCTATCGACGGAAACGTGACTTTCGCCGTACCCCCGAGCCGTCGGGCGATGTCGAGGCCGGGCAGTCCCTCGGCCTCTACGTGATCCAGAAGCACGCTGCGAGGCGGCTGCACTACGACTTCCGTCTGGAAATGGGCGGGGTCCTGAAGAGCTGGGCGGTCCCCAAAGGGCCCGCGCTGCGGAAGGGGGAGAAACGGCTCGCCGTGCACGTGGAAGACCATCCGGTCGAGTACGGCGATTTCGAAGGCGTGATCCCGAAAGGGGAGTACGGCGGCGGAACGGTCATGGTGTGGGACCGGGGGCGCTGGGAGCCGGAAGGCGATCCGGAGAAGAGCTACCGCAAAGGAAGACTGAGCTTCCGGCTCCACGGGGAAAAGCTGAAGGGGAAGTGGACCCTCGTGCAGATGCACGGCGAGGCCAGCGAGGGAGGCAAGAACTGGTTGCTCATCAAGACCGGGGAGGACGGCGCGGGTCCGGGCCAGGGACAGGCCAAAGGCAAACGATCCGCCCCGTCGGATCTCAGCGCCGCCACCGGCCGGACCATGGAAGAGATCGCAAGGGCTGCGGACAAGGTCTGGCACTCGGCCAATCAGTCAGAGCTCCCGGAAGCCTCGGCGACGAAGGGCATGACTTCCGGCCCGCCCCCTCGACCGACCCCGTCCCCTCCGGTCCGGCCCGGAGCTGTCCGGCACGCTGTCGAAAGGGGAGCGGAACCTCGCCTCGCCGATCCCTCCCGCCTTCCCGGCGCGCGCAAGGCCCGGCAGCCCGAGACGTTCCGGCCTCAGCTTGCAACCCTGGTCCAATCCGTGCCGCAGGGGGAGGACTGGGTGCACGAGATCAAGTACGACGGTTACCGCATCCTGTGCTTCCTCCGCGCCGGCAAGCCCGAGCTCGTCAGCCGCAACGGAATCGACTGGACCGGCCGCTTCCCCGCCATTGCCGAGGACGCGGCCAGGCTCCCGTTCCGGGACGCGATCCTGGATGGAGAGATCGTCGTGCTGAACCCGGACGGCACCACGAACTTCCAGGCCCTGCAGAACGCGCTCAAGGGCGTCCGCAGCGGAAAGATCGTCTACTACGTCTTCGACCTCCCCCACTGCGGGGGTTATGACCTGACCCGCACACCGCTCACCGCTCGCAAGGAGCTCCTGAGAGGAGTCCTCGGTCATCCGGACCCGGACTCCTCCAGCCTCTGGTACGGGGGCCACGTCCAGGGGAAGGGGCCGACCTTTTTCGAGCATGCCTGCCGTTACGCGGTCGAGGGGGTCGTGTCCAAGCGGGCGGACAGCTTCTACGAGCAGAAGCGCACCCGCAGCTGGCTCAAGGTGAAGTGCCTGCAGCGCCAGGAGCTCGTGATCGGGGGCTACACCGACCCGTCGGGATCCCGCCCGGGCTTCGGTGCCCTGCTGGTAGGCTATCACGACCGCGACCGGGGGCTGGTGTATGCAGGCCGCGTGGGCACAGGCTTCGACGACGCGCTTCTGCGGCAGCTCGCTCGAAGGTTGAAAGGGGTCGAGACGGAGAAGCCGCCCTTCGCCAACCCCCCTCGCGGGCGGGACGCCCGGGGCGTCCACTGGGCCGAGCCTGTCCTGGTCGCTGAAGTCGCTTTTACGGAGTGGACAGAAGACGGCGTCCTGCGGCATCCGTCCTTCAAGGGGCTGAGGGAGGACAAGGACCCGTCGGAGGTCGTGCGCGAGGCGGTCGCCTCACCGGGGAGCGTTTCGGGCCCTGGCGCCGGCGCGCCCGCTGCGACGGCTCGCGACGCGGTCGCCGGCGTGAAGCTCACGAATCCGGACCGCATCCTCTACCCCGAGCAGGGGATCACGAAGTCCGACCTCGCCGCTTACTACGAAGCCGTTTCGCAACGGATCCTGCCCCACATCCGGGGCCGGCCCCTCACTCTGGTGCGATGTCCTCAGGGGCGGCAGAAGAAGTGCTTCTATCAGAAGCACCTGGACGAGACACTGCCCGAGGCTCTGCGGGGCGTTCCGATCCGCGAGAAAGACAAGGTCGAGACCTACATCGTGCTCGACGATCTGAGCGGCCTGATTTCGCTCGTCCAGCTCGGGGTGCTCGAGATCCATCCCTGGGGGAGCCGGGAAGATCGCCTCGAGCAGCCGGACCGCCTGGTTTTCGACCTGGACCCGGACCCTGCGGTCCCCTGGCAGGAGGTCGTTCGCGCCGCCTGGGAAGTTCGCGAGCGCCTCGGGAAGCTCGGACTCGCATCGTTCGCAAAGATTACCGGCGGCAAGGGGATCCACGTGGTCGTTCCGCTCTCACCCCGTGCGGGCTGGGAGGAGGCGAAAGCCTTCGCCCGTGCCGTCGCCGAGGGAATGGTTCGGGAAAGCCCCGGCCGGTTCGTCGCCGTCATGAGCAAACAGAGTCGAAAAGGCCGGATCTTCGTGGATTACCTTCGCAACAGCCGGGGCGCCACCTCCGTCGCGCCTTACTCCACCCGGGCCCGGCCGGGCGCCCCGGTCTCGACTCCGCTCGCCTGGGAGGAGCTCGAGGGCGAAGGCGGTGCGGCCGGCCGCACGGTGAACAACCTTCCGGAGAAGCTTTCCGCTGCGCGCAAGGACCCGTGGGAGGGTTTCTTTTCGGTCCGCCAGGCGATCACGGCGCGCGCCAGGAAGACGCTCGGCCTGTGACATAGCAGGGGCAGGTTTCAAACCTTGCCCCTGCCCGGCATGACGGCCTCGTTATCCCCAGGTGAGCTTCCTTGGGTTGCAGCCCCGCTTCTACGACCCCACAGAGGGCTCTCTCAAGCTGGGCCGAAGATGACCGGGCCCTTTCACGGGCTTCAGGCGGAAAAGGCGAGAGTCCCGTTCGCGAACGTCGGGCTCCTGAAGCTTCCGGAGGAGGTGAGCGACGATCAGGCGATGAACAAGAACCTGACGATCCAGATGGGGAACTGCCACCACCGGAAGTACATCCCCCATCTCCTGGAACTGGTCGAAGCCGGCGTGGTGGATCCGGCCAGCATCCTGCAACATCGAGCCGATCTCGTCGGCCGTCGAGGCCTACGAGGCCTTCGATCAGAGGCAGCCGGGGTGGATGAAGGTGGAGCTGGTGCCCGCGATGTAGGCGGGAGGTTTCCGCAGGAGAGCTCTTTCCGTCACCCCGGCGGAGGCCGGGGTCCAGTCCCTGCACCGGGTGATTACATTCCTTCCTCCTCGGGGCAGACTCCTGGATCCCGGCTCACACGCGCTCCGCAGCTGGGCCGGGATGACGTGCCCGTGTCTCTTCCGTCTTTCCGGAGAAGGCGGGAATCCTCGCTGCTTCGGGAGGTCCCTTCGCTGCGCTCGGGACGGCGGCTCGCGGCCGCTGCGCGGCCTTGGCCGGGGATGACGAACGAGACTATGTCAGCTTCTTCAGGGAAGCTCGGATGAAGGCCGGTAGGTCCTGCGGGCCCCGGCTGGACACCAGGTTCCCGTCCTCGACGACTTCCTCGTCAAGGAATTCCGCGCCGGCGTTCTTGATGTCCTGGACGATCGACTTCCAGCCGGTCACCTTGCGGCCGCGGATCACCTGGGCGGTGATCAGGATCTGCGGCGCGTGGCAGATGGCGAACACCGGCTTGCCGCTCTCCATGAACGCGCGCACGAAGCGGACCGCGTCTTCGTTCACCCGGAGCCGGTCCGGCGAATAGCCGCCCGGAATCAGCAAGGCGTCGAACTCGCGCGGATCGGCGTCGTGGAAGCTGCGGTCGATCTTGACCGGGGTCCTTTCGGCCTTGCCCTTGACCACCTCCCCCTGCTTGAACCCAATGGTGACCAGCTCGTGGCCTGCGTTGCGGAACGCCTCCGCGGGCTTCGTGTACTCCGCATCCTCGAAGTCATCCGCGATCACCGCGGCGATCTTGCTCATGTCGTCTCTCCTGTCCGTTTCATCCGTTCACGATTCTCCCTCCGTTGGGGTGCAGGACCTGGCCGGACATGTACGAGGAGTCGTCGCAGGCGAGGAATACGTAGCAGCTCGGGCTCCATGCGAGCCTGTTCGCCCGGTTGTTGCCCCTGGTGCTGGGCCGGAAAGCTCTTTCCCCTCTTGCCCATGATTGCGCTCCTTTCGCCTGCGCACGTGTGCGGGGGCCGGCCGCTGCCCGAAGGCTTCCCTTCGGATGCGCCTGCCGTCACTCAGGATGCAAGGTCCTTTCCCGCTTGAAAGAGGCTGCCGGAAAACAATCCCCTCTCCCCCGTGCACGGGGGAGAGGGACAGGGTGAGGGGGAACAGGAGCAGACTCACCCCTCATCCCGACCTTCTCCCCTTGACAGGGGAGAAGGAGAGGAAATCGACGCCCTCTGAAAAACGAGGTCGGGGTCAGAGGCGATTTGTCGGCTGCCGCAAGAGCCTCCGGACGATCGGCTGCGGCCAGACGCGGTGCCGCCACGGCAGCCGGCGCGCCGTCTGATAGATCAGGCCGGACAGACCTTCGATCTCCTCATGCTCCCGTGCCAGCCGGCGCGGCCGACCCGCCTCCTCGAGCACCGCCTCGGCTGCCATCCAGCCTGCCTTGCAGGCGCTTTCCATGCAGCAGGGCAGGTGCGTCCGCAGCCAGTCGCCCGAGAGAAACAGCCGCCCGATCCCGGATCGGACCGCAGGGCGCCGCTGCTCGGTGCCGGGATGAGGGCACGGGATGGCCATGGGGATGCGATTAACCACGGCGTGCTCGAGCCCGGCCCGACCGGTCTCCGGGAGGTACTCGGACAGCTCCTTGATCGTGGTCTCCACGATCTCGCGGTCGTTCAGATGGCGCGTACGTTCGGCGTAAATGCAGTTCGTGGCGATCACCGAAGTCCGATCCGCCCAGCCGCGGTTGATGTTCGACAGGTCGTAGAAATCGCAGTTGAGATCGTTGGGGTCGTAGGAGCGGGCCCAGAAAGTCCGGCGGGTGAGCTTGCGGTCGAACCAGAGGTAGGTGCTGACGTAGGGCGAGGGCTGAAAGTGTACGAGGTCATGGAAGGGGCGGTGACGTTCGATCCACTCGGGCCGCGCCATCCGGCGCAGGGCGGCGGGGGGCAGGGCCGAGACGCAGAAGCGGGCCTCCACTTGCCGGCCGTCCGCCAGTTCCACCCCGGAGACCTGTCCGTCGTGCAAGGTGAACCCCGTGGCTTCCGTGTTGAGGAGAACCTGGCCCCCGTTCCTTTCGATTCGCGCCTGGGCCTGCGGGGCAAAGAGGTCGCCGAGCCCGCCGTCAGGAAACCCGAAATGGTACCCGCGGCGGCCGAACATGCGGCGGCACAACCGGATCAGAGCGCCGGCGGAGCAAAGGGCGAGCGGCACGTTCAGCAGCGCCATGGAGGTAAAAGACCATAGCCGGATGGAAAGCTCGTCTGCCCGCAGGCTGCGCAGGAGCCCCAGCGCGTTGAGGGTGTCCAATCCCAGGATGTCGTCCTCGGTGACCGTCAGCGAGAGGAGCATGAGCTGGAGATTGGTGAGAAGGTGCCGCGGGGGGACCCTTTGCGCGCCTTGGCCCATGGAAAGCAGGTGCAAGGGAGGGGGGAGCCCGCTGCTGACCGGAACCACGGTCTCGTGGCTGCCTCGAACGATGACGATAAATGGAGAGCGCTGCCAGACAATCCGGTCTTCGGTTCCGAGCATCCGGAGCAGGGCCATCATGTTCGGATACTCGGAGACGAAGACGTGGGGGCCGATGGGGATCGGATCCCGGGTCTGCGGCTCTACCCAGCTTCGCGCTCGGCCGCCCAGGCGGACGTCTCTCTCGAGCAGGACCACGCGCAGGCCGCTGTCGCTGATGCCCACCGCAGCCGAGAGCCCGGCCAGGCCACCACCCAGGATGACCACGTCCGTCTTCATGCCGGGCTCGTGTGCCATGACGACCTCGACTCAGTCGCCAGTCTTCAGTCGCCGATTGTCAGCAAGAAGGCATAGACGGCTTCTGCCACACTGATGCCCACAGCCGCCATTTCCTTTCGGTCTTCTGGGCGGGGGGAAGAAGGCCTGACAACTGAAAACTGAGAACTGACAACTCCCCTTTGCATCCGTTAGATGCTCTCGGATGCTGCAGGACGCATCGGGCCGGGCGTGGCGGTTTACGCGGCGGATACCGCTTGCTTGAGCTCGTGCAGATGCCCGGAGAGAAAATCGAAGAGCGTCTTCCAGCACACCTTGGCGCTCTTGCGCCAGACGTACGCCAGGAATGCATGGAGCTCCCCGGAGTAGATCGGCGCCTCACAGACGGCTCCCAGCTTTCTCAAGGCCGACCGGAGCCGCCGCGTGTCGTCCAACAGGACGTCGCGCGCCCCGACCGGGGCGAAGAACACCGGGAGCTTGCGGTCCGGCCGGCGTCCGCTTTCGAGCACCAGCAGGGGATCCGCCAGCTCCCGCGTCTGCGGAGCCGCGTACGGGTCCGGAGGCAGGTAGGATTCCGATATCTCCTGGAACATGTCCCGGACGAACGGGGGAAGTCGATGCCGTCTGCTGAACCGCTCGCAGTCAGAAACCTGCAGGATCCCGCAGGCTGCAACCACCGCTCTCGGAAGCACGCCGGCTGCGCGCGCTCTGCGCGCAAAATCCTCGGGCCGGTCGTAGCAGAGGGCGACCGTCAGGGCCGTGATCAGGTTCGCACCCGCGGACTCGCCGGCAAGCACCATGCGTTCGGGGTCCCCGCCATAGCGCGCTGCATTCCTGGCGACCCAGGCGAACGCGTCGCAGGTATCCTCCAGGGCGGCAGGGAAGGGGTGCCGGGGAGCGAGCCGATAGTTGATGTTGAAGACCACGTAGCCCTGCAGGGCAAAAATCAGACCCATGAGCCAGTGGGTGTCCTTGGAAAGTATCCGGAACCCGCCGCCGTGGACGTACAGGCAGACGGGGAGAGGTCCGGATCGGTGCCGGGGGCGGTAGACGTCCAACAGGTGCGAGGTCCGTCCCGTGGTGGTATAAGGAACGTTACGGGAGACGCGGACGCCGTATTTTTCGAGCCGTATCGCCGGATAGATCCTTCCCGCGTTCGCAAGGCCCGTGCAGAGCCCTTCGATCACCGAGCAACTGGTCCGGCGCCGGAGTCGCACATAGGTTTCGAGTGCCGTTTGCATGCTGCTTCTCCTCGACGGGTTCTCTCATGACGCTCCGGGAAGCCGAGCGCCACGTTCTCTTTTTCTGTTTTCATGATCAGCAACTTTTTCTTCGAGCCGGGATTGCCGGCTGCGTTCTCTTGGATGGCTTCCATGGTCGCCGGGTGGCAGGAGCAGGTAGGACGGCCCGCTCGGCGCATATCCGAGCGGGCAAGGCGAGCAACTCCTGCCCCCTCCCGGCCGGCAACGCGGCTTCGGGCCCGCATTTGCTGCGCCCGAAGGGGGTTATCGAGAGCGAAGAATCCCGTTCCGATGCGGAATAATCTAACCCGCTGGGTCCGTATGGCTCCGGTAAGGCTCTCCGCTGCGGCAGTCGCTCGAACGGTCGAAGCCCGTTGCGCGTTCCGTTCGACCGCGGAGAACAGGAGGCGTGGCATGGTCCAAGGATCTCGAAGCGTATACCTGGCTCTCCACGCTACGGCATGCCTGCTCATCGCCGCAGGATGTGCAGGCCCTTTTTCCAAGACCCTCGTCAAGGAGGTGAACCGGGACATTTCTTTCTCCGAGCTGCGCTCGAACCCGCAGGCCTATGTGGGGCAGACGGTCATGCTGGGCGGTGAGATCATTCTCGTACAGGTCCAGCAGAGCGGAACCCTCCTCGAGGTGCTCGAGAAGAAACTGGGGCACAGGAACCGGCCGGAGGAGACCGATGTGACCGGCGGGAGATTTTTCGTCTTCGACTCCGGGTTCCTGGACCCGGCGGTCTACCGCAACGGGCGTGAGGTCACCGTGATCGGCAAGGTGACCGGGCAGAAATCGGCGCGTATCGGAGATCTCGAGTATGCGTATCCCCTCGTGACCGCCACCGCGATCCACCTGTGGGAGAAGAGGGAGCAGCGGTACTACTACCGTGCGCCGCCCTATCCGTACTGGCCCTACTGGGGGTATTATGGCCCGCCCTGGTGGTGGTAGCCCGGAGGCTGTCCAGAAACGCCCATCTGCGGAGCCTGTTGCGAGCGAAGCGAAGCAATCCCCCGGCACAAAACTGCGGCGTACTACTATGTACGCCTCATTCCTCAGGTCTTCGCCTGCCTTGCATCTGGGCATTTTTGAACAGCCTCCGGAATTGAGCATTCACACGCCCATCTGCGGAGCCTGTTGCGAGGATTTGCAGGGGCGAAAGATCTTTCGCCCCTGCGTCCCGAGATCGCCCTGCACCCGGACATATCTGAACGGCACAAGCGGCCAAAAAACGGCGAGCGTCACGGTCCCGGTATCCGGGAGGTTGCCGCGGACCTTCGGTCCTCGCAATCTCCCTCCCTGCTACCTGCGGTACTGGCGGTAATCCACCCCGTATCTCTTGACCTTGTAGGCGAACTTTCGCTCCGTCAGCTTGATCATCTCGGCTGCCTTGGACATGTTGCCCCTGGAGTTCTTCAGGGCGTCGATGATCATTTCCCGCTCGAGGTTGGCCACGGCCTCTTCCAGGGCCTGCGCGGGCACGGTGTCCGACTCCTTGCCGGTCTGCAGGGTCGGCGGGAGATGGAAGCCGTGGATCACGTTGCCCTCGCACAGCAGCACCGCCCGTTCGATGCAGTTTTCCAGCTCCCGCACGTTCCCCGGCCAGTGGTACTGAACCAGCATGTCGATGGCGGGCGTGGACAGGCGCCGGATGTCCTTGTTGTTTTCCTTGGCGTACTTCTCGAGGAAGTGGTCGGCCAGCAGGAGGATGTCGGTCTTGCGCTCCCGCAGGGGCGGCAGGTAGATCGGGAACACGTTCAGGCGATAGTAGAGGTCCTCGCGGAACGAGCCTTCCTCCACCGCCTGCTCCAGGTTCTTGTTCGTGGCCGCGAGGATCCGCACGTCCGTCTTGAGGGTCTGGGCCCCGCCGATGCGCTCGAACTCCTTCTCCTGCAGGGCCCTGAGCAGCTTGTACTGCACGTCCAGGCCGATGGAGCCGATCTCATCGAGAAAGATCGTTCCCTTGTCGGCAAGCTCGAACTTTCCCCGCTTGAGCTTGATGGCGCCCGTGAAAGCGCCTTTCTCGTGGCCGAACAGCTCGCTCTCGATGAGGGTGGCCGGGAGGGCGGCGCAGTTGAGCTTGACGAAGGCGTGCTTGGCCCGGGGGCTGTTGTAGTGGATGGCGTTGGCCACGAGCTCCTTGCCGGTTCCGCTCTCGCCGCGGATCAGCACGGTGGCGTTGCTCCGGCACACCTGGGAGATCATCTGGTAGACCTCCCGCATCTTGTTGCTCCTGCCGATGATGTTGTGCAGGCTGTGGCGGTCGGCCAGCTGCTCCTGCAGGCGGAGGTTCTCGCTGAGGAGCGCTTCCTTCTCCATCTGCAGGGCCTCGAGCGTGATGACCCGCTGGGCCAGCATGGTGGCGACGACGGTCAGCCGGCGCTCGCTCCCCTTGAGATCGGCCTTGGGATCGTAAGGGAGGTCCACGCTGAGCGTGCCCACGACGGTCTGGCCCTTCTTGATCGGCACGCAGATGAAGGAGTACTCCTCGCGCGTCTTGCGGCGGGTCGCCGTCCGGTCCAGAAAAAGAGGTTCTTCGCTGATCTTGGGGACGATGATCGGCTTGCCCTGCTCGAGGACGCGGCCGGTGATGCCTTCGCCGGGTTTGTAACGGCCGCGCTCGATCGCCTCTTTCGACAGGCCGTGCGCCACCTCGATGCGGATCTCGTCCTTGGCGCGGCTCAGGATGGTGATGGTCCCGTGCCGCATGCCGAGCACCTTGGACAGGATCTCGAGCACGAGGTAGACCGATTTCTTGAGGTCGACCGTCGTGTTCAGGGAATGAGCGATCTCATAGAGATAGAGGATCTCTTCCATCTTTTCCGCGGGCACTGCCGTACGCTCCTTCTCCTACAATTTTGTCGCTCGGTCCGATTTTCACACGAAGATGTGTTAAACTCAAACTGCAGCGCGAGCGCGTGGAGAGCCGCTGCGTGAGAGGTCCGGATGCGGAGAATCCTGATTCTTCTGCACGTGGGATCCGAGGGGCCGGGGACGCTCGGGGATTTCCTCGGCGACCGGCCCGTCCGGATGGAGGAGGTCCGGCTCTTTGCGGGCGAACGGATCCCGGCCGGTCTGGGCGACCTGACGGCGGTCATTTCCATGGGCGGGCCCATGAACGTCTACGAGGAGCAGCGATTTCCCTTTCTGCGCCACGAGACGGAGTTCCTTGCCCGGGTCATCGACCAAGGTGTACCGGTGCTCGGGGTCTGCCTCGGCGCCCAGTTGATCGCCAGAGCCTGCGGCGCCCGCGTCGTCCGGTCGCCGGTCCGGGAGGTCGGCTGGTACGACATCGCCCTCACGGAGGCAGGCCGCGGGGATCGGCTCTTCGACGGCCTTCCGGAGAGCCTGCACGTCTTTCAGTGGCACGAAGACATGATCGAGGTCCCTGCCGGGGGGCAGGTTCTGGCCGCCTCGCAGGGCTGCCCGCACCAGGCTTTTCGCTGCGCGAACGCTTACGGCCTCCAGTTCCACGTAGAGGTGACGGGCCAGATGCTTGCCGGATGGTTCGCCGGTGACCCGCAAGCGCCGGGGATGCTGCGCCATCTCGAGCTCAAGGAGCGAGAGCTGGCTGCCCTGTCAACACGCCTGTACGACAATTTCTGGTCCCACATCCTTACCTGTGCACGGGAAACCTCATGAAGGGGGGAGAAAGCCGCATTGCAGCGGGCTGCACGGCTGGCGTGGCGGCGATGCTTGCCCTGGCTTTCTGGCTCGGCAGCTGGCCGCGTCCGGCGATCGACTGGCCCCGCACCGCGCTCGGCTCGCCCGCATCGGAAAGGCCCGAGGCCTACCGGGAGGAGATCGTCGTCCGCATCGATCCCCCGGGGCAGTCCCTCCGGGCGGTCGGCACGCTTGCGATCCGGACCCGCGGGGCCTCCAGCCTCCGCCTGGACCTCGCGCCGGGCGCCGCGATCGAGGCCGTGCGGCTCGACGGCGCCCCGGCTCCCTACCTGTTTCGAGACGGCCAGCTCGACGTCTCGATCGCGCCCGAAGCCCGCTCTCCCGAGATCGTCCTGGAAGTGACGTACCGGGCCTCTTTTCGCGATCCGGTGCCGAAGGATCCGGCCTACACGGAAGATCCGGGCTACGGGGTGAAAGGGGTGATCTCCGATGAGGGCGTCCTGCTCCTGGATGCGGCCGGGTGGTACCCGGCCCTGGCCGGCAGCAGCCCGGTGTTCCGGGTGACGATCGAGACGCCGGCCGGCATGGAGGCCGTGACCTCGGGCCAGCGCCTGTCGCGGGAGGCGACCGGGGCGGGCAGCCGCTCGGTCTGGGAGATCGACCACCCCGTCGAGGGCCTCGCGCTCGCGGCGGGAAGATATCTCGTACGGGAATCGAGCGCAGGCGAGCTTCCCCTGTACGCGTACTTCTATCCCGAGAGCGCTTCTCTGGCTTCTTCCTACCTGGAGGCGGCCGGGCCGTACCTCCGGCTCTACTCGGAGCGGATCGGGCCCTATCCCTTCGCCAAGTTCGCCATCGTCGAGAACTTCTTCCCCACGGGATACGGCTTCCCGTCGTTCACGCTCCTGGGGAGCACAGTGATCCGGCTTCCCTTCATCGTCGAGACGAGCCTGGGGCACGAGATCGGCCACTCCTGGTGGGGGAACGGCGTGTTCGTGGACATGGGGCAAGGGAACTGGTCCGAGGGGCTTACCACCTACACCGCCGACTACCTCTACAAGGAGCTGGCATCGGAGCAGGAGGCGACGGAGTTCCGGCGGCGGATCCTGAGGGAATATGCGAGCCTCGTTCCGCCGGACAAGGACTTTCCCCTTGCGGAGTTCCGGGAGCGGGACAGCCCGGCCACCGAGGCCGTGGGTTACGGCAAGTCGGCCATGGTCTTTCACATGATCCGAGGCCTGGTCGGGGAAGAAGCCTTCTGGCGCGGTCTCCAGGCCTTCTACCGGGAAAACTGCTTCAAGCGAGCTTCCTGGGAGGATCTTGCCGAGGCCTTCGGCAGGCAGGCCGGCGTCGACCTGCGCGGCTTTTCTCGCCAGTGGGTGGTGCGCAAGGGAGCGCCGATGCTGCTGCTGGAGCAAGTCGGTTCGGTGCAGGAGGGCCAGGCCGGAGGCTGGAGGGTCACGGGGACCCTGCGCCAGAGGGAGCCCCTGTACGACCTGCGCGTTCCCCTGCGCATCCGGACCGAGAGGGGAAGCCGTGACGAGGTCGTTCGGCTCGGCGGGAGCACGGCCTCCTTCTCCGTGACGGTGAAGGAGCGCCCGCTGTCGCTCGAAGCGGACCCGGACGCCGATCTCTTTCGACGCCTCGATCCGCTGGAGATCCCGACTACCGTGAACTCCCTGCGGGGCTCCTCTTCTCTCGTCATGGTCCTTCCGTCAGGCGCTCCGCAAGGGCTGCGCAAGGCCGCCGAGGTCCTGCGCGAGGCGATGGGAGCACGGCACGTCGACATTCTTGCGGAAGACCGCCTGACCTCGTCCGCGATCGACGGCAAGGATCTCGTTTTCGTGGGGCCCCCCGGAAACCGCAGCCTCCTGCCGGAGCTTCCCGCCCGCTTACAGGTATTCGCCGGCAGGTTCGTGGTGGACGGGAGGTCCTGCGGCGAAGCCGGCGACGCGCTCTTCGCGGTCGTCCCCTGCGGCCGGAAGCTCGATCGGACCTGCGGCCTCTTGCTTGCCCGGGACCCTGAAAGCGCCGAGCGCATCGCGCGCAAGGTCCCGCACTACGGCGGATACAGCCTCCTGGTTTTCCGCGACGGCAGGAACGAGCTGAAGGAGACCTGGGAAGCCCGGGACATCCGGCCCGGCGCGGAGCTCCCCTTGAGGCACGTCTTCGGCGCCGGTCTCTAGGAGGCTGTCCCTAAATGCCCATCTGCGGAGCCTGTTGCGAGCGAAGCGAAGCAATCCCCCGACGCAATACTGCGGCGGGCGGTTGTGACCGGGGGTTTCCTCGTCGCTCAGCCTCCTCGGAACAGGCCTCAGGATTTCGTGCGCCTTGCATCTGGACATTTCTGAACAGCCTCCAGGAGCCGAATACTTGGACAGGCTCCTGGAGCGAGAGATTTTCTCGACGGATTCCGTCTTCTGCGCGACCTGGCCTCACCTGGCGGAGGTTTCCAGGAAGCCGTCCGCCGCCGCGGCGGGGTCAGCGCCATCCGCTGCCTCGCTGCCCGCCGTAATCCTGATATCGAGCTTCGAGTCGTCGTACGGGGTCGGGAGGCTTCGCCGATCTGGGAATACGAGCTGGGTTTCACCCAGGCTCCGAAGCACCGTGCCCGGATCGCCAAGGAGAGCGTTGTCCGTGACGGCGAACCGTTGCTGGAGCGGCCGAACCGGGATGACAAGGAGGACCCGGATCGCCTGACCCAGACGCATCTCGAGCAGGTGAACGTCAACCGCCCGTTCCGGGAGCTGGCGTCGTTCTTCGAGTCGATCTCGATCAAGACTATAGCTGTGCCCCGCCGCTGCGCAGCGCCTGGCTCGCTCAGCCGGCGCCGCTTCTGTGCTTTCGCGTTGCCGTGCGCGAGGTCGAAGCCTGGCTGCTGGCAGATGCGGAGCGTCTCGCCGCTTTCTTGAGCGTGCCGCGAAGCAGGATTCCGGCCAGTCCGGAAAGCCTGGAGGCGCGATCGCCGACGTGGTCACCGGTAGGGGGCGAATCATCATTCGCCCCCCAAGATCAATCCATCAAGATCAGTCCATGAGATAGGTCACGATGAAGGTGGCCTGGTCGCGGTCGCGGAAGGCGCCGAAGCTCACGGACTGGCCGAAGATGGAGCTGTACTGGAGCATGAGGCGGAACGGGTCCCACGCGCAGTTGAGCGAGGGCTGGACCAGCCAGGCGCCGCGCACGTCGTAGGCGAGCGCGAGCTGGGGCGTCAGGCGCCCGTGCCAGTAGGTGGAGTTGGCCGCGCCCGTGAGGATGTGCTCCGTCTCCTTCTGCGCCGCGAAGTCCACGGGCATCGGGTAGAGGGAGAGCCCCTGCCGCATGCGCTTGTCGTAGTCCGGGATCCACTGCCCGAAGCATTGGAACGAGAGATAGAAAGTGCTCGCCCGGTTCAGCGCCCGGATCCAGGTCTGCCGGTCGATGCCGATCATGTAGCGAAGCACGTCCCGCTCGGGGATCGTGCCGGTCCGGGGGTTCAGCGGTATGCCGGAGAGCCCCAGCTTGCGGATGTCCACTCCATAGGCCCGAGAGGCCAGATCCAGCAGCTGGTCCGGCAGGGGCAGCACCGGGCCGAACAGCACGCTCAGGTTTTCCTCGGGGATGAGCATCGGCTCGTCCCGGAACCAGGCCACCTCGCCGCGCAGCACGGCGTCCAGGTGCGGCTCCCAGTAGCTCGTGCTGGCCCCGGTGATCTGCACCCCCGGGTAGGAGGCTTCCAGGTACATGGCGTTGATGTCGGTGAGCAGCAGGTCTCCGCCGATCCGCACGCCGAGCTTGCTCTCGTCGACCACGGCACGCAGGGCGGGCGCGTCCGGAAAGGTCTTGTAGTGGGCGATCGCGACGTTCCAGTTGGGCGCGAGCATGCCCATGAGCCGGAACCCCCAGCGGCTGTTCTCCATCTTCTTGTCCGGGTAGGAGAACCTCAGAAACCTCGCCAGGTCGGTCGGCAGGGGGACCGCGTAGGGAGTCCCGACCGGTGCGAACGGCGCGACGTGGGCGTCCCAGAAGCCCGGCACCCAGAAGCCCTCCAAAGTCAGGGAGGAGGCCGGCCCGACGGTCCCCAGGTTGTAGCTGCCCCGGAGCATCCAGAGCGGGATGCGCCGATCGTCCAGGTCCTCGAACGGACCGCCGAAGGTGTTGTCGAGCGGGTTGATGCTGTCGAGCAGCCGGAAGACGTCGGTTTCCCCCCAGGAGAGGTTCTGCCGCCCGATCCTGAGCGACAGGGGGCCGCGGTAGATGTCCGCATAAGCTTCCCAGAGCTCGTAGCTCTGCTTGAAGGCGTCGATGTTTTCCGGATCCCGCTCCTGCACGTCCTGAAACGGCTCCGCCCCGTAGTCGTAGACGCCCTCGTAGAGGAAACGCCCCAACAGGTGGTAGGTCACGCTCAGGTCGAGGGCGCGCAGCGGGGCCATCAGGTCCAGGGTCCGGGTGAGGTCCCGGAGGTCGTGGTTGATCTCGACGAGCGCGAGGTTCCGCTGCTGCACGAGATCGCCGGCTTCGACCCGTGGAAAGGTGAATCCCGTGGAGTCGTCGGTCCTGACCGAGATTCGCGCCTGCAGCTTGGTGACGACGGAAAGCGTGTTCGCCTCGTCCACGAAGAACGCTCCGGCCCTGCCCGCCGAGGCCATCCATGCGAGCGCGGCCAGCCCTGCCGCCGCCAGCCAGGCGCGATTCGTCATGCCCGGTGCCCTCACTTGCAGAGCCGTTGAAAGCCGGCCAGGGAGAAGTCGTTCAGGTCGTATCTTTCCCGGAAGGTCCAGATGTGGCGGCTGTCAAAGAGGATGTTGCAGGTGCTGTGATCGCTGCGGTCGTCGGTGGCGATCTGCGTCCGAGGGTACATGACCCTCAGGGTCTTGTCCGGAGACTCGAGGGCCGTGTGCGCGAGCCAGAGGACCTTCCAGTATTTGCCGGAGCGGTCGTGAATCACCTTGAACGCCACCTGGAACGTGTCCGCGTCCACCCAAAGCGTGGAGACTCCGTAGTTGTAGTAGGGGTCCTTGGCCTCGATCTCCAGCACGTAGACCGGACGTTTGGCCCAGACGATGTTGGTCGGAAACCATGGAGATCCGGTCCACCCCTGCTTCTGGTAGCCGTAGACGATGTCTTTGATCGTCCTGGCATTCTGCCAGCGACCTCGGCCGTCCGTGACCAGCGGCTGGGGGTCGGCGTCGCCGAACGGCACGAGCGCTTCCTGGACGCGCAGCAGCTTCCAGGAGAAGGCGCTCACCTTGCCGTCGTAACCCCAGGCGTCGTCCAGGCAGAGGTCCGTGCCCAGAAAAGCGTCGGAACGGTTCGCCGGGCTCATCTGCCGCATCCTGCGAATGGCCGGGACGTAGGCAAAGGTGCTGTCCGGCCGGTTGTCCCGATAGCGCCACAACAGGGTGTTGGTGCCGGCCACGTCATAAGGCGCAAGGACGCGGACGACCATGAATTTCTCGATGCCGTCCGGGTTCGGCTGACCCTTGACCCCGGCGTACCCGTCCATGGGGCAGAACAGGGTCTCACCGCTGATCTCGCGTTCGACGCCGCCCTTGCGCGGGATCCACCTGAGCTCGTAGGGGGCGCGGCCGCTCCCGGCGCACAGATTGTAATAGAATTTGTCGTACATGATCTTGGCGCCGGCCTTGGGATCTGCCGGGTCGATCTTGGGAAAGGGGATCCCTGCGACGAATTTCGGCAGCTTCCCGGTCTTCGTCTCGACAATGAGATCGTCTTCGTTGACGTCGTACTTGCCGAGGTTTTCCGTCAAGGACGGCAAGGCGTCGGCCGGATAGAAGTCGGCCGGCTCGAAGCCGAGCGCGGCCACCTGCAGGAGGTCCCCCTTCTTCACCCACTCCAGGACGGGCCCCGGCAGGAGACCGGCCGCTTTCTCCGAGTTGGCCGGGCCGATCAGATCGCCCGGCGAAACGTCGGAGGAGGCGCCTGGAGCCGTGAACGCTATGGTGAAAAAGATCATCATGAAGAGGGCCGCCTGCCGGGCGGTCCTCGTTCTCTCCTTCATGGACGTTCCTCATGCAGGGTGTGTTCGCTCTTAGAATCCATCCACGTGTGATCGGGGGAGGGCCTCGAGAATGCCAGCGAGGATATACGCGAGGGCTCTTTCTTTCAAGACTGCGGCCCGGTTCTCCCGGCAAGGCCCGTCGGGGGTCACTTCGTGATTCGCCGATCCAGCCGGTAGAGGTCGTTGTCTGCCACGTATCGAACGACCTTCATCAATTTCTCTCCGCGGCTGATGGGCTCCGTCCCGAGGCAGAGGCAGCGCGCCCGGGCCGTCCGGCTAATGGGTGGCCGCTGCGACCACGAGGTCGGAGAGGCGCTGAAATCGGAGGATGCTCGCACCCTCCTCCGGAAGGCCGGCGGTCAGGCAGACGAAGGTCAGATCCCGCTCCGGGTCCACCCAGAACATGGTCGACCCGGCGCCGAGCCCGGCGAAGGTCCCCGGGGAAGTCGTCTGCCCGAGATAGGTGGGGAACGCTCCCTCTCCGCGCAGGAAGAAGCCCAGCCCCAGGAAGGCCGGGATCTCGGGCCAGCCGTGCATTTCCCGCAGGCAGTCGAAGATGTCGTTCGGCTGCAGGCCCGTGTGATTCGTCAATGCCAGACGGAGGATGGATGGAGAAAGCACTCGCACGCCGTCGAGCTCCCCTCCGTGCCGTAGCATTTCCGTGAACCGATAGATGTCCCGGACCGTGGAGAAGGCCCCTCCGGCCGGGATCTCGGTCTCCTCGGTGAAGAGGAAGTTCGTGGCTTCGAGCAGGGCGGGCTCGAATATGCTGGGCGTCCTGTCGCGTACCACGACCGGGACCCTGCGCGGCGCCAGATCGGGCCTGAGCCCCATGGAGGTGTCCTTCATCCCGAGCGGGCCGAAGAGCTCGTCCGCGAGGATCCGCCGGAAGGGGCGGCCGCCCCGGTCCAGGCGCCGGACCATCTCCGCCAGGATCGCATGGGCCGTGAACGGGTTGTAGGAAACCCCCTGTCCGGGGACCCTCACCAGGCGCATCTCGCAGGCGGCCGCGACGTAGGCCTGGAGGTTGCCGATCTGGTCCAGCGGCAAGGTGGGCGGCATTTCGGGAGAGATCCCGGCCGTGTGGGTGAGGAGTTGGCCCACCGTGATCCGCTGCTTGCCTCGGACGCCGAACTCCGGTATGACCTCGGCGACCCGTGTCGTGAGGCTCAGCTCGCCCCGATCGATCCGGGAGAGGACCACGGTCGTGGTCATCTGCTTGGTCATGGACATGAGGAAGAACACGTCGTCCCTGTCGGCGGCGCGCTTCTTCTCGAGGTCCGTGAACCCGACCGCCTCATGCAGGACGACCTTGCCGCCGCGGGCGACGAGCAGGACCGCCCCGTCGTAGAGCCCGCCGGAAGTCTCTTTCCTCACATGAGCGACGAGCCGATCGAGCTGCTTCCCGTCCATGCCCGCTTCCCGGGCACTCCAGATCTCAGGTCCGGTCGTCTTCTCCATGGGGCAGGCCCTCCTCGTTTTCTGAACCTATACCACACCCGACAGGCCCGACCCAAACCGCTGACGCTTCTTTCGCATCCGGCGTCGTGCCTGCGCATGGTTGATTGCCTCGCGGCCCGCCTTTCGGGTCGGGTTTAGCCACCCTAACACATCCAAAAGACTCGTTAATCGTGTCATCGGCTGCTGCTTGACATATCCGCCGTGGACTGTCATTAGCTGCCTTCGTGCGGTCCGGCCGGCGACATTCGCATGGCCCGGGCTTCCCGGCCGTGTTGCAGCCGTCGCGCGTCACGGCCTCTTTTCGGTCGAGCTGCTCTCTGCGCGCACGTGCGTTGAGCTCATTTCGTTTTCTCGAAGGAGGGACTCATGATTCAGGCGGCGGACACGGCTTTCGTTCTCATGGCGGCTGCCCTCGTCTTGCTCATGACGCCGGGGCTGGCCATCTTCTATGCCGGCATGGTCCGGGGCAAGAACGCCCTCGGCACGATCATGCAGAGCTTCATCCTCATCGCCGTCCTCAGCTTGGAGTGGGTCTATCTGGGCTACAGCCTCTCCTTCGGCCCGGACAAGGCAGGCCTTATCGGAGATCTTTCGTGGGCGGCGCTCCGGGGCGTGGGCGCGGAGCCGAATCCGGACTACGCCGGGACGATTCCCCAATCGGCCTTCATGATCTTTCAGTGCATGTTCGCGGTCATCACGCCGGCCCTGATCACCGGCGCCTTCGCGGAGCGCATGAGATTCGGTCCGTTCCTGGTGTTCAGCCTGCTCTGGGCCGTGGTGGTGTACAACCCTGTGTGCCACTGGGTCTGGGGCGCCGGCGGCTGGCTCAGGAAACTGGGGGTTCTCGATTTCGCCGGCGGCCTGGTCGTGCACCTGGCGTGCGGCGCTGCTGCGCTGGCGTCCACCTTCGTGGTCGGCCCTCGCAAAGGCTACGGCAAAGAGAAGTTCGTTCCCCACAGCCTGCCGCTGACCCTGCTCGGAACGGGCCTGCTCTGGTTCGGCTGGTTCGGCTTCAACGGCGGAAGCGCGTTGGCCGCCAACGCCATCGCCGCCAGTGCCTTCATCGCCACCCATCTGGGAGGGGTGGCGGGCATGGCCGCATGGACCCTGGTGGAGTGGCTCCATCGCGGGAAGCCGACCACTCTGGGCGCCGCCTCCGGCGCCGTGGCCGGCCTGGCCACGATCACCCCGGCCTCCGGGTTCGTGGGGCCGAACGCTGCGGTCGCCATCGGGCTCATTGCCGGGCTCTGCTGCTACGGTGCGGTTGTTGGCAAGACGAGGCTCGGGTATGATGACAGTCTGGACGTTGCCGGCATCCACGGAGTGGGCGGGGTCGTCGGCATCCTTTGCGCCGGCCTGTTCGCCTCGAGAGCGGTCAATCCCGGCGCAGCGGACGGTCTGTTCGCGGGCAATGCCTCCCAACTGGGCATCCAGGCCCTGGGGATTCTGGCCGTCGGCGTCTATGTTTTCGTCCTGAGCTGGGTGCTGCTCAAGGTGGTCGACAAGGTGATGGGCCTGCGGCCCGCCCCGGACGCGGAGGTCCAGGGGCTCGACCTGAGCGAGCACAGCGAAACCGCCTACAGCGGATAGCAGGGAGGAGCCCGTGAAGAAAATCGAGGCCGTCATCAAGCCGTTCAAGCTCGATGAGGTGAAGGAGGTTCTCAACTCGATCGGCATCAAGGGAATGACCGTCTCCGAGGTCAAGGGCTACGGCCGGCAGAAGGGCCACAAGGAGATCTACCGCGGCGCCGAATACGTCGTCGACTTCGTCCCCAAGGTCAAGCTGGAGATCATTGTCGAAGACGGGCTCGTGGAACAGGTAGTGGAGAAGATCGTGGCGGCCGCGCGCACCGGGAAGATCGGTGACGGCAAGATCTTCATCCTGCCCGTAGAGGAGGTCATCCGGGTGCGCACCGGCGAGCGCGGCAAGGACGCGGTTTAGGAGGCACTCGCCTCTTCCGTCATTCCGGCGGAGGCCGGAATCCGGTTCCTGTTCCCACCCCTGGATCCCGGCTCACACGCGCTGCGCCGATGGGCCGGGATGACGAAATCAGACACGGCCCGCCTTCTCCTCATTCCGGCGGAGGCCGGAATCCAGGCCGTGCCTCCGTGTGATTCCAGGAGGCTTGGCGGTGGATCCTGGATCCCAGGGGCGGGCGCAGCAAGCAGCGCCCCTACAAGATCCAGCGGAAGCAATGGCAGGGATGACGGCCGTTCGCCTTTTCAGATTTCCATCGCGACCTTGTAGGCCTCGTAGATCGCATGGATGAGGCGCCGCGAGGCCACGCAGTCGCCGATCTTGTAGACCTCCTTCACCTTGCCCTTGAGATCCCGATAGAGCCGGTCGTCGGCCTTGCGCCAATAGGCGGTCACCAGGGTGTCGGCCTCGAGCTCCTCCTCCTCCTCGGTCAGCATGTTGCGCAGGACGACCTTTCCCGGCCGCGCCTTCTTGAGCTCGAAGCCGCTCACCAGCTTCACCTTGCGCAGGGCCAGATTGAGCATCTGGATGCCCATGGTCGGGCCGTCCATGTCGTAAGGCGCGTTGCGCAACAGGCGCATGGGCATGGGCATGATGACCGTGACCTGTTTGCCTTGATCGGCCAGCATTTCGGCGCTCAGCACGCCTTTCATGTAGGTCTGGCAGTCGGCAATGACGACCCGCTGGCCGGTCTTGGCCTTGCCTTCGAGGACGTCCTCCGCGGTGGCGACCGGGGTCCCCGGCTCGATCTGGATGGCCGCGTCGGGCCCCACCACCTCCGGAGCAGGGTTCTCGACCGTGGTCCCGCCGGTGGCCACGATGAGGACGTCCGGCCTGATTTGCTCGACCAGGCCCGGGGTCACCTCGGTGCTCAGGCGGACCTCGACGCCGAGCCGCTCCAGCTCGTGCTTCAGGAAGCGGACCACCTGCCCCAGCTCCTGGCGGCTGGGCGCCCTGGCCGGGATGAGGATCGCGCCGCCCAGCTCCGCCGCCTTTTCGCACAGGATCACGTCGTGGCCCCGCTCCTTGGCCACGGCCGCTGCCTTCATGCCCGCGCAGCCGCCTCCGGCCACCAGGACCTTCTTCGGTTTCGCCGCTGGCCGCACCTCGAACACGCCCTCCCGGCCCGCCTCCGGGTTCTGCATGCAGGTGATCGGCTGCCCGTGCTCGGTGCGCTCCCAGCAGCCCTCGTTGCAGGCCACGCACAGCCGGATGTCGTCCAGGCGCCCCTGCCGCGCCTTCTCGGGCAGGTCCGGGTCGCAGATCGTGGCCCGGGTCATGACCACCATGTCGGCCTCGTTGTTCTTGACGATGTCGTTGGCCGTGACCGGGTCGTTGATGCGGATGGCCGCGAACACGGGGATGTCCACGAGCTGCTTGATCTCGGCCGCGTAGAAGACGAACGGCCGCGGAGGGATCATCATGGGCGGGATCCCCACGGCCGCGGACTTGTAGGTGGAGACGGTCACGTTCAGGTAGTCGATCTTGCCGGTCCGGGCCCACCGCGGCATGACCTGCTTCATGTCCTCGAGGGTCAGGCCCACCGGAATCAGCTCGTCCGCCGAGGCGCGGATGCCCACCACGAAGTCGGCGCGCACCGCGGCCCGGACCGCCTCGATCACCTCCAGGCCGAACCGCATCCGGTTCTCGAGGCTGCCGCCGTAGCGGTCCTTGCGGATGTTCGAATACGGCGAGAGGAACTGCTGGGCCAGATAGCCGTGCCCGAAGTGCAGCTCCACGCCGTCGAAGCCGCCCTCCTGGAGCTTCAGGGCGAGGGCCACGTACTGGCGCACGGCCTCCCGGATGTTCTCCTCGTCCATGACCGACGGGACCTCGCCGATGGCGGCCGAGGGGACGTCCGAGCAGGACTGGGAGTGGACCCAGCTCGCGAAGGACGTGTTCTGGTGGCCGTTGTGCCAGGCCTGGGCAAAAAGCTTCGCCCCGTGCCCGTGGACCGCTTGGCTGATCTTCCGGTACCAGGGGACGACCTCGTCCCGCCAGGCCTGGATCACGATAGGGAGCGGGTTGCAGTGGGGCGAGATGCACTGGGCCTCCATGACGATGAGCCCGATCCCTCCCTTGGCCCGCCTCTCGAAGTACCTGACGTGCTGGTCCGTGGGCAGACCGTCCCTGCCGAAGCTCGTCACGTGACCGGACGAGAGGATGCGGTTGCGGATCTGGCATTTCCCGATCGTGATGGGTGAGAAGAGATGGGCCAGCTCGGTCATGGTTTTCTCCTTCTGTCCGTGCATCCTCCGGGGTGTCCATTTTCTCACCTTCTCCCCTCGCCAAGGGGAGAAGGCCGGGATGAGGGGTGAATCCGCTCCTGGTTCCTCCTCACCCTGGCCCTCTCCCCCTCACGGGGGCGAGGGTAGTGCTCCGTTACCTCTCGAGGGGAGAGGATCAAGGTGAGGGGTGACAGTCACTCGGGCACTCCTATCTTTTGGACGCATACGCTTTCTCGATCAGCTTCTTCTTTTTGAGAAACCGCTCGAGCGTCCGGGGAGGAATCCAGAGGATCTTGGGCCGGATCTTGATGGCCCGATGCATCTCGTCCGAGATCTCCTCGGCCAGAGAGGCGAGCTCCTCCTCCCGGGCGTTCTCCCCGTACTCGATCCGGAGCTTGAGGGGCGGGACCACCCGTGGGGGCGGCTCGTCCAGAACGATCCGGAACTCACCCGTGACCCGCGGCACGAAACGGTTCACGACGCCCTCGACGGCAGGCGGGTAGATCATGACGCCCTTGACCTTGAGCATGTCGTCCGTCCGGCCGATGACCTTGTAGCGGAAACCGGTCTGTCCGCAGGGGCAGGGCGAGACCGTGACTTCCATGATGTCGCCCAGGGTCTGCCGGATCCCGAGCATCACCGTGCCGGCCAGGGTGGTGAAGACGGCCAGGCCGGCTGCGCCGTCCTCGAGGGGAATGGGCTCGAGCGTGTCCTGGCTGACGAGCTCCATGAGGGCCAGATCGTCCCCGACCCAGTGCATCCCCTGGTACTCCGGCCAGTCGCAGGAGCAGCCGAGCCCGGCGCCCATGTCGAAGAGCTTGGCCCGGAAGGCGCCCTCGATCTTGCGTCGGACTTCCGGGATCCCCGCCCCGGGCTCGCCGCCGCAGATGATCGTCCGGATGTTCAGGCTGTCCACGCCGCTGCCCAAGACCCCGGGCGCCTTTTCGATCATGTACTCCGCAAAAGAGGGCGTGCACATCATGGCCCTGGGCCGGAACAGGCGGGCATAGGTCAGCACTCGGTCGGTCCCCGCTTCCGCGCCGACCGGGATCGCGCAGGCGCCGTAGTCGGCGATGCACATGCAGCTCGGCACCCCTGCCAGGAACATGCTCAGCCCGAAGGCCTGCAGGACCCGGTCGCCCGGGTAGATGCCGCAGCGCCACATGGCCCTTGCGTTGTACTCCGACCAGAGGGCGAGGTCGTGCTTGTCCAGAGGGTAGGGGGTCGGCTCTCCCGTGGTGCCGGAGGTCGATGCGATGCAGACGAGCCGGTCCGCGGCTTCCCCCATCCACCCCTGGAGGATCCGCTCCATGTCGAACCCCAGGCCCGCGGCGTACTCGCGGAAACCCTCCTTGGTGAGAATCGGGACGCGCTTGGCAAAGTCCTCCCATGTCCGGATATCGTCGGGTCGGACGCCCGCCTTGTCGAGCCTCGATCTCCAGAAGGGCGCGGCCTCGTAGAGGCCGGCGAGCTTCTTCTTGAGCTTCGACCACTGGAGCTCCCTCATCTCGGGGGTGTTCAGCCTGGTCTCGACTTCCATGTTCCAGTAGGGCCGCCTCGGTTCCATGTTCATCTCCGTGACGTGGCAGTGGCTTTTCCCGTCATTCCGGCGCAGGCCGGAACCCAGTCCCTGCGCCCAGTTACCACAGCTGGTCTTGGTGCACCCTTCTGGATCCCGGCTCCCACGCGCTGCGCAACCGGGCCGGGATGACGAAATAGGAGACGCCCTGGCAGCCTAAAGAGCGCTGTAGAAGCTGCGCATACGTCGCCTCCGTCTCTTACGCCCGCGGACGGACCGCGGACATGCCCACCTCGGCGAGCATGCCGGGAGAGACTTCCCTCGGGGCCCCCTTCTTGTACAGGTACTGGATGCAGGGCGAGCCGGGGTCCTTCTGCGAGTGCCCGTCGATGACGAATACGAAAGGATTGCCGTCGAACTGGTCCCGGTTGCTCGAAGCGCAGTGGGTGCAGTAAATCGGAAAATCCTTCCGGTTGAAGTTGATGTTGGCCGGCTCCTGCATCAGACAGGGCACGCCTTCAGCGTAGCGGAAGCGGCCCTTGTGCATGTCGGAGCGGTACATCCTCCCCCCGCTTCCGCAAGGGTCCAGGATGAAGGCGAACCGGTCCTCTTCCTCGCGAATGCTGTAGGTGGCCTGGTGGTAGTGCCAGACGCGGGCGAACAGGCGCAGGAGGCTTACGTCGTCGAGCATGTCATGGACCGGGTAGAACATCTTGAAGGCCGAATCATAGGTCTCCTTCAGAAAGGCGTCGAGATAGCCCGCCCCTTTCGCACGGTAGACCAGCGACTGGGTGCAGGCCGCGTACTCGACCATGAGATCGTGGTACGGCCGCCATTCCCGGTGCTGGTCCCGGATGAGCTCCCGGATGTTCAGGTCGCCCATGAGGAGCTTCTCCAGGGCCTGCTGACAGTTCGATTGGCAGAGCCGGTAGAGCTCGGCCGGCTCGAAGAGCTTTCGCCCCCTGGCCGCCTCCGCCTGCTTGGAGAAACGCATTTCGCAGGCGCCGGCGAGATCGCCCCGGAGGTGCGTGGTCCAGACCTCCGCGCCGCAGGCTGCGTTGCACGCCCGTTGCAGGGCCTGGCAGCCGCGGCAGTAGATCGGCGTGCCGTCCGAACAGGGGGCATAGAGCTCCGGCAGGGCCTGGGGCCACCCCTCCAGGACGAGCCGGCCTCCGGAGCCGCAGGGCGACAGCGCGAAGACGGCCTCGCCCGCCGTCTCGGCGACCGGGACGATGCGCGCTCCGTACTGGGACCGCCAGATCTGGACGATCTGCGAAATGAAATCCTTTTCACCGCCCTTGCGGAGCTCCTCGACATAGGGCTCCATCAGATAAGAGGCGATCTCGCCGAGCATGCGGTCCAGGGCGGCCTCGCCCATGTCGTTGCGGATCTTTGCCCACATCCTGGGGAGCCAGTGGAGCCCGAGAGCACAAAGCTCCTTGTGGCCCGCATCCATCTCGTTGAGAAGACAGTGGAGCCGCTCGATCCGCCCCTTCTCCAGGGCCTCCAGGGCCCGCTCCGACAGGGGCCTCGCCTCTTCGAGCAGCTCTTCATCCGTGAAGACGCGCATGGGACCGCCTCCCCTACTTCAACATCTGCTCCGTCTTTTCCTTCAGCTTCTGCTTGATCGCCTCGACCTTGGGCCGGACCTCCATCACCGCTTCGAGCAGGACCATCTTGTTCTTGTCCTGGAGCTCCGTGTACTCCGGATCCGGCCCGACCTTCGCGTACTCGGCGGGCTTCTCCCACCACGGGCCGTATCCCTTCATGGGCGGCATCAAGTCGCCAGCGAACATGACCCAGTGCACGGGCACGTTCTTCCGGAGGAGCTCGGCCTGCTTCTCGGGCGTGACGACCTGGCCCATGGTCGGCCGGTTGTAGTACCAGAACTCCGTCACGGGCCCCAACGGGAGAGCCATCACGGCCGTCACGTCGTCCATGTAGCCCAGGGCGTACGCGACGAGCCCGAACGTTCCCTCGATCCGATTCTCGATGTTCAGCTCCCAGGCGGCGGCGCAGGCATAGTCGCAGGCGATCCCCCAGTCCAGGGATTTCCAGGCGCAGGAGGGGCCGACGATCATTCTCCCCAGCCCGCCTTGCTCCTTGAAGTGCTTCATCATCGCCCCGCACGTGGGAAAACCACAGGCGCCGCAGTCCCATCCGAGGTCGGCCTTGGCGAGATTCGCCCCCAGGAGGAGCAGGACCGGAGACTGCCCCTTCTCGATGGCGACGCGGTAGGCCAGGTAGTCCATGTACAATGGAAAGAAGATGTTCTGCGTCGCCTCGTGGCCTCCGACCTTTTTCGAGAGGGTCTCGATCAGGTCGAGCATGGGCATCAACTCCTCGCCGGAGAGGAGGAGCGCCTTCTGGTCGAGCCGGCTGGTGACCAGGGGAGCCTTGTAGTAAGCGTTCAGCACCAGCCCTGCAGACTGCCACAGTTGTTCCTGCGCGAATGCGCGTCCGTCGACCATCGCCATGGTCCTCACCTCCCCGGCAGGCTGTTGAAAAACGCCCATCTGCTGCGTTCGGCTCGCTGGTCATGGAGGCGGGCGGGGAGCCTGCCCCGGCGAAGGCCGGGGTCCACTGTGATTCCGAAGTACGCCTCATTCCTCATAACTTCGCCTGCCTTGCATCTGGGCATTTTCGAACAGCCTGCATCAGAGTCGTTAATTCTAGCCTAGTCCTTGTCCTCGTCCTTACCTATTTTGGCTTTCTTCAAGGGATGGAGCCGATAGTCGAGGCCCATCTGTCTCGGGATGATGAAGGCCTGGTGCACCGATTCCACGATCCGGCGCATGTTCACCACGTGGTGGTGATAGGGAATGTCCACGTACGGGTTCTTGGAGGTGGCGGAGAGCAGGATCCCCACGACAAATGCGGAATTCCTGCAGTAGCCGAGCCGGTTGGCCGCAACGCCCACGGTCATGAACGGCCGGGCGTCCACCAGCAGGGTGCGCGCGGTCCACAAGGCCGATCCGATTCCGTAGCCCAGGTTGTGCAGGAACATCTGGCACAGGGGGCCGTCGATGGTGGTCTTCGACAGGCTCTTGTCGGAATGGTCGATCTGGCCGGCCACGGCCCTGCGCCGGGAGTACACGAACCCGCAGCCGGACGCGCCCCCGCACATGCCGCAGTTGGCGTCGAACGGCATGTTGCGGGCGCGGAAGCTTCCCAGGGCGAGGACGCAATCCGATTCTCTCACCATCTGGCCCTCTGTCCGGAACAACTCGTCGACGCGCTTGTTCTCGGGCAGATAGGAAAGCTCGTCCATCTTGTCCGCGAGCTGGGCGAGCTCCTTCTCGCCCCAGATGAGCTCGGCTTCGATGTTGTCCACGCCGCCCGTGACCGGGGCCGTGTGCGCCGCGTTCATCATGAGCTTTCCGGCCGAGACGACGTGTTCCTTCCGGTTCTTGTCCGAGTCCGAGTACCAGGGGAACTCCTTGCTGTGGATGCTGGGCATCTGGCACCTCCTTTGAGAGGCTGTCGATGAACGGCCACCTGCTGCGTTCGGCTCGCTCTTCGTTCCCGGCCTTCGCCGGGGCAGGCTCCCCACCCTCCTCCGTCAGTGAGGTGCCTGGATCCTCAGGGCTTCGCCTGCCTTGCATCCGGCCATTTCTCGCCAGCCTCTGCACGGGTGTTATGCGGCACCTTCTCCAAGTGACGGGCGAATTCAGGCGGGAAAAGCCTTGGTCAAGCTACCTTGACCCGTATCGGGGAGTCAAACACAAAATTGATTGGAGCATGGCACAACGGAAATGGGGCTTCACGTTGCGGAACACAGCATTTTGTTTTGTTGCGTCGTTATCGTTCTGCTAGACTCGGCATAATTGCGGAGGGCAGGGCCATGAAGACGAGCCGAGGTCTCTTCCTCTTTGTCCTGGCGGACGCCGTCCTGTGCGGGGCTCTCGTTGCGGCCGGCTGCGGCGGCGGAGACGGCGCGGACAACCCGTCGGCCGGAAGCGCGGCCGGCCTCCGGCTGGAGCCGCCGGGCCCCGGCGTGGAGGCGGTGGCCGATGCGGCTTCGCTCCCCCTTCTGCGCTACCGGACGCTGGCCCGCCAGCTCTCGAGCCATGACCAGACCGGAGGCAACGATGACGGCTTCCCGCGGAACACCCAGCTCTACGCCGACGAGAAAGGCGAGTACGTCGTCTTCGATGACTACGGCCCCGGCTGCATCTACCGGATGTGGTTCACGGCGTTGATCGCCTGGGACAGCCAGATCCGCATTTACGTGGAAGACATGGAGACTCCTCTCGTCGACCTACCCTTCACTTGTTTCTTCTCGCAGGTCCAGGCACCCTTTCTGTTTCCTCTGGTCAACTTCATCAGCGAGTCAGGAGGAGGCTACGTCTGCTACGTGCCCATCTGCTATCGGCAGCGCGCGAAAATCACCTTGAGCGTGCCGCCCGAGTACTACAACATCACCTTTCAGCGCTTCGACGGCGACCAGACCGTGGAGACCTTCTCGGGCGACGAGGACTATTCCCGCCTGTTCGCACAGTGGGAGGAGCCTGCCCGGGATCCGAAGCCGCCTGCGGACGTGAGCCGCAGATCAGGCCGGCTCTCGCTGCCGGCAGGCGGGTCCGGGACTTTCCTGTCCGAGCAGGGAGCCGGCGCGGTGTGGAACCTCTACCTGGATGTCGTGCCTTTCGGGTTCGAGACCGCCTCCTCCATCTGGATCGTCGCCCACTGGGACGGTCACCTCGAGCCCGACATCCAGGCGCCGGTAAACGAGTTCTTTGGCTCCTACTATCCTGAAGCGGCGCCCCAGGGGCTGCTCTTCGGCCGCAAGGACGGCCGCTACTACTGTCGTTTCCCCATGCCTTTCTGGTCTTCCGCGGCACTTACGCTCGAAAACCGCGGAGAAGTGGACGCCACCATCGACTACGAGCTGGAGGTGCTGGACGCCCGCTACCCTGCGGCTTCCGGCTATTTCATCGCGACTCACCGGCAGGAGGATCCTACCGCCATCGGCAGAGACTACGGTTTTGCGAGCTTTGGCGGCAGCGGCCACTTTGTCGGGGTGACCTACACCATGACCGGACCTATACCGCATACGTACATGGAGGGAGACGAGCGGTTCTACGTGAACGGGTCGCTCTCCCCTGCCATCTACGGCACCGGGACCGAAGATTACTTCAACGCAGGCTGGTACATCGTCATCGGCCCCTTCTCCCGGCCTTTGCACGGAAGCCCTTTCCGGCTGAGGCGAGTTGGAGCGCGCAGCCAGACCGGATGCTACCGGGTGCACCTGGGGGACCTGGTTCCCTTCTTCAACGGGGCCGATTTCGGCATCGAGCACGATGGAGACAACACCAACATCGAGGACACCCACTCGAGCGTCGCCTATGGGTACGGGAAGCCCGACGCGCTCCTTTCGTCCCCCGACGAGCTGCACCCGGCCGACGCGTCCTCGCGCGCCGAGCACGGTTATGCGGCGCAGGGAGTCGAGCCCTCCGGCATCGTCGATTCCGTCTATGAAGGGGACGCGGACGACGTGATCGTCACGGACGAGGGCCACCTGGTTGCGGGCTGGAGCGAATTCGACCTGGCCATCGATCCCGCGAACGTGGGCGTCCTCCTGCGCAGGAGACTCGACCAGTCTCACGGCAGGCAGAAGGCCGAGGTCTTTGTGGACGGCAGCCCGGCCGGCATCTGGTACGACGTCTGGGAGAACCCCCGCCAGCGCTGGGCGGACAGCGACTTCCTGCTGCCCGCCTCCCTGACGGCCGGCAGGGATCGAGTCCGGGTGCGGATCGCCAACCAGGGAGAGTCGCCCTGGACGGAGTTCGTCTACCGGGCGTTCAGCTATCTCCCGGCGGAGTGACGGTGCTCGGTCCTGCCGTGGCCGTCGCGGGTGGTGTCACACCAACAGCGACGCAAAGCCGATGAAGGGCAGGAGCAGCGCCTGCACAATGGTGCGGAGCCACTCGTGCCGGGCCAGCGCGTCCGCAAGCGCAGGGCTGTACCTGTAGTAGCTCGCGATGAGCTCTCTGCCCGGCTCCCATCGGCTGAGGTGCCTGTCCCTGAATTCCCGCAGCATGCGGATCCTTCCGTCCAGGCCGCTTCCGTAAGCGGTCGTGGCGATCACGCACCCAGGCAGCGGGTCGATCCCCTGGGGGCCGTCCCGCTCGAGAACGTTGTGGTTGCAGATGGCGGCCAGGACAGCGAAATTGCACCCGGAGCAGGAGCAGTGGTTGGCTCCGTAGTAAGAGGTCCAGTCGTGGCCGATGATCCGGAAGCCGGGGAACCGGTCGTCCTCGATGAGGATGGCCGGGTCCGTCATGAACTCGATGACTTTCGCCGCGCGTTCCAACCACGCCGGCTCGCCGGTGGCGTCGTACAGGATGAGCAGACCGCGGGCCAGCATGTGATTGACCGAGAGGGTCTTGCTCGTGCAGGAAGGGGAATCGCAATAGCCGTACGGAGCCGCGCCGTCCCAGTCGGCCTCCATGTAGTTCAGCATGTCGCGGGCGCGTTTCAGATAGGAAGGTTGGCCGCTGGCCTGGTAGGCGAGGGCCACGCCCTGAAGCACGAGCCCCCAGTCCCAGAGGGAATCCCAGCTCGCGGGGTCTTCGTAGTAGCCGGAGTCTTCGGTCTCCTGGACCCAATACGGCTCTGCGAGATCCAGGAGGCTGTAGGCCTGCCTCGCCATGAGAAAGGACTGGCCGGGCGCTCCCTGATCGCGAAAGGTGTAAGCGCTGATGAGGATGTAGTACGCCACGGCAGCCGGTCCGCTGTAGGCGTTCAGGATATCGCTGAAGGGATACCCCTGATGCAGGAGACCGCCGGCCAGGAGGGCCACCACCCGGATTTCGCCGTCGAACTCATAGGGAGAAGCGCCGGTGTAGTAGCGTTGGCCATAGAGAAGGGCGGGGAGGCTCGCGCCCTCTTCGGTGAGGTCTTCCCCGTTTGTGACCTTCTCGAGGAGCGCCTCGAGGTTCGCGATGCCGATCACGTACTCGACCGTGCGGTTCGCACGTTCCTCGAAGACGGAGTCGCCCGTCTCGAGGGCCAGGGGGTACAAGAGGTCCGTGCTGTACTGAGAGGCGTCATAGCCCGCGCACGTGTCCCAACCGCCGATCTCGTCGTGGAGCCAGTCGCCGTTGTCTTGCGGCGACCAGTAGTTCGACATCAGGTTGTCGAGGACGTCACTGAAAGCCTGGTTGACGGCGGAAGTCTCTGCTGCCCCCGCGCGGATGGGGCCTGTGAAGAATGTGAAGGAAAGAATCGCGGGAAAGATCAGAACCACGGTCATCCGGATCACGCCGTGCGCGATCGTCTCCTGCTTCGAGCTTTCGCCCATTTTGACGTGGATCATGGCTCCCCCCCCATTGCCGTGAAGGGCCGGACGCGGTCGGATCACCATCCGATTGTGTAAAGATATAATCCACAACGTTGTTTCAATGCTAACGGAGCCGCGGGCGCGGAGTCAATCGGAATCTGCAGGGAGGATGCTTTGGCCGACCTCGCGGTGCCGTGCGCCGCTGCTCCCGCTACTTTGAGCCGGGATTGGTGGACACGCTTTGCTTTGTCCACCCTAACCGAGTGAGCCGGGATGACGGAAGACAACACGGCCCTCTCTTCCGTCATTCCGGCGCAGGCCGGAATCCAGTCCGTGCACCCCGCTCTTGATGCAGACTGCTGGATCCCGGCTCACACGCGCTGCGCAACTGGGCCGGGAAGACGAAATGGGATGACCGATCCTACTCTCCCCGCTGCGGGGGTCAGAGCCTCTGGATCAGGTAGAGGTAGACGGGCAGGCGGCTTGCGAGCTTCACCTCACGGAAGCGGGAGAGCAGCTTTCTGCGTTCTTCCGGTCCCGGGGGGCGCCGGATGAGAGGGGACAGGTAGGCGGTCCCCTTGACGCAGGAGCGCACCGGATGCTCCGAGGTCAATGCCATGACCGAAGGAAGGTGGGTCGGCGGGAGCCCGGCGCCGATGAGGAAATTGGCGGAGGCCTCGATCTTCATGTACCTTCTGTTCACGTTCAAGATCCGGGCGAACGCCTCCTCCACGACCTCCGGCGTAACCGGCTTGCCGAGCGCCTTCAGGGTCGCCGGGTCCGGCGATTCGAGGCCGATGTTGAGGTAGGTCGCCGCGTACGGCAGGGCTTCGAGCATCTGAAAAAGCCCCTCGTCCGAGCGGGCCATCGTGTCCGCGCTGCCGAAGAGAAAGAGATTGGACCCCCGCAGGTACGAGTGTGCCAGATCGAATCGCTCATAGGCCTTGCGCGCGGCGAATTCCAGGACCTCGGCGCCGGCCCGCAGGGCATCGTGGTCGCCCAGGAACACCGAGTTGTAGTTCGGCAGGTCCTCCTGGAAGAATCTGCGTACGCCCTCGATCTGGCGGCCGATGGCCTCGCGCTCCCGTGCCCGGAACGGCCGGCCGGACTTCACGCGACAGAACGTGCAGTTGTAGGCGCAGCCCTGGGCCACGACAACCGGCAGGACGTCATAGTCCACGTGGCGCGTGTCGGGCGGCAGCACGGTCAGCCGGCCGCCGAGCAGCCGTCGCAGCCGGTCCGCGCGGCGCCGGAGGGCGGCCGGGCCGCTCGCCGCAATCCGGCCGACGAAGTCTCTCACCGCGGCAGGAAGTCTGCGAGTGTCCGCGGCCAGATGGCCGAGCTCGAGGTGGAGGGACTCGAGCGACTCGAGGGCGGCGCTCACCGCCGGGTTCGCGAAGGGATTGCCTCCGACCACGGCGTTGCTCGGGTAAGAGAGGCAGGGAAGATAGTACTCTCCCGTGAGGCCGAACACCTCCGCGTACTCTCCCGAGGAGTAGTAGACCCAGTCGTTCCCCGGCGTGCGCTTCAGCCAGTCGGCAGGGTGGGGCCATCCGTCCAGGCGAGCGTGCAGATGCCTGATCTCGCCCTTTCGGTTGAAGTGGTAGACGAAACCGGAGGAGGTGATTTCCCCGTACCTGCCGTACCGGACCGGGTAGCTGACCTTGGCGTGCTCGCGGGCCCCCTCGCGTTCCACGGTGATGCGGAGTGCGCCGACGCAGTGCGTGTTCATCCCAGGCTAGTGCCCGCTCTTTCTGAACGTGCGAAGAGATCCGAGGTCGTTGGGCACGAAAAAGGGCCCCGGGCGATTCCGCGCCCGGGGCCCTCGTCCGTCCAATCAGCGCTCGCCGCAATCGTCTTCCCGGCTTCAGCCGCGGGCCTGTCAGCAGCGCTCCACCCGCTCCCCCGCAACGGAGCGCGGCGGCAGGCTCCGGCCTCCTACACGTTCAGCTCCACGGCCGCGTTGGTCAGCACGTATTCGCCGGGCTTCTCCTTGGTAGAGGCCCGCACGATGAGCTTGCCGGGCCCGACCTTCCACATCTCGGTCACGATCGTGTCTCCCGGCCAGGCGGGCCTGGAGAAGCGGACCTTGATCGACTTGAACTTGGCCGGCTCCCATCCGCAGTAGGCCTTCAGGACCGACCTTCCCACGAACCCGAAAGTGCAGAGGCCGTGAATGATGGGCCGGTCGTATCCGGCCATGGCCGCAAAGGCAGGGTCGACGTGGAGGGGATTGTAATCGCCGGAGAGCCGGTAGATCGCCGACTGCTGCTTGAGCGTCTTCATCTCGACGACCGTATCCGGAGCCCTCTCCGGAGGCTCGTTGCCCGGCTGAGGCCCCTTTTCCCCGCCGAACCCCCCCTCGCCTCTCACGAAGGTGGCGAAGCGATTGAAGAAGACCACGTCGCCCTTTTCATCGAGCGTCTCGGCGTCCACCTCGATGAGGGCGCCTTTGCCTTTGTCGTAGATGTTGGCCACCTTGGGCTTGGTGGTCAGGACCCCGGACGTGGGGATGGGATGCTTGCGGATCTCGAGGTACTGCTCTCCATGGAGGATCATGACCGGGTTGATGCTCACGCCCGGCACCCCCAGCAGCCCCATCATGGCAGGGAAAGGAGGAACGACGCCGAAGGTCGGCAGCACCTTGAGCCCGTTCTCGTAGACGAAGCAGAGCTCTTCGCCCTCCGGGGTCGAGCCCACCCCCAGGGCGTACAGCATGGCCTTGTCGGGCGTCATCTGGTAGGTCATCGGCTGGATCTGCGCTCCCAGTGCTTGTTTCAGATCGATCGGCATGTCGGGTCCTCCTCTGCTCTGGAAAGAACGACCGGGCCAGCTCTTGGCATGCTTCGGCAGAAGCGCCGTTTCGGGCAGGGACCATTATAACGAAACCGGCCTCGAAGTCCAGGATGAGTTGCTTTCAGCGCGCATGGGCCCGGGCCTCGCGGCTTGACCCCCTTCGAGCCTCCGTGCTAAGCGTGAAAGGCCTCGTTGCCGCCGCAAACACGCACCCAACTACGATCATGCTCGAGGGGCCCATGCAAGTCACCTGTCTCGGCGGTGTCCGCACCGTCACCGGCTCCTGTTTCCTCTGCCGCCACCGGGGCTTTCCCTTTCTGGTGGACTGCGGCATGTTCCAGGGCGGCCGTGAAATGGAGAAGAGAAACCGCCTGCGCTTCGCCTTCGACCCCTCGCAGCTTGCCGCCGTCTTTCTCACCCACGCGCACATCGACCACAGCGGGCTCGTCCCCAGGCTGGTGCGGGAAGGCTTCCGGGGAAAGATCTACGCCACCTCGGCGACCGCGGACCTCTGCAGGATCATGCTGCCGGACAGCGGGCACATTCAGCAGATGGAAGCCGAGTGGCAGACGCGCAAGAACCAGCGCTCCGGAGCGCGTCCCGTGGCCCCCCTGTACACCGCGGCGGATGCCGAGAAGACCTTTCCTTTCTTCGAGGAAGTCCCGTACGACGCTCCGGTCTCACCCTTCGCGGGCCTGACGATCCGCTTCCGCGAGGCAGGGCACATCCTCGGGTCTGCCTTTCTGGAGATGTCCTTCCCGTCCGACGGGGGCAGCAAGACGGTCCTCTTCTCGGGGGACCTCGGCCATCCGGAGCAGTTCATCGTCCGCGATCCCCAGCCACCCGGACGGGCGGATTTCGTCTTCCTGGAGTCCACCTACGGCAACCGGCTCCACCGGCCCATGGGCGAGACTCTGGAAGAGCTGGCTCAGATCCTCAGGCAGGCTGCCCAGGACCAGGGCAGGATCGTGATACCGGCCTTTGCGGTCGAGCGGACCCAGGAAGTCCTCTATGCGCTCCACCAGCTCCGCTCCGAGGGCCGCATCCCGGCGCTGCCCACGTACGTAGACAGCCCGCTGGCGATCTCGGCCACCGACATTTTTCGCCGCCACCCGGAATGTTTCGACCGGGATTCCCTCGAGATCCTGGCTTCAGGCGAGAACCCTCTCGCCAACTCCACTCTGAAGTTCGCCCGCACGGCCGAAGAATCCCAGGCGCTCAACGAGCTCGCCGGCCCGGTGATCATCATCTCGGCCAGCGGCATGTGCGACGCGGGCCGCATCAAGCACCACCTCAAGCACAGCCTGTGGAGGCCGGAAAACCACGTCGTCATCATCGGCTTCCAGGCCCAGGGGACCCTCGGGAGAAAGCTCGTGGAGGGAGCCAGGAAGGTCCGCATCTTCCGCGAGGACGTCTCGGTCATGGCGAAGGTCCACACCCTGGGCGGATTTTCCGCGCATGCCGACCAGCAGGGGCTCCTCGGCTGGCTGGGCAGGATGGACCCGCCGGCCGGCCAGGTCTTCGTGGTCCACGGCGAGGAATCGATCTCGGTCGAGTTCGCGGGCAAGCTGAAGGAGGTTCTCGGCCCGTCCGTTCGCGTCCCTCGGCTGATGGAGGATCTCGTGCTGGCCGAGCCGTCCGCCGAAGAGGAGGCGAAAGCCGGCCTGCCCGAGGGCGACCGCATCCTGCGCGCGAGCGCGGAGGAGGTCCTGCTGAGGATGCGCGCCGTCTCCGCCAGGATCGCCTCGCAGAGCTGGGATGAAGACCCCATGCAGCGCCACCACATGCAGAAGCACCTCCGCAAGATCCGCCGGTACATGGAAAAGCTCGAGAAGATGGTGGGTGCGGAAGCGGAGTGAGGGGGCGGAAGAGGATGAGCACAACGCCGCAGATGCGCCTTTCTCGACAGCCTCGCGAGGAGAGAGCCATGAGAGTCCGAGGTCTTCTGCTCCCTTTGCTGGTCGCGTTCTCTTTATGCCTGTTTCCGGCGGCCAAAGGCCAGGGCGTCGAGCTTGACGCATGGACTGGATTCCGGCCTGCGCCGGAATGACGGAAAAGAGTCGGATGTCATGCTCCGTCATCCCGGCCCATGCTGCGTAGCGCGTGAGAGCCGGGATCCAGAAGCCTGGCTCACAGCTGGAATGACGGGGTGCAGGCACTGGACCCCGGCGCCTGCCTGGACTCCGATCCGGGTTCGCCGGGGTGACGGAACCAGCCGGGACACCCACCTGAGCGGAAAGCTACTCCCGCGCTTGGAAGAGCGTGAAGGGGCATGATCCCTTCACCCTGCCTCGAGCAGTCGCACCGTGATGATGTGGATGAGGGCCCAGAGCACGTCCAGGGGGAGGTGCTCTGCCGCGGAGGAGTCGAAGGCGAGAGTGAGCCTGGCGGGAAACTCCTCGTCCTCGGCCCAGAGGATGTAGTCTACCGGGACCCTCGGCAGCGCCTGCAGGCGGAAAGCGGCGTCTCCGAAGGCGAGCGGCTTGGCGCCGAGGGCCAGGCCGGCTTGGAGCAGGCCCGGCGGGTCCCCCCCGAAGCGCTCGAGGAGGGGCGCGCGCGGCAGCTCATGGGGCCCCTGGAAGAAGGTCCCGCCGCCGGGCAGCTCCCGTTCTGTCTGCTGCCGGCCGCTCAGAGGGAGCTCCTTGGCCCTCAGCAGGTAGAGAACCAGTACGAGCGCCTCGGCAAAGGAGGTCTCCGCGAATCGAAAGGAAGTGCCGGCGCCGTCTTCTGCCCGGACGACCGATCTGCGCGAGGGCGAGACCCTGTAGGATCGATCCAGAAACCGGACCCTGTAGGATGCTTCCTTCTCGTCGTAAGCCGCCAAGGCCCGGCGGCACACCTCCCCGGGATCCAGGCCCCGCAGCTCCTCCCAGTGGCCGGAGTCGATTTCCTCCTCTTTCCAGCGGAGCATGTCTTTCAGAGCGATCGTCGGAGGACGGCTTTCCGAGCGCCTTCTCTGCTGCATTTGAAGAAATCCTTCGCTGAAAGGGTACGGCCCGCGCCGGAAGCTCTCGCACGGGAAGTGCGTGCAGTCGCGCAGGCAGTACGGAATGCCGTGGTCGCGGGCACATCGGAGCACCGGGCAGCTGCCCTGAAAGATGCGCTGCTGGGCCTCGAGCTTCTCCCGGGCGGCCTCCCCGGTGGCGGCGCCGCAGGGGCTGCAGAGGCCGCGGACCTTCAGGCGGCAGACGCCGCAGTCGATTCCGCAAGCTCCGGCAGACATGGGATACCCCTCGGGGCACTTTCAAGCAGCGTGGCACCAGTATGCGCCATTTCCGAGGTGAAGAAAATCTGAGCTCAGTTCCCCCCTTTGAAAAAGGGGGATAGGGGGGATTTGAGAGCTCAGCTTGGCCCTTTCGAAATCCTCCCCTGTCCCCCCTTGACGAAATTTTACGATAGAGGGGAGAAGAGTCCGCCCGCCACGCTTTCGGGAGGCACGAGTCTTTGACAAGCGTCCCCTCGTTCTCTACTCTCGTTGCGCGGAGGGGCCATCGATGTGCAGCGCGCGAGCGCTGGAGAGCCGTGCTTTGAAGAACTTGGTCGGAAGGGTCAAGGGCTTCCTGGCCGAGGAAGAGGGCATGCGTCTGTGCGAGTTGGCCAGGGAAGCCTGTCGGATGGGCCCCTGCCTCGAGATCGGCAGCTACTGCGGCAAGTCCACGCTTTATCTCGGGACGGGGTGCCGCGAAGGCGGCGGCGTGCTGTTCTCCATCGACCACCACCGCGGGTCCGAGGAGCACCAGCCCGGCGAAGAGTACCACGATCCGGACCTGCTGGACCGGCAAACGGGCCGCATGGATTCTTTCCGCGAGTTTCGCAAGACCCTGGCCGCGGCCTCCCTGGAGGATACGGTCGTACCCATCGTGGCCCGCTCGGAGCTGGCGGCCCGCTGCTGGGCGACCCCTCTCGGCCTGGTCTTCATCGATGGCGGGCACAGCCTGGAGGCGGCGCTCACGGACTACTCGTGCTGGGCCTCCCATGTCCTGCCCGGAGGCTATCTCCTCATCCACGACATCTTTCCGGACCCGAGCAAGGGCGGCCAGGCCCCTTATACGATCTACAAGCTGGCTCTGGCGTCCGGCCTGTTCGAGGAGCTCCCCATGGTGGGGACCCTGGGCGTGCTCCGCCGCGTGGCGGGTCGGAGCCAAAAGCGAAGGAGGATGAGGCATGGGGGAAAAGGCGCGACGTCTTCTCCCCATGCCCAGGGTGCGTGATGGGTCAGCGCCTGGACAACGGCTGAGGATCGGACTCCCCCCCGCGCGCTTCGATCTGTCTGGCCACAGGCTGGTTCCCCACCCATCGGGTGATCCTCGGAAGCCAACTTGGGAGGGGACTTCGTCGTACTCGGGGCCCTACTGGAGAGTCGTCTCTTCGGCCTTCTTGCGCACGCCGACGATCGCGAGCACCTCTTCACCGGGAATCTCCTCGCGTTCCAGCAGCGCCTTGGTCAGAAGGTCGAGCTCGCGGCGGTGGGACCGAAGCGCGTCCAGGCTGCGGTCGTAGGCTTCTTCGAGGATGGAGGCGATCTCCTCGTCCACTTCGCTCGCGGTCGCCTCGCTGTACTCACGCCTTTCGGCGATCTCCTCGCCCAGAAAGACGTGCTCGCGGCGGCCTCCGAGGGCCATGTGCCCCCAGCGCTTGCTCATGCCCCAGTCGAGCACCATCTTGCGGGCCAGTTGCGTGGCCTGCTTGAGATCGTGTTCCGCGCCGCTGGTGACGGTCCCGAACACCAGGTCTTCGGCGGCGCGCCCCGCCAGGGCCACGCTCAGCCGGTCCATCAGGTATTCGCGTTTGTAGATGTACCGTTCCTTCTCCGGAAGCTGCTGCGTCACCCCCATCGCCTGGCCGCGAGGAACGATCGTCACCTTGTGGATCGGATCGGCATGGGGCAGCAGCGCAGCCAGCAGTGCGTGCCCCCCCTCGTGGTATGCGATCAGCTCGCATTCCTCCCGGGTCAGGGCGAGACCTTCCCGGACCAGACCCAACAGCACCTTGTCTCTGGCCTCCTCGATGTCTTTCCAGCCGATCACTTTCTGCTTGCGGCGGGCCGCCAGCAGGGCCGCTTCATTCAGGATGTTCTCCAGGTCGGCTCCGCTGAAGCCGGGCGTGCCGCGCGCCAGTTTGGCCAGATCCGCGTCGGGTGCCAGCGGCTTGTTGCGGGCGTGGATCGCCAGGACCCGTTCGCGTCCTTTGACCGTCGGCAGGTCGACGGTGATCCGGCGGTCGAAGCGGCCCGGCCTGAGCAGCGCCGGGTCGAGAATGTCGGGCCGATTGGTGGCCGCCATGACGACCACGTTTTCGGTCGGCTGGAAGCCGTCCAGCTCGGAAAGCAGCTGGTTGAGCGTCTGCTCGCGCTCGTCGTGACCGCCGCCCAGGCCTGCGCCCCGGCGGCGTCCGATCGAGTCCAGCTCGTCGATGAAGATGATGCAGGGGGCGGCCTTGCGGGCGTTTTCGAACAGGTTCCGCACCCGCGATGCGCCGATGCCGACGAACATCTCCATGAAATCGGAGCCGGTGATGCTGAAGAAGGGGACGTTCGCTTCCCCGGCCACGGCACGGGCAAGCAGCGTCTTGCCGGTCCCCGGCGGCCCGACCATGAGGATGCCCTTGGGCGGCGTGCCCCCCAGGTGAACGACGCGGTCCGGGGCCTTGAGATAGTCGACGATCTCCTCCAGCTCTACTTTCACGCCTTCCAGGCCGGCCACGTCCTCGAAGGTGGTCCGCTTGTCGGACTGTTCGTAGAGCTTCGCACGGCTCTGCCCCATGGAGAAGACGCCCATCCCCTGCTGGCGCATCCGGGTGATCAGGAGATAGCCGATGCCCAGCAGGAACAGGAGAGGCATGAGATTGGCAAGCAGCGCCCAGGTCGAGAACTTGTTGGCCGGCTCGGTCCGGATCGCCACCTGGTTGGCTTGCAGCAGCGAGAACAGCTCGTCATCGCCGAACGAAGGCAGGTAGGTCACGAACTCCGTGAATTCGGTCTCGCGGTTGCCTGAAGGGGCCCTCTCGGCCTGCTTGAGCCGGCCCGTGATCTCGTCGTTCGAAACCGTGATGCGCGCCACCCTGCCGGCCGCGACCATCTCCCGGAACTTGCTGTAATCGATGGGAGTCGCCGGGCCTCCTCCGGGACCGTACCGGTTCGACAGCCAGGCGAACAGGACGGCCAGCACGAGCACCCAGGTGAGCGCGGGCCAGGATCGGAAGAATCGGGTCCCGGTTGGTTTGCGGGCCCCGCCCGGAGGCGGCGGTCTTCTGTCGGTTGGACGCTGTTGCATGGCGGCGTGACGGGTTCCTGCGGCTGCCGAGCCGACCCCGGGCCCCAGGCATCGCGGAAACCACACCTTTTCCGGAATTTGCGGTGCGGAATGAACGCTGTCGCGTCCGGGGCCATCCCCGGTACTCATCCTATCGGATGCGGGAAGTTCCGATCTGGATCTAGAACAGCTGAGAGAATTGAGGTAGACGAGACGTCTCTTGGGAAGAACGCCCTCCTGAAAGGCTGGCGAGGAGATGGGGACCCGCCCGGAGGGTGGGGTCTCCGACCCTTGGAAGGAGGAAACGGCCCGATGCAAGACGCGCGAAAGGAGCAGGCGCACACACTCCGTCGCAGGGATGCAGGGGGATTGCCGCGCTGCGCTCGCAACAGGCGCAGCAGATGGGCCTGTTTCAACGGCCTGCGAACGGGCCGAAGTCCATCCACCGATTGTGGGTCCAGAACCAGCGCAGGTGCTGGTCCTCTTTCCTGGCCTTGATGAACCCTTTTCCGATGAAGTCCTTGAGAGTTTCCGAGACGAGCTTGTGCTCGAACCCGGTCAGCTCGGCAACCTTGTCCACGAGCGCCGTGTCGTCCTGCCAGGAGGAGGCGTCCGGCATGCCGTTCAGCGGAAAGCGGCCGTGCTCTTCCAGGAGGTCGTCCGCGAAGAGCCGATAGGTGAGCTCCATTCTGTAGTGGCCGTAAACGCGGAGCCACTCTTCAGGGTTCGCGGACGTGCCCCGGTTGTACCGGTCCACCATTTCCTGCCAGGCCTCGAACCAGCTCTTTTCGAAGTCGTGCACGAACTTCTCGATGTCCTCTGCGGCGAGCTGGGAGGTTCGCACGACGGCCTGGTTGGCGTCGTAGCGGGACCAGTCACTGGTCAGGATCTCCAGGTCGTACTTGTCGACCTCGTCCCGGATCGTAGTGCCCGGAAAGGGCGCCAGGATGTGAAAGCCGTAGATGATGTCCAGGCCGTCGGCGAACGCCTGCGTCTCCTTCAGGGTCTCGAGCGTCTCGCCGGGCAGTCCGGCCATGAAGGAGGCGTGCGCCAGGATCCCGACCTCCTTGCAGATCGCTACGGCTCGCCTTCCCTGCTCGAGGGTGATCCCCTTGCGCAGGCGCTTGAGCATCTCCTGGTTGCCGGACTCCATGCCGAAGCTCACGGCGTCGCAGCCAGCCTCCCGCATGAGGCGGAAGGTCTCGAGGTCCACCGTGTTCACCCGGGAGAAGGCGCTCCAGCCGAATTTGAGCCCGCGCCTGAGGATCTCGCGGCAGACGGCGCGGGCGTGCTCCTGCTTGGACAGGAAGAGGTCGTCGGCGAAGTTGATTCGTGGAAAGCCGTAGGAGAGGATCTCTTCGATCTCATCCACCACTTTCACCGGCTTTCGGTAACGGACCTTGCTCCCGATCATGCGCCGCCCCTGACAGAAGATGCAGGGGTGAGGGCAGCCGCGGCTGGTGATGATGCTCACCGGAAAGCCGAGGGCGAGATAGCGGGAGACGGGCAGCAGGTGCCTGGCCGGAAGAGGGACGGAGTCGGGGTCTTCGATGAGCTCCCGGGGCTCGGTTCGCACGATGCGGTCGCCGTCCCGGAACGCGAGCCCGCGGATGCGAGGCCAGGCCGAGCGGTCCCGGATGGCCGGGGCGAGCTCCATGGCGGTCTGCTCGCCCTCGCCCACGACGAGAAGGTCGATTCCGGGGTAGGTCCTGAGCGTGTTCTCCACGTCGAAGCTCACGTGGGGGCCGCCCATGGCGGTCACGATCGAAGGCCTGAGCCTCTTGACGTCCTCGATGATGCGCGCGGCCCGCGGGAAGTTCAGCGTCACCGAGCCGGCGCCCACGAGGTCCGGCCGGAAGTCATCGAGGTCGGCGGCGAGCTTTTCCGGGCTGTAGCGGGAGACGAGGTAATCGAAGATCCTGACCTCGGCCCCGGCCGCCTCGAAGGCGGCGGCCACGTAGGTCACACCGAGAGGCGGGGCGGGCGCTTCCTCCAGCGGGTAAGGGGAGGCAATGATGGCAACGCGCATGTTGAAGTCCTCTCGTGCGGGTCCGGTGCAACTGCTCCTACTGTCATTCCGATGTGGTGGCCGTCATCCCCGGCCAAGGCCGCCTGGCGGCCGGCGATATTGGCGGACATTGCGAGGGAGCCCAAGGCGACCGAAGCAACCCCCTGAGTCCGGGAGGTGGGGGCGGGGCGCACGCCAACACCGGCGTGTCCCCCCCCCCGGTCCATCGCAA
>JBFLZG010000111.1:0-21338 GCA_040756235.1 bacterium | reverse complement strand
GTTGCTTCGCTACGCTCGCAATCTCCGGATAGTCCCCCTCCCGGATCCTTCGCAACGGTGAGATTCCCGCTTTCGCGGGAATGACGTCCCGTGCTTCAATCTCCCCTGGCCGGGAACAGCACCGAGCGCAGCCAGCCGAGGAGCGTGTTCCCGCGCAGCATGTCCCGGTCCATCTCGTCGATCCGGCGGGCGAGCTCGGCCGGATCGCGGAACCAGTCTTCCCGCTTGATGATCGGAAGCCCGGGATCGAGCTCCTTGACCGGGCGCGCGGGATTACCGGCCGCCACGGTGTTCGGCGGGACGTCGTCCACGACGATCGCACCGGCGCCGATCACGCTGTTCTCTCCGATCGTGACCCCCTTGCAGACGATGGCGCTGTCGCCGATCCACACGTTGGGCTCGATCGTGACCGGAGCGCTCTTGCCGATGGTGGCGATCCGGTCGTAGACGTCGTGCCAGTCGGAATCCGTCACATAGACGTTGGCCGCCAGCATGCAGTTGTCGCCGATCGTGATTCCATAGGCGGAGCTGATCCGCACGCCGGGGCAGATCAGGCAGTAGTCGCCGATCCGGATCCCGCCCCGGTCCTTGCGGTCCGACCAGACGGTGAGACGCACCTTGTGGTCCGGCGTGGCGATCACGTTCGCGTAGTCGCCCAGCTCGATCGGGGCGCCGAACACGGACACGTGCCGGGGCTGCATGAAGGTGTAGCCCTTGCCCAGGCGCGTGAACTGCGGGGCCAGGAAGCGCCGGACGTAGAGCCGGCGCATCTCGAGGTGCGCTCTCTTGAGGGAATAGGGGCGGTGGTCCTTTTGCACGGCGCGGCCGGGCCTCACTCGAAGCTGCTCAAGGTCATCTCTTCCTCGCCGCCGCACGGCGCATCGGCGGAGGCTGCGGGGCACCGGCCTTCGCGTCCGGCCCTGGCCGCGTGCCATCTCCAGAAGCCGTGATCGAACAGCCGGCTCCCCGGGGTCAGCTCGAACAGGGCGTCAGCGGCCATCAGCACCACGCCGTTGGTCCAGGTGATCTTTTCCTCGGGCCAGATGACCCTGTCCGGGAACGTGAACCCGCACCAGAACGAGCCGTCGTCGAAGGTCCGGTCCTGGATCCAGTTGAACAGGAGCATGGCGAGCTTGCGCTGTCCGATGGCCGCCAGGGCCAGCACGAGCTCGCAGCTCTCCGCAATCGTCACCCAGGGCCGGTCGGAGACGCAGCGGACGCCGAGCCCGTTGGCGACGAACTTCTTCCAGTGCCTCTCGATCTTCTTGCGTGCTTCGGCCCCGGTCACGGCGCCGCACAGCACCGGGTAGAACCAATCCATCGAGTAGCGGGCCTTGGTCATGTTGAAGACGTACGGCTTGTGCCGGATGGCCTTGCCCAGCTCGACCAGGCCCCTGCGCCACGCAGGCTGGTCGCGGCCGAGCCGGTCCGCGATGGCGAGGCCGCACTTCAGGCTCATAAAAATGGAGCTCGAGCCGGTCAGGAGCGCCATGGGATCCACCTCGCCCCCGGGGGAGATGGCCCAGTAGATCTCACCGCTCGGCGCCTGGAGGCTCAGGACGAAATCGAGGGCCGATCGCACCGGCTTCCACATCCTGCGCAGAAACGCGGCGTCCTGCGTCACCAGATAGTAGTGGAAGACGCCCACGGCGATGTACGCGGACATGTTCGCGTCCCGGGTCCGGTCTTCCGGCACGCCGTCCCGATAGGCGGCGTACCAGCTGCCGTCTTCGAGCTGCACGCCCGCCATCCATTCGAAGGCGCACCTCGCTTCCCGGAAACAGCCGGCCACGGTGAGGCCCATGGCCGCCTCGACGAGATCCCAGGGGTCCGTCTTCCCACCTTCATGCCAGGGGATCTCGCCGCTCTCCCGCTGGGTCCTTGCGATGAGCAGGCCCAGCGCGTTCACGTCAATCGGAAGACTTTTCGCGCGCGGCGAATTCTCCGGATCCATTCCCGCCATCCTTTCTGAGGTAGAGCACGCAACTTTTCGCCATCAACGGGTTGAGCATCTTCTCCAGCTTCCGGGTCAGCCAGGGACGCTTCACGATATCCCACACGAGAAAGGCATGGTACCACTTGACCAGACGGGAGGCCTCATTTTTCGGGCCGACCAGGCACTTGAGCCACCAGTACGGGCTGTGCAGGGCATGGGCCCAGCCGGTGGAGACACAAGTCAGGCCCGAGCGCTCGAGCCGGCGGATGAGATCGCGCCTCCGGTAGATCCGGACGTGCCCTCCGGGCTCGGTCCGGTAAGCCTTGGAAAGCATCCAGCAGATCGATTCCGGCAGGAACCTCGGGACGCTGACGGCGAGCCATTGACCCGGCTTGAGGACGCGGGCGATCTCGTCGATGGCCCGCGCGTCCTCGGCGATGTGCTCCAGGACCTCCGAGCAGACCACGAGGTTGAAGGCTGCGTCGCTGAAGGGGAGGCTCGTGACGTCTCCCACGAAGACCTTCCAGGAGCCGTTGCCGCCCTCCCCTTCGTGCTCCATGATCCGGAGCAGGTTGCGCGCCTTCACGGCGTCCGCGGGGTTCCGGTCGAGTCCGACCACGTGGACATCCTGCCTGCGGAAGGCCTCGGCCAGATGGCGGCCCTGGCCGCAACCCGCGTCGAGAACCCGGAAGCCGGGGTGCAGCTCAAGCCGGGAAAAGTCGACAGTGATCAACGATGGCCTCTCGGTAGACGTCGGCGACCCGCTCTGCGACGCGCTGCCACGTGTAAAGCCTCTGGACTCGATCGTAGCCGGCGCGCGCGAGCGCATGCCTGCGTTCGGGGTCGTCGAGCAGGGCCAGGATGGCTTCGGCGAGGGCTCGAGTGTTCCCTGGGGGCACGAGCACTCCGGCGCTGTCGATGACTTCCGGCAGTGCGCCTCCCGTGGTGCTGACGACGGGGATGGCGCACGCCATGGCCTCTGCTGCCGGCAGCCCGAAGCCCTCGTACAGGGAAGGGATCACGGCGAGCGTGGAACGTGCATAATAACGTGGGAACTCTTCGTCGCCGATGCGGCCCGTGAACTCCACGATGCGGCCGAGGTCGAGGTCTCTAACCAGATGCTCGATCTCTCCATTCTTCTTGGGGGTCCCGACCACGGTGAGCCGGATGGCCCGGCGCCGGGCGATCGAGGCCACCGCTTCGAGAAGGAAGCGCATCCCCTTCAGAGGCATGTCCGCGCTGTTGGTCACGATCAGGCGGTCTTCCTCACGGCGGACGTGGGGAAGCGGACGGAACAGGCTCGTGTCGATGCCGTTGGGCACCACCCGGAACCTCTCCGCCGGCACTTGAAAGGCCGCGGAGATGTCTTCTCTGGACTTTTCCGAAACCGTGATGATGTAGGAAAGGCGGCGGGAAACCCTGGCTTGCATGGGCAGGAAGCTGTACCACCGCATCACCTTGAGCTTCTTCCACCAGACGCGGGCGCTCCGGATCTCTGCTTCCCGGTCCACCGTGATCGGGTGGTGAATGGTGGCCACGAGCGGGACCCCCATGCGGCGGATCCCCAGGAGCCCGTAAGAGAGGGACTGGTTGTCGTGGACCACATCGAACACGCCCCTCTTCGCGCGCAGGAAGCAATACGCCCGGATGCCGAAGGTGAGGGGCTCGGGAAAGCCCTGGGTCGATACGCCCACCCACTCCACCATGTTGATGAAAGAGCAGAGCTCGCGCAGACGGGGCGTGCGGAACAAGTCTTCGGGGTTGTACAGGTCCAGGCTGGGGAGCCGGTGGAGCGGGATATCCTCGTCCAGCTCGGGATAAGGAGGGCCGGAGACCACGCACGGTTCGTGCCCGAGATCCCTCAAGGCCCGGCTGAGCTTCCTCACGTAGACGCCCTGGCCGCCGCACGTCGGCTTGCCGCGGTAGGTGAGCAGGCAGATGCGAAGGGGTTCGTCTGCCGCGCCTCTGGCTCGGCTCATGGGGTGCGATGCCGCGCTCATCACGTGGGATATGCTCGTCCGCTGCCGACGGAAAAGAGTACGAGTGTCAGATCTAATTGTTATTATTACAATATTATGGAAAGTCATGCTGCGCAGTGCGGCATCACTATAGCGAAGGACACCGGACCGGTCAAGCCGGAACCAGGGGCTGGTGCAGACAGGTCCGGAGCAACGGACCCTGGAACCTTTGGAAGGCGGGTGGCACCACCGGGTGCTGGAACGGGGCGGGCGTTCTGCTAGAATTGCACGAGAATCGAAAACGACAGGCCCTGTGTGACCATTCCAAGGAGACGCGACATGGCTCACGAAGACGCTCCCCATTACTCCAGGAAACACCCGTCCGGCGAGCGGCCGGACCAGCGCCTGGCCGAGGCCGTGCGGAAGAAGGCCGTACGGAGCACCATCGCGTGCAGTGCAGCATTCGAAATCGTCTCCGAGAGCGGGGCGGAGCCTTCACGGGTCGGAAGGACGATCGACCTTCTCGAAGTGAGGCTGGTTCGGTGCCAGCTCGGCCTCTTCGGCTATCCTTCCAAGGAAGGCGGGAAGGCGCTCGAGCCCGCGGCGACCGTATCGCCGGAGCTGGAAAAGGCGATCCGGGAAAAGCTGGCGGATGGCCGGCTGGCCTGCGCGGATGCGTGGGCCATTGCCGAGGCGCTGGGGCTCAGGAGAATGGAGGTCTCGAGCGCCGCCGAGAAGTTGGGCGTGCGGATTAAGCCGTGCCAGCTCGGGGCGTTCTAGAGGCTGGAGTCCTGGCTCGTTTCCGTCATCCCGGCCCATGTGCGGAGCGCGTGTAAAGCCGGGATCCAGAAGGATGCTTCAAGGGCAACTGCAATGCGCGGTACAGGGACTGGATTCCGGCCTTCGCCGGAATGACGGAAGAGAAGGGTTGTCTTCGTCACCCCGGCCCGGTTGTGAAGCGCGTAAAGTCTCGGCGAGAACCTTGGAACCAGAGGCTGTTTCAGCTCTTACTCGCTGGGGTCTTGGGTGGATTTGGAGGGCGCTTCGTGACACCTGAAACCTGACACCTGAAACCTCTCGGGCAACGTCTCGACGAACGCCTTGATCTCGTCCCGTACGCGACGGTAGGGTGCGAGACGCGCTGCTTCGGTCGCGGCGCCCCGGGCCAGGACCGGTGGGTCGTCGAACCCGACGTGCACGACCGGGGTCCGGCCCGGGAAGATCGGGCAGTGCTCGCCGGCGTGGCTGCACACGGTGACCACGAGATCGAAGGAGACGTGCTTCAGGGAATCGACGTGTTTCGAAGGTTGGCCCGAAATGTCCACGCCGGCTTCCGCCATCACGCGTACCGCATCGGAATCGAGCCCCCTGGGGTCGATGCCTGCCGAGAAAGGCTCGATGAGCTCGCCTTTGAGACGGCGCGTCCAGCCCTCGGCCATCTGGCTCCGGCACGAATTCCCGGTGCAGAGGAATAGGATTTTCAGCTTCTCGGCCATCTTTCGACCTCGAGATTCACCATCCACTATCTATTTGAGACATTTACGGCGGGCTCAGGATCCCGCGCTCCATCCCGGCCCGCATGGTGCGGCCCACGTCCACGACCCAGGGCCCCTCCCGGACCAGCCGGATCGCCGTGCGCAGCCCCGGCTGCACCTCGAATTCCCGCTCGCCGTCCAGAGCCAGTATGCACGGCGCCAGCGAAACCGCGACTTCCTCGCCCTCTTCCAGCAGGCGCTCTCCCTTGATGTAGAGCCTCTTGATCACGCCCGGGGCTACGGCCGCCACCACGAGCCGCCCTCCTTCCCCGAGCTCGAGGTAGAGCCCCGCGGGCTCGTCCGGCCCGATGCAGCGGACCTGGCCGCCGATCGAGGACAGGCCGATGCTGTCCGGGCTGGCCCGGTTCAGGACGATCTGGCGCACCTTGCTCATGTCCCAAACCGCCCGGGCCCCCGCGAAGACGTCGTCGTAGACGGCGGCGTCCACGAGGGCCAGGTCGGCCGGCACGTCGTCCACGAGGACCAGCAGCTTGGTGGACCGGAACGTGCAGACCTCCGCAGGCACGAGCTCCCGGGCGATCAGGGCCGCTGCGAGGCCCGCGATGGTCCCTTCCACCATGAACGGAAACACGTTGTTGGTTCCGGTGGAGATGGGCAGGAGCGGTACGGCGCCGTTTCCCTTGGCGACCGCCCGGTTCGTTCCGTCCCCGCCCAGCACCACGATGCAGTCTGCGCCCTGTTCCTGCATGGCCCGGGCCGTCCGGGTGGAATCCTCCTGCTCCCCTCGGATCTCGACGTCGAGGGGGAACACGTCCGCATTCAGCTCGATCTCCGACAGGGCCCTCTCCACGATGCCGTAGCAATCCGGCATGTAGCAGATCCGTTCCACCCCCATGGTGGCCAGCCCGAGCAGAACCCGCCGGACGATGCGGACCTTTTCCTGGTTGTCGAAAACGCTCCCGTATGCGACGAGTCGCCGGATGTCCTTCCCGGAAGCGGGATTCGCGATGATGCCCACGAGCGACACGTTATTCTCCTGCTTCAAGCCCGAGATGCGCGAGCCCTATTTGGGCCGAAACACCAGGCTCTGGATCATCGATCAAAGAAAATCACCTTGAGGATCATCATGAGGAAAGGTATCAAGAACCACGCCAGGACTAACAGCAAGAAATAGGAGGAATGTCTTTTGAAACTCACCGAGCGCCTCGTAACTGCAGCTGCGCGGCTCTTTTTCGTCATTCCGGCGAAAGCCGGAATCCAGTCCCTGCACCCCGCATTCAGCTGTTCTTGATGCAGACTTCTGGATCCCGGCTCGCACGCGCTCCGCACATGGGCCGGGATGACGGAAACTGGCCTGCACCCTGCTTCGTAGGGGCGATCGGCCGGTCGCCCTTACTTAGTTCATTTTCATGCCGCCGCAAACGTTCAGCGCCTGCCCGGTGATCTCGGCGGCCTCGTCCGAGGCGAGGAACACGACCGCGTTGGCGATGTCCTCGGCCGTCTGCGGCTTCTTGAAAGGGATCATGATCTGCACGAACATCCTGAACACGTCCTCCGGGGCGACCCCCGAGAAGTCCGGGATGGCTTTCGACGCGTAGCTCGCCATGCGCTCCCACATGGGAGTCCAGATGATCCCGGGGCAGACCGCGTTGACGTTCACGTGATAGGGAGCGAGCTGCAGGGCCACGGCCTGGGTCAGGGAGATGACCCCGGCCTTGCTGGCGGCGTAAGGCGCCATGAACTCGACTCCCTGGCGGCCGGCGACCGACGAGATGTTGACGATCCTGCCGCTCTTCTGCTTCTTGAAGACCGGCGCCGCGGCCCGGTTGCACAGGAAGACGCCCTTCAGGTTCACGTCCACGACGAGGTCCCAGTCTTCCTCCCGGATGTTTTCGATGATCGGGAGTGCCTTCGAATCGTCCGCGGGAACGCCGTCCACGCCGGCGCTGCAGACGAGGATGTCCAGGCGGCCCATCTCCCTCACGGCCGCCTCCACCAGGGCCTGGCACTGGTCCGGGCTGCGCACGTCGGTCCGGAGCGCGATCGACTTGCGGCCGGTCTGCCTCACCTTGGCTGCGACCCTCTCCGCGAGCTCCGGTTTGAGATCGCTGACCACGACGTGAGCGCCTTCGCGGGCCAGCCGAAGGCTGATCCCGTCACCCAGTCCTCCTCCTCCGCCGGTCACGATGGCCACCCTGTCCTCGAGTCGCATGATCATCCTCCCATGTAGGGGCGCTGCTTGCCGCGCCTTCTTTCTCGGGCTCGTAGGGGCGACGCATGCGTCGCCCTCCAGTCGCCGCATCTACCTACGGCTGGACCAGCACCGCCATCTCCTCGGTCCTCGAAAGGGCGGCGAAAGCGTCGTTGATCTTGTCCAGGGGCACGATCGCGGTGATCAGGGGATCGATCTTGACCTTGCCGCTGCGGATGAGACCGATGGCGATCTTAAAGGGGTCGCAGCGCGGCTCCCAGGTGCCGGGGACACCCGAGAGGAACCCGGACACCTGGAGGTTCTTGAGCATGAACAGGTTCAGATCGATCTCGAAGGTGTTCTCGTAGGTGGCCACGATGATGGCCTTGCCTTTGCCTCCGATCGGCAGCATGTCGAGCATGGTCCGGGTGGCGTCCGGGTTTCCGGCGCAGTCGAAGACGTAGTCCGGGCCGAACCCGCCGGTGAGCTCCTGGATCCGCGCCACGGCATCCTCCTGCCGCGGGTTGATGACCGCATCCGCCCCGAGCCGCCCGGCCATCTCCATCCGCACCGGCGCGACCTCGGTGACGAAGACCTTTCCGGCGCCCGCCGCCCTGGCGCACTGGAGAACGAAGAGGCCGATCGTACCGGCGCCCTGGACGACCACCACGTCGCCGAGCTTCATGCCCGACCTGCGGACCACGTCGACCGCCACGGACAGGGGTTCGACCATGGCGGCCTGCTGGTCCGTGACCTCATCGGGCAGGGGGTAGACGATATCGGCCAGGGCGTACCCGAACATGCCCACGGCGAAGACGTAATCGGCGTAGCCTCCGGCGCCCCGGATCACCACCCGCTGCCCCCTGCGGAACGCCTCTCCCCCCGGGCCCGCCTCGTCGATCTCGCCGCAGATCTGATGTCCGAGAATGTAGGTGGGGGGCAGGCCGAAGAAGGCCTGGCTGACCGCGTTGAAGCTGCGCAAGGCCTTCGGGTCCTGGGGGGTTGGCCCCCACTGCCAGATGTGGATGTCGGACCCGCAGATGGAGGTGAGTCGGACCTTGATCAGGATGCTGCCGGAGACCGCCTCCGGTTTGGGCACTTCCTGGATCGTGAACTGCCGGGGACCTTCGAGAACGGCTTGCCTCATGATCTTCCTCCTTCCGCACTCCTGTGCGCATCCCGGTAGGGTGGACAAAGCCGAAGGCGTGTCCACCAAAGCCGGAACACCTCCGGCAGCGAGATCGAGTGCGGTGGGTGCCCCGCCTCGATCGTCTCGGGCTCAGAACGCTGCGGCCCTTCTCCTCTCATGGGTCGGAGACTGCAGCCCTTCGGGCGGATCGGCTTTTTCGTCCCTCGTCCGTGGCCGGGTGTATCGGGATACACGAGCCTGGCGGCTTCGGTATTGGAGAAACAACCCTGCGTTCCACCGGCCTACGGAGCTCGGGACGGCCTCCGCGACTCGCCCTCGCCTCTCCTCGCGCGGGACACCCACCGCACTCATGGCGGCACGCGGTAGGGTGGACAAAGCCGCAGGCGTGTCCACCAACCATGGCCGCCGGTCTTCTCCTTCTCTCTTCCTCAGCTCTTCAGGAAGCCGAGCTTCTTCAGGAGCTCCAGGGTGCTGCGGTTCACCGGCCGCCCCGGGAGGTCGTCTGCGCTCAGCCAGGCCGCTTCCCGGGCGTCGTCGGCCGCGCAGGGCGCGCCCGACACGTACTCCGCCAGCAAGTCCACGATGACGTAATGGAAGCGAACGCGGCCGGTCTCGTCCTTGCGGATCGCCTCGAAAAGGTGGCAGATGTCGCCGGCCTGCGCCTGGATCCCGGTCTCTTCCCGCAGCTCGCGCTCGACCGCTTCCCCGAGGGTTTCCCCGATCTCCACGCTGCCGCCCGGAATCGCCCACTCGCCCCGAGCGGGTTCACGCCCTCTGCGCACCAGCAGCACCTTGTCCCCGCGGATCACCACTCCCCCGACCGCGAGCCGGGGTCTGTCCGGGTACTCGTTTGTCATGGCCTCAGGATCAGGTTGAAGGCACGTACACCGTCACCGCGGCGTTGGCCACCACGATGCGGTCGCAGTCCGGCGCGAGCTGAGGGAGGCAGAGTCCCGGGGCGGTCATGCCGCCCGCCACGGCTGTCGCGTGTTTCCTGCCGAAGGGAACCACGGACTTGACCTTGTCGAGATCCACCTGCTCGGGCCTGGGCACCGCGACGAGGACCTCGACCTCCATCTCTTCCGGGCTCCGGAGCTGGACGATTTCAAGAAGCCCGCAAAGACAGTTTCTCGAGATGGCGTCCTTGACGGCCCTGCAGGCCGCCTCGGTCACGTCCTCGCCGTGGAGGTCGACGCCGGTGCCCAGCTCGACGATGAAGCGCTTCCGTTCCATTTGTTCCCCTCGATTCAGATCAGACTCCGAATGTCCGGGTACCAACTCGCTCGAGAGGGTCTCGATTTCTTCGTACCTTCTCCCCTCCGCGAGGGGAGAAGGTCAGGATGAGGGGTGAATCTGCTTCTGTTCCCCCTCACCCTGTCCCTCTCCCCCGTGCGCGGGGGAGAGGGAATCTATTCTTCGGCGCCCTCCCCGTGTGAGAGGACAAGGTGAGGGGTAAGATTGCCTCACCATCGCTTGCGTTTGCGTCGTGTCACACGATCAGGGTCGCCGGGTTCTCAATCAGGTCCCTAAGCCGCTCGAGGAACATGGCCACCGGCGCGCCGTCGAGCACCCGGTGGTCGAAGGTGAGGCTCGCAGGCATCATGGGCCGGACCGTGAGCCCGCCGTCCACGACCGCGGGCCGCTCCACGATCGGGCCGGTCTGGAGAATCGCGGACTCGGGCTGGTTGATGATCGGAGTTCCCCAGGCCCAAGCTTTTCCGAAGACGCCCGTGTTCGTAAGGGTGAAGGTGGAGCCGGTCACCTCGTCCGGCTGCACCGTGCCGGCCCGGGCTTTCTCGACCACGGCCGAAACGGTGCGGTTGATCTCGGCCAGAGACTTCTGGTCCGCGTTCCTCACCACCGGGACGATCAGGCCGCTCTCGTACTCCGAGAGCTGGAGGGCCACCGCCACGCCGATATGGATGTCCTCCCACAAGACGACCTGCCCGTCGACGAGGCTCGAGTTCATGATCGGCACCGCCTTGAGCGCGCGGGCCAGGATGTACACCAGAAGGTCCGTGTACGAGACCCTGAAGCCGAGCGCGGCCTCCCGCTCCACGAGCTGCTTGCGCCACCGGACGACCTCGGTCATGTCCAGCTCGGTCAGCGTGGTGAGCTGGGCGGCTACCTGCAGGCTGTAAACCATGTGGTCCGCGATGGCCCTGCGCATGCCCTGAAGCGGCAGCCGGATGCGGACGCGCTTGCCATCCAGGACCTCCCCGACGCGGGCAGGGGCAGGACCTGCGGGCACCACGGCGACGGCCTTTCCAGCCTCTCGGTCGGCCACCGCCTTCTCTACGTCTTCCTTGACAATGCGGCCTTCCGGCCCGGTGCCGGCGATCGTGGTGTAGTCCAGCCCGTGCTCTTCGGCCAGCTTCTTGGCCAGCGGCGAGATCCGCACCTTGCCGCCCCTTGCGCCGGCCGCCGGCCCTGCGGCCGACGCCGCGGCGGTCCCTCCGCGTTGTCCCGCGGCAGCGGCCGGCGGCGCGGCTCCTGCCGCCTCTTCGGCGGGTGCCTGTGCCTGCAGGGAAGCGAGCTCCTCGCGGGTCTCGGCCAGGAAGCCGGCCGGGGCGCCGATCGGAAGCGTCTTCCCGGGCGAGGCGGCGATGTGCAAGAAGCCCGAGCCCGGGGCCTCCACGTCATAGGTCACCTTGGCCGTCTCGATCTGCAGGACGACTTGGCCGGCCTCGACACGGTCTCCTTCGTTGAACTTCCAGGCCACGATCTTGGCCTCTTTCATGGTCATGCCGAGCTTGGGAATGGGGATGCTGACGGCCATGGATGATTTCTCCCGGATGTGGCAGGCACTTGCCAAAAAAGCTATATGGGGGCAAACGACCCGGTGGTGTCTTCTACCTGCACCCTCGGAGCGCTCTCCTGCTTGCGCCCTCTTAGGGGTTCTTTAAAGCCTTTCCGGAGGCTGTTCAGAAATGTCCAGATGCAAGGCGCGCGAAGTCCCGAGGAATGAGGCGTACAAAGAAGTACGCCGCAATGACGAGGGACGAGCGCAACGCAGCAGATGGGCATTTATGGACAGCCTCCTAGAACAGCTTGATGCCAGCCGTCTTGTTCTTCAGCTCGATCCGTTCCAGGCCCATGACGGCCGTGATCGCGTCCGCCAGATCTTGAGGCTGCGGCAGGCAGAACTGCTCCAGGACGCCCCCCGGGATCGGCGTGTTGGCCGCGCCGAGCCGCTTGACCGGCGCGTCCAGCGCGTCGAAGGCGTTCTCGACGATCTGCATGCCGATCTCGGCCCCCACCCCGCATCTCAAGGTGTCCTCGTCCAGGATGACGGCGCGTCCGGTCTTGCGGACCGACTTCAGGATCGTGGCCAGATCCAGAGGCTCCAGGGTGCGAGGGTCGATGACCTCCACGCTCACCTTCCCTTCCAGCTCTGCGGCGACCCCGAGGGCCACCTGCACCATGAAAGAAGTGGCCACCACGGTCACGTCGGTCCCTTCGCGCTTCACCTCCGCCACCCCGAACGGGATCGTGTACTCCTCTTCCGGCACCGCTCCCACCATGGGCAGGAGCTGCTTGTGATAGAAGTAGCAGACCGGGTTGTTGTCGCGGATGGCGGTCTTGAGGAGCCCCTTGGCGTCGTGGGGGTTGGAGGGCAGGGCGAGCTTGAGCCCCGGGTGGTGAAGGACCATGGCTTCCATGGAGCGCGAGTGCTCGTTGCAGAGCCTGGCGTAGCCTCCGATCGCCGCCTTGAACACGAGGGGGACGTTGACTTTCCTGCCGTGCAGGAAGTGCCAGGGCGCCGCCTTCAGGAGGACCTCGTCCGCGCAGCAATAGATGAAATCCGCGAACATGAGGTCTGCCACCGGCCGGAAGCCCGCCATGGCGGCGCCGACCGCCGCGCCCGCCACGGCCGTTTCGCTGATGGGCGTGTCCATGACCCTCTCCGGGCCGAACTTCTGCACGAGCCCCATGGTGGTGTTGAAGGTGCCGCCCTGGACGCTTTCGCCGATGACGAAGACCTTCTCGTCCCTTCGCATCTCTTCTTCCAGGGCCTCGTTGATCGCCTGCAGGTAGAGGATTTCTCGCATGGTGGTCTCCTTAGAGGTTGTCCCAAAACGCCCATCTGCGGCGTCAGGCTCGTGGTGCATGGGGGCGTGGGGAGCCCGCCCCGGCGAAGGCCGGGGTCCACCGTGTTCCCACGCACGCCTCATTCCTCAGGACTTCACCTGCCTTGCATCCGGGCATTTTTGAACAGCCTCTCGAATCGAGCCTGGTGGGACAGGCTCTCCTTTCGCTGCCGCTCGGATCAATCGGCGTAGACGGCCTTGTTCAGGACGGACTTGTCGGGGTACGGGCTCTCGTCGCAGAACCGCTCCATGTCGGCGACCTCGGCGTCGGTCTCGCGGTCGATCCGCTCGACCTCTTCCGGGGTCAGGACTCCCTGTTGGAGCAGCCTCTTCTGGTAGAGCGTCACCGGGTCCTTCTTCTTCATCTCCGCCAGCTCGGCCTCGGAGCGAAGCTCGGCGTGGCTCCAGTCGGGCGCCCCCTCCACGTGAGATCGGAAGCGCAGGCACTTGCACTCGACCAGGGAAGGCCCCTTGCCCTGTCTGGCGCGCTCCACCGCAGCCGTCACGGCCTCGGCGACCGCAAGCACGTCCTGCCCGTCCACCACGACCCCGGGCATGCCGTAGGCGGAGGCGATGCTGGCGATGTCCTCCAGGGGGTAGGCGTCCTTGATCGGCACGAACTGGCCCATGCCGTTGTTCTCGCAGACCCACACGATCGGCAGCTTCCAGTTGGCCGACATGTTCATGGCCTCGTGCATGGTGCCGCGGCCCGTGGACCCGTCGCCGAAGAAGCAGACCGCAACCTGTCCTTTGCCCGCTTTCTTGGCGGCCAGGCCCCATCCGGCCGACAGAGGGAAGGCGCACCCGATAGTCCCGCCCGCCCCATACAGACCGAACTCGGGCTCGCAGGCGTGGAACCCGGTCATGCCGCCGCAGGAGCCGGTCGCCTTGCCGCAGTGCTCGGCCATGAAGGCGACCAGATCGATCCCCTTTCCAGCCGCATGCGGGATACCGTGTCCGCGATGGTGTCCGTAGATGTAGTCATCCTTCCTGAGAAAGGTCGTCCCTCCCACGCCCGGCGCCTCGCCCCCGTAGGCGGCATGGAAGAAAGCAGTGAACTTGCCCTGGCCCAGCATGCGGATGGCTGCCTGGTCGAACTTGCGGGCCCGCACGAGATTTCTGTAAAGCTTCACGAGGTCCTCTCTGCTGAACTTCATGGCTGCCTCCCTGCCAAGAGTCTGTGAGCAAAGGTCCGTTTGCGGATCCTGTGGCGAGCGGATTCGACTGCGTCCGGCATGCTCCGGGATCGAGGCAGTCTAGGATGCAATCGGTCGGTCTGTCAAAGGAAAATGGAGCGGAGCAAGGGGTGCGGAAGGCCTCGACCCTGCAGCCGGCCGGGCGTTCCCCCGGTCTTTGAAAACCGGCCATCCGGATGGTATCGTAACGGCTCGTGTTCGGGATCGTGCGGATGAAGCGAGGAGACTGAGATGGTGATGGATGACTTTCGGGAAAAGAGCTATTGGCTGACGACGCGGGAGTACCAACCCGGTGCGCCCCTGAAGGGCAACCGGGAAGTCGACGTGGCGATCGTGGGGGGCGGGTTCACCGGTCTTGCGACCGCCTATTTCATCAAGAAGGCCGCGCCGGCGATGAACGTCGCCCTGCTCGAGAGCCAGGTGATCGGCTACGGCGCCAGCGGGCGAAACGGCGGATTTTCCATGACCCTGTTCGGTATGACTCTCTCCCTGACCGCCATGCGGTTCGGCCGGCAGGCCGCCAAGGAGGCCCACCATTACATGGAGAGGGCCGTGGACCTGGTTCGCGACCTCGTTCGTGCGGAGGGGCTCGATTGCGACTACGAGCACCCCGGCTTCCTCCGGGTGGCCACCTCCGAGAAGTACCGGAAGCGGATCCTGCACGAGATCGAGTTGGCCCATTCGCTGGGCATCACCGGCATCGATTGGCTGGACAGGCAGCGGCTTCTCGACCAGATCCGGAGCCCCCTCTACCTCGGCGCCTGGTGGGAGCCCCGCTGCGGGATCCTGAACCCGGCCAAGCTCGCGTGGTCGTGGAAGGAGGTGATCCGGCGCCACAAGGTGGAAGTGTACGAACAGACGCCGGTCATCGGCATCGAAAAGAGCAAGAAGGAGATCCGGCTCACGGTGCCGTGGGGCAAGGTCACCACAGGCCGGCTGGTGCTGGCGACCAACGCCTACTCGCACCTGATCCCGCAGCTCAAGAGGAAGCAGGTCCCGGTCTGGACCCACATCGTCATGACCGAACCGCTGAGAGATCGACATTTCGAGCGGATCGGCTGGAGCGGACGGCAGGGAATCGAGGACGGCCGGGAGCTCGTGCACTATTATCGGCTCACTGCGGACAACCGGCTGGTCATGGGCGGCAGGGACGTGAGCCTGGCGCGCGGCTCGGACATGGACCGGGACCGCAACGAGCAAACCTTTCTCGGGCTGGAGAAGGACGTGCGCAGGATCTTCCCGGATCTCAGGGACCTCTCCTTCACCCATCGCTGGGGCGGCCCGGTCTCGGTCCCCCTGGATCTGGCTCCGGCATTGGGCAGGCTGGGGGACAGGAGGATCGTCTACAGCCTGGGCTGCGTGGGCCACGGGGTTTCCCTGAGCCATTTGAACGGCAAGACCCTTGCGGATCTCGTGCTGGAAAAGAAGACCGATCTCACGGACATGTTCTTCGTGAACCGGACCACGATTCCCTGGCCGCCGGAGCCGGCCCGGGCCCTGATCAGCCGGGCGGTGCGCGGGGCGATGCGCCTGGGCGACCGCCTCAACGATGCGCGGCCGTGAGGGCGGCGCGAGGAGGGGCGCTGCTTGCTGCGCCCGCAGCGGGCTCCATGGGCGAACCGCGAGCAGGGACTGGACCCCGGCCTGCGCCGGGGTGCCGGAAGGAGCTGTGTTCAGCCGCGAGGCTGTATCGTGTTTCGTCATCCCGGCCCGTGTGCGCGGCGAGTGCCAGCCGGGATCCAGAAGCGTGCCGCCAGAGCAGCTGCAATCAGGGGTGCAGGGACTGGTCCCCGGCCTTCGCCGGGGTGACGGGGAAAAGCACCTGGCCGAGTGGGACAGAATTTCGGCTTTTCGCCGCAATGACGGAAAAGGCCGGCGGACCGGATTCCGGATGTCCAGGCCCCTCCGGAATGACCAGGAAGAAGAAAGCGTACTTCCATGGAACGCGCCCCGGATCGTGAAAGAGCCATCATTCTCTTGAGCGGCGGCGTGGACTCCACGACCTGCCTGGCCATCGCGCGGGAGGAAGGGCGTGAGCTCTACGCCCTGAGTTTCCGTTACGGCCAGCGGCACTTGCAGGAACTGGACCGGGCGGCCAGGATCGCCGTCCGCTTCGGAGTGAAGCGCCACATCGTGGTCGACTTCGACATGCGCACGATCGGCGGATCCGCCCTCACGGCCGGCGGGGAGATTCCCAAGGGCCGCGACCCCGACGCGATCGCCGCGGGCGGCATTCCGTCCACCTACGTGCCGGCCCGCAACACGGTCTTTCTTTCCTTCGCTCTGGCCTGGGCCGAGGTGATCGGGGCGCTGGAGATCTTCATCGGCGTCAATGCCATCGATTTCTCCGGGTATCCCGATTGCCGGCCCGCCTTCATCGAAGCCTTCCAGCGGCTCGTTGAGGTCGCGACCCGGGCGGGTGTGGAGGGCCGGCCGGTCCGGATCCGTGCGCCTCTGCTCCACATGACCAAGGCCGAGATCATCGCCAAGGGCCTGTCCCTGGGCGTGGACTACGCCATGACCCACAGCTGCTACGACCCGCCTGCCGACCGTCCCGCCTGCGGGCGGTGTGACAGCTGCCTGCTGAGACGGAAGGGGTTCGCCGCAGCCGGAGTCTCGGATCCGATCGATTACGGCGACTGACGGAAGAACCTCCGACCTGCCTGATTCTCCTTCTCCGGGGGCTTCCCCGTGCGGCCCCGGAAACAAGGCTTCGAGAAAAAGCTCTTGACAACGGACCGGCTCTACCATAAAGTTCGACCGGCCGGTCGAACTTTATGGTAGAACTCGTCCCGTGGTGAAGAAAGCCGGCAGGTCCACGGCGCAAGAGAAGCAAAGGGGTGGGACATGATTCGTGATGAAGGGCTCAGGACGATGGCGGCTCAGATGTTCGGCATGTCGCAAGCCGACATGGAAAAGGTGACCCCCGAGATGGAGGAAGAGCTCCTCAACGCCATGCCGGTCATCGGCGACTACCGGCTCGTGGCCGAGGTCGTGAGCTCGAAGTACTGCTTCGCGGGCCTGCAGCCCGGGCACAAGCTGGTGGTGGACAACGCGACCCAGATCAACGTGCAGGAGAGCACGGCCCCCCTGTGCCTGGGCGCGATCGGGCCGCTCATCGACAAGGGTCATCTCCTCATGGACCGTATTTACCACAAGGGCGACCCGATGGCCCACATGAGCGGGTTCCGGTGCAACGACCCCGGCCTCGACCTGGGCGGGCTGGGCGGAGTGGAGTTCAAGGTGCGGGTGGAGAAGAGGTAGAGCGATCGCCGCCGCTCAGCCGGCCGGGACCGACTCGAGGATGAGGAGGAGCCGCCATGTTGATCAAGCAATCCCAGCGGGTCTGGAACAGCCCCCTCTATGCGGACTTCCCGCGCAGCGAATACGAGCAACGCCTCGGCCGGGCCAGGAAGCACATGAGCGAGAGCAACATCGACGTCCTCGTGCTCTGGGATCCGGTCAACATCCGTTACTTCACCGGTTTCCAGTCGCTCCATTGGCTCGCGATGAGCATCCAGCCGGCCGTGGTCGTGATCCCCATCGATAAGGACCCGGTGATCGTGGTCCCGGACTTCTTCAGCCAGGTGGCGGAAGGGTACACCTACCTGCGCGACATCCGGCTGCTGCCCAAGCCGCACGTGACGAGGAACATCCGGCATGTTCCCGTGGACGTCGCCGACACGGTCAAGGATCTCGGGTACGGCCGGGGGAACGTCGGGGTCGAGGCCGGATGGCAGGGGGGGATGGCCGTCCCCCGTCCGATCAACGACATCGACCGCTTCCGGCAGTCCCTCGAAGGCGCCAGCTTCGTGGAGGCAGCCGACGTCATCTGGAAGTGCCGCATGATCAAGTCGGCCGGCGAGGTGGGGGCGATACGCAAAGCCGCGCAGGCGGTGGCCCGCGCCTACGGCGATCTCGTGGCGAAATTCGAGCTGGGGATGAGCGAGCGCGACGTGGGCAGCCTGATCCGGCACGCGATCCTCGACTACACGGAAGACTGCACGCCGCCGATCGCCACGTCCTCCTCCCGCCGCGTGGTCATGCCGGATACGCCTTCGTTCTATGACGAGGTGGGGCTTGCGCCCGGCGACCGCATCGTGTTCGAGCCGATCCCGTCCTACAAGGGGTATTACGGGAGCTGCTGCCGCGTGTTTCAGATCGGGCCCCTTCCGGAAGAGGCGCAGCGCAAGTCCGAAGCCGTCGACCGGGCCCAGGCGCAAGCGATTGCGGCCATCAAGCCCGGGGTCAAGACCAAGGTCCTCCTGGAGGTCATCGCGGAGGTGCTGAGAGAAAGCGGGATCGAGCCGCGCATCGAGATGGCCGGGCACGGCATGGGCATGAACCATCACGAGCCGCCGGCGATCTCCGAGGATGAGGAAGCGGTGTTCGAGGAGGGAATGGTCATGGCCGTGGAGGTCTGGGTCGTGGACTGGAGGGGCGATTTCAGCAAGCTCACCAGCATCGTCCCGGAGGTCTACGGGAACGAGGATCTCGTGGTCGTGAACCGGGACGGCTGCGATCAGCTGGCCGACTTCCGTAAGGACATCCGAACGCTCCCGTACACGGGCGGCCTGCTGTAAGAGCAAGCCGCTCCCTAACAGGGGGGACCCATGAGCACACCGGCTCCTGCGGGTGAGCGCGCATCTGATTTTCGGGAAGGCGGCGGCCGGGCGGTATTCACCCTGACCGTCGTGACCCTGCTGTACATCCTCAACTTCATGGACCGGATGGTGCTCTCCGTGAGCCTGCCGCTGATCAAGCAGGACCTGGGGCTGACCGATGCCCAGTGCGGCCTCCTGGGGACCCTCGTCTACCTGACCGTCGCCGTGCTGATCATTCCCGTTTCCGTTCTCCTCGACCGGTGGAGTCGAAAAGGGGCGATCTCGATCGTCGCCTTCCTGTGGAGCATCGCGACCTGCTGGACCGGGGCGAGCACGGCGGCCGCCGGATTGTTCGTAGCTCGGGCCGGCGTGGGCATCGGGGAGGCCGGCTTTGCACCCGGCGGCATGGCCTTTGTCTCCGCTTCGTTTCCGGAGAGGGCGCGGGCCAAGGTCGCAGGCGTGTTTACTTTGGGACAACCCCTGGGGACCCTCCTGGGGATCGCCCTTGCCGGCTATGCGGCGCAGGCGAACCTGTTCGGCCTGGGTTGGCGGGCGCCGTTCTATGCCTTCTCCGTCCCCGGGGTGATCCTCGCGGTCCTGATCCTGTTCACACGCGACTACAAGACGACCGAGATCGTCTATGCCTCCAGCGGACAGCAGAAGCTGAGCCTGTGGCAAGGCATCCTGGAGGTCCTGAGGACGCCTACCTTGTTGTTCGCCTCGTTCGGGGCCGGGGCCGTAGCCTTTGCAGGCAATGCGGTCCTGCACTGGATGCCGACCTATTTCGTTCGGGTCCGCGGCATCACGGTCGCCCAGGCCTCCGCCCTGGTGGGCGTGGTCATCCTGTTCGCACTGATGGGACCCATTCTGGGCGGCATGGCCGCGGATCGGTGGAAGCGCCGGCGCGCCAATGCCAGACCCCTGACCGCGGCGGTGCTCGCGTGCCTCTTCGGGCTCTTGTTCTACCTCGGGCTGTTCCTGGATCGGCACGAGATGTTCTCCGCATCGTTCGTCGTTTTCATCCTGTTTGCGGTCGTGGGGTTTGCCGGCGTGGCTCCGGCCTACTCGGTCAGCCAGGACATGGTGCCCCGGTCGCTTCGGAGCATCAGCATGGGCGTCCTGGTGCTGATCACGTACGGAACGCTGGGCGCCTACTCGCCGCTCATCGTCGGCTGGCTTTCCGATATCCTGGGCACGCCCGGCAGCCCCGACCTGGGCGCGGCCTTTCTGTTCCTTCCCCTGATCTGTTTCCTGGGCGCTTTCCTGTTCTTCACGGCGGCGCGGTTCCATGACAGGGACATCCGGAGGCTGGGAGAGAGCAGCGTTTGACCCGGTCGCGCCCGGCGCGAGAGATCCTCGGGCGCGGCACACAACCCGGAGGCGGCACGGGCATGCAGATCAAGAAGATCGCGGTCCTCGGCGGAGCCGGACAGGCCGGCAGGTCGATCGTGCACCTGCTCGTCCGGCACTTGGACGCATCCGTCCTCATCGCGGACAGGAACGCGGACCGGGCACGGGAGCTCCTCGACGAGCTGCACACGGCCGGCGCACAGGGGCGGGTCACGGTTTCCCGTGCCGACGCCGCCGACTCGGCGGGACTGGCGGAGATTTTCCGAGGCGCCGATCTCGCGGTCGTCGCATCATCGACCGCGAGCGCGACCGGCAGCGTCGCGCGGGCTTGTCTGGATGCCGGCTGCGACTACTTCGACATCCTCGACGGACCCGACGTGGTCGAGAACCTGAACCGGTTCGCAGAGCAGGCGGAGAGATCCGGGCGGCTCCTGGTCACGCAGGGCGGGCTCGCCCCGGGGATGCCTGCGGCGGTCGTCCGGCTCGCGCACGCCTCCTTCGACCGTCTCCGCGGTGCGCGGCTCGGGCTTGCCCTGAGTCTGAAGACAGCGGAGAGATATGAGCAGGTCTACGACGTGTTCGACTTCATCCTGAAGACCCGGCCCGTGGCCTACGAGGGCGGGAAGTGGCGGAAGAAGTCGCTCCAGGACACCGTCACGATCGACTTCGGAGAGCGGTTCGGCGTGCGCAAGGCGTTCGCGATCGACATGCCGGAGCTGCACGCGCTGCCCGCCCTGCTCGGGCTGGAAGAGCTGAGCCTCTACGCTGCGAGCCCGAACCCCGTGGTCGACTACCTGATGAAGAGCCTGATCCTGGGCCTCGACCGCATCCGGCCGCGCCTCGGCTGGCCGACACTGGCCAGGCTGATCTTCCGGGTGGCCAAAGGAATGGCTCACGAGCCCAGCGGGTTCTGCAACGTACTGGACGCATGGGGACAGCGTGGCGGGCAAGACGGGCGGCTGCGGATCGTCATCGAGCACGAGGACAACTACTTCGCCACCGGCGCGACGGTGGTCGCGTTCCTGCGCCAGTACAGGGCAGGTTCCTTTCAGGGGATGACCGGGGTGCGAATGATGGGGCATCTGATCGATCCGGAGCCCGCGCTGCGGGACATCCAGGAGATGGGGGTGAGCGTTCGGCGGGCCCAGTAGATCCACGGAGGGCGTCGAAGAGCACCTCCGACTTTGTCTTCTGTCGACAGCTCAGAAGGGGGGGAAACGATGAAGCTGAGAGGGAAGGCGTGGACTGTTGCAGCCCTGTTCGGTCTCCTGGCGCTTCTCGGGTTGGCTGCCGCGGGCGAGGCGGTCTTCATCGACGAGCAGGAGACCCTCCAGTTTCTCGCCAAGGCGCAGACCAGGGCTTCGAT
>JBFLZG010000110.1:0-12052 GCA_040756235.1 bacterium | reverse complement strand
TACGCTCGCAATCTCCCATTACCTTCAAGCCGCCCGAGCGGCCGCGAGCCGCCGTCCCGAGCGCAGCGAGGGACTTCCCGAAGCAGAGGGATTCCGCTTGCGCAGCTGTGTCATAAGCGGTCAAACCCTCATGCGGCCACTCATTCCGGAGGACTCAGCGGTGCGGCACATGCTTTCCGTCATTCCGGTGAAGGCCGGAATCCAGTCCCTGCACCCAGTTCCTAAAGCTGGTCTGGGTGCACCCTTCTGGATCCCGGCTCCCACACGCTCCGCAACCGGGCCGGGATGACGAAATATGACACAGCCGCTTGCGCGGAAATGACGGACTACCCGAGGCCCCGGCTACCGCCGGGCGAGGCAGGGGTGGCAGGGAGGTTGCTTCGCGGAGCCTCACAATCTCCGGCTTCGCCCAGACTCACAATCTCCGGCTTCGCCCAGACTCGCAATCTCCGAACTCGCCGCGCTCGCAACGGTCTCCGCGGACGGACGACGCCTGCGTCGCCCGTACAACGCGTCGTGAAAGCGCAGGCCGAGCCGGCCGATCTTACGCGAGGACTGCGCCTTTGGCCGCGCTCTGGACGAGCCTCCGATAGCGGGCCATGTACCCGGGCGGCACCGGTTTCTCCAGTGGCTTCCAGCTCCTGCGGCGATCCTCGAGCGCGCGCTCGGTGAGATTCACGGAGATCTTCCGCCCGGGGATGTCGATGGTGACCTGGTCCCCGTCTTCCAGGAGCCCGATCGGCCCTCCCACGTAGGCCTCGGGCGAAAGGTGTCCGACGCAGGGGCCGGAGCTCGCGCCCGAGAAGCGGCCGTCGGTGATCAGGGCAACCTCCTTGAACCCCATGAGATCGATCTGCATGGTCACCGCCAGCATCTCCGGCATGCCCGGCCCGCCCTTGGGCCCCTCGTAGCGGATGACCAGCACCGTGCCCTCCTTCAGGCGGCCGGTCCGCAGCACTTCGAGCGCCTCGGGCTCGCCGTTCGTCACCAGGGCGCGGCCGGTGAAGGTGCGCATGGACGGGACCACGGCGGACTGCTTGACCACGGCGCCGTCCGGCGCGAGGTTGCCGTAGAGGATGACCGTCGAGCCTTCGGCGTGCCGCGGCCGGTCCAGGGGCGGGATGACCGCCTCGTCCAGCACGGCCGCTCCCTCGACGCTCGCCCCGACCGTCGCCCCCGAGACGGTCAGGCAATCGAGATGGAGCTTGCCGGCGAGCCTCTTCATCACGGCCGGAACCCCGCCCGCGCGGTAGAGGTCGAGGATCCCGTGGGGCCCGTTCGGGCTGATCGCCAGGAGCGTGGGGATCCTGCGGTTGAAGTCGTTGAAGGTCGCCAGGGGAAGCTCGACCCCCAGTTCGTGGGCGAGGGCGGGCAGGTGCAGGGTCGCGTTCGTGCTGCCGCCGATCGCCACGTCCACGATCACGGCGTTCTCGACCGCGGCAGGGGTGAGGATCTTCCTGGCCGTGAGGCCCTCTTCGACCATGGCCACGACCCTGCTGCCGGCCTGGCGGGCCCGGCGCAGGAGCTCCTCGTGGAACGCCGGCACGGCCGACGCCCGCGGCAGCGCCATGCCCAGGGCCTCCGTGAGGATCTGTCCCGTATTGGCCGTGCCCATGATCTCGCAGGCGCCGCAGGTGGCCAGGGTCGCGGTCTGGAGCTTGAGCTCGAGCGTGTCGTAGTCCTTGTGATCGATGCTGCCCTTGTAGCCGCCCCCCAGCCGGATGTTCCAGCAGCCGGCCCCTCCGGGCACGCAGATCGTGGGCAGGTCCAGCCGGGCCGCGGCCATGAGCATGGCCGGGTTGATCTTGTCGCAGGAGCTGATCGTCACCAGGCCGTCGAAGAGCTGGGAGCGAACGTAGGTCTCGACCGCGTCCGCAATGATCTCCCGCTGGGCCAGGATGAAGCGCATTCCGGTGTTCCCTTCGGCCGGCCCGTCGCACGGCGCGGGCACGCTGAACTCGAAAGGGATCCCGCCCGCGGCCCACACGCCTTCCTTCACCTTCTCGGCCACGGCGCGCAGATGGGCGTGCCCGGGGTTGAACTCGGCGCAGGAGTTCGCCACGGCAATGAAAGGCTTGCTGCGCATCTCGTCCTTGTCGATCCCCAGCCCCTGGAGGATCGAGCCCCGGACGAGCCCCATGATGAACCCTTCGTCCTCGAAGATGACCCGGCTTCGGTGCTTCATGCGGTTGATCTTCTTTTCGGTATCGCTGGACATGGGGATCCCTCCTTGCCTGCTTGCTGGTCGGTTCCCGGTCGGGCGCAGCACGAGTCGAGGAAAAGATAGGACCAGAGGCACTGCGGAATCAACGGTAAAAGGCGCCTCCCCCCAAGGGCGACGCATGCGTCGCCCTTGCAGAAGGGCTGCCGAGTATGAATCCCCTCTCCCCCGCTGCCTCTGCGCGGGGGAGAGGGCCAGGGTGAGGGGCAAGAGAGGCAGTTGCACCCCTCATCCCGACCTTCTCCCCTCGCCGAGGGAAGAAGGGATGAAGAAAATCGGCAGCATCGCCAGGGGGCATCAAGGTCAAGTGCGTCCCGCGTCAGGCAGGACCTCGTTCATGCTTCCGGTCCGGTAGCCTTCCAGGTCCAGGGTCACGTAGGCGAAGCCCTGTTCCTTGAAGAATGCGACGATCTGCTCGCGTTCTTCGAACAGCATGGGAAAGACTTTCGGGTCTACCTCGATCCGGGCCAGGGATTCGTAGTAGCGGACCCGGATCGGACCGTGCATCCGGTCGGCGAGGAAAGCCTCGCAGCGTTCGATCCTGGCCAGGGCCTCTTCCGTGATGGGGGTGCCGTAGGGGAAGCGCGACGACAGGCAGGCGAAGGACGGTTTGTTCCAGGTTGAAAGTCCCATCGCCCTGGAGAGGCGCCGGATCTCTTCCTTCCCGATCCCCGCCTCCTTGAGCGGGCTGCGCACGCCCAGCTCCTCGAGCGCCCGCAGCCCCGGACGGAAGTCCGACAGATCGTCCAGATTCGAGCCGTCCATGAGGATGTCATACCCTTCGACCTGCCGGATCTTCTCGAGAGTGGAGAAGAGCTCCCTTTTGCAGAAGTAGCACCGCTCCGGGGGATTGTTGCGGAAGCCGGCCAGGTGGATCTCGTCCGTCTCGATCTCCCGATGGGTGGCGCGGGGAAACTTGCGGACCAGCTCTCTTGCTTCTTCGATCTGGCTCTCCGGGTAAGCCGGCGAACGGGCCGTGACGGCCAGCACCTGCCGGTCCGGGTCTTCACAGAGTACGGCCAGCAGGAGGTGGGAATCCGCTCCTCCCGAATAGGCGAGAACCACCTTGCGGTACTCTCGAAGAATGGCCCGGAGCCGCTCCAGCCCTTCGGAACTCGCGGGAACCGCTTTTGCGGTGGCCTTTGCCGCCCTCAGCCGCTGAGCCATCGGACGCTCCTCCTTGATGTACGTTCCGGCTCCACATCGAAGGGCCTGAAACTTCGTCAATGGCCCGTCTTCTTGAGATTAATTCATCCAGGGACGAGTTTCAAAGAAGCGCCGATCTTGCAGGGGCGACGCGTGCGTCGCCCTTGAGCGTGGCGATCGCCCCTAGCAGGTGCGAGACAGGTAGCGTGCGGTGGGTGCCCCGCCCTCGATCGTCTCGGGCTCAGAACGCTCCGGCCTGTTCTCCTCCCAAGGGTCGGAGACTGCGGCCCTTCGGGCAGGCCCCCTTTTCGTCCCTTGCCCCGGGCCGGGTGTTCATGGGCACACGGCCTGCCGGGCGCGGTAATCGGGAAACAAGGCTGCTTTCCACCGGCCTGTCGGAGCTCGGGACGGCCTCCGCGACTCACCCTCGCCTCCTCGCGCGGCGCACCCACCGCACTGCTCACTTGTTCCCGCCGCCAAGGCGCCGAGGGGTGAGGCGACCTCGCGGAATATGTCGCCGTGTCCTCAAAGGCGGAACTCAGGTCATGGAAAACCTGTCTCACGATCCACTATACTCTCCGGCATGAGGATGCAGGCTCCTACCAACGTCGTCCTGATCACCCTGGACTGCGTGCGCCCGGATTTCCTGGGCTGCTACGGATGCCAGACCGCCCGCACGCCGAACCTCGACCGGCTTGCGGCCCGCGGCATCGTCTACGAACAGGCGCTGACCCAGGCGCCCAACACCTGGGTCAGCCACGCCGGCATCCTCACGGGCCTCTATCCGCATCTGCACGGCGTGCGGAGCCCCTATGACCGGCTCCACCCGCACGTTCCGACAATGGCCTCTCTGCTGGCCGAACTCGGCTACCGCACGGCCGGCTTTCCGGGAAACGACCTCGTGGGAAGCCGGGCCGGCTTCCACGAGGGCTTCGATCTTTTTCACGAGGAATACCGTCTGCCCTACCCGGCGGATCCGGCACCGGGCGGTGGGATCACGGCCAACAACCGGAATGAGTGGGGAGAGGTCCTGCGTGCGGCCGAACGGTGGCTGACCGCCGGCAGGGACCCCTTCTTCATCTGGTTTCACTACCTGGACACCCACCACCTGCCCGAATACGATCTGCCGGACTATTTCCGGTTCACCCGGGAGCCTCTCTGGCAATACTACGAGGGGAAGATCTCGTACGCGGACCACCGCTGCATCGGCGGCGTGCTCGACCTCCTGCGCCGCTGCAGCGTGTACGAGCAGACCCTCCTGATCGTCCTTTCGGACCACGGGGAGGAACTGCACGCGGGCCTGCCGCCTTCCCACAACGGCGGGCTCACCGAAGGCGTTCTCCGGGTTCCCCTGATCCTCTTTCGGGAAAGGATGCCCGAAAGCGGTACGCGCGTCGGCTCTCTGGTGCGCACCGTGGATCTGGCGCCATCGGTCGTCCGGCTCCTGTCGGGTGCCGATACGGACAGAGGTCCGGGAGGCCCCCGCCGGCCCGTTTTCTCGGGAGCGTGTCTCCCACTATGCCCGGGCGCGAGGGGGTCGGGACTGGCCGGGGCCGGAGTCGGGGCCGGGGAGCTCGCCTACGCGGAGAACGAGCCGCTCGGCATCTTCTGCCTCCGGAGCGAGGAATGGAAGTACCTCGTCACCCCGGAGGGCGAGGCGCTGTTCCACCTGCCCTCGGACCGGCTCGAGCAGAGCAACACGGTCCTCCGCCACCCGCAGACGGCCGCTTATTTCCGGCGCGAGATGCATGCGCTGGGGGCTCGCGGCCCCTCTGCGACCCGGACGCCCGCGGAGCGGGACGAGGAGGAGACCCGCAGGCTTCTCAGGGCATTCGGTTACGTCGACTGAATTTGAAGGGGGCCGGCGGGGGTGCTGCCGCTCTACGCTCCAGCGGCACTTCGATGACCTTTGCGGAGGGCGGGATGAACACCTCGGCCCCCCCCACTCCCCACACGTAGAGGCCCGCCTCTCGAGCGTTTGTTCCGGCTCCGCCGGCTTCTGAGCCCGACCGCGGACGGATCCAGGCAAAGCACTTGCTGCCGAACGGCTGGGTGCACTCCACGTCGTGAAACGCAGGCGACCAGGTGCCGCTGTTGAGGACCTCCACCCCCTTGTAGCTCAGGTGCCTCTCGCGGTGCGTGTGCCCGTGGACGACCCGGCTCACGCCGGCAATGGCGGCAGCGGCGGGCACCCGCCGCAGGGCGGCCTTCTGGACCTTGTACACGTCGGACCGGACCGACTGCGCATAGAAGATGAAGGCCGCCATGAACAGCGCCAGAGGAATCCAGAACCAGAGGGAAGAGACTCTCGCAAAGACGTTGAGAGTGGAAAAAATCTGGAAGCTCGCGAACCACACGACCCCGAGCAACACGAAACGGTCGAGCCACAGCTCCCGCATGACCATGAACGGGTTGAAGACGGCCGGGTGGGCGTGCAGCTCCCTGAGAGCCATGACCTGGACCGGCGTCGCGTTGGAACGGAACGCGATCTCTTCGACTCTCTTCTGAAAGCTCAAAGGATCCTTGTAAGCCGGCTTCAGGCCCTCGGAGAGCGAATCCACGAGCGTCACGATGGCACCCCAGAGCCAGGTCCACAGGAGCAGGGGCTGCACCCGGAGGAGGTAGCGGAAGAAGAAGGCCAGGTACCCCCGGAAGGACATGATGTAGCTGCCTTCCACGTGCGGGTTGAACAGGCCCATGCCGTTGGTCATGTACCTGCCGGCCAGATTGGAAAAGGGGAGCCGCAAAGACTTCCGTGACCCTTTCTTGATGAGAGGGTAGAGAGGATTGGCGCAGGCGGAATACGCGTCGTACTGGTTGCCGTGCTCGATCAAGGTGTCCTGGTTCGAGATGTAGAACCATTCCACGAACCGGACATTCTCACGGAGCTCTTCCGGGAGATCGAGGGTCTGGACGATGTCGCGCTGTACCCCGGTCCACATCAGCTCGATGTCGTGATTGCCGGCCACGAAGATCACTCGATGGCCGCGCAGCAGGAACTCGCGCAGGGCCTCGACGAACGCCGGGTGATCCTGGAGGATCCGCCGGATCTTGAAGCGGGACTTGGGCTCCTCGGCCTTCAGCCCGCGGCGGCGCTCCAGCCAGCTCACCGGAAACTCCGGCCGCTCGGGGAGAGCGAGCACCGAGTCGAAGTCGAATATGTCGCCGTTCAGGACGAGCTCGATGGGGCCTTCCATGGCGGCCTGGAGGTGCTCGAGGAGCTTGCGGAAGCTCGAGTCCACGAACAGGTCAGGGCTCTTGAAGCGCTTCCAGAGAGGCTTTCCGGGAGGCGGGCGCTCCGCATCGGCGAGATGGAGATCGCTCAGAACGACCGTGTTCTTTGCGGTCTTGAACTCCGAGAGCTCCGCTGCACCCACGGTCATCCACTCCCGCCCGGAGGTTGGTCGCGCCACGCCTCGCCGTTCTTGACGTGCAGAGGCGCCTCACCTCTTGCGACGCGCACGATGTTGTCGGCTACGACGCTCACGATCCCTTCCATCGACAGGTCCGTGGATCCGGCTACGTGAGGCGTGGCGAGCACGTTGTACCGGAAGATCGGATCGTCGGGAGCAGGCGGCTCTTCCCAGAAGACGTCCAGGCCGGCCCCGGCGATCCTTCCCGCGGCAAGGGCCTCTTCCAGGGCGTTCCGGTCCACGAGCCCGCCCCTGGCGAGATTGATCAGGCACGCACCGGGCTTCATCATCTGAAAGCGCCGCCGGTTCATCAGAAAGGCGGTCTCCGCGGTATGCGGAAGGCAGAGCACCACGAAATCGGACCGCCTGAGGAGCTCCTCCAGCGCGTCGGGATCGCCCGTCCATTCCAACCCCAGCTCCTCCCGAGCCGCCCGGGGATCTCGCTGCTTGATTCCGATCAGATGCACATCGAAGGGCTTGAGGCGCCGGATCAGAGCCCGGCCGATGCCGCCCAGGCCCACGATCCCCACGGTCCTGCCGCTCAGGGCCCTCCCCCGCGGCTCGCCCATCTTCCTTTCCCGGAAGCTCTCGGCCATACCGCGGACGTCCCGCGACAGCCCGATCATCAGATAGATGCCGAGCTCGGCCACGGAGTCGGCATTTCCGGAGAGGTCGGTGGGCACGTTCGCGACCCATACCCCGCGCTCGGCCGCGGCCTTCAGGTCGACGCCTTCGAGGCCCGCCCCGCATTGCTGAATCAGGCGCAGCCGGTCCGCCTCGAGGAGCATCTGGCGCGTCACCGAGGTCATGGTGGGAATGAGCACGTCGTAACCCTGAAGGGTGTCGAGCCCGAATCGGCCCGTAGCTTCGAACGAGTGTGCCGGCATCCGGGCCCGGATGCCATGAAGAAAACCACCCCACGCATTTTCCGAGGCTGCAAAGAGGATCCTCACGCAAGCGCTCCTTGGATCACCGAACGACAGGGATGAGGGCGCAGACAAGACACGAGCGATGGATGTATCGCCCCTGCCGCGGAACTGCAGTACCCGTTGTTGTCTCGCTCAGGAGCGGCGTGGCGACCGGCATCCATCCACTGCACGTTGCGAGGACCGAAGGTCCGAGGCAACCCGCAAGTCCCGAGCGTAGCGAGGGATCTCCCTGGACCGGGTCCGTAGTCACGCCGGGGATCGCCGCCCTCGCAGTGCTCGGACACCGGTTGGTGGACTCGCTGCGCTCAGTCCACCCTACCGAGTGCTCACGCGCTCGCTCCCGACATCTGGCCCTTACACGCGTCGGTTGCCACGATCTGGCTGGACGGCCTTGCTCGCGTCGCCGGCGGACCACGTCACCTGCCTGTCAATCCGTCTGCTAAGTCATGGCGCCGCCGTCGACGGTAATCGCAGTGCCGGTGACGAAGCTGGCCGCGTCGCTCGCCAGGAACATCGCCGCCCCCGCGATCTCGGAAGGCTGGGCGTGGCGCTTCATGGGAATCGACTGCAGGGCGACCTGGTAGATCTCGGGCGTTTCGATCAGGACCCGGGCGAACTTGGTTTCCGTCAGGCCCGGGCAGATGGCGTTCACCCGCACGTTCTGGGTCGCCAGCTCCTTGGCAAAGGATTTGGTCATGGCGACGACGCCGGCCTTCGTGATCCCGTAGATCCCTTGAAAGACGGGCGGGGAGAAGGCGGCAATGGAGGCGACGTTGACGATCGCTCCACCGCCCTGCTTCACCATGATCCTGGCCGCGGCCTGGCTCATGAGAAAGTACCCCTTGAGGTTCACGTCCAGGGTCTTGTCCCAGACCGCCTCGTCGGCATCCAGGATCGGCCCGAAGTACGGGTTGGCCGCCGCGTTGTTCACGAGCACGTCCAGCCTCCCGTATGCCTCCATCACCTTCTGGAAGAGAGTGCGGATCTGGTCCGGTTTGCCCGTGTGGCAGGCGACCGGGAAACACTGTCCGCCCAGGGCCCGGATCTCTCCGGCCACCGCGTCGAGGGACTCCTGCTTGCGGCTGCAGATCGCCACTCTGGCGCCCTGCTCGGAAAAGATCATGGCGATCTGCTTGCCGATGCCCTGGCTCGCCCCCGAGACCAACGCGACCTTTCCATCCAGTCGAAACTTCTCAGCGAACATATGTGCGGCTCCTCCCAGCATTCCTTGGGTTCACGATACGAGCTCTCTACCCGATGCGATCCCAGGGCAGCATCCGGCCCGGCCTGTCATGCCCGCAAGAGCAGTCGCGTTATACTTCGCCACCCCGGCCCATGTGCGAGGTCCGGAAGGTCCCATCAGGCAAGGGCGACCGCCGGGCGCCCCTACGAATCACGCAGGGACCTGGTTCGGGATGTCGGACTTCACGCCGCCGCGCCCGGAACGAAATCAGGGTTGCGGACTTCCTTGAGCGTGATCGCCGTCTCCGGGCAGCGGTACGCGCACTGCCCGCAGCCCATGCACAGGTCCTCCTTCACCCGTACCTGTTCCTGCGCGCCTGACGGAGCGAAGGACAGCGCCTTGACCGGGCACGCATCCACGCAGACCCCGCACAGGGTGCAGCGATCCGCCGCCACCTCGGGGAGGAACCGGCTGGGCGCCAGCAGCACCCGGCTGCCGGCTTCCTTGATATAAGGCAGGGCGATGCAGCAGCAGGAGCAGCAGTTGCAGATGATGTGCTCGTTCGAGGCCCGGTTGTCCGTCACGTGCACGAGCCCGGCCTCCTCGGATATCCTCAGAATCTCCTTCGCCTCCTCGACCGAGACCTCCCGGCCCGAGCCTCGCTTGATCGTGTACTCGGCCGCCCGGTTGAGCTGCAGGCAGACCTCCACCGGCGCATCGCACTTCTTGGTGGTGAGCCGGCAAGTGCAGTTCGTCACCGCAACGCGCCTGGCCTGCTCCACGATCTTGACGGCGCTGTCGAAAGGCAGCACCCGGGAGCCGCCCTGCAGGGTCTGCTCGACCGGAATCACCCGGGTGAAGGACGCCAGCCCCATCGCGGCAAGGGCCCTGGCGAAATCCGGGTACTCGGTTTCCATGAATTCCTGCCAGAGTGCGATGAACTCGGGGGGCGCCTCGGGCCAAACGATGGAGGCATCGTGGAACTGCAGGAGATGGCGCGGCATGGAGTACTGGACCGTCCCCCCCTTCTCTTTCTCGAAGACGACCCCCTTGCGGAAAAGGACGCGGACCATCTTCCCGACGGCATCCGCCGCGATGCCCGTCTTGAGGGAAAGTTCTTCCACGGTCCCGGGCATGGCCAGCAGCAGGAAGGCCTCCTGTTCGTCGCAGATCATCTTCCAGAGCCTCGGGATGCGATCCGAGGTAGGCGGCGTTCCGATCTGGGCCGAAAGCTTCTGGTAAAGGGCTTGTGCCTCCATCCTCTCTCTCCTTCTGTTCAGGCCCCCTGGGGATCGTCTTGCGGAGGATCGTCGTCAGGAAACGGCGTCCGCCGCGCTCGAGCTCGAATCGTCGTTGCGGCGGGTGTCCGGCTGGGCTGTCCAAGCAGCATAACGGACGGGCATGTGCGACGCAAGGCTCTCCCCGTGCAGAGGCTGTCGATAAAAGGGGAGCGATGGAAGCGTCGCCTGCGAGCTCTTCGCCCCCCTTTCGTGAGGGTTTCGAAAAATGAACACCCTCTCCCCCGTGCACGGGGGAGAGGGTTGGGGTGAGGGGGAAACAGGAGCAGATTCACCCCTCATCCGGGCCTTCGCCCCTCGGCGTGGGGACACGTCAAAAGAAACTCGACTCTGGCCGGGTGGACGGACAGCAACGCGCCTACGGCAGGGCCCGGACCAGGAGCGGATGGTCGAGGATGTCCAGGTATTCTTTCTCCGCTCCCGGCCGATACCGCGGGAGAATGTAGAAGTGTACGTTGTAGTCGTATCTGCCCTTCTTCAGCGCCAGGAGGCGGGTGAAGGAAAAAGCGATCCGGGGAACCGTTCCGACCTCGTCTTCCGGCCCGTTGGGCCCCAGGAGATCGTCCACGTAGATCAGCTCCTTGCCGAGGACCTCACGAAGGCCCGACCCCAGGGCGATCCGGGCGAGAAGGCCGCCCTGGGGGCCGGCGATCACGGTCCAGTCGTGGTCGCCCCGGTTCAGGGCTTGCTCTTCAGGGCTCATGCGGCCGTCCACCAGGACCCCTTGCCGATCGTTCGAGGTGTAAAAGCGCATGCCCATGGCCCGACGGTTATAATCCGACCCGCCTTCGAAGTGCACGTCCCGAGCGACGGCCGCGATCGCCACCGGGATGTCGATCCGGTTGGGCGCCTCGATCGAGTCCCGGTAGTACATGCTGTAGGCGATGATCTTCGGGGTCCTCAGGCCTGCTACGAGCCGCATGGAATTCTTCACGCGGCGCATGGCCCGCACCGGACCGTCCTTGTAGGCGATGACAGAAGAGACGAAGTCGTCCTCGGTGCGGCTCAAGGTGACGGCACCGAGCAAGATGGTGGCCGAGAATCGAATGTTGATGCGGTCCAGCAGGTCCTCGCCGCTGCCCGCCCCTGCCGGCGCGACCGCCATGGAGGTCGTGTAGACGAGGTCCCGTTCCGGCGAGTAGCCGAGGGTAAAGCCGGCGGCGTGGATGCGGTCTTCCTCCGGCGAGTAGCGTACGTAGTCCCGGGAAGATTCCGGCGGCGGGTTGTCGATCGACCAGAAGAGATAGGCCCAGCCCTTGCCTGCCGACTCCGGGTCCGACACCTCGATCTCCATTCCTTTGCGCACGCCGGCCGGCCACGCCTCCCGGCCGACCCGGTCGCCCAGGTCCTCGGCCATGAAGACGATCTCGTCGTTTCCGTCCAGCGCTCCTTCTAGCTCGTCCTCCTCGCCCCGGCGCCCGGTGTCGCGGTTCGGGTCCTTGCCCCGGGGCAGGACGTAGAGCCCGTCCTCATCCACTTCGTCGATCTGAAAGGGTACCGGGTCGAGAGAGCCGCCCCTCGCGGCAAACAGCCGGAATCCGCAGAGGGCAAGTCCGAGCATGGGCCGGACCGCTGCACCGCGCAAGACGATCGGATCGCGGGTCCTGGAGAGATCCCTGGTTGCGATCGGGTCGGCCCTCCGTGCCGCCGGCTCCCCCTGCGAGACAGTATTGTGGAGCAGGAGCAACCCCGTCAGGATCGCCGCTCCGGCGGCAAGAGCCGGATGTCTGTTCATGCTGCAGCTCGGCCTGCCATCAGGTAAGGGCGACCGCCGGTCGCCCCTACGAATCACCGGGGGCAGGGGCTGGATTCCGGCCTCCGCCGGAATGACGGTAATCATGCGGCCGCGCCTCCGAGTCCTC
>JBFLZG010000109.1:0-8911 GCA_040756235.1 bacterium | reverse complement strand
GCACCTCCCTCCGCCATGAGTGCAACGCCGCAGATGGGCATTTATGGACAGCCTCCTAGAGTCGGTCAGGCGATCCCTACACGCTGGATGTATTCGGAAACCGTCTTGCGGAACCGAAGACGCAAGGAGATCATCTGAAATAGAATGAACTTGTAGAAACTGTCACAGAGGTCCTTTCCATTCCCGCGCTCTGACGCTCTCAGATAAGATCAGGAGGCTCTACCATGATGAGATCCCTTCAGATCCTCCTCGCAGGCTGCCTCGTTCTCGTGCTCGTTGCAGGGTGCGGAAAGAAGCCGCAAGATCAGGGTCTTTCCGGAACGGTCCGCATGGACGGCTCGAGCACCGTATTCCCCGTCTCCGAAGCCATGGCGGAAGAGTTTCAGAAGACCCATCCCGGGGTGCGCGTGACGGTCGGGATTTCGGGCACCGGCGGCGGCTTCAAGAAGTTCGGGACCGGAGAGACGGACATCTCGGATGCCTCGCGGCCGATCAAGCCGACCGAGGTCGACCTGTGCGCCAAGAACGGAATCGAGTATATCGAGCTTCCCGTAGCCTATGACGGCCTCGCGGTCCTCGTGAATCCCGAGAACGATTGGGCCTCCTCCATCACCACCGAACAACTCAAGAAGATCTGGGAGCCCGAGGCCCAGGGCAAAGTGACCCGATGGAGCCACGTCCGACCGGAATGGCCGGACCGGGAGCTTCATCTCTACGGGGCGGGCGTGGACAGCGGAACCTATGACTATTTCACGGAAGCGATCGTCCACAAGGAGCATTCCAGCCGGGGGGACTTCACCTCGAGCGAGGACGACAATGTTCTCGTGCAGGGAATCGCCAAGGACGAGCTCGCCCTGGGGTTCTTCGGGCTCGCCTATTACGAGGAGAACCGGGACAAGCTCAAGGTGCTCCCGGTGGACGACGGTAAAGACGAAAACGGCAAGGGCCCGATCGCCCCGTCGCTCGAGACGGTCATGGACGGCACCTACCAGCCTCTGTCCCGACCTTTGTTCATCTACGTGAACAAGGCCTCCATGGAGCGCCCGGAAGTGGGGGCCTTCGTCCGGTTCTATCTCGAAAGCGCACCGACGCTCGTAAAGGAGGTCGGCTACATCCCGCTCTCCGACAAGGCGTACACCCTCGCCAGCCAGCGCGCGGATGCCCGGGTCACCGGGTCCCTCTTCGGGGGCAAAGGCTCCCAGGTCGGCGTGCGCATGGAACAGCTCCTCCAACAATCGGGGGCCGCGCAAGCGCGATGACTCCGGCCGATGCGAAAGAACTGGAAGAGCTGGAGGACTTCTACAGACCGCGCGCTCTGTCGGAGCGCCTGATCTCTCTCGCCCTTTTCCTTTGCGCCGCCCTCTCGATCGCCACCACGGCCGGGATCGTACTCGTCCTGATCTTCGAGACCGCAGGTTTCTTCAGCGAAGTATCGCTCAAGCAGTTTCTGCTGGATACGCAGTGGACACCCCTCTTCGCGCAAAAGCATTTCGGCATCTGGCCCCTCGTCTCGGGAACGGTGCTGACCAGCCTGATCGCCATGGCGACGGCGCTCCCGCTGGGCCTCGCCGCAGCCGTGTACCTGAGCGAATACGCGGCGCCGAGAGTGCGAGGCATGCTCAAGCCCGCCATGGAAATCCTGGCCGGCGTCCCCACCGTCGTGTACGGTTATTTCGCGCTCACCTTCATGACACCCTTGCTCCAGCGTTTCATCCCCGGCCTGGCCGGGTTCAACGCGCTCGGGCCCGGGATCGTGATGGGAGCCATGATCTTTCCCGTGATCGCCTCGCTCAGCGAGGATGCCATCTACGCGGTGCCGCACAGCCTGCGCGAAGGGGCCTACGCGCTCGGCGCCAGCAGGCTGGCCACGACTTTGCGGGTCGTCCTGCCGTCGGCGTTCTCGGGCATCGCCGCCTCGGTCCTCCTCGGCGTCTCCCGTGCCGTGGGAGAGACCATGATCGTCACCATTGCGGCCGGCCAGCAGCCGCGGCTCACCTTCGATCCCCGCGTGCCGATCGAAACCCTGACGGCTTACATCGTCCAGGTCAGCCTCGGCGACACGCCGGCCGGCACGCTCGAATACCGGACCCTCTTCGCCGTCGGCATGAGCCTGTTCGTGTTCACTCTTGCCCTGAACCTCGTGGCCCATCGCCTCCGCGGGAAAGTCCTGAAGGGAGGCGCCCTGTGAAGAGGAACGCGGTCCTCACCCTGCCCGCAGACGATCCCTCGAGGCGCGCGATTGCGGCCGACCTGCTCCGGGGCGATGCGAGGGCATCCGCCGCGAGCCTCGCCTTCCGCGCCATCTGCCTCCTGGCACTGGTCCTCCCCCTTCTCCTGCTGATCATCCTGATCGGCGATGCGCTCGTGGACGGGTGGCCGCGGCTCGGCTGGGACTTCGTGACCCGCTTTCCCTCGCGCCGGCCGGCGCTGGCCGGGATCCTTCCCGCCCTGGCCGGCAGCGCCTACGTCATGGTGATGACCGCAGGGCTGGCCATTCCGCTCGGCATCGGCGCCGCCATCTACCTCGAGGAGTACGCGCGGCCGACCCGGCTCACGGCTCTCATCGAGATCAACATCAGCAACCTGGCCGGCGTGCCCTCGATCCTCTACGGGCTCCTGGGGCTGGAGCTCTTCGTGCGCGCCCTGCAGATGGGCCGCAGCCTCCTGGCCGGCGCGGCGACCCTCGCGCTCCTGCTCCTTCCCATGGTGATCATGGCCTCCCGGGAGGCCCTGCGGAGCGTTCCCCACTCGCTGCGCGAGGCCTCCTATGCGCTCGGTGCGGACCGCTGGCAGGCCATCCGCCAAGTCGTGCTGCCCATGAGCCTGCCCGGCATCCTCACCGGGGTCATCCTGTCGCTCGCCCGGGCGATCGGCGAGACGGCGCCCCTCATCACCATCGGCGCGCTCACCTACATCGCCTTTCTGCCGGATTCGATCCATAGCCCTTTCACGGTTCTGCCGATCCAGATCTTCAACTGGATCTCCAGGCCCCAGGCAGGCTTTCACGTCAATGCGGCGGCCGGGATCGTCGTGCTGCTGGCGCTCCTGCTGCTGCTCAACGGCCTGGCGATCTGGTTGCGCCTGCGCCTGCAGCGCAGGATCTACTGGTAAAGAAACGAACCATGAAGCAAGATGGGATGGAGCCGAGCCGAGCAGACGGTCAGGGGAACGGACCCTCTCCCCCGCACTCCGGGCCGGGACCACCCGAGAAGATGAGGGCCGAAGGCGTGCGGGCCTGGTTCGGGGCCAACGAAGTGCTCAAGGGCATCACGCTTCCCGTCCTGGAGCGGCAGGTCACGGCCATCATCGGGCCGTCGGGCTGCGGCAAATCCACCTTCATCCGCTGCCTCAACCGGATGCACGAGGAGGTCCCGGGCGCACGGGTCGAGGGGCGCGTGCTGCTCGACGGCGTGGACATCTACTCGCCGCGGGTGAACCCGGTGCGGGTGCGGCGCCGCGTGGGGATGGTCTTTCAGAAGGCAAACCCCTTCCCCACCATGTCGATCCGGGAGAACGTGCTCGCCGGGTTGCGCCTCCAGGGCATGCGCTCGCGCCCGCCCGCGGAGGTCGTGGAGCAGGCCCTGCGGCGCGCGGCCCTGTGGGAGGAGGTCAAGGACGATCTGGACCGCTCGGGCGCGAGCCTCTCCGGCGGCCAGCAGCAGAGGCTCTGCATCGCCCGTGCCCTGGCACTCGAGCCTCAGGTGCTCCTCATGGACGAGCCCTGTTCGGCCCTCGATCCGATCGCGACGGCACGGATCGAAGAGCTCATCCGCCACATCCGGGAGCGGTACACCGTGGTGATCGTGACCCACAACATGCAGCAGGCGGCCCGCGTGGCAGACCACACCGCCTTCTTGTACCTGGGGGAGCTGGTCGAATTCGCGGAGACCAACGCTCTCTTCCTGCGGCCGGCGGATGCGCGCACGGAAGACTACATCACCGGCCGCTTCGGATGAGCACCCGAGAACGAGGGCAGACGGATGAGACCTCGGCACACGCAGCCGGAATATGAAAAAGAGCTCGACAGGCTCAGGCGCCAGATCGTCCTCATGGCCCGAGCCGTCGAGGAGATGGTCACTGACAGCGTGCGCGCGCTGGTCGAGCGCGACTCCCATCTGGCCCAACAGGTCACCCGGCGGGACCACGAGGTGAACCGACTGGAGATGGAAACGGACGAGCTGTGCATCCGCATGCTCGCCCGCCGCCAGCCGATGGCTTCCGACCTCCGCTTCATCACCACGGCTCTGAAGCTCGTCACGGACCTCGAACGCATCGGCGATCTCTGCGTCAACGTGGCGGAACGAACGATCGAGCTCAACCAGGAGCCGCCTCTCGAGATCGGAGAGGACCTCGCCAGGATGGCCGAGATCGTGCGCTCCATGGTGCACGGCGCGCTCGAAGCCTTCCTGGCGGCCAGCGCCGCCCGCGCCCGGGAAGTGGTCGAGCAGGACAAGAGAGTGGACGTCTTCTACGCTCAGGTCTTCCGCCAGCTCCTCACGGTCATGACCGAGGACCCCCGCACCATCCACCGCGCCACCCGTCTCATGGCGATCGCGAAATACCTCGAACGAGCCGGCGACCACGCCACGAATCTCGGCGAGATGGTCGTCTTTCTCGTGGAAGGGAAGGACATCCGCCACACCGGCGACTTCGAGGAGCCCGGCCGGCCGTTCCTTCCCCACGGGATCCTCTTTCTCTGCGTCCACAACTCGGCCCGCAGTCAGATGGCCGAAGGCCTGGCGCGGGTGCTGTTTCCTTCTCCTGCGCGGGTCTGGAGCGCAGGATCGCAGCCGGCAGGCGCCGTGCACCCTCACGCCGTGCGCGTCATGCAGGAGCTGGGCCTCGACATCTCGGGGCACAAGCCCAAGCGCATCTCCGATGTGCCCATCGGAGACGTGGACACCGTGATTACCCTGTGTGCGGAAGAGGTGTGCGTGACCCTGCCGGAGACCATGCACTGCGAGCACTGGTCCCTGTCGGATCCGGCTGCGGCCCCAGGCATGGAAGAGCAGGTTCTGTCGGCGTTCCGCCAGGTCCGAGACGAAATCCGCGCCCGGCTCGAAGCCTTCATGCGTCAGGCGGGAATGCCGGTCCATTCTCCCTTTTGAGGATGAGGAGGCGCGCGCTCTTGCTGCGCTCGTCCTCGGGATCCCTGGGTACGGAGGGATTCCCGCTTGCGCGGGAATGGCGTGCTTATGAGGGCGACGCATGCGTCGCCCCTACAAGGGGTGGTCCGCCGGCCGCCGGCAAGGGGCGCGCGGCACCCCCGGCCCCCTGCACGTCGACCCCGCCCGATAAGCCTGCCCACCTTCGTCATCCCGCCCGTCTGCGAAGCGCGTGCGAGCCGGGATCCAGCAGCCGGTATCAAGATGGCTGCATGGACGGGGAACAGGGACTGGACCCCGGCCTGCGCCGGGGTGACGGAAAAGGAGCAGGGACTGGATTCCGGCCTGTGCCGGAATGACAGGAAGGGGCTTGGGCACAATTGCCGCGGGCCGGCTGATCAAAGACCGGCCACGGTCTCCTCGGCGAAGAGGCGCAGGGTCTCGTCTTTGGTCGTCATGGCGATGATGTTGAGCTTGGAGCGCAGGCCCTGCTGCTCCTGGAGCCCCTGGTTCGGATAGAGCTTGGCCAGGGAGCGCATGGCTTCCATCACCGTCGCAGGTTCCTTGGAGTCCGCCAAGAGCATGAGGGTGCTCCAGTCCTCGGGCATCCCGTACTGCTTGATGTAGCGCTTGATGGCCGCTGAGAACTTGGCGGTCCCGAAGTACCGGTGGATCTCGCCTCGCGCCTTCTCCTGGGCAGGGTCGGCTTTCTTGCCGCGACTGACGCCACCTTGAAAAAGGCGCTCGGCTTCACGCAGGATCTGCTTGCGCATCCACGGAGAGCTGCCCCCTCCCATGTCTCCCTGCGGGACGTGCCGGCTGCGGTCGCGGCGTCGGTCCTTGTCCCGCCAGCTCGGTCTTTCGCGAAAATCATCGAATTCGTTGTCTTTGAAATCTGGCATACCTCTCCGCCCTCATGCGAGTAATGGACAAGACAGTCCGGCTCGAAGCTCGTGGTCTCGCTCTGCTTCCTTGAAACGGCAGGAGTCAGCGGCTAGCGGGGCAGCGTGCGCTCGGATGAGAAAAACCCACGTAGAAGTATATCAGATAATCGCGTGTGAGACCAGGGGCAAATGCGCAAGGGTTTTGCCCGCCCGGCGCTTCCCGATCCTGCGCAACTGCCGACCTCAGTTCTGATGCGGGGACCGTCTGAAATGGATCAACGCTGTCTCACGTTTCGTCATCCCGGCCCATGTGCGAAGCGCGTGACAGCCGGGATCCAGGAGCGTGCATCAAGAAGGGGGTGCAGGGACTGGATTCCGGCCTGCGAAACCTGTGTCATAATTCGTCATCCCGGCCCATGTGCGAAGCGCGTGACAGCCGGGATCCAGAAGAGTGCATCGGGAACAGCGATGGTTGCTGGGCACATGGACTGGATTCCGGATGTCGCCTGCTTCTCAGGCTCCTCCGGAATGACGGAGAATTGGCCATTCAGCCGGCTTGCGACACAGCCTCCTGCGCGGGAATGACAGCTTGGGTCTGACGGGTGACCCTCCCCGGGCGGCTTGCTATACTGACCGGGTGCCCACCAACCGGAGTGCTTCATGAGCTCGCGGCCCAGATCCAAGGACGGACTTGCCCTGATGGTGACCCGGACGGTACGGGAGGCCCTTTCCCTTGCGGAGCGGGATCCGGGTAAGCTTCTGGAGATTTTCCCACAGCTCCCGCTCCTGGAGCAGAGGGACGTGGTCATGTTCACCGGCGGTCCGCTCAGGCAGGAGCTCATCGCCTCCACGAGCCATGCGGGCAGGCTCGTGGCCATGCTCCCCGAGGAGGAGCTCTATCTCACGCTCAGGGAGGTCGGCTTGGCGAATGCGACCGTCCTGCTCTCCTTCATGACTCCCGAGCAGGACCGCTATCTGGCGGACATCGATCTCTGGCAAAAAGAGGAATTCGAACCTTCCCGCTTTCTGAAGCTGGTCGAGGTGCTGCTGGAATGCGGGGAGGACCGGCTCCACCGCTGGCTGGCAGCCCTCGATCCGGAGCTGCTCGTGCTCCTGCTGCGGCGTCACGGCCGGGTCTCGAGCTTCGATACTTTCCAGGAGCCGATGGAGAGCTCGGACGAGGTGCCTTCCATCTCGTACCAGGGAGTCTATCGTTATCATCCCGGAAGACAGGAGCTCCGGCCGATCATGGACTCCATCCTGAGGATCCTCCATGCGACGGATCCCGAGCGCTACGAGATAGTCATGGAGTCCGCTCATCGGGACCAGGTGAGCGAGGTCCGGGAGGAAGCGCTACGCTGGCGCGAGACCAGGCTTTCCGAGAAGGGTCTCCCCTCGTTCGAGGAGGCCTGCCAGATCTATCGGCCTCTCGCGCGGGAGGAGCTCGAGAGGTTGGCGCACGAGGTGCCGGCCGAGGGCAGGAAGCCGGAGGCGAAGCCGGCTGTCCTGTACCCCGTGCTCTGGCTGCCGGGTGAGTCGTTCTTCCGCAAGGTCCTGAGGAAGGCCGCACGAGGCCCCCAAGGGGAACGCATCCGGACAGAGCTGGCCGCCCTTGGGAACAAGGTCGTGGTGGCGGACGGTCTCGATCCGGGAGACCCCTCCTCGCTGAGGTACTGCCTGGAGAAGGCCGCCGGTTTCATCACGATCGCACTGGAGCTCCTGACGGGCGGCGGCATCGAGGCGGCGGCTTCATGGGTTTCGAGGAGTTGGCTGCATTTCCTGTTCCGGCTGGGGTACGGGCAGGTGCTGGAGCTCGTTCGCAGGGCTCGAGAGGACCTGCCGGCAACCCGCTTCCGCTGGATCGACCGTTACCGGTACCTGCCCGATTCGCCGCTGGAGGAGACGCTGCGCGGCCTGCTGCTGGCCCGCCCCTTGATGGCCGTGGAACCGACCGCCGAGAATTACCTCGGCTTTCGCGAGTTCGCTTCGCTCCGGGATATCCGGATCGCCGACCGCAGGCTCCGAACGCTGGAAGCGCTGGCGGATCTCTTCGTCCGCAAGGCCGGCCTCCCTCCCGAGCAGATCAAGGGCGTCTGTCTCCAGGCCGGGATGGGAGACCGATTGGAGACGGTCAAGTGGTCACACGTCCTCAACACGATGTGGGCGAACCGGATGCTCGCGGACCTCTGGGAATTCCGCCCTCTCGTTCCCGGTCAGGTGCGCCGTCTCCTCCGGATCGCCTTCGAGACCGGAAAGGAGGGGGCACCGGGCCGGATCAAACCGCGGGCCGCCCGCGCCTTGACCCGCTGGGCGAACGAGCGGGCGGGCACGACCGACCAGGCCATGCGCAAGAGCCTGAACGAGGCCGTGCAGCGCGGACTGGAGCAAATGGAGCAGGAGCTCGGAAGTCTCGCAGAGGATGCGCCCATCGACTGGCGGTTTATCGAAAGCCTGTGCATTACCCCCTAGGGTCCGCGCAAGAATGACTTCGCAGGGGCAGGGTCAACTGCAACGTGGGATGCGAAATGGAAAGTTATTCTTGCGTGGACCCTCAGCAGGCCCGTCCTTCTCCGACATCCCGGCCACTGCTTCCGGCCGCGCGCCTCTTGCTTGTAGGGGCGACGCATGCGTGGCCCTCTTTTGTTCGTCATCCCGGCCCATGCTGCGTAGCGCGTGTGAGCCGGGATCCAGGAAGGGTGCACCGCGCACAGCGGTCGTTACCGGGTAACAGGGGCTGGGCCCCGGCCTGCGCCGGGGTGACGGAAAGACGGAGTGCAGGCTTCGGATTCCGGCCGCGCGCCTCTTGCTTGTAGGGGCGACGCATGCGTCGCCCTCTTTTGTTCGTCATCCCTCTATAGAAAGAGGTGTCAAGACAAAAATATCCTGTACGCCCGTTTTTCTTGCACCGGGCGGCCCCGCTCC
>JBFLZG010000108.1:0-29734 GCA_040756235.1 bacterium | reverse complement strand
TTCCCCCGGGGGGGGGGGGGGGGGGGGGGGGGCGGCGGGGGGGGGGGGGGGGGGGGCCCCCCCCCCCCGCGGGGGCCCCCCCCGGAGGCCGCGACTCACTCGCGGCTCAGGGAAAGCTCATTCTCCTTGCGCGCCTAGCGCGGCTTCTGATAGGCTTCCTAGCGGGCGGATGCAGAACCGGGGGAGCAGCGTTGGAAGAACCGGAGACCGCAACGGCAGCGCCAGGCGACCGGCCGGGGAGCACGGAGAATCGCGGGGAGCAGGACCCCGCGCAGAGGAGGGCTCCTTCTGCGACCGCCGGCAAGACCTTTCGTGTGTCCACGGCTTCCCTCGTGTACCGCCTGGTCTTTCTTCTGGCGCTCACGGCCGCGGGCCTGTTCCTGCTCTTCCTGCTGGTACCCATGGGGTTGCGGACCAAGGACTGGGTCATGCTGGCGCTGCTCGGAATGTGGGCGGCAGCGCTCCTCAGGTACTGGGCCTTCCTGCTCGCCATGCCGCTCAGGATCCGTTGCGAGGAGGACGGCCACCTGAACGTCCAATCTCTGTTCCGGACCGTTCGGATCCCCTGCGGCGAGGTCTCGGCCCTGCAGGTATCGACCCTTTACCCCAGCTACCTGAAGATCCAGACGTCCCGCAGGAAGAGCCTGCTCCTGCTCAACCACATCGACGGCCTCCACGAGCTCATCCTGACCATCCGCTCGCGCAATCCGGAGCTGACGACCCGGGGGTGCTGAGTCTTTTCACCCCTCTTTCGCGGGGATGTTGAAAAAGGGGGAACCGCGGACGCGCCGGCTGCGAACTCTTCGCCCCCCTTTCGTAAAAGGGGGGCTTGGGGGGATTCTTGGATGAAAAAGCCGAGCTCGAAAATCCCCCCTATCCCCCCTTTTTCAAAGGGGGGCAAAGAAATAGACACAGGGTCGGCTTGCTCGCCTCACGTCTCCTCCAATAAGAGCCATACGTTGGGCAGCGGGCCCGAGCCCGTTCGCTATCACGCCTTCAGCGCGTACCTGCGCGAGCGCTTCGGGGGCCGGATCCGGAGGATCCCCCTCGATGCGGGCTTCGGCTGCCCGCACCGCGGCGGCGGGCCGACCGGCCGCCAGGGTTCGGGCTGCATCTACTGCGCCAACGAGGCCTTCAGCCCCGGCTCCGGAGCGGACCCGCTCCCTCTCGAGGAGCAGCTCGCCCGCGGCATCCGCCTCGCTCAGGCGAGCCGCCGCCGGCCCCGCGCCGCGGGGTTCATCGCCTACTTTCAGGCCTTCAGCAACACCTACGGCCCGGTGCGGGTCCTCAAGGAGCGCTACGACGTGATCCGGAGGTTCCCGGAGATCCGCGTTCTGGCCGTGGGGACCCGGCCGGACTGCGTGGACGGCGCAGTGCTGGATCTGCTGGGATCTTATTGCGCGGACTATGAGGTGTGGATAGAGTACGGCCTGCAGAGCGCCTCGGACAAGACCCTGGAGAGGATCCGGCGGGGCCACACCGTCGCGGCCTTCGTCCAAGCCGTGGAGGAGACGGCGAGGAGGCCGGATCTCAAGATCTGCACGCACGTGATCCTCGGTCTGCCCGGGGAAGGGCACGAGGAAATGATGGGGACGGCGCGGTTTCTTTCCGGCCTTCCCCTTCACGGCGTCAAGATCCACCACGGCCACGTGGTCCGGGGCACGCCGCTCGCAGACGAGTACCTCAAAGGCGCGTACCGGCCTCTGGAGTATGCGGATTATCTGGGCTGCGTGTGCGATTTCCTCGAGCTCATCCCCTGGAAGCTCACGATCCAGCGGCTGGTGGGCGAGGCGCCCGCGGCGCTGCTCCTGGCCCCGCACTGGGGCCGGACCAAGACGCAGATCCTGGGGGACATCCAGGGGGAGCTCGCCCGCAGGGGCAGCCGACAGGGAGCCCGCTTCCAGGCCCTGCCGGCCGCCCCCGGATGAATCGCCGCCTCTCCTCATCCTGCTTGGCAGCCTGACAGCTTCTGGCTCTCTGAACGCCAACAAGCGGAGGTCGCGCCATGGCCCCGAAAGCGATCGTGATCGGAAGCGGGATCGGCGGCAGCGGCGCCGGCGCCCTCATGGCCGCCCGGCTCGGCATGGAGGTGGAGCTCTACGAGAGGAACGCCTTGATCGGCGGCCGGTTCGCGAGCTACGAGCGGGAAGGGTTCCGCCTCGACATCGGGTGCCACGCGATCGGCAACTCCCAGCGCGGGACGCTCGGAAGGATTCTCGACCAGGTGGGCGAGTCCGTCGAGTGGATCTCCACTAAGACCCCGGTCTACTTCATCGGGGACCGCAGGTACCGCTTCCCCAAGGGCATGGCCGAGATGGGCCTGGGACCCGAGGAGACGGGCAAGCTCTTCCGGCTCTTCGCGGACATCATGACCATGGAGGGGCCCGAGCTCGCGCGCCTCGACCGACAGGACCTCAAGAGCCTCCTCGGACGGTATACCCGCGACCGCCGCGCGGAGACGATCTTCGCCTTCATCGCGGGAATGTACTTCTGCGTGCCTCTGGACCAGACGCCGGCCGGCGAGTGGGCCCACTGCCAGCGCGAGCTCAACGCGAACCTGGCGAGCGGCTACCCCAGAGGGGGCGCCGCCGCCGTTCCGGAAGCCTACTGCAGGGCCATCGAGAAGGCGGGGGGCCGGGTCGTCCGCAAGATGGGGGTCAGGAAGATCCTGGTCGAGAGCGGCCGCGCCGCCGGCGCGGTGCTCGGGGACGGCACGGTGCGCAAGGCCGACCTCGTCGTCTCCAATGCGGACGTGAAGACGACCGTGCTGGAGCTGGTGGGCCCGGAGCACTACCGGCCGGAGATCCTGCGGCGCATCGAAGGCCTCAAGTGGGCCCACTGCTCCTTCACCATCAAGGTCGCTCTCGACCGGCCGATCACGAACGACCGGTTTCTCGTCTACATCCGCGACTTCGACGTGCTCGACGAACGCGAACGGCTCCTGGAGGGACGGCTGCCCGAGACCGCTCCCTCGCTCATGGTCCCGGTGGTGAGCAACATGGACCCCACGGCCGCGCCAGAAGGCAAACAGATCCTGTATGCCGGAGTCGGCTGCTGGCCCGACCTGGAGAGGATGCGGCAATACCGGGAGCAGTGGAAGGAGTCGTGCATGAACGGGCTGCGCCGGGTGTATCCGGAGATCGACCGGCACGTGCTCTGGGTGGAAGCCACGGGCCCGGAGACCATCGACCGCCTCTTCGGAGAAGGCGGCAACGTCATCGGCGTGGCCCAGACCCCGGACCAGGTCGGCAGTGGGCGGCCCCCGATCGTGGACCCCTCGGTCCGCGGCCTCTACCACTGCAGCGCGGACACCGGCGTGCACGGCATCGGCGGCGAGCTCGCGGCCGACGCCGCCCTGCGCCTCTACGAGCACCTGAAGAGCGCGCGACAGGGCTGAGGCGGCTGCCGCATCGTTCGGGGGAGCTCGGTACACGCACGTGGAGGCGTATGGCCATACGCCCCTACCGGCTCGCCTTCCGGATCGCGGCGGGGGCGCGGCAGGCAAGCGCCGCCGGCGGGCACAGACCCGACTTTCTAACCGTTGTCCCATGGGAGACTTCGGCATGAAAAAACGGTCCTTCGCTTTGCTCGCGCCTCTTCTGCTTCAGGTCCTCTGCGCCGCCTGGCCCGGCTCCTTCGCCCGGGCCGACATGCCCTACCCCGCGCCACCGCAGGGGGTGGACGTCCGCAGGTACGAGCAGTACTGCCGCATCGCGCCGGACGGCCCGCTCCCCGCCAACTACAGCGGCTCCGACGTCTGGAAGTACTCGTCCGAGCGCACCGGCGACGCCAGGATCGACAACGACCCCAGGGAGCTCTACGGCGTGACCGGCATGAGCGTGGAGCGGGCCTGGGAGGCTACGACCGGGCGGCCGGACGTCGTCATCGCCGTGCTCGACTCCGGCATCCTCTGGGACGACCCCGAGATCGGATATCTCGTCGACAAGTTTCACCTGAACGACGGAGAGCTCCCGCCGCCGGAAGGCGGACCTGCCGAGGGCGGCGACCCGCATGACCGAAACGGCGACGGCGTGTTCAACATGGAGGACTATGCCGGGGATGAAAGGGTCCCGGATTCGAACGGCAACGGCATCCGCGACCCGGAGGACCTCATCCTGGCATTCTCGAACGGCGCCGACGAGGACGGCAACGGCTACGTCGACGACATCTGCGGGTGGGACCTGGTGGACGACGACAACGACCCGCGCGACGACGTGAGCTACGGCCACGGCACCGGCGAGGCCAAGGACTCGTGCGCGGAAGCCCGCTCGGACCGGCAGGGCCTGATTCCGGGCACCTGCCCGAACTGCCGCGTCCTGCCCATCCGGGTCGGGCTGAGCTTCATCGCCGAGGACATGACCTTCGGAAGGGGCGTCATCTTCGCCGTGGACAGCGGGGCGGACGTGGTCCAGGAGGCGCTCGGCACCCTCAACGGATCCGTGCTGGCCCAGGCGGCGCTCCGCTACGCGTATGCCGGGAACGTCCCGGTGATCGCGTCCGCGGCCGACGAGTCCAGCCTGCACGCGAACCTGCCGGCCGCTCACGAGCACACGATCACCGTGAACTCGGTCACCCGCTACCACCCCGAGCAGACGCCCCGCTCCTATCTCTATCTCAACGGGTGCACCAACTACGGGGGCAACATCGCCACGTCCGTCTCTTCGGAGTCGTGCTCCTCCGAGGCCACGGGCCGGGGCGCCGGGATCGCGGGGCTCGTCGTCTCGGCGGCGCTGAACGAGGTGGCGCGCGGCAACCTGGACCGGCCGCTGACCGCAAACGAGGTCAAGCAGATCCTGACGATGAGCGCGGATGATATCGACTTCAGCGGGCAGCTCTTCAGCATGCTCCCTCTGTTCCCGACGCGCCGCTTTCCTTCCGGCCCCGGATGGGACGCGTATTTCGGCTACGGCCGCCTCAACGCGGCCCGAGCAGTCGGCCTGGTGGCCGATCTCAGCATACCGCCCGAGGCGGACATCACCTCGCCCCTCTGGTTCGAAACCATCGATCCGGCCCGGAGCCCGCGGGTGCCGATCCTCGGCTACGCGGCCGCCCGCCGGACGGGCGCGTACGCTTACCGGGTCGAGTACGGCCGGGGCATCCAGCCCGCTCCCTGGGAATGGCACCCGATCTTCGAATCGTCCGGCACCCTCCGGGACCCGATCGACGGACTGCTCGCGACCTGGGAAGTGGCTTCCTTCCTGAGCGAGGTCGCGCGCAGCCCGGCCGCCCCGAACGACTTCACGTTCACCCTGAGGCTGGCCGTCACGGACGCGGGAGGGCTCCAGGCAGAGAGCCGGAAGACGGTCTATCTCCACCACGACCCTCAGCTCAAGGCAGGCTTCCCGGTGAAGATCGGGGGGAGCGGCGAGTCCCACACGATCACGGCCGACCTGGACGGCGACAACCTGGAGGACCTGGTCCTGGCGGCCTCGGACGGGGTCGTCCACGCGCTCAAGTCCGACGGAAGCCCCCTGAGCGGCTGGCCGGTGGCCACCGACCTCCTGGAGCATCGCTACACCGGCTCGCACGCCTACCGCTCCGGCGCGGTGGACGCGAACATACGGGAGTCGGTCGGCTTCGGGGGTGTCACCGTGGGCGACCTGGACCGTGACGGCGACCTCGAGGTCGTGTGCGCCTCCCTGTACGGCAAAGTGTACGTGTGGGAGCACGACGGCGCCCCGCGGGAAGGCTTCCCGGTCTCTCTGGAGCCCGCCTACTCGCTCAACCCGCGCTTCACCTCCTCCGGGCAGATCGACGCCCGGGACCGGTTCAACCGGAGGCTCTCCGGCGTCATCTCCGCTCCGGTGCTCGAGGACCTCGACCGGGACGGCAAGCCGGAGATCATCTGCTCGGCCCTGGACAGCCACGTCTATGCCTGGGACTCGGACGGCGGGCTCGTGCCCGGATGGCCGGTCCTGGCGGCGGACGAGGACCGGTTCCGGATCGCCGACGACCTCACCCACCGGATCGAGCCCCATACGTCATGCGCGGAGTGCCGGTACGACGTGGGCGAGATCGTCTCGACCCCGGCGGTCGGGGACATCGACGGCGACGGGTATCCGGAGGTCGTCCTCGGGACCAACGAGCAGTACGGGGAGCGCATGAACGTGGCTCTGTCCGGCGGCCTGATCGGCCTCCTGGGCAAACTGGACCTGGGCGGCGGCAACGGACGGCTCCACGCTCTCCACCATGACGGGACGAACCATCCGGGCGGCCCCTTCGTGGAGGGGTGGCCGGTCAGGCTCGCCCTGGTCGAGCCCGAGCTGCTGCCCTTCGTGGGGAGCGGGACTCCAGGCTCGCCGGTCCTGGCCGACGTGGACGGAAACGGGTCCCCGGAGATCGCCGCCTTCTCGACGATCGGCCCCGCCTATCTGCTCAACGGAGACGGCTCTTCGTACTATGGCCTGGACGAGGCGGGCGATTACAACGTGATGGAAACCGGCCCGCTGCTGGCCGGCCACCGGGACGTGCCCAGCATCCCGGTGCTCGGGTCGCCGATCCTGGCCGACCTGGAGGGTGACGGAACGATCGCCTGCATCGCCCCGTCGGCCGGCTTCAAGAAGCTCGCCGACGTCCAGCTTCCGGCCGAGCAGATCGGGAACGAAAACCACCTGAGCGCCTGGACCGCGCGGGACGGCAAATGGATGCCCGGGTTTCCCGTGTACATGGACGACCTCCAGTTCGCCTCCAGCCCCTCGGTGGCGGACGTGGACGGGGACGGCCGCCCTGAAGTGCTGGCCGGGAGCGGGGGGTTCCTGGTCCGGGCCTACGACGCCTCGGGCACCATGCCTGCGGGCTGGCCCAAGTTCACCGGCAAGTGGGTCACGTCCACTCCGGCCGTGGGAGACGTGGACGGCGACGGGCTGGTCGAGGTCGCGGTCACGACCCGCTCGGGCGACCTGTACGTGTGGGAGACCGCGGGCGCGGCCTGCGAGGCGGCGAACCGGCAGTGGAGGACCTTCCATCACGACGCCTGGCGCACCGGCTCCCGCGACCGCGACGTGACGCCGCCGGCGCGGCCCCTCGACTTGCGCGCCGAGACGACCGGGGGCGGCGAGCTCCGCCTGTCGTGGAGCGCCACCGGGGACGACGGGTTGTGCGACGCGGCGGCCGCGTACGAGATTCGCGGATCGGGGCAGGACCTGGACTCGAGCTCGAGCTGGAGCGGAGCGGCCCGGGTCGCCTCCCACGACCAGTCCGAGCCTGCCGGATCCGGGATCGCGCTGACGGTCGCGGACCCCGGTTTTGCCTACTACGGCATTCAGGCGGCGGACGAGGCGGGCAACCTGTCTCGCGTGGTCGCGGTCGAGGCGGCGCCCGCCCCGTCGGAGGCCCAGGCAGAAAGAAATGATGACGATGACTCAGGGGGGCTCTGGCTAGTCTCGACCGTCCGGCCTGCGGGCGCGGGCTCGTGCGCGGCCAACCTGTTCCTGCTCGTCGCAGCGCCGCTCCTTACCATCTTCATCTGGAAGAGGATCCGGCAGGGGCACTGGTAGAAGCCTTCGGGTTGCTATAGAATCCCATGACTGCGCGGCAGGGTACGCGATTTTTCATACCTTCTCCCCTCGGCGAGGGGAGAAGGTCAGGATGAGGGGTGAACTGTTTCCCCCCGACCCCTCTCCCCGTGCAGCGGGGGAGGGAATCTGGAGGGAGGCACGGATTTCGATCAGCGCGAGCCGCGTCCGCGCAAGCGACCTGACGGAGCCCGGCAATGGCCGTGAAGGACTGGCAGCAGCAGATCTCGCGGGCCGCCAACAAGGCCCTGAACACGATCCTCGAGTACGACCAGTACAAGCCCGGGCACGAGTTTCGCCTGGACTACCGGAACGATTACCTCTTCACGCTCCTGGACGCCTTTGCCCCCCTCATCCGCGCCTACTTCCGCTACGAGCTCTACGGCCTGGAAAACGTCCCGGCCATGGGCCGGGCCGTGCTGGTCTCGAACCACGGCATCTTGCCCGTGGATGCGGTGCTCCTCATGCACGCCATCCATGAGGCCTACGGCCGGTGGCCCAAGGGGCTGACGGACCGCCGCATCTTCCGCATCCCTTTGCTCCGCCAATTCTTTCTCGACTTGGGCATCGTGCTTGCGGACCACGAGACCGGCAGCGCCCTGCTCGAGCGTGACGAGATCGTCTACATCATGCCGGGCGGCGCGCGCGAGGCCTTCAAGTCGAGCCGGGAGCGCTACAAGCTGCTCTGGAAGCGAAGGATGGGCTTCGTGCGGCTGGCGATTCGGACCGGGTCACCGATCGTGCCGGCGGTGTGCATCGGGATCGACGAGACCTATCATCTGCTGCTCGACGGCTACAGCGTCTCGGAACGGATCTTCGGCAAGGGCGCCCTCCTGCCCATCACCCTGCCGATCGGGCTCGGGCCCCTGCCGCTGCCCGCGAAGCTCACCCACTACATAGGCAAGCCCATCCGCTTCCGCTACAGGCCCGAAGACGCCGAAGACCCGACCAAGGTGAGCCGGCTGCACCGCCGCGTGCTCCGGACCATGCGCGCCATGCTCCAAAAGGGGATGGAAGAGCGGGAGCGGGCGAAGCGGGAGAGCGCAGGCCTTCCACCCGAGGGCTGAGGCCCAGAGCCGTCATCCCCGGCCCGCAATTCCACCCGGCGTTGTTGGGGCGCTGCCTGCCTGCGCCCCTCCCCCGCGATTCCTTGGCGCAGGGCGATTCCCGCTTGCGCAGCCGTATCGCAATTCGTCATCCCGGCTCATGTGCGGAGCGCGTGTGAGCCGGGATCCGGCAGCGTGCCACAGCACCACCTGGAATCACGGGGGTACAGGGACTGGATTATAGCCAGCGTACCTTGGGAGCCTTGCGCTCGGGCAGCCGGTGATAGGAGAGCTTCGGGTAGCCCATCATCATCGGATAATAATAAGGGTGCCCTCGCGGGATGCCCGCGGCCTCCCGCAGCTCAGGCGAGCTGAGAAGGCCGCGCCGCAGCACGCCCGCCCAGCAAGTCCCCAGGCCGAGGGTCGGAGCCGCAAGCTCCAGGTACGCCAGGGCCAGGCTCAGGTCCACCAGGCCGTTGGTGGCCTCTTCCGGCGCGGTTGCGACGAGCAGGACCGGCGCGTTCCTGAGCACGGCGTCGATGCCGGCATCCCAAGCGGCCACGATCAGAGGCAGGTAGCCCACCGAGACCGCCTGCGGGTCGTCGCGCAGAGCCTGCCGCATCCAGTCGACCGTCTTTGCGGAAAGCTCCCGGATGCGGGCCCGATCGCTGAAGACGACCCATGCGACCATCTGCGAGTTGCTCCCGGTCGGCGCGTAACGGGCGATCTCGATCAGCCTGCGGATCTTTTCCCTCTCCACCGGCTTTTCCCGATAAAGGCGGATGGATCTTCGGGAGCGGAGGAACTGAACGGCCTGGTTCTCCCGGATCGCGAGACCCGGGTCGATCGGCAGGCAGCTCGCCAGGGGCACCCTGGCATGATCGAGGGCGCCGTGAGGGCAGGCCGCCACGCAATGCCCGCAGCCGATGCACATCGGATCCCCTCCGGGGACGATCTGCGGGTGGCCGGGCTCCCCCTGGAGGCGAATGATGCCGGTCGGACACACCATCGAACAGATTCCGTCGCTGGCGCACTTGTTCTGGTCCACGGAAAGCAATCCCACGATTTGGTTCCTCCCCGACGGAGAGTTGGTTCTTCGCCCTTCCCAAACGCCCGCGCGGGCGAACGTCTGCAGGATGAGGGCGTCTATACGATGATAGGCAAGATGCGCCGCGAAGGAAAGCCTGCCCAGCAGGGCTTCCCGATGTGGCGAGCGATGATCGACGTCCGATCCTCGAGGCCGAATATAGAAGGGCCATGTCCTCATGCGGTGAGGACATGGCCCGACCTGACGGATCGGAGACGGCGGGAGCGAGATCAGATCGGAGGACTGGCGGTGCACACTTCCGAAACACACAAGAGACCTTCGAGGCACTCGGAGTCGGCCAGGCAGGGATCTCCTTCCTGGCCGAGGGGCTGGCACGTGCCGAACTGGTCGAGGACGTCGGCCTCCCCGCAGACCCCCTGCAACTTCAGGAACAACAGGCCGATGATCTTCTCCGGGTCGATGTACCACGGCAGGTCCGGGAGCTTCTCGGCCACGACCGGAAGGATGACCTCGATGAAGTACTCTTCGAGGTCTGCAAGGAACGTCGGGCACTCATCGGCAAGCGTCACGGACTCGTCGCACACCATGCCGAGGTCGTCGCAGTACTCGAGCAGGATGCCCCGGTCCTGCGCCACCTGCTGCCGCCAATCGGAGGCGGTCTGAGTACACGGGAGCGGCGGCTGGGGTGCGCCACAACCGATCGCCCCCGCCACAACCATCGAAATCACTGCGAGAAAAAGCTTGCTCTTCATGTTCCCTGCTCCTGTTGTGGTTCAGTCCTCGCCAGACTTTTACGAGCAGGGATTGTGCCAGGCTCATGCGGCGCGGCCGGGGAAGCAAAGCGCCTGAAATCGTTGGAGGATACGGGCCGCGGTGCGATCCGGCCGCGGGGCGCGGACTGCCGAAAATCGTCAAGGCTGGGCTCCGGATCGTCACTCCCCGGCCGGAGCATACCCGGGAATTGCACCGGCACATCAGGCCTTGATCGGCCTCGTGCCCCGGAGTTTGACAGTGCCAGGGACGTGAAGATCGCTAATTCGGGCACTTAGGGGGTTTGCGGTCTGATTTTTCGTACTACAAAGCCGCTGCTTCGAGGTTCTTCACTCTCGGCAGGGGCAACTCCAGTTGCTCATAGACTTCCTTATGCTTGTCGTTCACGGCCGCCAGGTAGGGTACGGTCGCAGAAGCCGCCTGCAGGGTGCCGGCCTTCAGGGTCCTGAGCCTCTGGATCGAGCGTTCGACGGAGAGGTTACTGCCTTGGAGTCGCTTACGCATGTAGCGGTGGACCTGCAGGGCCAGCACGCAGATGAACACATGAGCTCGGATCCGTTTCTCGGTCCAGTGGTACACCGGCCTGATCTCCAGGGAGGACTTGAGGGTCCGGAAGGCCCTCTCGATGTCCGCAAGCTCCTTGTACCGCTCGATGAGGTCCCGGGCAGTGAGATCCTGGCAGGAGCTCTCCACGACGATCTTGCCGTCGATCATCTGCTCCAGTTTCCGGGCCGCCTCGTCCGTCGTCACTTCGAGCCCTTCGGAGGTCAGCTCCAGCCGGTAGTATCGAAGAAGCTTTCGGTCCCTGAGGTAATCGTGGATCTGCTCGAAGGCTCCCTGGGCAGTCAGAGGCCGACCGCGGCGCCGCACCTCCTGCTTCAGACGTCGCTGCAGGGCCTCGATGAAGCGGTCGGCTTTCTTCAGCCGCTCCTCGCGACCGCTTCGGGTCTGGGCAGCAAGCGCCGGATCGAACGCCACCGCGAGGCTGTATCCTCCCTCCTCTTGTTCCAGATGAAACTGCTCGGCTGCCCGGGGGTCCTTCTTCCAGCTTCCTTCCAGCTCTTTGAGCAGCAGATGGACGGCCTTGGAGTGTCGCATCGGGAGGCTGATGAGATAGTCGAAGCCCGCATCCAGGATGGCATCCAGATTCTCTTCGGACATCATCCCCCGGTCGCCCACGAAGACGGCCCGTCGGATTCCGAACCTTTCCTTCAGATCCCGGACCGCTTCGGCCACGGTCTTCTTGTCGGGTCGGTCCCCAGGAAAGACGTGGTGGGCCAGCGGGAGGCCGTTTCGGGTCATGACCAGGCCGATCACGATCTGCCTTCGCTCCGGCCGATGGTCCCGGCTGTAGCCGTACTGTCGGATGTCTTCTTCTTGGACCGAACGCTCCGCCTCGAAGTAGCTGGACGTCACATCATAGAAGACCAGGTCCGGCTCCCCATCGAAGAGGGTGAGCATTTTCTGGGAGACCTCCTTCTCGACGGTCTCCTTCTTTTCGATGAGCCAGTCCATGGTCCGGAGCAGATGATGGTACTCGAGCTTCTCCAGCTCGAGACCGGGCAGGTACACCCCATCCGCCCACTCCAAGAGAGCCAGCTTCGAGCAAGGGTCGCACAGCCGGTTGAAGACCATCAGTTTGACGTGCGCCTCCAGGTCGAACTCGTGGCCGCTCTTGCCGGCATGCCCCCGGAGGATCTCTCCGATCCCGAGCCGCTTCCAGATCTCACCCAAGGCGTAGATGTGCCCGAAGTCCTTCCCGTCCACTACTGCGGTATCTTTGGCGGACGGACGGCCGAACACCCGAAGCAGTCCGTTGATGATGCTGTCCACGTCCCGCTGGCTGAAGCGATCGACTTGTCCGACGTGAGCCAGCACACGGGTGCGCGGCACCCCACCTCTGGAGGGATCCCTGTACGACTCGCAGATCTGCAGGGACCGGTAGGTCTTGGTGTGCTGGCGGCTGGTCACAACTCGTACGAACATAGTGCTGACGTATTTACCACTTCAGCCACTCGCAGTCAAGGCAATAATACACGTTGGCCTCACTTTCTACGTACTACACGGTTTTCAAAAATCGGGTGCTCCAGACTCGCAACGCGTTGATTTCATTGAGGCTGAATTCGGCACAAGCGGGAAACGAGGGCCTTTACTGTCAAAGTCGGGTGGCCTAGACCGGGGATCCTCAGATCCGGGATATCTCTCCGGGTAGGGGCAGATTTCAAACCTGCCCCAGCAGGCTCTGCTCGGTCCTGGCGATGATATGGTCCTGAAGTCCCCTGGAGAGGTCCGCGAAGTAGGCGCTGAAGCCCGCGACCCTGACGATGAGGTCCCGGTGCTTTTCCGGGTACTGCTGAGCGTCGAGCAGGGTCTCCTTGTCCACCACGTTGAACTGGATGTGGGGGATCTTCTTTTCCCGCCAGGTCTTGAGGTAGCCGAGAAAGACAGGCTTCATGTCGCCTTCCAGGTACTGGGGCAGGAATTTCTGGTTGAGGAGGTGATTGTAGGTCTCGAGCGTCTCGATCTTCGCGCAGGAGTTGAGGACAGCGGTCGGGCCTTTCTTGTCGGCCCCCGGTTGCGGCGCCAGGGTCGAGTCGGCAAAGGGGGCTCCGTCCGGTCTGCCGTCCGGCGTGGCCGGGGTGTCCACCGCAAGACCGTAGGTGGCGGAAACGGCGCTCCCGTCTCCCCGGATAGAGTAGCCGAAACGGTCCTTGACCGTCTCCATGGCCGCTTCGGTCCGGTGGTGCACCGCGCGCGCGACGAGGTCGGCGTAGTCGTCGTCGTTGCCGTACTTGGGGGCGCGCAGGCAGGCCTGCCGCACGTCTTCGCGGCCGGCCCAGTTCCGGTCCATGATTCGGACCAGCTCCGGGAGCGTCACGATCCCGTCATCGAAGACCACCTCGCGGATGGCGGTCAGGGAGTCGGCGACGTTGGTGCCTCCGATGACCATGGCGAAATCGTGCACCATGGACGGATACACCCACTGCTTGCACTCCTTGCCCTGCTCGATGCAGCCGTCCACGATCGCCGAGTAGAACGGCTTCGGGCAGTACTTGGCGTAGAGGTCGCGGCAGGTATTCTCGACCTGCACCATCTTGGTCAGGAAGAACTTCACCTGCTCGAGGTAGGCCTCCAGGACGTCCTCCCATCCCCGGAACACGGCAGGGTCGGGCGTGCGCGCGCCCCTCTGCTCTCCCGTCTTCGGATCGACGCCCCGATGGAGGGCCCACCACAGGCACTTGGCGAGAACGAAATAGCCGGCGACGCGCCGCGTGATGTTCTTGCCCGGGATCTCCATGTACACGCAACCCGAGACGCTGTAGCCTCTGGCGTCCTCCGGCGGCACGCCCCATTTCTCCAGAAGAGGGATCAGCGCTTCATCATTGAAGAAGGACGGGTAGCCGACGCCGGTCCGGACCACGTCGGTCGCCGCGGACAACAGCGGTTCGGGCGTGTTCGCGTGAACCCTGAGCGCAATGCTGGGCTCGATGGTCCTCATCTCCCTGGCCGTCTCCAGGACGAGGTAGGTCAGCTCGTTCGTCACGTCCCGGCCCGATCGGTCCAGCCCGCCGATCGTGACGGCCTGAAGGGAGGCGACGCCGCCGTACACCGAGGTGACCAGCGGAGAGTAAACGAGACCCAGCTCGAGGAACTTGACCCAGAGGAGCTGGAGGATCTCCCTGGCCTGGTCCCGGTCGAGCCTGCCCTCCCGGACGTCCCTTTCGTAGAACGGGCCCAGCACGTGGTCGATGCGCAGGCCGATGCCCAGGGTCGAGTATTCCAGGTAGCGGACCAGGTGGATGAAGTAGAAGAACTGGACAGCTTCCAGGAACGTGCGAGGCGGCCGGGCCGGAACCTGCTCGCAGGTGCGGGCGATCTCCTCGAGCACGGCCTTACGTTCGGGGTCTCTCTCGGAGGCCGCCATATCGGCAGCCAGGAGCGCGTACCGGCGGGAGAAGCGGTTGACGCTCTCCAGGACCAGGATCACCGCCTCGAGGAGCTCCTTCTGATCGATGTAGTCGGGAGGAACCGTCCGGTCGATCTCCTCGAGCCGCGCCCGGGCCCTTCGGATCCTCGCTGTCAAGCCTTCGCGCAGCAGGGACTCGTAGTCGGGCACGCCGAGCTCGGACCAGTGGGTCCAGAGAAAAGTTCCCTCGTACTGCCAGTACTTGCCCAGATGGCCGGTGAAAGCCTGCTGCTGGCGGTCGCTCATGCTCTTGCCGTTCCAGTAGGCGCAGATCTGGTCGAGCTCCCTCCTCCCGGCGTCGTCCAACAGCGTCCGTCCGGCCTCGCTGTTCACGAGGCGCTGCACGGATTTCCAGTTCATGTCGATCGGGTGGTAGATGCCGGCCGGGTCGGAGGTCTGGTAACCCACGATCCGCTCCCAGTCCCGGATGAAGATGCCCATGTGGTCGAGCACGTGGGCGAGCGCCCTGGCGCGGCGCAGGACCATCGCCTGGCCGTCGGTCTCCTTGAACGACTCCGTCATGAGCCGGGATCTCTGGAGATCGAGCCGCACTTCCGGGCGGAACAGACCTCTCGATCTGCCGTCGTCCGTATAGCCGCGCTGCACGTTGCGCACGGCCTTACTCACGAACCTGCCCTGCCAATCGCCTTGGAGCTGCATTCGTGTCTCCTTCGTGTGACCCGCGGAAAGGCCGGGCCCACGGGCTCCGCCCACCCGCTCTTGTAAGGGCGCTGCTTGGCTAGCGCCCGTCGCGGGGATTCAGCGGATCCGGCTCTTGTAGCGGCGGCGCATGTCGCCTTCCAGAGGGTGTCGAAAAATCAATTCCCTCTCCCCCGCGTCACGGGGGAGAGGGACAGGGTGAGGGGGAAACGGGACCACATTCACCCACCCCTCATCCTGACCTTCTCCCCTCGCCGAGGGGAGAAGGGAGAAAAAACGACACCCTCGCCACCCGGGAGAGCGCCGCGCTCGTGATCTGCAGCCGTGGCTGGCGGACAGGCCTTCGGCTTGGTCCACGCTACCGAGTGCTCGCCGGCCGGCTCGCGAGGTATTGGACGGTCGGTTGGCACGCTCAAGCGCTGGGTACCGCGCATCCATCGTCTCAGCACCAAGGGTGCCTCTCAGGGCCGCGTCTGCTCCGGTCGCTGGCTGTAGAGGGCCTTGAGCTCCTTCTTCAAGATCTTGCCGGTCGCGGTGCGGGGCAGCTCCTTCACGAAGATGACCCGCTTCGGGATCTTGTACTTCGCGAGCCTGGACCGGCAGAAGGCGATGATCGCTTCCTCCGTCGCTGCGCTCGCCCCGGCCTTGGGCACCACGACCGCCATGCCGACCTCGCCCCACTTTTCGTCCGGGATGCCGATGACGCCGACGTCCGCCACGGCTTCGCAGCCCATGAGGACGTCCTCCACCTCGGCCGGATAAACGTTCTCGCCGCCGCTGATGTACATGTCCTTCTTGCGGTCCACGAGGTAGAGATAGCCCTCCGCGTCGAAGTAGCCCATGTCCCCGGTGTGGAGCCAGCCGTGGACGATGGTCTCGGCGGTCTCCCGGGGCCTCCTCCAGTACTGGCGGATCACGTTCGGTCCCCTGACCAGCACTTCCCCGATGCCGCCGGTCGGGAGCTCCCTGTCCTGGAGGTCCACCACCCTCACGTCCGTGTGCAGCAGCGGCTTGCCGCACGATCCGAGCTTGCGCACCGCGTCCTGCGGGCGGAGCGCCGTGATCCCGGGCGCAGTCTCGGTCATGCCGTAGCCCTGGTTGAAGGTGAGGCCGCGCTTCAGGTACGTCTCGATGAGCGGCCGCGGGCAGGGGGAGCCGCCCGCGATGAAGAATTTCACGCTCGAGAGGTCGACCGTCTCGAATTCCGGAACGAGGCTCATGAAGAGGAACATGACCGGGATGCCGAAGACGAGGGTCGCCTTGTCCGCCTCGATCGACTTGAGGACTTCGGAGGGGTTGAAGAAGCGGTGGACCACGAGCTTGGCGCCGACGTACAGGCTCGGGGTCGCGGAAACCCCCAGGCCGCCGATGTGGAAGAACGGGGCGCAGGCGAGCTGCACGTCCCGGTTGTCCATGGCGTAGGTCGCGACCGAATTGATCGCGTTCCACTGGGTGTTTCCGTGGAGGATCACCGCGCCTTTCGGTTTCCCCGTGGTGCCCGAGGTATACATGATGAACTGCGGGTCGTCCAGGACGACCTCGGCGTCCGGGACCGGCTCGTCTTCCGACCTGCCCTCGGTCCAGGCCTCGTAGACGAGGTCGTTCGGGGCCCCGCCCTCCAGCTCACAGAAAAATTCCCTCACGCTCGGGGCTCTGCCCTTCAGGGCGTCCGCAGCGGCAGAGAACTCGGGCGAGTAGAGGAGCAGGACCGGCTCGGAGTCCGCCAGGATGTACTCCAGCTCGGGAGGCGCCAGCCGGAAGTTCAGAGGCACCATGATCGCCCCGAGCTTGGAGAGGGCCAGGAAGATCTCGAGGAAGACGTTGCTGTTGGCCATCAGGACCGCCACCCGGTCGCCCTTGCGGACCCCTTCCGACTGGAGGGCGTGGGCCGCCCGGTTCACCCGGACATTGACTTCCCGCTTGGTGTACTCCCGATCCCCGTACTTGACGGCCGGCTCTTCCGGGTACCGCTGCGCCCATCTGGCGGGCCATTCGCCGATGTTCATGACACTGCCCTCCCTCAGACGAATGCAAACGAATCGGGCTGGTGAGTCAAGTGTGTTTCTTGCCCCCCTTTGACAAAGGGGGGGCAGGGGGGATTTTCGAGCTCAGCTTCTCATCCAAAATCCCCCCAGCCCCCTTTACGAAAGGGGGCTAAGAGTTCGCACCAGGCGCTTCATTCATCCTCTGGGCTCCGAGGGGAGAGGCCAGGGGGGATGGAGCCGCGCGAGGGCGATTTCCCGATGGACGGGCGCCATTCTCCGCCAACCTCGGAGGCGAAATCAACGGACTCGGCAGGGAGTCGGACAGGCCGTCTCCCTTCGCGCGGCCTTTCGCCCATCCGGCTCGGGGCTGCCCTCGACACTCGGCTCCTCGACGCTCGCCCTCCACGTCTTGAGATCGTGGTGCCAGCCCAGTAAAATGCCGCCTGGATCAGGCCGCATGACTCCATCATTGCATGACGATCAGGGGGCTGTCTCATAACCGCCGGTCATTCCCGCGCAAGCATCCGGAGATTGCGAGCGTAGCGAAGCAACCTCCCGGACTCAGGGGGTTGCTTCGGTCGCTCGGGCTCCCTCGCAATGTCCGCCGATATTGCCGGCCGCTACGAGGCCTTGGCCGGGGATGAGGCATATGACACAGTCTCCAGGACCTCGGTCCCTTCACCGCCTCCTTCTCCCGCTCTTCTGCGGCCCCATGGTCCGATGTGCGTCCGCTCACAGGGCTCTTCGGGCTCGCGGAAGGTCATAAGGCTCATCATGAAAGGAAAGACCGGGGCAGAGCTGCTGGAACAGGCCTTGCTCTTGGACGATATCTTCGAGAGCGTACCGTGCGGGCTCCTGGTCCTCGACAGCCGGGGCACGGTGGTGCGGATGAACCGCCACCAGGAGATGATCTCCAAGAAGCCGCGCGAGTCCGTTCTAGGCACCCCGTTCCATGAGACCTGGAAGCGGGTCATCGAGGGGGACACTTACGGCGGCAAGTACTGGGAGCTCCTGAGCAGGGGCACGCCCTTCAGCGTGGTGTTCAACAACGTCCTGCCCCAGTTCTACGAGATGAGGGTGTCCGGCATCGCCCGCGGCGTCCCCCTCAGCACCGGCAACGGGTTCCTGCTTCTGCACGACCTTTCGGAAGAGGTTCAGCGGGCCAACTTCGCGCGCGAAGGAGCGATGAGCCAGATCAGCGAATCGCTCGAGTTCATGAGAGAGATCCTGGACTCCTCCCCGAACGCGGTGGTCACGGCCAACGAGGAAGGCTTCATCACGCTCGTGAACAGCACGGTGAGGCGCACCTTCGGCTACACCAAGGCGGAGCTGATCTGGGAGAACATCGCGCGGCTCTTCCAGGATCCCGAAGCAGTGAAGCAGATCGCGCCGGGCGACCCCGAAGGACCCGGTGTGGAGGTGCGCTGCAAGAAGAAAGGCGGCGAAACCTTTCCGGCGCGCATGCGCGTGCAACGCATCCGGACCAAGGGCGGGGAACCCCATTCCAATCTGTATCTCTTCGTCGACATCAGCCGGGAGAGGGAGATGGAGCTCTCCCTGCTGGACCGCCTGAGGTTCGAGACGCTCCTGACCGAGCTTTCCGCCACGTTCGTGAACGTACCGGCCACCCAGATCGACAACCTGATCAACGAAGGGATCGTCAAGATCTGTGCGTTCATGGGTGCGTCCCGGGGCGGGCTGCTGCAGATCACGAACGACTCGGAAGGGGTGGCCATCACGCACTCGTGGGCCATGGAAGGAGTGGAGCCGGTCCCCGTCACGATCAACCGGGAAGGCATCTGGCCCTGGATGTTCGAGAAGACCTTCCGTGGAGAGCACGTTCACCTGAGGACGCCCAGCGACCTGCCCGAGGAGGCCAAACGGGACCGGCAGAGCATGGAACGTTTCGGCGTCAAGTCCGTCATCATCGTTCCCCTTGTCGCCGAGGGAAGGATCCTGGGGTCGCTCGCCTTCAGCGCCATGGAGGAACAGAGGTGGCCCGAGGGCCTGGTCAAGCGCCTGAGGCTCTGCGGGGAAATCTACGCTAACGCGATCCTGAGAAAGAGAGCCGAAGAATCGCTGCAGAAGGCGTTCTCGGAAATCCGGGAGCTGAAGGACCAGATCGAGTCCGAGCGGAACTATCTCCGCGAGGAGATCCGGCTGGAGCACAACTTCGCCGACGTGATCGGCAGGAGCCGGGCGATCCGCGCCGTGCTCCACAAGGTCGAGCAGGTCGCGCCGACCGACGCGACCGTGATCATCATGGGGGAGACCGGCACGGGCAAGGAGCTGATCGCGCGCGCCATTCACGACGCGAGCCGGCGCAGCGACAAGCCCCTGGTGAAGGTGGACTGTGCCGCGCTGCCCTCCAACCTGATCGAGAGCGAGCTGTTCGGCCACGAGAAGGGCGCCTTCAGCGGGGCCCACAGCCGGCACGTGGGCCGCTTCGAGATCGCCAACGGGGGGACCCTGTTTCTCGACGAGATCGGCGAGCTTCCCCTCGAGGTCCAGGCCAAGCTGCTCCGGGGAATCCAGGAAGGCGCCTTCGAGCGACTGGGCAGCACCAGGACCATCCACGTGGACGCGCGCATCATCGCGGCCACCAACCGGGACCTCTCCAAGGAAATGGCAAGCGGTCGATTTCGCGAGGACCTCTGGTACCGGCTGCACGTCTTTCCCATCATCGTTCCGCCGCTGCGGGACCGGAGGGAAGACATCGCGCTGCTGGTGAACGCCTTCGTCAAGAGAGCGGCCAAGAAGCTGGGCAGACCGATCACACGCATTCCGGCGGAGACCATGAAGGCCCTGGAAGACTACTCCTGGCCCGGCAACGTGAGAGAGCTGGTGAACGTGGTGGAGCGGGCCGTCATCAACACCGAGGGATCGGTGCTGCGCGTGGCGGATGCCTTGAGGCCGGCGCGCCCGGCCGACTCCGCGGGACAGAAGCCCAAGACCCTGGAGGCATTGGAGAGAGACCACATCGTCGAGGTCCTCCATCAGACCCGCTGGAGAATCAGCGGGGACAAAGGGGCCGCAGTCCTTCTGGGGCTCCATCCGAACACGCTTCGCGGAAGGATGCTCAAGCTCGGGATCCGCATGCCCTGGTCCGGCGAGTGATGATCCCTGCCTCAGCCTTTCCTCACCGTATTTCGTCAATTCACCAAATACCGTGAGTTTTTTGCCCCGCGATCCGCCCGCCTGACCGGGCTGCGCACCTGATGACTGCAGAGACTTTCGCAGAAACAACAACTTGCTCAAATGTCCGCCGTCCGGAGTGCTCCTGGCATGTCCTTTGGATAGGTCAGGCCTCGAACGGTGGCGTGGCGGGCCCTAGCGGTTCTCACGGCGATCCGTGCCAGGGCCGAGGGGCCGCGCCGGGTGCCGAGCCGGGGCCCGGGAGAAGGCCGGCGGCGAGCGATCGGGACTCGGCCCGGCAGAGTCGGTGGCAGGCAGTGGCAGGCAAAGGAGGCGAAGGTGGGCGAGCGGAGACGGAAGTATTTCAACATGAAGGTCGAGCCCCTGCTGAACACGCCGGAAATGCGCAAGCTCCAGGAGAAAAAGCTCAGGTCCGCGGTGCGGTACTTCTACGACCATGTCCCGTTCGACCGCAAGAGGATGGTCGACGCCGGAGTCACCCCTGAGGAAATCCGCTCCTTCGAGGATTTTGCCAGGGCCATCCCGATCGCCAGGCAGGCCGACTACCGGGACGTTTTCAAGGAAACGGGCAACGACATGTTCGAGGCGTACCGTTTCCTGTTCGGCGACCAGCGGTTGAAGGACATGCATCTGCTGACGACCACTTCCGGGACGACCGGCATTCCCACCCCCTACCCGGTCTTCCACAAGAGTGCGGCAGCGATGGGTGAGCTGTTCGGCCGCATCGGCTGGCGGCTGGGCTTCGGTCCCGGCGACCGCCTGGCGATCGGGTTCGGCCTCAGCATGCACGCCGCCGGCACCCCTCACCTCTACTGGTTCAAGAAGCTGAAAGGGCTCACGATCCTGCCGATCGGCGCGGAGGTGGGCACGGAGCGCCTGCTCAGCTTCATCCGGCTGTTCCGGGCGAACATCCTGAGCTGCACCCCCTCCCTGGCGCTCCACATGATCGAACGGGGGCCGGACGTGCTCGGAGAACCGGTCAAGTGCCTCAACCTGAAGACGCTCCTGCTCGGCGCCGAGCCCGGGGCCGGGATTCCGGAGGTGCGGAGCCGCCTGGAGAGCGCGTACGGAGCGAAGGTCTTCGACATCGGCGCCGGCTACGGGGTCTCCTGCGAACATCCGGAGTACCAGGGGATGCACTGGATCGCGGATGACCACTGCTACTACGAGCTGGTGGACCCGGAGACCCTCCGTCCGGTGCCCCTGGAGCACGGGGCCACGGGCCTGGCGGTGTTCACGCCTCTGGAGCCCGAAGCCACCATCTTCTTCGCCAACATGCGCTTCACGATCAACGACATCCACCAGGTCTTCACCGAGCCGTGCCCGTGCGGCAGGAGCGGGTTCCGCTACAAGATCGTGGGCCGGGCCGACGACATGCTCAAGGTGAAGGGGGTCCCGATCTACCCGGCGGCCATCCAGGGGGTGATCAACGGTTTCGTGCCGCGGCTGACCGGGGCGTTTCGCATCGTGCTCGAGGTCCCGCCGCCTCGCGTGGTCCCGCCCCTCAAGCTCAAGGTGGAATACGGCGAGGGGGTGCCGGAGGGGGAGCTGCCCGGGCTCGAGAAGGAGCTCCTGGAGAAGATGCACGTGCTGCACAAGGTGCGTCCCGCCATCACCTGGATCCGGCCACACACCCTGGAGCGAGCCGCCAGGAAGACCCAGCTTTTCGAGAAGGCGTACGAGCGTAAATAGGCAGGGTGCCGCATCCGCACATCATTCCGCATCGACCGGAGCGCTGAAAGGAGGAGGAAGGGATGTCATCGCCGAACAGACTCTTTACGGACGAGGAGCTCAAGGAGTTCACCAAGGACTTCATCGAGCTTGCGGTAGAGGCCGTGGACCGGGGCGAGAAGGAAAAGGCGAAGCAGCTGCTGCAGCGGCACCAGGACACGAAGCACTGGATTCATGATCATTACGTGTTCTGGGTCACCTCTCTGCTGTCCCACATCCACAAGAAGTACGGGGAAGAGGCTGCTGCAGATGCGTTGAAGGACAGCTATTTCCTCCCCATGCTGGGCCTGGAAAGAGCCAGACAGCAGCTCGGAGTCAAAGGCTACATACAATTGTGGGTGGATTGTCTCTTGAGACACCACAGCATGATCCCCGGTTTGAAGATCGAGGAGGAGGACGACAAGTTCGTCATCACGTTCGGTCACTGCGGCAGCGGAGGGCTGTTGATCGACCGGTATGCCTACGGCGGACAGATGGGCTTCGGCCATATGAAGGGGCCGGGGTTCCACACCTGGGGTGAAACCGATGTGCCGCTGTACTGCGCACACTGTGTCTGGGTCGAGACCTGGTCCTGCCTGCTGAGCGGGGAAGGGGCCCAGAACATCGTGATCGCCAAACGCAAGCTGAATCCGGGAGAGCCCTGTGTGCTGTACTTCTACAAAGACGCCAGCAAGGTGCCGGACAAGTTCAAGGACCGCATCGGCATGAACCAGACCTACTGGCACGAAGAGCCGAAAAAGAAGGTGTAGATGACACGAAGTGGCCGGCTCCGCTGGACAGAGGACGTGCGGGGGAGAGCGGGGCTGCAGCGAGCCGGTCACATCGCAACGCCGATCCCAGTGGCGAGGACCATGCGGAATGGATGAACTAAAAGGCAAGATTCAAACACTCCTGGACATCGAGGCGATCAAGAACCTCCGCGCCCTCTACTGCTATCTGGTCGATGGTGCCATCGCCGGAGACAAGAGCCGCTACGACGAGCTCGTGAGCCGCTTCGTGGACGATGCCTGGCTCGATTTCAACGTCTTCGGCTACTACGAAGGGAAAGAAGCAATCGCCAAGTTCTTCAGGGAGATCGTCGATCCGCTCTGGTCCTATGCCGCTCACATGGTGATGAACCCGATCATCGAGGTGTCCGGCGACCAGGCCAACGGCCGGTGGTTCGTCCACGCCCTCGCCACCACGCGGGAGTCGAACCGGGCGTTGTGGGTGCAAGGGAGATATGACGAGCAGTATGTGAGGGTGAACGGGGATTGGAAGTGGAAGTCCATCACCTTCACCCCCGACTTCTACACGCCCTTTGACGAAGGGTGGGCGAAGACGAAGATGATGAAGCTCGGGTAGGTGGGGCGGGCGCGGGTGGCTGTGCCATGTGGGACCGTCATTCCCTCTCAACGGTCATGCTCGAGGGAGCACCCCCGAAGAGTGAAATAGGGCCGTCATCCCCGACCAGAGGCCGAATTGAGCAGCGAAGCAAGGACACGAAGCATTGCGGACATTGCGAGGGAGCCACAAGCGACCGAAGCAACCCCCAGGCAGGGAGGTTGCTTCGCTGCGCTCGCAATCTCCCCATCTTCAAGCCGCCTCTGTTTGCGCCCGCATGAGACGGCTGCTCGCGGCCGCTGCCTTGGCCAGGATGACGAAACATAGGCACGAGCTCAACCCCACTTGGTGAGGGAATCTTATGAACCCGAAAGACCTGCCGCGGACTTGGATCTTGACACTGGTGCTGTTCAGCGCTGCCGCAAGCCGGGGAGCCGGCGAGGTTTCTGCCGGTGACTCGGAAGCTGCAGCGCCAGTGAACCACCCGTACAAGTACGACTACTTCGACAACTTCTACGGGGTGGCCACCGCAGGCGCACAAGACGTCTGGATCGTCGGCAACAGCGGGCGGATCATCCATTCGCCGGACGCGGGCAAGAGCTGGTCGATCCAGGCCAGCAACAGCCCCGAGACTCTGTACTCGGCGTCTTTTCCCAATGCCCGCCAAGGCTGGTGCAGCGGCACGAACGGCACCATCCTTTACACGCAGGACGGCGGTCGGACCTGGGCGGCCCAGGCGACCGGGACGAAGCACCCGATATTCAAGATCCGGTTTCCGGATGAGCAGGTCGGGTTCGCTTGCGGCTACCTCGGTCTGGTCCTGAAGACGACCGACGGCGGCCGGACCTGGCAGGATCGGTCGATCGGAAAGGACGTCTGCCTGAGGGGGATGGCCTTCCCTGACGCCGCGGCGGGAGTGATCGTCGGAGAGTTCGGGACGATCCTGAGAACGGAAGACGGAGGCGCCACCTTTGCCGCGGTCGACTCGCCCGTTTCCGTGACCCTGTTCGACGTCCATCTTGGGCAGGACGGGTCCGGGTACGCCGTGGGGGTCGACGGAGCTGTTGTCAGGACCCGGGACGGCGGCAAGAGCTGGGCAGTGGAAGAGGGCGGTGTCAAGGATCACCTCGTGGGAGTCGGCGGCGCGGGCGAGGTCGCCATCGCGGTCGGGCTGCGGGGCGCCGTGACGATCAAAGAGAAAGAGGGACCGTGGGTCCCCAGGGACGTGAACACGTTGAGCTGGCTTTCGGGAGTCTGGGTGAACGGCCGGGGGGGTGGATGGGTGGTGGGAGCTCACGGCACGATCCTGCGCCTCGAAGAGATTCTGGACAGCGGGAAGGGGACATGATGGACAAGAAGATCGCCTCCCTGATCGTGCGTTTTCGGGTGCCGATCCTGGCCGTGGTCACGCTTCTCACCGCGTTTTTCGGCTGGCGGGCCACCCGTCTCGAGCTTTCCTACGACTTCGAGAAACTGCTCCCTCGGAACCACCCGTACGTGCTGACCTACAAAGAGTTCCAGCAGACCTTCGGCGGGGCCAACCTCATCACCATCGAGGTGGCGGCCAAGGACGGGAGCATCTTCAACTTCGACACGCTGAGCCGCATCCGCAGGATCACCGACGACATCCAGTTCGTGCCGGGCATCGACCGCTACAAGGTCGTCTCGATCGGCGCCAAGAAGATCAAGGAGACCCGGGCGACCGCATGGGGCATGGAAAAGCACCCGCTGCTCTGGCCGGACGTGCCGGAGACCCCCGAGGCCCTGGAGAGCCTGCGCCGCGCCTGCATGTCGGACGACACCATCTTCGGCGTGCTGGTGTCGATCGACGGCAAGGCGGCCCTCATCATGGCCGACGTGTACGAGAAGGGGGTGAACTACCAGGCGGTCTACGGAGAGATCCGGAAGATCGTCGATCGCGAAACGAGCGACAAGGTCGTGATCCAGGTCTCCGGGGAACCGATCGTGGTCGGCGAGGTGATCAAGGCGATGCCGAAGATCCTGTGGCTCTTCGGGGTCTCCATCGTCCTGGTCCTCGGCATCCTCTACGTGCACTTCCTGAACCTGCGGGTCCCTTTCCTCCACATCGCGATCTCGGGGGCGACCACGATCTGGGGGCTGGGTCTGATGGAGATCCTGAGCTTCACCCTGAACCCCATGACCACCATCGTTCCCTTCCTGGTGCTCGTGATCTCGGTCAGCCACTCCAACCAGATGATCATCCGTTACGTGGAGAAGGCCATCCGCATGGGCCGGGGAGGGCCTCAGACCGCCGAGGTGGCGCTGGGTGAGATCATGGTCCCGGGCATCGCGGCCCTGGGCACGAACCTCGCCGGCTTCGGCGTGCTGGCGATCATTCCGATCGGCGCCATCCAGGAGCTGGCGATCACCGCCAGTCTGGGCATGATCTGCGCGGTGCTGCTCGACATCGTGGCGCTGCCGATCCTGCTTTCCTTCATGCCGGGACTTGCGGCCGGACACAACGGCAAGCATCTCCTGGGCGGGAAGTTCGAACGGGCGTTGATCTCGATCTCCCACTCGCTGTTCAACCGGCGGGAGCGGGCCGTGGTGCTGGGGAGCATGGCGGTCCTGTTCGCCCTGGGCGTGTACTACGCGGGCCAGATCGACATCGGCAGCCTGCACCCGGGCTCGCCCCTGCTCTGGGAAAGCTCCCGCTACAACCTGGACACCAAGAAGATCAACGAGGACTTCTACGGGACGGACGCCATGTCGGTCGTGATCCAGGGCGAGCCGGGGATCCTCCGGGAGCCGCACGTGCTCAACTGGATGGAGAAGTACCAGAGGTTCATCGCCGGGGTGCCGAAGGTGGGCGGGGCCATCTCGCTCGTGGACATCGTGAAAGGGGTTAACCAGAAAGTGCACGAGGACGATCCGGCCTGGTTCGTCGTACCTTCGGCCCCCAAGGACATCGGGGCGGCCTATTATCTCTTTTACTCGGGTGCCGACCCCGGCGACTTCGACATCTTCGGCACCAATGACCTGGACAGCGCCAACATCCGCGTCTTCTTCAAGGACCATACCGCGAATACGATTCGCGCGGCCCTGAGCGAGACCCGCCGCTTCCTGGCGGAAAACCCGCTCGAGAACGCGCAGGTGCGCCTGGCCGGGGGGATCATCGGGGTCCTGGGCGCCATCGGGGAGGTGCTGGGCAAGTACCACGTGCAGGCCTCGCTGCTCTGCTACGCCATCATCTGCCTCGTGGCCGTGCTCACGTTCCGCAGTCCGGTCGCGGCCGCCCTGATCTGCGTGCCGCTGGGCATGGTCTCCATGATGTCCTTCGCCTTCATGAAGCTCTGCCGCATCGAGCTGGACGTGAACACCCTGCCGGTGGCCGCCCTGGGAATGGGGCTCTGCGTGGACTACGGGATCTATCTGTACGGCAAGATCCGCTCGGAGGCGGCTCATGGAGGGACCTTCCGCGACGTGCTCGACCGGGCCATGGTCTCGTGCGGGAGCGCGGTGGTGGTGACGGGTACGACCTTCTGCGCCGCCGTCATCGTGTGGCTCTTCTCGGACCTCAGGTTCCAGGCCACGATGGGCATTCTGCTCGCCTTCATGTTCCTCGCCAACATGGTGACCACGATCTTCGTGCTTCCGATACTGATCGATGCGGTGAAGGTGAAGGACATTTTTGCGTCCATCCAGAGAGGCAGCGAGCCCGCGCTCGCTGCGAAAGGAGGAGAAATACCGGAAGCTCCAGACAAACCGCGGCCGTCCGACGGCTTCGGCGCGCGATTGAGTGCATGAACCACAAGCAAAAAGGGGGGAGCAGGATGAAAAGAGGAATCGTCCGGGCGTCCACATGGCTGTTCACGATCGTCCTCGTGACGGCGGTCGGGGCCGGCGGGGTCTCGGCCTATACCCTGTTCGGGGGCGACCTGGACTTGAAGGGGCACGTTCGAAACATCACTTCGACCCGCACGCAGAACCCGCATCCCGGCCTGGGCGGGGGACAGTTCGACGAATGGGACATCGGGCTCATGCGCAGCTTCCTCCAGCTGGAAGCGACCGTGACGCTCAGCCCCGCTTTCCGAGTCTACGCGCGGGGGCGGGCGGAGTATGACGCTTCTTTCGACATCAAGGGGGTCGAGGACTTTCCCGACGGCGTGGTCGACGACCAACGGGACGACATCGACATCCGCGAGCTGTTCGTGGATCTGCGACAGGGCCCGCTCTTTCTCCGGATCGGCAAACAGCAGGTCGTCTGGGGCGAGTCCGACGGCCTGCGTCTGGCCGACATCATCAATCCGCTGGATCTGTCGTGGCACTACCTCCTGGAGAGCTGGGAGGACATCCGGATCGGCCTGTGGATGGTTCGAGGGATCTACAGCCTGACGCCGAACCTGGACGTGGAGCTGGTGTGGAACCCGGCCAAGTTCGAGCCGACCAAGTGGGCGGGCGCGGGCACCTACTGGGAAGTCCCGGGGCTGGGCCGCGGCGGCATTCCGGAAAGACACTACGGCACGGAGCTGGACAACGGTTCGGTGGGAGCCAAGATCCGGGCGATCCTGCCCTGGGGGATCGAGGCCTCGGTCTACGATTACTACCACCGGAACGAGATGCCCTCTCTGACCCTGACGCCCACGGGTCTGTTCTGGACCCACCCTTACGTGAACTCGATCGGCGCGACCTTCAACACCTTCCTCGAATGGCCCAAGACGGTGTTCAGGGGCGAGGCGGTCTACACCATGAACGAGCCGCAGCTCGATTTCACGAGCTCGAACTTCATCTCCGACAAGGACAGCGTCGCCTTCATGTTCGGCCTCGATCGGAACACCTATCTGCCGATCAACCCCGAGAGCTCGCTCATCAGCTTCCAGGTATTCCACAAGAAGGTCCTCGACACCGATGAGACGACCGTGAGCTTCGGCGGGCCGGGGGAAGACTTCCAGACCGTGGTCACCGGGTTTCTCTCTTCGTCCTATCCGCACCTCATCCCCAATGCCACCCTGACGCCTCAGGTCCTGGTCGCGTACGACGTCGAGGGGGCCGGCTGGGTGCAGCCGCAGATCAGCCTGCGCTACGGCGATCACTGGGGAACGACCCTGGGCAGCAACTTCTTCTGGGGGCACGATACGACCCGCGGCTTCTTCAACCCGGTCAACGACCGCGACGAGATTTTCCTCAGCCTCAAGTATTCCTTCCAATAACCCGGTGTTCGATGGAGGAGGAGAACGATGAGAAGGACCGCAAGGACTCTACTCACGACACTGACCGGGGCCATGCTCCTGGTCGCGCAGGGCGCCGCGCACGCGGGAATGACGGTCGAGAGCAAGATCAAGGGGCCTCCGCCGATGATCGGCGGAGAGATCCAGTACACGATCGACAAGAACAACGTCGATCAGTACAAGGACAAGATGCCTGCCGGCATGTACGAGCAGATCAAGGCGTGGAACCACGTGGTGAACGTGTACGAGACCGTTCGGGACCACAAGTTCCCGCCGCAATACGTGGCGGCGACCGAGAAGCACAAGGGCCAGCCCAAAGTCAACGAGAAGGGAGGGCTCGAGAGCTACACGGCCGGGCTCCCGTTCCCGGAGCCGAAGACCGGCATCGAGGTGATGTACAACTACAACTACAAGTACAACGGGGATGACTTCTTCTTCGGGGATACCGACTTCTACTGCTACAGCTCGACCGGCAAGTTCCGCAAGCTGGTAGGAGGCTACAGCCGCATCGCCTACCAGGGGAGGCTCTTCCTGGACCCGATACCGGAGATCGAGACCGCGGAAGGCGTGGAGTCGAAGGAAGCGCAGTACCTGAACTACCCGGAGGACGTGGCGGGCCTTTGCCTGATCACCGTTCGTTACCAGGACCCGTCCAAGGGGGACGACGGCTGGATGTACATCCCCTCGATCCGGCGGGTGCGGCGCATCTCGGTGGCGCAGAGAGCGGACTCCTTCGGGGGCACGGACCTGACCTGGGACGACTATCGAGGCTTCTCGGGCAAGGTTTCGGATTACGAATGGAAGCTCGTAGGACAGCAGGAAGTGATCGCGCTCTATCACGCGGTCACGTGGAAGTTCCGGCACAAGGCCGGCCTGCCCTATGCAGAGGATTTACGATACGAGCTGAGGCCGGTCTGGGTGGTCGAGGGGGTCAACAAGGACAAGGACTATCTCTACAGCAAGCGCCGCCTCTACATCGATGTGGACAGCTACTTCATTCTTTCGGAAGACTTCTTCGACAAGCGGGGCACGTTGTGGAAGTACCTGGAAATCCCGTGGACGCCCGACCCCAGGAACTTCAACCAGTTCGCGTACGGTTACTTCATGTACGACCTGCTGGCAAGGCGCAGCACGGTCATCAAGATCTCGGAGGATCCGGAGCAACCGACCCAGGTGATGAACGTGGGCCTGACCGAGGAGATGTTCTCGCCGTCGTACATCCAGACCTACGGGCGGTGATCGCAGAGGCGGCGAGGCGGCGGTATCCGGCGTTTGACTTGGCCGAGTCTTGTAAATGAGCAGAGCCGCCAGGCGAGCTGAAGAGGGCCGGCTGCCAGTTGGGCC
>JBFLZG010000107.1:0-9927 GCA_040756235.1 bacterium | reverse complement strand
TGTGCGGGGGAGAGGGAGGTCATACTCAGGGCACGCATCTCACCACCGCCTCGGCAGGGCATTCCCTCAGCGTGAAGCCGTCGGTCGCGAGCTCGGCGATCGGCCTTCCGTTCACCTCGACGCGACGCATGGGGCGTGCGAGAGGCGGCTGCACGAAGATGCCCCCTTTGGGCAGCTCGAGCCCGCCTTCGAGCGTCAGGCGCAGGGTGTCGCCGCCCTCCCCCAGGCTCATCCGGTAGGAGAGGCTTCCGTGATGGGTCGGCAGGCGGGAGACCCCCACGACGGAACCGTCCTCCAGCCAGGCCGGGTCCACTCCGGCCGCGATCACCAGGGACTCGTCCTCTTCCCGTTCGTAGGCGAACAGGCTGCGGATCGCGAGAATGTACTCGGCGCTGATCCAGGTGTGCGGCAGGTCGCCGATGAAGCTCGGGCCCGAGGGGTCGCGCCAGGAGATCTCGGGCCACTGGTTCCAGGCCGGGATGCGCCGGTCGGCGAGCATGAACTCGACGAGATCCAGCGCATCCCGGCGCCTGCCGAGCCGGACCAGGGCCCCGATGATGCGGATCTCGTAGGCGCTGTAATTGGCCCAGCTCGCGGCGCCGCCAGCGCGCTCCCGGAACCCGGCCAGGTACTTGTCGAATGTCATCTCGACCGCCGGCCTCGGAAGGACCGCGAGCTGGTCCAGAAGACCGATTGCAACCGAGGTGGCCGCCGGGTCGAAATCGCCGAGCTCCACGGAGCCGGGCACGTACTCGATCCCGTGGCGGACCATGGTGGCGGCCAGGGACGCGCGCAGATCCGCGCGCAGCCCGTCGCGCACAGCGGCCAGGCGCCCGGCCTCGGCACGGTCCCCCAGGACCTCGGCCATGGCCGCGGCGTCCTGAAGCCCGCGCAGCGCCCAGAAGTCGTCCCAGTAGGCGTGGACCGGGTGGGCCATGTAGCCCTCGTGGCTCATCGATTCGGGCAGCAGCCCGGAGCCGGCCTGCTTCTCGGGCTGCCGGTACTCGGGCGTGAGCCGGAGGCTTCTCAGCCCTTCCATGAAGGCCAGGGCCCTGGCCACCGCCGGCCGCATCTCCTCGAGAAAGGACCTGTCCCGGGTGAAGCGGAAGTGCTCCATGACCGAGTAGACGAGCTGGCCGTAGGCGTCGAACTCCGGCAGCCACTCGGTGCCTTCCCGGTCCACGCAGTCGGGGATCTTGCCGTCTTCGGCCTGGTAGTCCTTGTACCAGCGGATGAAGTCCCGGATCGCATCGCTCAAGCCCAGCCGCAGCAGGGCGGCCCCCATCACGGCTCCGTCGCGGATCCAGGAGCGGGAGTAGCGCCGCGGGCCCGGGTGCAGCTCCGGCCCTTCCCGGTTGATGAGGATGTGGGCGGCCGCGGTCCTGAAGGTATCGGCAACCGCCTGCGCCCGTTGCGGCAGCCGGATCTCCACGGAGTCGAGGATCGACTCCCAGCGCCCGACCGCCTCCTCGAGCGCCTCTGCGGCGGAGACGGACCGAAGCAAGGACGGGCATAGCGGGCCGCTGCCGTCTGCAGCTCCGGCCACCGCTCTTCCATCTTCGAGCGCGGCCGCGCCCGCGGCCGCCTGGCCGAACGGAACCGCGAGCACCACCTCCTCGGCGGCAAACGGCCCCAGGTCGAGATCGAAGCGCAAGGCGCCGGAGGCAAAGCCGAGCTCGTCCGTCACCTGGTCCCAATGCGGGAGCTCGCCCCTGGCGAGGTACTCGGTCACGCTTCCTTGCGCGAAGGCCGCGGCCCCGAAGGCGGCTGCCGGGCGCAAGGGTACCACCCGCTTGTTCCCGTTCACCCGGACCGCACCCTCGCAGAAGGAGAGCTCACGCACCGGGCTGACGCCGCCGAAAGACCGCCAGCTCTGCCAGGTCGGTGTGACCTGGAAGGGCAGGATGGCGGCAAACAGGGCGACCGGCCGACGCTCCCGGCCGGTGTTCTCGATGCGATAGCGGATGAACAGGGCCGAGCGCGCCGGCTCGCCGGCGGCAAAGGCGGTCACCTCGAGGATCCAGCTCCCGGCCTGCCACCGGACCGAGGGAATCGGCAGGTATCCCCTCATCAACTCCTGGCCGAGCGCAGCATCCGCCCAGGTGACGAGCCGTCCGTCCGTGTACAGGAAAGGGGCAATGGAAAAGGACCCCTTGTCCGCTTCCACCATGCCCTCTTCGTTGATCAGCGCCTGCCCGTCACCATGCCCGGTGCCCACCGGGGTCCAGTAGGTCTGCCGGCCCAGGAAGTATTTGGGATAGAGACCGGCCGGATGGTCCCGGGCGATGCTCTGGAAGAAGTGGTTCAGGGAGCGCGCGAAATCATGGGGCTTGACCTCGATCGCCCGGATCCCGAATCCGCGGCCCTCGGCGCTCTGCCGCAGCTGGAGTCGGACGCAGCGCGCAACGGTCTGCGGCAGGTACACGTAGCTGCGGCCGCCGCCCCCCTGGCTCGTGGCGTAGAGGGTTTCCCAGGCAGCGCCGTCGGCCGAAACCTGCACCTCGAACTGCCGCGCCCCGAAGCCGTCCTGCCAGCGGATGACCAGGCCGCCGAGCTCCCGCTCCTCCTGAAAGTCGATGAGGAGCCACTGGGCCTCTTCCCCCGGCTCGCTCAGCCAGCTCGATCCGCCGGACGGGTCCAGGACGTGATCCGGGTCGTGGCCTGCGAGCGCGCTGGACGCCGTGACCCGCGGAGTCGACCGATAGGTCTCGTCCCGGAAGCACAGCTCTTCGAACCATACGGTCCCGCTGCCGCCGAGGCCGGCTGCGATGACCAGCTCGATGGCCGCCACGTCGCCGGCGGGGCCTCCTCCGCGGGGGCCCCATGCGAACTCGATCCGGCTGTCCCGGATCCTCACGGACTGCCACTCCGCAGGAAAGGCCATCTCCTCGACCCGGTAGCGCCAGACGTTCTGGTTGGACCCGTCCACCAGCTTGAGCTCGAAATGGTTGCGCGGAACGGAAGCGGAGGCGCGCATGCGGAACCCGAAGGAGTAGCTCTCGGGCATCGCGAGCGCGAAGGCCTTGCGGGCCACCACGAAGCCGCCGCCGCCGTGAAAGTCGAAGTCCAGGCGCATGGCCCGGCCGCGGCTCCCCCGGTCCCGGGAGATGCGGAGCTCGGCCGGCGCCGAGGCGAAAGGCGTCCAGCCGGAAAGGTCTTCGAAGTCATCCAGGAGCTGGTCCTGTCTCATGGGCCTCCTTCAGCTTGCGACAAGCGTCAGCAGCAGCTTCCTTCTCTTTCTAGAGGCAAGCGCCGGCTTCTTTACCTTCTCCCCTCGCCGAGGGGAGAAGGTCAGGATGAGGGGTACATCTGCTCCTCGTTCCCCCTCACCCTGGCCCTGTCCCCCGTGCACGGGGGAGAGGGAATTCCTTGGGGAGGTGCCCCCCTACGCTACGCGACGGCCGAGGGCTTTCGATCCACGATCTGCCCGCTCTGGACCGTCTTCCATTCCCAGGCACCGCCGGCCTTCAGCTCGAGCAGGCTGTCGTAATTCTCCAGGCTCACCCGGATGCTATCCTCCTCGAAGACCGCATAGCTGATGCCGCGCTCCTTGAGCAGACGGAGCAGCCAGTCGACCTGCTCGCGGTCCAGGGTGCTGCTCGGCCGGTCGAGAAAGGCGAAGCGCGGGCGGGCGGCCAACACGCGGGCGACCCCCAGGAGCTTCTGCTGATCCAGGGGCAGCGTGTTCTCCCAATGGTGCCGCGTATCCAGGCCTCCGAAGCCGATCAGGAGCGAATCGATCTTGAGCGTGCGCAGCACATCCAGCATGCGTTCCTCCGGAATCTGGATCGCCTGCAGGTGGCGCTCCACCGGGGCTTCCTCCTCCGGCCACGGTCCCAGGAGCAGCTCGCGGATCGTGGAAGGGGGCAGGTAGGGCAGCTCGGGCAGGAACAGGATCTGATCGAGCGAGGGACGGACGATGTGTCCCTCGCTCACCTCCCACAGACCGGCCGTGGCCTGGAACAGGGAGACCCTGGCCGTTTCATCGCTCGCCCGAACCAGGACGTGACGGCCTTTCGGGATGTCGATCGAAAGCCCCTGGATGAGGACCCGGTCGCTCCGGGGTGAACGCAGGGTCAACTCCTGGTACGCGACCCGGTTCTCGTCTCTGAAAAAAGTGGAGTCGTTCAGGACGGCGGTCTGTTCCCGCTCGCTGGCGTCCGCCAGGGCGGCCAGCCGGGCCGAGGTGGCCGCATAGGATGAAAGGGACTGGAACTCCCGGACGATGAGGGAGAAGGCCCCCACCAGCTGGGTAAAGGCGATGGCCGACTGCGTGATCACACCGAATTCCACCTTCCCGTCTATGAACATCGGGGCCACGATCAGGGCCGGAATGATCTGGATCATCCAGTTGTAGCCGGTGGTGAAGAAATTCACGTTGCGGTTGATGCCGATGATGCGGCGGTAGTTCGCCACCAGATCGTGGAGGTTGCGCAGGCCCAACTGGATCAGCCCCCCCTCCCGGCGCGAGAGCGCCACGGACCCGGCGTTTGCACGCAGGTACGTGAGGGAAGACCGGAAGTTGGCCTCCTTGTCCATCTGATTGTAGTTCAGCCGCATCAGCGGACGGCCCGCCAGGTAAGTCAGAAGAGTGCCCGCAACGGCGTACAGTATGGCCACGAGGAACAGGAGCGGGCTGATGGACCACATGACGCCGGAGAAGGCGATCAGGGTGAACGTGCCGTTCAACACCATCAGCAGAAAGGAAAGAGAGCTCGTGGTGAAGCTGCGGACGTCGTCCGAGATGCGCTGGTCGGGATTGCCGATCTCTCCCTTTTCCTTGAGCCCGAAGTAGACTCTGTGGCTCGCGTACCGGAACAGCATTTGCCGGGTCGCCCAATCCCGCCAGAGCAGCCCGAGACGTTGCTCGGTGTAGGTGTAGATGACCGAGACCAAGGTCGAAGCGGCGAACACGCCGACATAGATCAGCCCCATGCGGATGAACTCCGCGTGGTCGCGGTCCTCGATCGAGGTCATGAAAGCGCGGTTGACGTAGCTGTTGAGCACGCTCAGCCCGTTGGTGCCGAACATGAACAGGAGCAGCAAGGCAAAGAACCACTTGGCCGTTCGGCCGGCCTCTTCCGAGGCCATGAAGCGTTGCACGTTCTGCTTCATTCTGTTCCATGCGTGCCGGTCGATGTGGATTCCTGGTTCTTCCATGTCGTTCACCCAGCGCCGCTGTTTTGAGGTAGAGGCTGTGGCCAGCCTCTGAAATCGAATCCTTCCCGGACAGGCTCCATGGCAGCCCCTCCGGGCGGGAGGTCTGCCTCTATCGGCGATTTCCGCGTGAGCACTAGTAACACAAGTGGTCCGGTAATTGAAGCCTGTCCCAGAGGACACGACAAGGCCGGGCTCGCGAGGCTACCGGTCATATTTCCGCAGGGCCTTGAGCAGGTAGTCGAAATCCCTGGGCAGGGGAGCCTCGACGCGCAGCCACTCGCCGCTCGCGTGCTCGCGAAACCGTATGGAGCGGGCATGCAGGGACAGCCGCTCGATGATCGGGCTCTGCGGTCCGGGCTTGGGCCGGAACCGGCCCCTCCCTTTCAGCTCCGAGAGGTGGAGCGAGCTCCGGGTCCCGTACAGGGGGTCCACGGCCAGCGGGTGGCCGATGGTCTCGAGGTGGGCCCGGATCTGGTGGCGGAAGCCGCTCCACAGAGTCACCTCGAGCAGGCAGAAGCGGGCGAACCTCTCCGCCACCCGATAGCCCGTCCTGAGGACCCGGGCGTTCGCACGCCCTCGAGCCGGGACCACGCGCCGGAGCCGCTCGGAATCTTCCAGGGGCACGGTAATCTCTCCGGACTCCGGGCAATCCCCGCCCTCCACCACGGCCAGGTAGCGCTTGTCGATTGCGCCTTCCATGAAGGCCATGGAATAGGCCCGGTGAGCCTCGGCCGTGCGTGCGAACAGGACGGCCCCGCTGGCCGGTTTGTCGATGCGATGGACGACCAGGATCCTGGATTCCGGGTAGCGCTCCTCGGCCCAGCGGCGCAGCGAAAACAGGTCCTCGGGGCTGCGGCCCGGAATGACCGGCATGCCGGCCGGCTTGGCCAGGACGACGCACGATTCACGTTCGAGGAGAACCTCCGGGGAGGCCGTCTTCCTGCGGGAGGGGTGCTCCATGCTCGTGTCTTTCCAAGGGCTGGCAGGGTCGGCCGTACGCTCTTCTCCGAATCGTTTCCGCCTTTGCGAAACAACGGGGTCACGGAGGCCCGCGCGGTGCCGTGTCCGGAACCCTCCTGCCGCAGAGGGTGCAATAGGAGGCCCTGCGCCAGATCCGGAATCCGAAAGGGAGAAAAATAAAGATGAAAATGAATCTCGGGAGGAACAGGAGGGTCACCACCGCCGAAGCGGCCATGAGGGCGAGCAGGACCAGGGCCCAGCCTGAAAAACGCCGCTTCACCGGAACAGGGGCCGCACAGTAGGGGCAATATCGATATGAGGTCGCCTGATCCATGTCTCGGCCGTCGTTTTGCCGCGATCGAAGCATCGGATAGAATGATCGGCTGTTGCCCCCACAATCGCAAGCCCTCGGCCCTCGGAGGTCGTCCGTGAATGCCCGATGGCAACTGGGGGGGCTTCCGTGGTGCCAGGCAACCTGCAGGGGCGGGGCGAAAGATTCTCGCCCCTGCATCGCCCGGCGTCTCGAACGCCTCCGGGTCAGATGCAGGGGCCGCCTCGAGAGGACTCGGGAGCCAGGTTTCAGGTACGACCGAGCGTGAAGCGTAAGAGACGGGTGTCTCCCGTCGGCGTCTGTTTCCGGAGAAAGCAGTGGCCACTTCCCGACGCCTGATCCTCCTCACCTCTCTTCTGCTGCTCGCCTTCTGCCCGCCTTTTCGGCTCCCGATCGCCAACGGCGCAGAATCCGGGCCGGCTCCGCAGCCGCGCGCCCCGGCAGAACCGCGGGAAGAGATCGTCCGGGAAGAGGCCTTCACGGTCGAGGAGCTCGGGATGCAGACGGCCTACCCGAGCCCGCCCCCCAGCACCTATTTCCCCCTCGTTCCCCTTCGCCCCGGTCAACCGGCCACGACGGGCCTCCTCGAAGCCTTTCATGAGATGCTCGAGGGCACCGGTCTTTTCCGCTCGGTCGACATGTACCTCCACCCGGTCCGGGACGGAAAGAGTGTGCTGTTCCAGCTCACCCAGGCGGAGCGGGTGAGAAAGGTCGCGATCCGCGGGAATTTTCCGGTCCTGGAGTCCGCGGTCCGGCGCGTGCTCGAAATGCAGGAAGGAGCCCCCTTCGACCCGGGCAAGCTTCCGCCAGAGGTCCAGCGCATCCAGGAACTCTATCAGAAGAAGGGTTGGTACCGGAACAGGGTCTCCCTTTCCGAGTCCCGGGACCCAAGGACCGGCAGCGCCGAGCTGACCTATAAGATCGAGAAAGGCAAGGCCGTCCGGCTCGGGGAGATCGTCCTGGAAGGCGTCGAGCGCGGCGACCCGGAGAAGATCCGGGACCTTCTCGAGACCCGGTGGAGGCTGTCGGACGAGCGCATCCAGAAGAAGCTCGCAAAGGTCGAGGAGTATTACCAGAAGCTGGGCTACCCGGCCGCCGCAGTCAGGCACTCGCCCCTGGAGCTCGGGACCGAGGGCAACCGGGCGACGCTGCGGGTCTCGATCGAGGAAGGCAAGAAGCTGGTCCTCTCCTTCACCGGAAACGAGGAGCTCTCGGAGGAGAAGCTCCGCAAGGCCACGACCTTCGATGAAGCCGGCCGCTACGGGTACTTCGACGCGGAGGACAGCGCCGACGGGATCCGGGACCTCTATCAGACACACGGCTTCCCCTTTGCGCAGGTGACGTTCAAGAGAGCCGAAACCCGCGCGGAGGTGCAGGTCGCGTTCTCGATCGAGGAGGGGCAGGAACGGTTCATCGAGGAAATCGATATTACGGGAAACGAGAACATCAAAGCCGGGAAACTGAAGGACCAGATCCTCACCCGAAGCCGCAACCGCCTGCTTCTGCGCAAGGGTACGTTTCTGACCAGAAGATGGGAGGACGATCAGAACGCTCTGGTGAACTTCTACCTCCTGAACGGCTTCATGGACGTGAAGATCGATCACGAGCTCGTGCCGTCCCGGGACCCGGACCGGGTCACATTGAAGGTCGACGTGCGCGAAGGGCCTCGCTACACGACCGGACCCCTCCGGCTCATCGGAGTCCGGGACGCGCTCGCGGAACCGCTGCTGGAGAGGCTCGAGTACCGCGAGGGCGAGCCTTTCCACCAGGCCCGGCTGCTCGATCTCCAGAGAGAGATCGCGACCTTCTACGCTCGACGCGGGTACATCCTCGCGCACGTCGAACCCTCTTATCAGGCCCTGGCGGATCACAGGATCGAGATGATCTGCAAGGTCGAGGAAGGCCCTCTCGCCACGGCTTCCGGCATCGTCCTCACGGGAAACTACGAGACCCGCCGGCGGAGCATCCGCAAGGCCCTGCACACGGACGAGGGCGAACCGATCAATGAGCTGGACCTCGCCCAGGCGAGGGAGCGCCTCTATGATCTGGGCCGGTTCAGCGGAGTGAGCATTCAGACACCCGGGGTCGATCCCGAGGTTTACGAGACGGTCACAGGCGTCCCGCCGGAGACGGTCGAGAGACCGATCGTGCTCCAGGTGCGGGAGGCCAACGCGCTCAGGGTCGAGCTCGGCGCCCGCTATGATTCGGACCTGGGGATCGAGGGGCTGCTTCACCTGCGCGAAATGAACCTGCTCGGACGGCTGAAGCAGGTCAACATCTCCCTGCTGGGAGGGCAGGAGAGAGCCGAAGGCTCGGCCTATCTGACGGACCCCACCCTGCTCGGCTATCGGACGGTGGGATCCGTCGGCGGCCGGATCACCCAGCTCAAGCTCGTGGCCTTCACCGAGGACCTGGTGACGCTGGAAACCGTCTTCTACAGGACCTTCCGGAGAAAATACACGCCTTCCCTGGGCGTCACGGCCGAGAGGGCCAAGGTCTACGACGTCGAGAGCGATGCGCCCGACGCGCCCAGGTCCGGGACGAGCCTGGAGATCTTCCTGGAGCCGCGCTTCGTGTACGATACGCGCGACGACAAGCTGTTCCCCACCGGCGGCTTCTACGGGCAGGTGGGCGCAGGCATTTCCAACAGCATGTGGAAGAGCGACGACGAGCTGGTGCGCAGCCGCGTGGAGTTCAGATCCTACCAGCAGGTGGTTCCGAACGTCGTCTTTGCCGAAGGTCTCTCGCTTCAGTTCGTGGAGCCCTACGGCAGCTCCTCCGACGTTCCCTCGTCGCAGCTCCTGTTCAGCGGCGGGAACAACAGCGTGCGCGGGTTCCCGCGGGACAAGCTGGGCCCGCTGGACAGGGACGGCAACCCCCTCGGGGGCACGACCCTGGCCGTGGCAAACCTGGAGCTGCGCTTCCCTGTCTACAGGGTGGTCCACGGAGTCGTGTTCGTCGACACCGGCAGCCTGACCAGGGGATTCCCGGAGATGGGGTTGTCGAGCTTTCGCTGGGCGGTCGGCGGCGGCCTGCGCGTCTACACCCCGATCGGTCCCCTCCGCCTCGAGTACGGCTATCAGCTCCAGCCCAACCCGCCCCTGGACCGGGGCGAGATTCATTTCTCCCTGGGCTTCCCTTTCTAGCAGGCCGTTGAAAAGGGCCCATCTGCCGCGTTGCGCTCATCTTCGTCGTTGCGACGTACAGAAGAGTACGTCTCACTCCTCAGATTTCGCGCGCCTTGCATCTGGACCCTTTTGAACGACCTGCGGTTCTGAGCTCCTGCAGGGTTGGTGGCTCCCTTCCATACCGGGGCGCCGGCCAAGTCATGGATCGAGCGGGACGATCCTTTGCGACCACCTCTTGTAGGGGCGACGGTTTTCTTATACCTTCTCCCCTCGCCGAGGGGAGAAGGTCAGGATGAGGGGTGAATGTGCGCCTGTTTCCCCCTCACCCCGACCCTCTCCCCCGTGCAC
>JBFLZG010000106.1:0-58506 GCA_040756235.1 bacterium | reverse complement strand
GGGATCCAGAAGTCTGCGCCAAGTAGCGGCGCCCGGCCGGTCGTCCCTGCAAATCACGGGGTGCAAGGACTGGATTCCGGCCTGCGCCGGAATGACCGAAAAGAGCCGGATTTCACTCTTCCCTCTGGTGGCCCCCGACTTATGGGTAAAGGGCAGGGCTAGGAGCCTGTCCAGGAATTCGGCTCCGGGAGGCCGTTCAGAAATATCCAGATGCAGGGCGCGCGCAATCCTGAGGCCTGTTCCGAGGAGCCTGAGCGACGAGGAAACCCCTGTCACCAGGGCTTGCCGCAGTCCTGTTTCGGGGGATTGCTTCGCTTTGCTCGCAGCATGCTTCGCAGATGGGCATGTATGGACAGCCTCCTAGGCCGCGGCCGCCGCTTCCGGCCCCCGCACGTGCTCGCGATAGGCCAGGACCGCGGCGCGCCGAAAAATCTCGGGAAAATCCGAGCAGTCGGGCCGGTCGAGGGATCCCTTCTTCTGGTACGCCGCCGATTCGCACCCGCCGCCGCAAAAGAAGAGATAGGCGCAGTCGAGGCAACCTTGCACGCGCACCACCGAGCGCTCGTGCCACTTCCCGGCCTCTTCCCGGTCGACCCACACGGCCGCCCCGTTTCGGTACCAGCCGATCCGGTGCTGCCGATGGCCTACGACTTCCCAGCAGGGGTAGATGTCCCCATGCGGGTCGAACAGGTACATGGCCAGGTTGCTCCCGCAAAAACCGGTCTTCCATCGGGGCAGTCCGCGGTTCCGAAGATGGGCCAGCAGCGTTCTGGACAGGCTGCTCGTCACGGCGCAGCGCTCCAGAGGGCCGTCTCCACCAGGGTCGACCTGCTCGATCGCCTCCTGCATGGCGATGTGGCCCGCAAACGACTCGAAGCTCGAGACCGCGCGTGCGTCTTCCAGCCTGCCGTGCACCGGCGAGCAGTACGCGCGGAAGTTGCTCCGCTCCGGCCAGCCCTGAGCGACCACGAACTCGCGCAGCCGCGCGAGCCCTTCGAGATTGCTCGGATCCACGTTGATGCGCACCGATACCCGCGCCCCCGTCTCCAGCGCGCGGGTGACGTTCCGGCCGATCCGATGAAACGTGCCGCTTCCGTCCGCGAGGACCCGCCTCCGGTCGTGGATCTCCGGAGGCCCGTCCAAGGTGACCTGAAGGAAACGAATCCGCCCGGGACCGAGCAGGTCGAGATAGCCGTCCAGATCCACCCCGTTGGTGATCGCGGAAAACGCCGTGAAGCCTCTGCTCGAGGCGCTCTCCATGACATACTCGACGATCTCGCGGTTGGCCCTCTGCAGCGGCTCTCCGCCATAGAGCCCCAGGGACCTCCCGGTTTTCGACACCGGATCGATCCGGTCCATCGCTGCGAAAGCCGCGTCGACCCTCAGGCGGTCCATGCGCTCCTCGAGCCAAGCCCGGCCGTGGCTTCGCAGGGACTGCTCGTAGCAGTAGGAGCAGCGCAGGTTGCACGAGTAGGTGGGAATGAGGAGAAAGCCGCCCGGCGCGTGCCTGCGGCTGACTTTGTGGACCCGTTCGCCCAACTCCCTCACGTACGCCCGTTCTTCGTCACGCGCCCATTCCGTGAGATAACCGCGCCTGCGGAGCAGATCGAGGGCCTCCTGCGAGATTCCGCCGTCGCCTGCGGCCACGTCGCCGGTCGGGTCACGCAGCAGCTCCACGACCCGCGGGTGAACCAGGTCCACGGCTCCCGAATACCCGTGGAAGAGCAGCGACCGCTCTTCGCCGGGGAGCGCTACGACGATGCAGAAACTGCTGGGCCGCATGGGAACCTCGAGAAGGAGTCTCACGGACGGGCGTAGAGGCGGATGTACAACTTCCATGCCGCGCCCGGGCAGCGCGCCCTGGCGCTCTGCTTTCCTCGTGAAAAGCGTTCCCCGGGGCCGGCTTCGCGGCCGCAGCCCGCACCTTCCCATGCGGTGAGGCTGCAGTTCGATTTGTCAGGAAATCTCACGGTCGGTGCGCGCCGCTGATCGCCGGTCCAGGTCAAACGGCCTGTTTTTCACCGCATTTCAGGTGATGCTTCTGGTCGCATCGGGACTGTGCGCGGTCGTTCACACGACGCGTGACGGAGGCGGTCCGTGGGCCCGCAAGCGCCAGCCTGCGAGCGGCCGAAACGGGGTGTCATCGGGAAGAAACCTGTGCTAGCATACCGCAGCCGTCGCGGGTGACCTTTCTTGCAGGTTCCCGCTTTCCCTCCAACCTCCTGTGGAAGCGACTCGGTTATTCGTCCTCACGACCTCCGGCACGGGGAATGCGATGAGCAACCGTCTCGACCAGCTGTTCCAGGTGAGCGCAAGCCGCTCCAGCTTCCGCCTCGAAGTGATCGGCGGGATCACGACCTTCATGGCCATGTCCTACATCATCGCCGTGCAGCCTGCGATGCTGCAGAACGCGGGCATGGATTTCGGCGCCGTGATGGTGGCCACCTGCCTCTCCAGCTGCCTGGCCACCCTGATCATGGCATTCTGGGCCAACTATCCGATCGGCATCGCCCCGGCCATGGGCCACAACGCCTACTTCACCTTTGCCGTCGTCCTGGCCAGTCAGGGCAGGATTTCCTGGCAGGTTGCGCTGGCCGGCGTCTTCGTCGCCGGAATGATCTTCGCACTGATCTCCCGCTGGGGGGTGCGGGAGCGGATCATCGAGGTGATCCCGCCCTCGCTGCAGCACGCGATCGCCGTCGGCATCGGGCTGCTCATCACCGTGATCGGGCTGGAGTGGAGCGGCATCGTGGTCCCTTCGTCAGCCACTTACGTCCAGTTGGGAAGGCTTTCGTCCCCACCGGTCCTGCTGTCGATCGGCGGGGTCCTGCTCATCGCCGTCCTCATGGCTCGAGAGTTCAAGGGGGCGATCCTGATCGGCATGCTCGTCATGTGCGCTGTGGCCGCCCTGACCGGCCTCATCCGGTTCCAGGGGATCGTTGCCATGCCCCCCTCGATCGAGCCGACTTTTCTCAAGCTCGATCTCGCGGGCGTCCTTTCACCCGGCATGATCGAGGTCGTCTTCGTTTTCCTCCTTCTCGCCCTGTTCGATACGGTCGGCACGCTGGTCGGCGTGGCCACGGAGGCCGGCCTCATGGTCGACGGCAAGCTCCCGCGCGCTCGGCAGGCGTTCCTGGCGGACGCGCTGGGGACGGCCGCCGGCGCCCTCCTCGGAACGTCGACCGTGACGAGCTATATCGAAAGCGCAACCGGCGTTTCCAGCGGCGCCCGCACCGGTCTGGCCTCTCTCGTTACGGCGCTCCTGTTTCTGGCCGCCCTGTTCTTCCATCCCCTGGTCTCCGCCATCGGCGGCGGCATCTCCTGGCAGCAGACGGTCGCCGGCCGCACCGAGAGCCTCCACCTCTACCCGGTCGCCGCGCCGGCACTGATCATCGTGGGCTCCCTCATGGTGAAGAGCGTCTCCAGGATCCTCTGGACGGATCTCACCGAGGCGGTGCCGGCCTTTCTCACGTTGATCATCATGCCGCTGACCTTCAGCATCACGGACGGGATCGCCTTCGGCTTCATCGCACACGCGGCTCTCAAGGCCGCCAGCGGCAAGGGTCGGGAGGTGCACTGGGGGATGTATCTGCTGGCAGCAGTACTGCTCGCCCGCTACATCTGGCTCAGCTGAGCCGCGTCTTGGAGGGCACGCCTGCGGCTTGTCCACCCTGCCGGGGTGCACCAGCCTCCGGGGCGTCCGTCTGTGGTGGACACGCCTTGCAGCTTTGTCCACCCTACCGAGTGCTCACGCCGCTCGCTCCGAGATCGACGTGCTCTGGCGCACGGCGACGCGCCGGAATCCCGCGAGGAGTGCGGTGGGTGTGCGCCTGAGGAGCCGAGGGCGAGTCGCGAGGGCCGTCCCGAGTTCCGACGGGCCGGTGGAACGCAGCGCTGTCTCTCTCCATACCGCGCCCGGCAGGCGATGTGCCACGTTACACCCGGCCCGGAACGAGGGACGAAAACGTCGACCCGCCCGCAGGGCCGTAGTCTCCGACCCTTGGGAGGAGAAGGGCCGGAGCGTTCTGAGCCCGAGGCGGTCGAGGGCGGTGCACCCACCGCACTTCGGATCGCTACGCTCGCAATTCAGCAGCCGTGGTTGGTGGACACGCCTTGCGGCTTTGTCCACCCTCCCGCGTGCCCACACCGCGCGCACTCAGCGCACCACGCTCAGCCGGTTCCGACCCAGGCGCTTGGAGCGGTACAGGGCGCGATCCGCGGCTTCCACGAGAGCCGTCCCGCTGCGCCTTCCCGCCTCGCCCCCGGCGATTCCGCCGCTCACCGTCACGCGCAAATGGGTCTTGCCCTTCCCGCGGGCGATCGGAACCGGGGTCTGGGCCACCCAGGCGACGACTTCGCGGGCCACACGCTCCGCGTACGCCAGCGAGGTGTCCGGAAAGATGACGATGATCTCTTCGCCGCCGTACCGGCAGGTGATGCCTCGGGGCAGGGCTTTTTCCCGGACCCGCTGGGCCACCCAATGAAGGACGACGTCTCCGGTCCTGTGCCCGTAACGGTCGTTCACCTTCTTGAAGTGGTCGAGGTCAAACAGCGCGACTGCGAACTTCTTGCCCAGCGGCCTTCCCCGGCCTTGCAGGAGGTTGTTGCAGAATCCCCTGTTGTAGATGTTCATGAGGGGGTCGTAGTTGGCCCGATGGGAGAGGCTGATCGTCAGATTGGCCAGCACCAGCAGGGACAGCACGAACGGAATGGAGAGCAGCAGAAGCCGCTCGGTGTCCCTGCCCGGCGCCGAAAGCGCCGCCGAGAGGAGCACGATGAAACCGGCCGCGGCCCACCCGTAAGGGTCGCGGCGCCGGGAGGACAAGGCCAGAGAGATGAGAGCGACCGCGACGTTCAGCGACCAGAAAAGAAGCAGCGGTCTCCTCGAGAGCAGACCCGCATGGCTCTGCATGAGAGTCGCGAAACCGCTCGGGCTCGAGATCGCCGCCGCCAGGAGCGCCCCCTGAACGAGAATCGAGAGCACCAGCAGCGTGCGGGTGAGCGTTCGCGGCAGGTAGGAAGGGACCGCAGCGACCAGCAGCAGGTCCAGGCTGTACAGGAGATACAGCAATTGCCGGAGCCCTTCCGCGCGGGGAAGCTGAATCGCGCCCCCGGACGGCAAGGGCATTCCGGTGAAGAACAGCAGCCCGAAGACACCGTTCATGAGGAAGAAGAAGCCGGCCAGGAGGATCTTGAAGTTGTAGAGGCTGCGGTAGGTAAAGAGCGCCAGCAGCAGGGCCATCAGGTAGACGACAAGAGAGTGGAAGAAGATCGGGCGCGACAGCAGATAGCCTTTGACCGTCTTCCAGGCTGCCGGCGAGCCCTGCTCGAGCAGGAGGATGAGGGCCGTCACAGCCGCACAAAAGAGAAACGGCAGCGTCTTGGACAGGGAGAGGGCATCGGTGCCGAGCCAACGGCCTCTTCTCATGAGCACCACGCAGCAGAGCAGGTTTTTCCGGAACGAACGAAATGGCCCCGTGCTGCAAACCCGCGGTTCACTCGAGAGTCACAGGACGGCGCCGCAGCGAGGCCCGCAGGGCTTGTATCCGGGGCAGTGAATGCGGGAATCGGCTGAGGAAATTTTTCTCCGCACGCGTCGGAGCGGGCGGAGCGCTCACTTCTTGTGGGTTCAGGGTGAAGGCGGGACGCAACCCGGACCACGCCGTTACTTGAGAGGGTGTCCTCAAAACACCTATAGTTCCAGCCTGCCGGCCTCAATCCGCGCTTCTGGGGCAGACTTCTACTTGAGCATCTGCTGAAGATCCTTGAGCTCCTCGATGGCCTCTTCGAGGATCTTCTGGTTGTCCTCGTTTTCGAACTGGAGCTCGGGCTGGCAGATCTTCCCGTACCCCATCTCCCGGAGCTTCTTGCGGGCGCCGTTGATCGTGTAGCGCTCCTCGTAGAGCAGCTCCTTGATCTTGAAGATCAGCTCCACGTCGGCTTTGCGATACAGCCTCTGGCGGGATCGGCTCTTCGAGGGATTGACCATCTTGAACTCCGATTCCCAGTACCGGAGCACGTACGGCTTGACCCCCGTGATTTCCGCCACCTCCCCGATCTTCAGGTAGAGCTTGTCAGGAATGGGATACTTCTTGCCGGACGAAATGGGTTTGGCTACAGCGCTCATCGTGATTTCCCCCTTTTCCAGGGAATCCTCTTGCATTTCTGAAAGCGACCCCCATTTACCTTCCGCCACCGCCCGCGCCTTCTCTCTCAGTTGCCGAGCTGATTCAGAGCTCTCTTGAGCACCTGACTGGGTTTGAAGGTGAGCACGTTCCGGGCTGTGATCGTGATGCCCTGTCCTGTCTGGGGATTTCTGCCCTTGCGCGGGTTCTTGTCTTTTACGTAGAAGGTGCCGAAGCCGGATATCTTCACCTTCTCGCCTTTGGCAAGGGTCTCCTTCAGAATCTCGAACACGCTCTCGACGACATCCGAAGATTCGGTTTTCGAAATCCCCACCTTCTCATAGATTGTCGCCACGATGTCGGCTTTGGTCATGCGTGCTCCCTCCCCCGATAAGCCGGTCCGATAAGAAAATACCCCCCGAAAACGCCCCTTGCCCCTTGATGGCCACGCTCATCGCAGCTGGGCATTCAGTCTCGGAAGGAGCGCATCCAGGAAGCGCTGATGCAAGGTGTTGACCTCCTCATCGGTCAGCGTCCTGGAAGGGTCCTGGTACGTGATCCGGAAAGCCAGGCTCTTCTGACTGTCCGGTACGGGCGGACCTCGATAAAGATCGAACAGATCGATCCTCACGACGCTCCTGTCCGCTCTCGACCACATCTCCTCCACGATTCTTCGAAAGGGAATTGCTTTATCCAGAATCAAAGCCACGTCGCGTTGGACCGCAGGGAAACGGCCGATCGGCGTGTAGACCTTGCGCTCGTCCTGACGTGCAACGAGCGCGCCAAACTCCATCTCCAGGAGGTACACGTCCTGATCGATCTCGAGCCGCTCCTGCAACAGCGGATGGAGCCTGCCTGCATGGCCCGCCTTCGTCACATTTATCACGATATCACCGGAACATCCTGGATGTAAAGAGAAAATTTGCTCATTAGGAGACCAATCGAAAGTTCGAACGCCAAAAGCCTCCAATATGACCTCGATCACCCCCTTCAGATCGTAGGCATCGACCTCCTCCGAGGGTTGGTTCCACTGGCGCGGATAACGCCTCCCGGTCAAGATCGCTGCGAGCCTCTTCTGCTCTCGCGGCAGACCACCGTCCGGGGCTGGAAGGAAAATCTTGTTCAACTCGAAAATCTTTAGATTCCGGTTATTTTTGCGGATATTGCGAGAAACGGCATCAAGTAAGGAACCGGCCAGTGTGGTGCGCAGCACCGCCTGGGCCTCGCTCAGCGGATTCTGCAGAGCCACCGGCGCCATTCCTGAATCCGGCGCCCCGTTGCCCATCATTTCGACCCAGCTCCTGGGCACGAAGCTGTACTGAACCACCTCCTGAAATCCCAGCCCCACCAGGAGGTCCCGGATCTTCTCCTCTGCCGTTCTTTCCGGGTCCGCAGCGGCCGCAGAGAGCGGCCCGACCGGCATCCGTGTCGGAATCCGGTCATAGCCGTTCAGGCGCGCCACTTCCTCCACCACGTCCATCTCTTCCCGGATATCCGGCCGGAAGGAGGGAGCGGTCACGGTAAAAGCGTCCTCTCCGGCGTCCTCGAGCCGTAAATCCAGCCTTTGCAGAAAGTCGAGGATCTGCCCTTTCTCCAGGGATGTCCCGAGCAGACGGTTCACCTTGGATGCCGAAAGCGCGATCGCCTTGGGCCGGTAAGGGACCGGGTAGACGTCGACGGCGCCACGAAGGACGCTTCCGCCTGCCAGCTGCCGCATCATCTCGGCGGCACGGTCGGCGGCCCGCAGCACGCCCTGCCTGTCGATCTCGCGCTCGAAGCGGTAGGACGCCTCGGTGGACAGGCACTGGCGCTTGGCGGTCCTGCGGATCCCTCTCGGTTCGAAGAAAGCGCTTTCCAGCAGAATGCGGGCCGTATCCTCCCGGATCTCGCTCTCCTGGCCTCCCATGATGCCCGCCAGGGCGACGGGACGCCGGCCATCGCAGATCAGGAGATCCTCGCCGCTCAGCCTGCGTTCCACCCCGTCCAGAGTGGCCAGACTTTCGCCTTCCCGGGGCAGCCGGACCACGATCCGGCGATCCTCCAACCGGTCCAGGTCGAAGGCATGCAGCGGCTGACCCAGCTCCCACATCACGAAGTTGGTGACATCCACGATATTGTTGATCGGCCGCAATCCCACAAGGGAGAGCCGCCTGCGCAGCCCGAAAGGCGACGGCCCGATGCGCACCCCTTCGAGCACTCGCGCCACGTAACGCGGACAGCGCTCGGGCGAGAGGATCTCGACGGAGGTCACCTCCCCGACGGGCGGCCCTGCTTCCCGGATCGAGCTGTCGGGGTAACGGAGCGGGAGCCTCTTCTTGGCGGCGATCTCCCGGGCGATGCCGATGACGCTGAGGCAATCGGGGCGGTTGGGCGTCACCTCGACGTCCAGGACGTGGTCTGCCAGGGACAGCACGTCCGCGAGATCCTTGCCGAGGGGCGTGTCGTCCGCCAGGAGCAGGATGCCGGAATGGTCTTCCGAGAGGCCGAGCTCGGCCTCGGAGCACAGCATTCCCTCGGACAGCACGCCGCGTATGCGGGTCGCCTGGATCCTCTGGCCGGAGGCCAGACGGCTGCCCGGAGCGGCCAGGGCCGCCACGGCGCCGACACGCACGTTGGGGGCCCCGCAGAGCACGACCGCTTCACCCCTTCCCGTATCCAGTCGGCAGGTCCACAGCTTCTCCAGCCCGGGAACGATTTCGGCAGAGAGGATCCGGCAGGTACGGACGCCTTCGAAGCCTGCGCGGACCTGCGTGCAGGAGGAAACCTCGAGACCCTGATGCGTGAGCAGGGCGGCGATCTCATCGGCCGTGTCGGAGATCTCGATGTGATCCTGGAGCCATTGCAGGGTGACTTTCACGCCTTAAGCCCTCCCTGTCCGCGACCGATCCGCCTGGGACGCGGACCGACGCAGCGGCGGCGCGGAGCCCGAACACGCTTGGCGCGAAGCTCGAACCGCAACCATGTCAGAACTGCTCCAGAAATCTCGTATCGTTCTCGAAGAACAGCCGGATGTCGTCGATTCCGTACTTGAGCATGGCGACGCGCTCGATACCCAGGCCGAAAGCGAAACCGGTGTAGGCGCCCGGCTCGTAGCCCACCATGCGGAACACCTCCGGGTGAATCATGCCGGAGCCGAGGATCTCGATCCATCCGCTGTGCGAGCAGACCCTGCAGCCCTCGCCCTTGCAGAGGAAGCACCCGATGTCCACCTCTGCGCTGGGCTCGGTGAACGGGAAGTAGCTGGGCCGGAATCGGAGCGGCACGTCGGGTGAGAACAAGGCGTGCACGAAAGCGGTCAGAACTCCCTTGAGCTCGGCGAAGCTCACGTCCCTGTCCACCAGGAAGCCCTCGACCTGGTGGAACATGGGCGAATGGGTCTGGTCCGAGTCGCACCGGTAGACGGTGCCGGGAGCGATGACCCTGAGGGGCGGCTTGCGGGCCATCATCGTGTGGATCTGCACGTTGGAGGTGTGCGTCCTCAGGACCGTATCGGAGTCGATATAGAAGGTGTCCTGCATGTCCCGGGCAGGATGGTCCTTGGGCATGTTCAGCGCTTCGAAGTTGTAGAAATCGCGATCGACCTCAGGTCCTTCGACCGCTTCGAAACCCATGCGCTGAAAGACGGAGACGATCTGGCGGGTCACCAGCGTGAGCGGGTGATAGCTTCCCCTGGGCGGCCTTCTGCCCGGAAGGGTGACGTCGACGCGCTCCTCGGAGATCCGCTTCAGCGTCGCCGCTTCCCGGATCCGCTGCTGATGGGCCTCGATCTCGCGAGCCAGACCTTCCTTCACGGTGTTGGCGACCTGGCCGACGGCGGGCCTCTCTTCGGCAGGCAGGAACTTGACCCCGCGCAGCAATTCCGTGAGGCGTCCCTTGCGGCCCAGATACTTGACCCGGATCTCTTCGATCTGTTGTTCACTCGAGGCCGCAGCCAGAGCTCGAAGCGCCTCCTCACGGAGGGAGAGAAGCTGATCCCGCATGCCCGCTCCTGAAGTCAAGCTGTCGCCTGCGCACCCGCGGGAGCACCCTGCCCGTGCTCGAGGGAAAGACGGCCCTTGGCCAGCTCCGCGATCCGTCCGAAACCTTCGGGATCTCTGACCGCCATGTCGGCCAGGACCTTCCTGTCCAGATCGACTTCCGCCAGTTTCAGGCCGTGGATGAACTGGCTGTAGGAGAGGTCGAAAAGCCTGGCGGCCGCGTTGATGCGGGTGATCCAGAGGCTTCTCACAACCCGTTTCTTGGACTTGCGGTCCCGGTACGCGTACGCGCCGGCCCGCAACAGCGTCTCCTTGGCCTTGCGGTAGACATTTCCGCGGGCGCCGTAGTTGCCCTTGGTCTGGGACAGGACCTTCTTCTTCCTCTTGTGTGCCGTCTTGCCTCGTTTCACGCGCGACATGTTGGGTTCCCCTTTCTTCGGCAGCGATTCCCGGGAGTGAGTGCGGACCTGAGTGCGGGCTCGCTGCTGCACCGCTCAGGAGGGGGAAGTGTTTTCTCCCTGCTACCCTCTTGCCTCTCTACCCTTTACCTCTTGCGTCGTGATCGACCCTGTTCGAAGAACATCAAGAACTCTGTTGAGAGGCTCGCGAGAAACGGCCAGATGCAAGGCGCGCGAGATCCTGAGGAGCGAGGCGTACATGGCAGTACGCCGCAGTGACGAAGGATGAGCGCAACGCCGCAGATGGCCGTTTATCGTGAGCCTCTTCAAGCATAAGGGATCATCCGACGCACCTGCGCCTCATTGGAGCCGTGCAGGATGGTCGACTGGCGCAGGTCTCTCTTCCGCTTGCGGTTCTTCTTCGTCAAGATGTGGCTCTTGAACGCCTTGTTGCGCCGGATCTTGCCCGTGCCTGTGGTGCGAAACCGCTTGTGGGCGCTCCGATTGGTCCTGATCTTGGGCATTCCAAGTTCTCCTTCCGCCCGTCCGCCATGAAAGACGGACCCCGCTAAAATCCGCTTCCGGATGAGGATTCGATCTGGTGAATGATGGCGGCCGACCGGAACCTCTAGTGCTTGCCGGCTGAGAGCGGCCGCAAGATGAAAATCATTCGCCGGCCCTCCATTCTGGGCTCCTGCTCCACCGCCCCGATCCCTTCCACGTTCGACATGATGGTCGCGACCACCCGTCTCGCGATCTCCGGATAGGCGATCTCCCGGCCCCGGAACTGGATCGTGACCTTGGCCCGGTTCCCTTCGGTCAGGAAGCGCTTGACGTGCGCGATCTTGTACTCGAGGTCGTGCTCGTCCGTCTTGGGACTCAGCTTCACTTCCTTGACCTGGATGACGGTCTGCTTCTTCTTGGCATCCTTGACCTTCTTGGCCTGCTGGTACTTGTACTTGCCGTAATCCATGATCCGGCAGACCGGAGGGGTCGAGTTGGGTGCGACCTCCACGAGATCCAGACCGATCTCACCTGCCATCCGCAGCGCTTCTTCGAGGGTTACGATCCCAACCTGTCCGCCGTCCGCGTCGATCAGCCGAACCTCTGTGGACCGAATCTCACGATTGATGTTGACCATTCTTTCCTCTGTTAGCTCTCCTTTCTCTGACGTTGATTGCCCAGGCTGTTGAAAAACGCCCATCTGCGGAGCCTGCCGCGAGGCTTTGCGAAGCGGTCTCCCGGCGCCGCTGCTGCGGCGGACAACTGTAGCCGGGGGTTCCCTCGTCGCTCTCGCTCCTCGGAACAAGCCTCAGAACTTCGCCTGCCTTGCATCTGGGCATTTTTGAACAGCCTTCATTGTGGCCAGCTGCCCAAACAGTCGGCCAACCGCCATCCAACACGCCGTGGTCGCCCGACAGCCAGGGGAAAGGGCACGCCGCCTTGTCAGATCGCCCGTTCCGAGACCTCCCGGCGGATCCTCTCGACGAAGGCGTCCACGCCCATCGGGGGGAGCGTCGCTCCGGAGCGTTCGCGCACGGACAAAGTCCGGGCCTGCGCTTCCTTGTCCCCGAGCACGACCATGTAGGGAATCTTGCGGAGCTGCGCCTCCCGGATCTTCAGCCCCAGCTTTTCGTTGCGCCGATCCAGCTCGGATCGGATCCCATGCTCCCGGAGCACCCCGTGGATCTCTTCGGCATAGGGATGGACCCGGTCCGTGATGGGAAGCACGATCGCCTGCTCGGGCGCCAGCCACACCGGAAAGGCGCCGTTGTAATGCTCGATCAGACAGCCGAAAAACCGCTCCAGGGACCCCATGAGGGCCCGGTGGATCATGATCACCGGATGGCGCAGACCGTCTTCCCCCACGAAGTCCAGCTCGAACCGCTCGGGCAGGTTGAAGTCGACCTGAATCGTCGAGCATTGCCACTGCCTGCCCAGGCTGTCCCGGATCTTGATGTCGATCTTGGGGCCGTAGAACACCCCTTCGCCCGGATCCACTTCATAGCTCAAGCCGATCCGCTCGAGAGCGGCCCTGAGCGCGCCGGTCGCCAGCTCCCAATTCTCCGGGCTGCCCACGTACTTTTCGGGCCGCGTGCTCAGAAAGGTGTCGAACTTCTCGAAGCCGAAGGTCTTCAGAACGGAAATCGTGAATTCGATGACTCCCAGGACCTCGTCCTCGACCTGGTCGGGGCGGCAGAAGATGTGAGCGTCGTCCTGAGTGAATCCCCGGACCCGGAGCAGCCCGTGGAGCACGCCCGACCGTTCGTAGCGGTAGACCGTCCCCAGCTCGGCCCATCTGCGGGGCAGGTCCCGGTAGCTGTTCAGCCGGCTTTTGTAGATCTGGATGTGGAACGGGCAGTTCATCGGCTTGACCTGATACTCCTGCCCTTCCACTTCCATGGGAGAGAACATGTTCTCTCTGTAGAACTCGGTGTGGCCGCTGGTCTTCCACAGCTGGAGCTTGGCTACGTGCGGCGTGTAGAGGAGATCGTACCCTTTTCTCGTATGCTCCTCTCTCCAGAAGTTCTCGATGACCATGCGGACCTTGGAACCCCGCGGCAGCCAGCACACCAGCCCCGCGCCGACTTCTTCGGAGATCGAGAACAGGTCGAGCTCTTTGCCCAGCTTCCGGTGGTCCCGCTTGCGCGCCTCCTCCAGGAGGAGCAGGTGTTCGTTCAGCTCTTCTCGGGTCGCAAACGCCGTGCCGTAGATCCGCTGCAGCATGGCGTTGCGCTCGTCCCCCTTCCAGTACGCGCCGGCGACTCCGGTCAGCTTGAAAACCCTGGTGGACGCCGAGGAAGGTACATGGGGCCCCCGGCACAGATCGGCGAAGCCGCCCACGGTGTAGAGGGACACTTCCGCATCATCGATCGCCCGGAGGATTTCCAGCTTGTACTTCTCACCTTTCTCCCCGAAGAGCCTCAGCGCTTCCCCTTTGGATACGACCTTGCGGACAAAGGGCTCATCGCGCCCGACGATCTCTTCCATCCTGGACTCGATCGCGGCGAGGTGGTCCGGCGTGAAGCCGGAGCCCCATTCGAAATCATAGTAGAACCCGTTCTCGATGGCCGGACCGATCGCGACCCGCACCTCGGGGAACAGCTCCTTGACGGCATACGCCATGACGTGAGAGGTGCTGTGCCGCAGGATCTCCAGCCCTTCGGGGCTCGCGACCGAAACGGCCTCCAGATCGCCGTCACGATCCAGGGGTGCTCCGAGGTCCACGAGCTTTCCGTTGAAGCGCGCTGCAATCGTCCGGCCCTGCTCGAGACGGGCGCTTTGCTCGAGCGCTTGGGCGGCCGGGATGCCCTGCGGAAAAGACCTGGCCGGTTCTCCTGCCACCCGCACGGATACGTTATTCGATGGAAGCTGGGAATCTACCACAAGAACCTCTCAGGAAGGATCGCTCCACGCAGCCGCTCGTCCTCGTTGCCGGCCGGCATCTGTCATCGTGAGGCAGCAAGGGAATCCCGATCGAGCCGGAATTCCGTGGCGCTTGCGATCGAGGGGGGCCCCCATCGAAGTCTCGACGAAACGCGCGCCTCGAGAACCATTCGACCTTGAATCCGGGTTCCACTGAAAAGCCGAAAAAAAATGGTAGGCACGGGCGGATTTGAACCGCCGACCCCTACCGCGTCAAGGTAGTGCTCTCCCCCTGAGCTACGTGCCTACGATTCCGCTCAAAAGATACTATTATCTAACAGCTTTTACTATAGGTGTCAACCTCTTGTTGAGCCTTTCCGCATGGATCGATGCAACGCGTCCTCCACCCCGGCCGGGTCGGGGCGGAACCGTTGCACCGCAATCCCCAGCTCCTGTTCCAGCTCGCCAAGGCAAAGGTCATCGAGGAAGCGCGGCTCGTCGCCCCTGGAGAGCATCACATCGGGGATGAGCAGGAGATCCTCCGAGCCGACTCCGCGCTTCGACTGCTCCAGGACGTCCCGGCCGGTCAACAGGCCGGTCACGTTCACCCGCCTTCCGAAGAAGCGGTTGCGGACGGGAATCAGGCGCAGGGAAACACCCCTGGCCTGCTCGAGCCAGCTCACGTACGGGAGCAGGCCAGGAAAAGCGAGCTCTCCCGTTACCGCCGCAATCCGCCGCCTCGAGCAGAGCCGGCTTCGCCTCCTTCGTCTCTGCTCTTTCCACTGGCGCTCGAAGAGCGTCACCATGCCCACTCCGTTTTCCCACTGGGGAAACTCGCCGTACCAGGTGCACGGGGGGAAGGGCCGGCCCGCCTTCAAGTAGAGCTCGTCGGCCAGAAAGACGAGAGGGTGCCCGAGCTTCACCCGGAAAGCCCTCTGCATCTCGGACACGAGATCGACCAGCCGCACGGCCAGCGCCTTGGATACGGGCCGCAGCGGATGGAGCCGGTTCCTCTTCCGGAAGCGTGTCAAGCCGACCGGCACGATGCCGATCGAGGAGACGGCCGGATGCAGGCGGGCGAGGTCTTCCACCGTCATCTTCAGGATCTCGCCGTCGTTGATCCCTGGACAGAGGACCACCTGCGCGTGCAGGACGATCCCGCCTGCGGCCAGCGCGCGCATGGACTCCAGGATGTTCCGGCTCTCCTTCCTCCCGAGCAGCCGGTTGCGGACCCTCTCGTCCGTGGCGTGCACCGAAACGTAGAGCGGCCCCAGCTTCAGGCGGATGATGCGCTCCAGCTCCGCGTCCTCGAGCGACGCGAGAGTCACGAAGTTGCCGTGGAGAAAGGAAAAGCGATAGTCCTCGTCCTTCACGTACAAGGACCGCCTCAATCCTGCAGGCAGCTGGTCGACGAAGCAAAACAGGCAGCGATTGCGGCACCGCGCGGGAGCCATCGCTTCGAAGGTCAGGGCGCGTACGGCCGGTTCCGAGACCCGCACGCTCTGCCGTCTCCCATCGCTCCCGCGCACGATCTCGAGCTCCGCACGCCTGCCCCCGGCGTAGAAGCGGAAGTCGAGCTCATCTGCCACCGGGTGTCCGTCGACCTCCACGACCCGGTCTCCGGGCGCGACCGGAAGGTGCTTGCCGCAAGGCCCGTCGATCGACATGACTCGGAGTCCCGGCTTCTTCATGGCTGCGGTCCGTCTTCCGCCCTCGGCATCTGTGTGTCGTCCGCGACAGGGGAGGAGGGGAAGACCGACTCGGTCACCACTCCGTCGCTTTCGGCCGGTGTCAGCATGACCCAGATCTCTCGATCCTGAATCCGGTTCACCCGGACGCGGCAGCGCTCCGGCGCCCAGCTCGCGAGCCGCTGCACCAGCTCGTCAGCCCTGCCGGCGAATGCGACGCTCAAGACCACGGTCGTCCCGTTGACTTCCAGAGGCTGCACGGACCGGACGCCCGGACCCTCCCGCAGATATCGCCTGAGCGCCTCGAACCACTGGAAGGAAGTGACGCCCTCGACGCGAAGCAGCATCTCCGTGCCCTTCGCGGCCGCCTCATTCATGCCGGTCCCCTCGATTCCAGACAAGGCCCGTCGGATGAGGGCCGAAGAGAAGGTCGCCTCTGCGGTCACGAAATAGACCTTCTCGGTAGGCATCTCCGACAGGACGCGATAGCTGAGCAGAAAGGCTTTCTTGTTCGCCGCGAGCTCGCGAACCACTCTGTCCTGGGTCTCGAGCGAGGCCGTCTGGGGAAGGATTTCCAGCAAGGCCTTTTCGAACGCATGCCGGAGAGCATCGTCCAAGGCCTGTGCCTGAGCTTGAGACCCTGCAGCGGTTTCCACCGAAGCCTCGCCATCCCCTTCAGCCGTTATGGTCTGGCCGCTGTCGGCCGCCAAGGCCGTGGTGCAAAGGCCCGCAGGGCTCGAGCCCAGGCCGGTCAGGATGACCGCAAGAGTCGCCACGAGAGATAATGAGTTACTTTTACTTATCATCATATGTACCGTATGCGACTACTGAATTTGGACGATGGAGTTACCGAAGAGGCGTTCCACCTTCTGCTCCAGCTCCGGGCAGGGCCTGACGGAAAAGTCTTTCCCCAACCGGAGCGTGACCTCCCACCGGGACGGTTGCTGAAGGTGGAGGAAAGCCGGGCACGGCCCCGGAAAGTCGAGCAGGATGTCCCTCAGCTCCTCCAGGTTCCGGCGCGTCACACCGCCCTCGAGGAGCACGAAATGAACACTTTCCTTTCTGGCGTAGCGGAGCTCCTTCAACGGCATGATCTTGGATGCCACGATCTTTCCGCTCTTCTTTCGCCCTTCGAACCTCCTGCGCTCGTCGTCCTCCTCTTCTTCGACCTCCTCCTCCGTAACCTCAAGCTTCCCCTGAATGACCACGGGCACCTCCTCCGTGAGGCAAGCCCAGGCGGCCCGGTAGGCTTCGGGAAACACGATGACCTCCACCCGGCCCTCCTCGTCTTCGAGCGTGACAAAGGCCATCCGTTCGCCCTTCTTGGTCTGCACTTCTTTCTTGGACGCGATCATCCCGCCGACCGCGACTTCGGAGCCGTCCGCCAGCTCCAGCAGCCCGCGCGTGCCCACTACGCCGAAGCGCTTCATCTCTTCCGCGTGCTCGGCCAAGGGGTGGCCGGTCAGGTAGAAGCCGAGGGCCTCCTTTTCGAAGGCGAGTCGCTCCGAGCAGGACCACTCCCCGAACTCGTGGGCATTCCAACGGGGCTCGATCGAAGAGGCCCGGCCCGGCCCCTCATCGAACAGGCTCGTCTGACCGGACTCCCGCTCCGACTGGATGCGTGCGGCGTGCTCCATGACCTGGTCCAGGGCCCCCAGCAGAGGAGCCCGTTTACCATCCGAGAGCTGGTCGAAGGCGCCGCTCTTGACCAGGGATTCGATCACTCTGCGGTTGATCTTTCTCGAGTCGACCCGCTCGCAGAAATCGACGAAGGAAGCGAACGGCCCGCCTTCCGCGCGCACCGCCAGGATCGATTCCACCGCACCCTCACCGATGTTCTTGACCGCGCCGATGCCGAAGGCGATGCGCTCGTGCTGAACCGTGAAGTCCCACTGCCCCTTGTTGATGTCCGGCGGATCGATCGGGATGCCCATCTCCCGGCAGTACTGCACGTAGCGCATGAGCTTCTCGGTGCGGTCGGCTTCGGACGTGAGCAGGGCCGCCATGTATTCGGTCGGATAGTGAGCCTTCAGATAGGCGGTCTGGTACGATACCAGCGCATAGGCCGCGCTGTGCGACTTGTTGAAACCGTAGGCGGCGAACTGCTCGATGAGCCGGTAGATCTCCGCAGCCTTGTCTCGGGCCACCCCCTGCTTCCCGGCCCCCTCCAGGAAGCGGTCCTTCTGGCGTTCCATCTCAGCTTCGACCTTCTTCGACATGGCATAGCGCAGATTGTCGGCCTCACCCATGGTGAAGCCCGCGACGCGCGTCGCGATCTTCATCACCTGCTCCTGATAGACGATGACGCCGTACGTCTCTTCGAGCGTCTCCCGCAGCTCGGGCAGCAGATACTTGATCTTCCCCTTTCCGTGCTTGCGCTTGATGTAGTCGTCCACCATTCCGCTCTTCAAAGGTCCGGGCCGGTACAGGGCGACCAGAGCGATGATTTCCTCGAGGTTCTCCGGCTTGAGCTGCACGAGCAGGTTGCGGATGCCGGTGCCTTCGAGCTGGAAGACACCGTCCGCATCCCCGCGCGCCAGGAGCTGGTAGGTTTGGGGATCGTCCAGAGGGATCTCGTTCATGTCGATGCGGACGCCGTGGTTGCGCTCGATGAGCTCCACCGCCTTGTGGATGACGGTGAGGGTCTTCAAGCCGAGGAAGTCGAACTTGATGAGCCCGAGCTTCTCCAGAGGCTTCATGCCGAACTGCGTCGTCACCACGCCGGTCTTGGCGTCCTTGTACAACGGGGCGAAATCCTCCAGGGTTCCGCTGGCGATCACGATGCCGGCCGCATGCGTCGACGCGTGGCGCACCAGCCCCTCGAGCTTGCGCGCGGCGGCGAACAGCTCGGCAGCCTTCGGGTCGCCCTGGATCGCCTCATCGAGCCTCGGCGTCTGCGCGATGGCGTCCTCCAGCTTCATGCCCATCGGGATCATCTTGGCGAGGCGATCCACGTCCCCGTAAGGCATCCCCAAGGCACGGCCGACGTCGCGCACCGCGGCCCGCGCCTTCATGGTGCCGAACGTGATGATCTTGGAGACGTTCTTCTGGCCTCCGTACTTGTCGATCACGTACTGGATCACTTCTTCCCGGCGGGCTTCGCAGAAGTCGACGTCGATGTCCGGCATGCTGATCCGTTCCGGGTTGAGGAAGCGCTCGAAGATGAGGTTGTAGGGGATGGGGTCTATGTTCGTGATCTCCAGAGCGAACGCCACCAGACTGCCCGCTGCCGAGCCCCGCCCCGGCCCCACCGGAATCCCCTTCTGCCGCGCATGCGCAATGAAGTCGTAGACGATCAGGAAATAGCCCGCGTAACCCATTTGACGGATGATGGCGAGCTCCGTCTCGAGCCGCTCCCGATAGTGGCGGACCGTCTCCTCCGGCACCTCTCTCTTCTCCCGCACCGCCTTCTGCTTCATCCGCCGCTCGAGCCCCTGCCGGGCCCTGGCGATCAGGTGGCTGTCCAGCGTTTCTTCTTCCGGGATCTCGAACCGAGGATACTGGTAGGCGCCGAAGACCATGCGGTAACTGCAGCGCTCGGCCACCGCAACGGAGTTCTTCAGGGCCTCGGGAACGTGTGCGAAGGAGGCCCACATCTCTTCTGAGGATTTCAGATAGAACTGCTCGGTGGAGAAGCGCAGCCGGTCCGGATCATCGAGCGACTTGTTCGTCTGAATGCACAGCAGGATGTCATGGCTCCGGGCGTCCTCCCGAAGGAGATAGTGGCAGTCGTTGGTGGCGACGAGGGGAAGCGAGAGGGCGCGCGCCAGCTCGAGCAGCGCTCCGTTCGCGCGCGCCTGGTCCGGGATGCCGTTTTCCTGGACCTCCAGATAGAAGCGACCGTCGTCGAAGATCTCCCGGTACTCCTCGGCCGCCTGCCGCGCCTTGCCCGTTTCGTCCTTGAGGATCCAGGAAGGGATCTCTCCCGCCAGACAGGCGCTCAGCGCGATGAGCCCCTTGTTGTGCGCCCTGAGCAGCTCCTTGTCGACCCTGGGCCGGTAGTAGAAGCCTTCCAGGTAGGCGGCGCTGACGAGCCGGCACAGGTTGCGGTATCCCTCCTCGTTCTCCACCAGCAGCACCAGGTGGTGAGAGGCCTCGGCGATGCCGTGGGCGGAACGGTCCAAACGGCTTCCCGGAGCCACGTAAACCTCGCAGCCCAGGACCGGCCGGATGCCGGCTGCCGTGGCCTTCTGGTAGAAATCCACGACGCCGAAAAGGCATCCATGATCCGTGATCGCCGCGGCTCCCATGCCGAGATCCTGAAGCCTCTTCATCAGCGGCTCGATGCGGATGGAGCCGTCCAGAAGACTGTACTCGGTATGGAGGTGCAGGTGAACGAACTCTCTGCCTGCCATGCGCGTCTCTCACTCCCATTCGATCGTGCTGGGCGGCTTGGAGGAAACGTCGTAGACGACCCTGTTGACCCCGTCCACCTCGTTGATGATCCGGCTCGATATCGCGGCCAGCAGCTCGTAGGGCAGGCGCACCCAGTCCGCGGTCATGCCGTCCTGGCTCTGCACGGCCCGCAGGGCCACGACGTTGTCGTACGTCCGCTCGTCCCCCATCACCCCCACGGTGCGCACCGGCAGCAGGACCGCAAAAGACTGCCAGATCGATTCGTAGAGGCCCGCCTGCCGGATCTCCTGCTGGACGATTCGGTCTGCCTGCCGCAGCACCCGCAGCCTTTCTTCCGTCACTTCCCCCAGGATGCGCACGGCCAGCCCCGGACCCGGGAACGGCTGTCGCAAGACGATCTCGTCCGGCAGGCCCAGGGCCTTTCCCACCAGGCGGACCTCGTCCTTGAACAGCTCCCGCAGCGGCTCGAGCAGCTTGAGCCGCATCCGTTCCGGCAGGCCCCCCACGTTGTGATGGCTCTTGATGACGGCCGAGGGCCCCCTGAGGGACACGCTTTCGATCACGTCCGGATAGAGCGTGCCCTGTCCCAGGAAGCGGGCGCCCCGGCACTTGCGGGCCTGTTCCTCGAAGAGCCGCACGAACTCCTTGCCGATGATCTGGCGCTTGGTCTCCGGGTTCTCGACCCCTTTGAGCCGCTTGAGAAAACGCTCCGAGGCGTCCACATAGATCAGATGGATGCTGAAGTGCCTCCCGATGTACTCCCGCACCCTCTCGCCTTCGCCCTCGCGCAGCAGCCCGTTGTCCACGAAAATGCAGTCGAGCCGGTCCCCGATCGCCTGGTGCAGCAGAAGCGCGACCACCGAGGAGTCGACTCCGCCGCTCAGGGCACAGATGACCCGGCCGTCCCGTACTCTCGATCGAAGGTCCTGGATCGTGTTCTCGATGAAGGAGAGCATGGTCCAGCTCGGGGAGCAGCCGCACACCCGGTACAGGAAGTTCCCGAGGATCTCCCCGCCTCGCGGCGTGTGGTGGACCTCGGGGTGAAACTGCACGCCGTAGATCTGTTTCCCCGGATGGCAGAATGCGGCCACCGGCGCGCCCTTGCTCGTGGCGATGGAGCGGAACCCGGGCGGCAGGCGCTCGATCCGGTCGGCGTGGCTCATCCAGACCTTGAGTCTGCCCTCCTGGCCGTCCAGGCCGTGGAACAGATCGCTGCCCGGCTCGAAAGAAATCTCGGCAGGCCCGTATTCCCGGTCGTCGCCCCGCAGCACCTTGCCGCCGGTCTGCTGCGCAATCCACTGCATGCCGTAGCAGATCCCCAGGACGGGACGTCTGCCGTCCAGGATGCTCGGGTCGCCGCAGGGAGCGCCCTGCCTGTAGATGCTGGCGGGCCCGCCGGAGAGCAGGATCCCCGAGGGGTTCAGCTCCTCGATGAGCTCCGCAGGCACGTGGAACGGATGGATCTCGCAGTAGACGTGGTGCTCGCGGACGCGCCTGGCGATCAGCTGCGTGTACTGGGATCCGTAGTCCAGGACGAGAATCGAACCCGCCAGTTTGCCCTTGCCGGTCGCGTGCAATTTCCCCTCCCCCGATCAGCCGTCAACCTGAAACCTGAAACCCGACACCTTATTCCATCCGGTAGTTCGGCGCCTCCTTGGTGATGATCACATCGTGGACGTGACTCTCTTTGAGTCCGGCGCTGGTGATGCGCACGAACCGCGCCTTCTTCTGCAGCTCCGGTATGGTGAGGCAGCCCACGTAGCCCATGCCGGATCGGAGGCCGCCGAGCAGCTGAAAAATGCTCTCCGACAGGGGCCCCTTGTACGGCACACGGCCCACGATGCCTTCCGGAACGAGCTTCGATTCGTCGCGGATCTCCTCCTGGCCGTACCGATCCCGACTGCCCTCCCGCATGGCCTCCAGGGACCCCATGCCTCTGTAGGATTTGTAGCTTCTGCCCTGATACAGGATGAGGTCGCCCGGGCTCTCGTCGGTACCGGCGAAGAGGCCTCCTACCATCACCGTTTCCGCGCCGGCTGCCAGGGCCTTTACGACGTCGCCGGAATACTTGATCCCACCGTCCGAGATGACCGGCACGTCGTGCTTGCGGGCTGCGGCGGCGCACTCGAGAATGGCGCTCAGCTGCGGGACACCTACGCCGGCCACGATCCGGGTCGTGCAGATCGAGCCGGGTCCCACTCCCACCTTGACCGCGTCGGCCCCGGCGTGCACCAGGTATTCCGTGCCTTCCGCAGTGGCCACGTTGCCGGCAATGACAACGGCTTTCGGGTACCCCCGCTTGATCTCTTCGACGGTCTCCAGCACCCTCCTGGAGTGCCCGTGGGCCGTGTCCACCACGATCAGGTCGATTCCGGCCTGCAGGAGCGCCCCCGCCCTTTCTTCCCAGCCTTCTCCGACTCCGACCGCCGCCCCCACCCGGAGCCTCCCCATGGAGTCCTTGGAGGCGTTGGGAAACCTGCGCGCCTTTTCGATGTCCTTGATCGTGATCAGCCCCTTGAGCCGTCCCTGGCGATCCACGACCGGCAGTTTTTCGATCCGGTGCTTGTGCAGGATCCCCGTGGCCTGCTCGAGGGTGGTGCCTTCCGGGGCCGTGATGAGCCTTTCGCTGGTCATGACGTCCCGAATCTTGAGGTGGAGCCGCTTCTCGAAGCGCAGATCCCTGTGGGTGAGAATGCCGACCAGCCGGTCGTCCTCCACGATGGGGACACCGGATATGTTCCACTTCTGCATGACCTCGACCGCTTCCGCGATCACCTGGTCCGGATGCATGGCGATGGGGTTGATGATCATCCCGCTCTCGTACTTCTTGACTTTTTCCACCTCCTGGACCTGCCGCCGGACCGAAAGGTTGCGGTGAATGATCCCGATGCCTCCCTCCTGAGCCATGGTGATGGCGGTCCGGGCCTCGGTCACCGTATCCATGGCGGCGCTCACCAGCGGCATGTTCAACAGGATTTCGCGCGTCAACCTCGTGCGCACGTCCGTGTCCTGCGGAAGGAGCGAGGCTTCCTGCGGGACCAGCAGAACGTCGTCAAAAGTCAGCGCATCCGGAATTCTGGTGCTTTCCATCCGTGACACTCCTTGTTGGTAAATGCAGTTCCCCGCAGGCGGGTCCGCGATCCCTTCTGGATGGCTGGACCTGCCCCGAACCGGTTCAGGAGCTTTCCTGGAGCCTTGAGGCATGGAGGACGACGGAACGGGACAGCGAAGACCCCTGAGCGAAGTATAGCAAGCCCCTGCAAGCCAGTCGAGATCGCACGAGGAAGTCAGCGCCGCTTCCGGAACAGCAGCCGGATCGGAGCGCCCTCGAAACCAAAGCGCTCCCGAATGCGGTTGATCAGATAACGCTGATAGGAGAAGTGCACCTCCCCGGACAGGTTCGAGAAGAGAGCGAAGGTGGGAGGGCTCGCCTTGACCTGGGTCATGTAGTGGAAGCGCCGGAGGCGTTTGCCTTCCGAAGGCGGCGGGTGTGACGCAACGGCTTCCTCCAGGAGCCGGTTGAGAGCCGCCGTCGGAACGCGCAGCCGGTACGCCTGCTCGACCCTGGCGACCGAGCCGAGCGCCTTGTCCAGGTTGTACCCCGTCCGGGCGGAGACCGGGACCACGGGCGCGAACTGGAGATGCGGTAACGCGCTCCGGATCTCGTCCAAGAGCTTCCTCGGACGAGCGTGGCGCTGCCGCACCAGATCCCACTTGTTCAGCAGAACGACCGCCCCCCTGCCCTGCTCCAGAATATACCCGCCGATGTGGGCGTCCTGCTCCGTCACCCCGGCCGCCGCGTCCAGCATGAGGAGCGCCACGTCGCAGCGTTCCAGGCTCTCCAGCGCCTTGATGACCGCGAACTTCTCCACCGCTGCAGTCACCTTGCCCCGGCGGCGGATCCCCGCCGTGTCGATGAGCAGGTAGGCGCGCTCGCGCCATTGGAAAGCCGTGTCCACCGAATCGCGCGTGGTCCCGGGCAGCTCGTCCACCAGTTGTCGCTCATCCCCGAGCAGCGCGTTGACCAAGGTCGACTTGCCCACGTTCGGCCGTCCCACCACGGCCACCCGGGTGGGGCGCTCCCCCTCCCGGACCTCCGGAGCCGGCTCGCCGCGGGGCGGCAGGGCTTCCAGGATCTCGTCCAGGATCAGGTCCACGCCCAACCCGTGCTCTGCGCTCACCGCCACCAGGGGCTCCAGCCCCAGGCGGTAGTAGGCGTAGCGGGCGTCCTCGTGGCTCGGCGTGTCGATCTTGTTGGCCGCGCAGATCACCGGTTTCGCCGCTCTCCTCAGGACCCCGGCGATCTGCTCGTCCTCGGGATGGGGCGGCACCCGGCTGTCCACGACGAAAAGGAGCAAGTCCGCCTCCCCGATCGCCCTCTCGATTTGCAGGCGTATCTTCCCGGAAAGGCTCCCACTGGGCGCGCCGTACTCGAGACCGCCCGTGTCCACGAGCACGAACGAGCGGCCCGCCCAGTCGACCGTGCCCGTGATGCGGTCCCTCGTCACGCCCGGCGTATCCTGCACCAGGGCCTTGCGCCTTCCCACGAGCCGGTTGAAGAGGGACGACTTGCCCACGTTCGGCCGCCCCACGATGGCCACGACGGGCAGCTCGCCCGCACGCGGCCGCCAGGCTCCCCGCTCTTCGGGCGGACGGCGCCGGCGGCCGCCGCGAACCCGGTCCCGGTCTTCTGCTCGCGCCTCAGCGATATCCGAACCTGCGGAGGCTCTTCGGGTCATTCTTCCATCCTTTCGAAACCTTGACCCACAGGCGCAGGAAGACCTGCGCTCCGACCAGAGCTTCGATCTCCCGGCGGGCCATGGTTCCGATGCGCTTGAGCATCTGTCCGCCCTTGCCGATGAGGATGCCTTTCTGAGAATCCCTTTCTACGTGGATGGTCGCGTCGATCGAAACCAGGCTGCGTTCTTTCCCTTCCCGCTCTTCGAAGGAATCGATTTCCACCGCCACCGAATAGGGTACTTCCTCTCCCGTAAGCTGAAAGACCTTCTCCCGGACGATCTCGGCACTGAGCAGCCGCACCGGCTGGTCCGTGGCCTGGTCCGGCGGAAAATACAGGGGACCTTCGGGGAGTCTGCGGACGACCTCGTCCACCAGCTCCGGAACTCCCTCCCCGGTGAGGGCGGAAATGGGAAACACCTCCATGCCCGGAATCCGGCCCCGCAGCCGCTCGACGACCGCATCCCACTGCGGCGCAGGCACGCGGTCCATCTTGTTCACGAGAGCGAAGACCGGGACGCGGAGGTCCTTGAGCAGACCGTGCAGGTACTGGTCCCCCTTGCCGAAGTCCGGATCTGGCTCCACCAGGAACAGGATGAGATCGGCCTCGTCGAACGTCGACAAAGCCACGTTCACCATGTACCGGTTGATCGCGTCCCTGGCCCGGTGGATCCCCGGGGTATCGAGGAAGACGATCTGGTGCGCCGGGCCGGTCAGAACCCCGCAGATCTTGTTGCGCGTCGTCTGGGGCTTGTCCGAAACGATGGCCACCTTCTCTCCCAGGATCCGGTTGAGGAGGGTCGACTTGCCCACGTTCGGCCGCCCCACCACCGGTACGAATCCGGATCGGAACGGCTCCGCGCTCTCGTCCTTGTGTGTCACGCCCCGTTTCCAGTTGTCGGTTGTCAGTTGTCGGCAGGAGCCACCTCTACGGCGCCTCTCGCCAGGGTGCAGTCTTCCTCAACTCGGATCTCCCGGACGCCGAACTCCCGTTCGAGCCGCAGGTGGTGGCTGCGACGATGGCCGCTGAACAGGGACCGGTCCCTGGGATGGATCCGAAAAAGAAGCGCTCCTCCGCCCCGGGACTGCGTTTTCCCGAGAACCGAGCACATGGTCTTGTAGTATAGACGAGCCCGCACGAGGTAGCCGAAGGCCGGGTGGCAGGGCCCGGCTGCAACGGCGGTGCCCCGCAGGTCCTCGGTCTGGTGCAGGCCGATGCGGATCACGGGAATGGAGGCCGCGGCAAACCGCCCGAGAACTTCCGCGGCCAGGGAGACGGCCGCTTCCAGGCCCAAAGGCACGTAGCGGCCGGCCCGCGTCCTTTCGGCCAGCTCCGTGCCGCGCAGGACCAGGGTCGGATAGATGCGCACGAAGTCGGGCTTCAGGGCGCAAAGGGCATCGGCCGTTTCCAGGGACTGCCGCCCCGTGTCGCCCGGAAGGCCCAGCATGATCTGGGCGCCCACCTCCAACCCGGCCCGCCGGACTCTCTCGATCGCCTCCACGGAATCGACGCTGCGATGGCCCCTGCGGCTCGCTTCCAGGACCGTGTCGGACAGCGACTGCACGCCCAGCTCGATGGTATGCACACCCCTTTCGGCGAGGAAGCGGATACGGGCCTCCGGGAGCGCGTCGGGACGCGTCGAGATCCGCACTGAATCGATCCGGCCCCGCTTCCTGTGCTCGCCGGCCACCCTCAGGTAAGCCTCCTGGAGGGAACCGTCCAGACCGGTGAAGCTGCCCCCGAAAAAAGCGATCTGTCGCACGCGGCCGGGCCGGCGCCCCCTGTCGGGCGCGAACAGGAGCTCGAGCCGTCGGCCCACTTCGGCAGGCGTCGGCGCCGATGGGCTCCCGGCGATCGCGGCCTGATCGCAGAACACGCAGCGGTGCGGGCAGCCCGCATGGGGCAGGAATACGGGTGCGATCCAGTGCGACATGGACGATTCGATCCTTCCCGCGCCTGGTCTCTTCCGGCGCAGAGAGGTGTCGAGGAACGAATCCCCCTCATCACTCGCGCAAGGCCGTCGACAAACGGATCCCCTCTCCCCCGTGCACGGGGGAGAGGGGCAGGGTGAGGGGGAGACGGGAGCAGATGCACCCCTCATCCTGACCTTCTCCCCTCCGCGAGGGGAGAAGGGATGAGAAAATCAGCGCATGCCCAGGGGGTTCAAGGCCAGGTGTGCCAGGAACCGCCCGGCCGCGTCCTGCTCGGCCTCCTTCTTGTTCCTGCCGTGCCCCACGGCAAGCGGATGGTTACGGAGGAGCAGCCGCACCGTGAACGTCTTGGCGTGCTCCGGCCCTTGCTCTTCGACGACCTCGTAGACCGGGGGCAGCCGATACAAGGCCAACAACAGCTCCTGAACCCTCGTCTTGGGATCCAGCTCCACTCGTTTCTGCCCCCTGGCCTCTTCTACGTAGCGGCTGAGCTGCTCCTGCACGATTTTGCTGGCAGCGTCGAAGCCTCCGTCCAGGTACACCGCTCCGATCAGCGCCTCCAGGGCGTCTGCCAGCAGGGAAGACTTCTGGCGCCCCGCCGTCTGCTCCTCCCCTCTCCCCAGATACAGGCAGCCACCGAGCTCGAGCCCTTCGGCGATTTCGGCCAGCTTCTTCCTCCTGACCAGAGAAGCCCGGTGCGGCGTGAGCTCTCCCTCGGTCGCATCGGGAAAGGCTTGCATGAGCATGTCCGCGGTGACCAGCCCGAGCACGGCATCACCCAGAAACTCGAGTCGTTCGTTGTCACGACGACCGCACTGGTTCAGCTCGTTCAGAAGGGAGCGATGGGTGAGGGCCTCTTCGAGCAGAGACGGGTCCCGGAACCTGTAGCCGATCCTGGCCTGGAGCCTCTCCCGGGTGCTCTGTCCGGGCGCCGTTCCTGCGTCCTGCCTGGGTTCGTCGGAAAAGCCGCTCATGGCCACGTTGCGAAGAATACGAGGTCAAGGGATAAACCAAAGGCCACCCTTGTCAACCGGGGGACTTCCTGCCGGGCTCGGTCTGGGGCCAGAATCTGCGGAAGTAGGAGACGGCGGACCAGATGCTCAGGACAAGGGAAGCCCAGAGGAAGTACATCCCTCCGAGATGGAAGTCGATCGAAAAGTAAGGATAGTAAATGAGCAAGCCGGTGATCGCAAAGCTCTGAAGGGTGGTCTTGTACTTGCCCAGCTCCCCGGCCTCGATGATCACGCCGCGGCTCGACCCGACTCCTCTCAAGCCCGTCACCAGGATTTCGCGCCCCAGGATCACCACGACCATCCAGGCCGGCACCGCGCCTTCGCGCAGAGAGACCAGCATGATCAGCGCGGCCATGACCAGGAGCTTGTCGGCCATCGGGTCCAGAAGCTTGCCCGCGGAAGAGGTGACGTCGTACCGTCTGGCCAGGTAGCCGTCCAGATAATCCGTCGTGGATGCCAGCGCGAACAGCAGGGCAGCCACGCCCCGGGTCACCGGCCCGGGATAGCTCAGCAGCACGACCAGGATCGGGATGACCGCGATGCGGCACAGCGTCAGGATGTTGGGTATGTCGCGAATGTGAATCGCCGCAAAACGAACCATCGTCGCCTGATTTTCCTTCACGGAATCTCCTAGACCTGCCTTCCGTATCTGCAACTTCTTCGCACCGTCTGCAGATCCGGACTCTTCCACGGCTGTTCAGTGGCTTTTCTGCTGTTGTTTGGTTCTCTCCGACGCATATCTCTTCAGGATCTCGCGCACGTACATCTCGGTCTCAGGATAGGGGGGGACTCCGCTGTGCTCCTCGACCGCGCCCTCCCCCGCATTGTAGGCGGCCAGCGCCAGCGAAAGATCCCCGTCATATCTGTCGATCAGGTCGCGCAGGTGGTGCGCTCCGGCCTCCACGTTTTCCTCGGGCTGAAAGGCGTCGCTCACTCCCAGACGCCTGGCGGTCTCGGGCATGAGCTGCATCAGCCCCATGGCCCCCTTCGGGGACACGGCGACCGGGTCGAAACTGGACTCGACCGAAATCAGGGAGTGAAGGAGCGCAGGGTCGAGCCCTTCCTTCTTCGCCACCTTGCGGATCATGGCTCCGTACTCCCGCTCCCTGCTCTCGTAAATGAACACCCCGGATCTCTTGGCCTTCTCACGCTCCTTGAAGCGGAAGCGCGGATCCACGGGGGTGTTCGTGAAATGCATGACTCCTTGTTCGTCCTGGTAGTAGTAGATGTCGCCCCTGACCGTGGAGGCGGCCCCCGACACCGCGATCACGGCGGCCAAAAGGAGCAGGAGCCGCTTCCGTTGCCTCGATTTCCCCCCGTTCTCCATTCCGCTCTCCTGGCATCAGCCCATCATTCTCGAAGCTTCCCGGCTTGTCAAACCTCCGGGAGGCCGCCCGCAAGTGCCCGTTTGCGGAGCCTCTTGCGAGTCGCGCCAAGTGGAACAGTGCGAGTCTTTGCGAAGCGACCTCTCCTACTCTTACAATTCGTCGCGTTTTTTGTTTTAATGAAGCAAATTCCGGACCCGGGAGAGGCGACATCATGCGGCAGGAGATCGATTTTCTCGTGATCGGAGGCGGAATCGCCGGTCTGTGGTTTGCCCTGAAAGCTGCACGGCACGGAGAGGTGGTGATTCTCACCAAGCGGGACGCCAAGGAGTCGTCCACGAACTACGCCCAAGGGGGGATCGCGGCGGTCTCCAGCACGGAGGACTCCCTGGAGGACCACGTGCAGGACACTCTCACGGCCGGCGCCGGCATCTGTCACGAGGATACGGTCAAGATGGTGATCGCGGAAGGTCCGGCGCGAATCCGCGAGCTCGTTCGGCTGGGCGTCCAGTTCACGACCCGCAAGGATTCCGAGCTCCAGCAGTACGATCTGGCGCTGGAGGGAGGCCACTCCAAGCGCAGGATCCTGCACGCCTCTGATTTCACCGGCCGGGAGCTGATCGACAAGCTCGTCGACCTCGCCGCGGACAACCCGCGGATCCATTTTCGCGACTACCACGTCGCCATCGACCTGCTGATTCACCCCAAGGCAAGGGCGGTCGCTCCGAGCGAGACCTCGTGCTGGGGGGCCTATGTCCTGGATGCCCGGGACAACACGGTCCACACCTTGCTGGCCCGCCGCACCCTGCTCGCCACGGGAGGCGCCGGCAAGGTGTACCGGTATACCAGCAACCCGGACATCGCCACAGGCGACGGGCTCGCGATGGCCTACCGGGCCGGTGCCCGCGTGGCCAACATGGAGTTCATTCAGTTTCATCCGACCTGCCTGTACCATCCCAAGGCCAAGTCGTTTCTCATCTCCGAGGCGGTCCGCGGGGAAGGGGCCGTTCTGCTGCTCCGCAACGGCAACCCGTTCATGGAGCGGTATCACCCGCAGGGGTGCCTTGCGCCCCGGGACGTCGTCGCCAAGGCCATCGACATGGAGCTCAAGAAACGGGGCGACGAGTGCGTCTTCCTGGACATCTCGCACCGCGACCCGGACTTCATCCGCACGAGGTTTCCGAACATCCACAGGGAATGTCTGGGGTACGGCATCGACATGACGCGCGAGCCCATCCCGGTCGTTCCCGCTGCGCACTACACGTGCGGAGGGGTGGTGGTGGATGCCTGCGGAAGGACCGACATCCGGAACCTGTACGCGGCCGGGGAAGTGACCTGCACGGGGCTGCACGGCGCCAACCGGCTGGCCAGCAATTCCCTGCTCGAAGCCCTCGTTTTCGCGGAGCGCGCGGCCGCTCACGCCATCCCCTCCGCCAAGGAGGTTTCCGTTCAGACTCCTTCCCTTCCGGACTGGTCGAGCGGTCACGCGGTGGACAGCGACGAATCGGTCGTCGTGGCCCACAACTGGGACGAGATCCGCGGGCTCATGTGGAATTACGTGGGCATCTCCAGGTCCAACAAGCGCCTGGAGCGCGCCAAGCGCCGCATCGATGCGCTGGCCAGCGAGATCCACCAGTACTACTGGGACTTCCTGATCACCAGCGATCTGGTCGAGCTGCGCAACATCGCCCTCGTGGCGGACCTCATCATCTCCTCGGCCATGTACCGGAAGGAAAGCCGAGGTCTTCACTACAACATCAACTACCCGCTCCGCGATGACGCCGCCTGGATGCGCGACACGATTCTCTGGCGGGGCCATCTGTAGAGCGGTCAGTTTTCAGCAGTCAGCTATCAGCCCTCCCCGCTCCGGCCCTGGCGCGAGACTTGTTGCTCTTCTGCTGACAACTGGCAACTGACAACTGGCAACTGACTCGAAGGCGAGCCGAACGCAGCTGATGGGCGTTTTCAACAGCCTGTCCATTCAAGGAGGTCTCCGCACATGCCGATCTATGAATATTTCTGCAGGAGCTGCAAGAAGCGCGTCGAGATCCTCACCTTCCGCCCTCAGGACAGGGATGACCCTTCCTGCCCTGTGTGCAAAGGCAAGGATCTCCGGCGTCTCGTCTCCAGGTTCGTATCGCTCAAGTCAGACGAGGCCCGCCTGGAGTCTCTCGCAGACCCGAGCAAGCTGGCCGGTCTCGACGAGAACGACCCTGCCAGCATGGCGAAGTGGCTGAAGCGGATGGGCCGGGAATTCGGCGAAGACGTGGCGGCCGACGACATCGACCAGATGGCCGACGAGCTTGCTTCCGGCAAGGACCTCGGGGACGATTCCGCTGCCGGCCCGGGGGAAGGGCTGGAGGGAGGCGGCGGGGGCGACGAATTCTAGAGAGACCGGCGTCCGGTTGTCGGTTTTCAGCCACTCGGCCACCGCTCTTTCCGTCATTCCGGCGCAGGAGGCTGTGTCATAAATCCGGTCAGACCCTCGTGCGACCACTCCTTCCGGAGGACGCGGAGGCGCGGCCGCATGATTTCCGTCATTCCGGTGAAGGCCGGAATCCAGTCCCTGCGCCCAGTTACCACAGCTGGTCCTGGTGCACCCTTCTGGATCCCGGCTCTGTCATAGCGCTTCGCACATGGGCCGGGATGACCAAGAATGAAGCAGTGTTTTCTGGACCCGGCAGGGCGCGGTGGATGACAAGATGCTTGGCAACGGACAACCGCTTCAGACCGAATCCAGCACGCTCTTGGCGATCCGGATCCGGTGCATCTCCGAGGTGCCTCCTCCGATCTCGTTCGCCTTCGCGCAGAGAAAGAGCTCGCCCAGCGCTCCCTCCTTCAAGGCACCCCTCCCTCCCAGGATCTGCAGCGCGTAGCCGGCGCACTTGGTTCCGGCTTCGGAGGCATAGAGCTTTGCGCAGCGAAGGAGCGTCTCTGCCTCGGCATCCTGGCACTGCTTCATCCAGACGCTCTTCTGGGACAAGAGCCTGGCCGTGTCCAGCATGGCTCTGGCTTCGGCCAGCTTGAAGGAGACCTCCTGGTACGCTCCGATGGGCTTTCCGAACGAAGTGCGCTGCTGGGAGTAGGCAAAGGCCGTCTCGAGGCTCGCTTCCAGGATCCCGATGGAACAGCACGTGATTCCCAGCGCGTCCCACTGCCAGGATTCACGAAGGACGTCATCCCCCATTCCTTCGGCGCCCACGAGGCGGCTCTTGTCCAGGCGAACGCCCTTGAGCACCAGGGAAGCGACCGGCAGGCCGACGTAGCCCACCGGATACACGGCGGATTCCACGGAAAGCCCTGCGGCGTCCCGTGGCACCAGGAAACAACACAGGCCTGCTTTGCCCGCCTTTCCCCGATCGAGGCAGGCGAAGACCAGGAAGAAGTCGGCCAGCGGCGCGTTCACGCAGAAGAACTTCTCGCCCTGCAGCAGGTAATGATCGCCGTCCCGCTGGGCGGAGGTCTCCATCCCTTCCAGATCGAGACCTCCTCTGGCTTCGGTCCTCGCCAGTGCGGCCACCCGCCTTCCGGACAACAGGTCCCGCAGAAAAGAGGCTCTCTGCCCTTCGCTCCCGAACCGCCCGATGAGCTGACCGCAGTGCACGCCGGACGTGTAGGCGGAAAGATGGACGGTGGGCGAAGTCCCGGCGAGCTTTTCGCCGAGCGCAGCCTGCAGGATCAGGCTTTCCCCCTGCCCACCCCATGCCTCCGGCTGGCTGAGCCCCAGATAGCCCACCCCGCCGAGACGCGGGAACAGGGAGCGCAGCACGTCCCGGGCATTCCTCTGCCCGGACAGCAGATCACTTGCCTGCGGCGCGACCTCTTCCCGGCAGAATCGTTCGAATGCCTGTATCTTCTCCTTCTCTGCGGCCGTGAACTCGTAGTTCATGCTCGTGCTCCTTGCAGGGCTCGGGACAGGCTCAGGGCCGCCCGATTGTCGAGGCTGCGTCCTAATCCGGTAAGAGGCCTATCCCACGTTATTGCGGAAGAGCTATGAAGCGAGCGACTCGCGGAATGCACTCCCTGCTCCAGCTCCGCTCCGTCATTCCGGCGCAGGCCGGAATCCAGTCCCTGTTCCCCGGTAAGGACCGCTGCGCATGACGCACCCTCCTGGATCCCGGCTCACACGCGCGCGCACATGGGCCGGGATGACGCAATACGACACGGCCTCTTCCGCCCATCCGTCAGGCTCGCACCCCTCACCCGCGCATCATTCTGGCAATGATCGTCTTCTGGATCTCGGAAGTGCCGCCTCCGATGGAACCCAGCTTCGTGTCACGAAAGAGCCTCTCCGCCGGATACTCGTGAATGTAGCCGTAGCCTCCGTGGATCTGGACGGCTTCCGACGCGCACTGCATGCCCCAGTCTCCTGCCATGAGCTTGGCGATGGCTGCTTCGAGGTGATTGAGCGGCCGGCCCTGGTCCTTGTACCAGGCCACGCGATAGATGAGCAGCCGGAGCGCCTCTACGAAGACCTTGATGTCGGCCAGCTTGTGCTGGATCGCCTGGAACTCGGCGATCGGCCTGCCGAACTGCCTGCGGTCCTTGGCATACCGCGCGCACTGCTCGAGAATCAGCTGGAAGCCTCCGATGGTAGGTGCCAGCAAGGCGCTCCGGTCCCACTCCAAGGTGCCCAGCGCGGCCAGAAACCCTTGACCCTCCTGCCCCAGGAGGTTCTCCCTGGGAACCTGGCAATCCTCGAAGATCAGCTCCGAGGTAGTCGAGCTCCTCACTCCCATCTTGTTCAGCTTCTTCCCGACCGAGAACCCCGGGTAGCCCTTTTCCACGATAAAGCCGCTGATCCCCATGTGCTTGAGCTCGCGGTTCATCGTGGCATAGACGCAAATCACGTCTGCAATGGGGCCGTTCGTGATGAACATCTTCGTTCCGTTGAGCACGTACCCGTCACCCTTGCGCAGCGCCGTGGTCCGGATCGCGGCGGCGTCCGATCCGGCGTCCGGCTCCGTCAGACCCATGGCGCCGACCCACTCGCCCGAAGCGATCCTGGGAAGGTACTTCTTCTTCTGCTCCTCGGTCCCGTTCTTGAGGATGGTGTCGCCGCAAAGGTACGTATGGGCGCCCCACGAGAGGAGCAGACCTCCGTCGGCTCCGCCCCTGCCCATCGCCTCTCCGGCGAGCACGGCCGTCAGCACGTCCGAGTCACCGCCGCCGTATTCGGACGGGAACGGCAGCCCCAGAAGCCCGAACTCGCCCATCTTCTTCCAAGCCTCCCAGCAGAACTTCCCCTCCCGATCCGACTCTTCGGCATGGGGCGCGATCTGCCGTTTGCAGAACTTGACCACTTCCTCCTGGAAGGCCATCTGCTCGGGAGTTAGGCTGAAATCCATGGCGCCCTCCGTATCGAGAGGCTGTCGATAAACGGCCATCTGCTGCGTTGCGCTCGTGCGGCGTGGAGGTCCTGGGGCAGCCTGCCCCGGCGAAAGCCGGGGTCATTGCGGCGTACTGCCATGTACGCCTCATTCCTCAGGATCTCGCGCGCCTTGCATCTGGCCATTTCTCATCAGGCTCTCAAGGGTGTTTTCCGAGGCTCCAGAGGCTGTCGATCAATCGCCCTCTGAACGGCTCTCCGATTCTCAGTTGCCGGGCAGAACAGGAACATCGTATCGGCGAAAGGGTTGGTGGCGATCCGTTTTGGCTCGAGCCTTCCGCCGCAACGGAGGCCTCAAGGCGCAGAACCCCTTCTCGCTCGGGGAACACGAAAAGGGGCAAGCACCTTTTAACAGCCGGGCTGCCCGAAGTCAACAAAACCGCGCCAGACCGGGCAGCTATGCGTCCGGCCGGAATCGCGCCACCTCCTTGACACATCGAAAGACCGGGGGAAAAATACATTCATCGTCCAAAAACGACCGAAGAGGGGCATCGAGAGGGAATGGCACTGCTGCGCATTCGAACCTATCCGGACCCCGTGCTCAAGGAGGTCTGCGCGCCGGTGCAGACCATCGACGATCGGATTCGTCGGCTCCTGCAGGATATGGCGGAGACCATGTATGCCGCCAATGGCGTAGGGCTCGCCGCACCGCAGGTGGGTGAGCGATTCAGGATCATCGTGGTCGACGCGCATCGCGAGGACAGAGGGAGCCACCTGCTCAAGCTCGTCAACCCCGTGATCAAGGAAAGGTCCGGAAGGGTTCCGAGCTCCGAGGGGTGTCTCAGTCTACCGGATCTGACGGTGGAGTTGGAGCGCGATGAAAAGGTAGTGGTAGAAGCGCTTCTTCCGGACGGCAGTCCGGCCCGGATCGAGGCCGACGGGCTGCTCAGCATCGCCCTGCAGCATGAGATCGACCATCTGGACGGCGTTCTGCTGGTCGATCGTCTTTCCAGCCTGAGGAGAAATCTCTACCTCAAGAGGCGGATCAAGGAGAAGGAGGAGGAGGCCAGTCCCGCGGCCGTCTGAGCCGGGAATGTCCGGGAATGATCCGTTATCCCGATATCAGGAATCCGGGCCTTCTCTTTTTCAGTGATTCCGGCGCAGGAGCTGTGTCATGAGCCGGTCAAACCCTCATGCGGCCACTCATTCCGGAGGACTCGGAGGCGCGGCCGCATGATTTCCGTCATTCCGGCGAAGGCCGGAATCCAGTCCCTGCGCCAGTTACCACAGCTGGTCTGGGTGCACCCTTCTGGATCCCGGCTCGCACGCGCTTCGCACATGGGCCGGGATGACGAATTGTGACACGCCTCGCAGGCCGGGATCCAGTCCCTCCCGGCGAAAGCCGGGATCCATTCCCTATCTCCCGCTTGAAACACCCTTCCGGATCCCGGCTTCCGCGCGCTGCGCAGCGGGGCAGGGATGACGGACGAGCGTGTGTCCTCCTGAGACGTCACTCCGCCTGTCTCTCGCTTTGCACTCTCGTCTGTTTTATCTCTTCCCCCTTCCCTTCGCTCTTTGTCGCTTGCCGTTTGCCTTCGCTCTTACCTCTTTCGCTGCCGCAAGGGCCTGCTCGAAGGCGCGGGTGCGCAAGTGGTCGAACACCGGAATCCGCCTGCGTACGTCCTCTTGAAAAGCGGGATCCAGGTCTGCCCGGATGACGCATTCCTGATCGGAAGCCTGGGCGATCACCGTCCCCCAGGGGTCCACGATCGCGGAGTGCCCGTACGTCTGCCTGCCTGATTCGTGGGTGCCGAACTGGGCCGGAGCCACCACGTACACCTGGTTCTCAATGGCGCGCGCGCGCAGCAAGGGGATCCAGTGGTCCTTGCCGGTAAGCAGGGTGAAAGCGGAGGGCACGATGATGACCTGCGCCCCCCGCAGGGCAAGCGCCCGGTAAAGCTCGGGGAAGCGCAGATCATAACAGATGGTCAGACCCAGCCCGATGGTGCCGAACCGGGCCGTGACCAGATCGCTGCCCGGCCTGATGTGCCGCGACTCCTCGTAGGACGTCCCGTCCGGCAGTGACACGTCGAAGAGGTGGAGCTTGCGGTACACGGCCGCGATCTCGCCTCGCCGGCCGATCAGGACGCTGGTGTTGTACGGCCGGCGGTCCCCGCCGGCCCGGCAGCTCTCCGGAAAGGTGCCTGCCAGCACGGCGACTGCATGCCGACGGGCCGTCCTTCGAAGCTCGGTCAGAATCGGGCCGTCCAGCCCCTGGGCGACTTCCGCCCTCTGACGATCCGAGCCCATCAAGGCGAAGTTCTCCGGCAGCGCAATGAGATCGGCGCCCAACTCGGCTCCCTGCGAGATGAGCCCCAAGGCCTTCTCCAGGTTCTTCTCCACCGAGGGCCCCGAGCACATCTGAACCGCCGCCAGTCGGAGTCCCCGTCCGCTTCCGGCCTTTCTCATGGGAAACGCTCCCTGCACCCCGTGATTCGTAAGGGCGACCGATGGTCGCCCTGCGGCGCAGCTACAAGACCCCTACGGAACCCGGGCCGGTCTCACGAAGAATCACGCGGCCTCTATTTTGGTCATTCCGGCGCGGGCCGGAATCCAGTCCCTGCACCCCGTGACTTCCGGTGGTTGCGGTAGCAGGCTTCTGGATCCCGGCTCTGACGCGCTCCGCACATGGGCCGGGATGACGAAACATGAGACAGCCTTCGCGAACTGCCGGTTCAGTCCAGGGGCAGGATCTTGCCGGGGTTCATGATCCCCCCGGGATCCAGGCTGAGCTTCAGCCCGGATAATCCCCTCATGGCGCTCGGCCCATGTTCCTGCTGCGCCCACCGGGCATGGTCGATGCCGACCCCGTGGTGATGGCTGATCGTGCCGCCATGGGACAGGAGGCAGTCCGAGGCAGCCTCCTTGATGGCCCACCACTGCTCCAACTCCTGCCCGGGCGTCTGCCGGGCCAGGAAGATGAAGTACAGCGACGACCCGGTCGCGTAGCAGTGGGATAGATGGGCCATCACGATCCCTGGCACGCCGGTCCCGCGAATCGCTTCCTCCAGCTTCTGCCGGACCGCCTCATAGAGCGGCGTCACGTTCGTCCAGGTCGCGGCCGTCTCCAGCGTGTCGATGAGCACCCGCTTGTCCAATAGCGTGTCCCGGAGGTAGGGGTGCTCGAACCGGTCCTGGTACCACATCCTGCCCGGACCGCCTCCGAGAGAGAAGCCGCCGAAGTCGTCGCATATCTTTCGGGCCCGTTTCCACGCGCTCTCCGTGGCCGCCTCGTCCCCCTCGAAGCCCACGATCATGAGGCAACGCCTGCCCGGCCGGTATCCCAGCTTCTCCAGAGCCCAGACACCCGAATGCTCGACAACCTGCTTCTTCCAGTTCCCGGAACGCGGCCTCAGGTTCATCCCGAACTCCGTCTCCTGCGCGTCGGAGAGCCGCACGGTGGCCGGAACCAGGCCGGACTGGAGGAACTCCCGGCAGGCCTCCACCCCCTTTGGAAAATCCCGAAAGAAAAAACCCCCATATCGCTTCCGCACCGGCACGGGTCGGATCCTCACCGTCGCTTCGCTGATCACCCCGAAGATCCCTTCCGACCCGGTAACGACCTGGTTCCAGTCCGGCCCCGCGGCACGCGCCGGGACCTTCAGGGTGTCCAGCACCCCCCCCGGATGGATCATCCTGAGGGAGAGCACCAGATCTTCGATCTTTCCGTACAGGGTGGACTGCTGGCCGGCCGATCGCGTGGCGATCCACCCGCCCAGCGTCGAATACTGGAAGCTCTGGGGGAAGTGGCCGAGGGTAAGACCCTTGCGGTTGAGCCCTTCTTCCAGACTCGGCCCCAGGATTCCGGCCTGGATCGTCGCCGTCCGGCTGAGCTCGTCCACGGCCAGAATCCGACACAGCCGCCGTGCGTCCAGCGAGACCACGCCCCTGTGGCGCGGACCGCCCAGAGCCTCCACGCCGCCGACCACGCTCGTGCCCCCGCCGAAGGGAACCACGGCTATCTCGTGCTCCCCTGCCCACTCGAGGACCCTGCGGACCTCTTCCTCGCTCCCCGGGTATACGACGGCATCCGGTGCCAGCGGCACCTCGCCTCGGCGAATCCGAACGGTGTCACGATAGCTCTTGCCCATGGAGTGGACCAGGCGCTGAAGCTTGTCAGCGCCCCAGCCGGAATCTCCCACGATCTTGCGCAGTCCCTCGAGCAGATGACGGTCGAGCCTTGCCGGGGGCATAGAGATCCTGTCGATCGAAACCGGAAGCGACTCCTCCTGCAGTCCGGTCTCCAGCCGGGCTTTCAGATACGCCACCAGCCCCGGATGGTCCTCGAGTCGAAATCCCTTGTCCCTGGCTCCCCAGCCCCACCACTTCACGGCTGCGCCGTCGCCGGCGAGGACCGTCGAATCCATGTTCTCTCCCCCTGGCTCTCTCAGGCCGTTAGAACACTTTCTCTTGTGGTCTCACCCCCCACTTTCATATGAAGCATCTCCCGCAGCAGCCTTTTGAAACTACCCGTGGGAAAGCGCATCCCAATATATTGTCAAGACAAACGGAACCTTTTTATTCGCATTCGTGTCTCTTAAGTAGGAAAGCACGTTCCTGGGGGGCGGCGAAGGCACGTACGTCGCGAATTTTCCATTATTTGACTTTTTTGTCATTTTTTTCCTTTACACCAGACTTGAGATCTGTTATAAAACCTGAAAAAAAATTCCAACTCACATTTCACCCTGCGTCGAGGTGACCCCATGGCCGCAGCCAAAAAAGACAATCTGCTCCGTTCCAAGGACGTGGCACACATCCTCGATCTGCCCCCCGACGACGTGATCTATCTGGCCCGCAAAGGGAAGCTGCGGGGCGTGAAAGAGGGCAAATACTGGAAGTTCCGCCTTCGGGACGTCAACTTCTACCAGAGAAAGCTACACAAGGACTGAGCCTCGTTGCGCCTCCGTCCCGCATCGGGGTCTTGGCGCCCGCAGTGGAGATACTCTCTCATACCCGGTTCTACCGGACGATCCCGCCAAGCCCGTAACCCCCTCAGTCCTTGTAGCCGTACTCTTTGAGCTTCCGCCAAAGCGTGTTCCTGCCGATGCCGAGAGCCCTCGCGGTTCGACTGCGATCGCCTCCATGTTTGGCAAGGACGCGAAGAATGTACCTCTTCTCCATCTCCCCAAGGGTGAGATCCTGATCCAGGGAGAGAGGCTCGGCAGGCCGGCTGTCCCGGATCTGCTCGGGCAGGTCCTCCGCTCTCAGAACGTCGCCGGTCGCCAGCGCCACCGCACGCTGCATCGCGTTCTCCAGCTCTCGCACGTTGCCCGGCCAGCTGTAGCGGAGCAGCAGATGGGCGGCTGAGGCATCGATCCTGAGCGGCGTCCAGAGGAGCTTGGCGCTGTACTCCTGGATGAAGTGCTGGGCCAGCGGCAGGATGTCCTCCGGCCGCTCCCGCAGGGGAGGAATCCGAATGGAGATCACGTCGAGACGGTAGTACAGGTCTTCCCGGAACCTCCCACGCTGGACCTCCTCTTGCAGGTCCTTGTTCGTCGCCGCCAGGATCCGGACGTCCACCCGGAGGGTCTGGTTGGACCCGAGAGGCCGTATCTCTCCTTCCTGAATCGCCCGGAGCAGCTTGACCTGCAGAGACAGGGGGAGCTCGCCGACCTCATCCAGGAGCAGAGTCCCCCCCTGGGTGACTTCGAAGAGCCCCTTGCGGGAAGCGTCCGCGCTGGTGAAGGCCCCCTTGGTGTGGCCGAACAATTCGCTCTCGAGCAGGTTCTCCGGAATGGCGCCGCAGTCGATGACGTGGAAGGGCGCGTCCTTCCTCGGGCTCAGGGAATGGATCGCTCGGGAGATCAGCTCCTTGCCCGTGCCGCTCTCTCCCTGAATCAGGACGTTGGCGTCCACCTGGGAGATGCGTCGAGCCAGACGGAGGATGTCCTCCATCTGCTGGCTGCGATAGATGAGCCCTCCGACCTCCTCACGACCCTTCAGGACCGAGGAGAGGTGGCGCACCTGGTTTTGCAGCTGCTTCCGCTCCAGCGCGTGCTGGATGCTCAGCATCAGCATGTCCGGATCGTACGGCTTCGTGTAATACTTGTAAGCTCCCTTCCGGATCGCATCCGCCGCAGTTTCCATGCTGCCCTGCGCGGCCAGAACAATGACCTCGGTGCCCGGCTTCTTGTCCTTCACCTCGTCCAGCAGGCGCATTCCCTGGGGCTCGTTCCGCATGTTCAATTCGGTCAGGACCAGGTCGTAGTGCCCCTCCTCCATGCGCCGGGACGCCTCTTGAGCGCTCGCCGCCTCTTCGACCTCGTACCCCTTCTTCCGGAGCAGCACGGACAGGGTCGTCCGGATGGAAGGCTCATCGTCCACGATCAGAATCCTGGCCATCGCCCCTACTTCCCGGCGGGTAATCGGACCGCAACCCAGGCGCCGCCGCCCGGCCGGTTCTTTACGTCGATTTCTCCGTCATGCATGTCCAACAAGTATTTCGCGACCGTGAGGCCGAGGCCCCTGGCGCCCTTCTTGCGGGACCAGAAAGGCTCGAACACCTGCGTCAGATGCTTCGGATCGATTCCTTTGCCCGTGTCGACCACGGACCACCGGATGAATTCGCCGTCCCGCTCGACCTGGACCGATATCTCTCCCTTTCCGTCAACGGCTTCGACCGCATTGAGCAGCACGTTCCACAGGACCTGTTTGATTTGCTCCGCGTCCGCAAAGATCCGCCCGCCCTTCAGGACAGGTCCTGTTTTCCATCGGATTCCCGCCGGGCACGAGGGGCCCTGCTGCATCGCCCGAAGGACTTCATCCGTCACCGCTGCCGGGTCGAGGAAGACCCGCACCGGAGCCCGCCGGGCGCCGGCAGAGAGGAAATCGTGGAGCAGCGACTGGATTCTCGCCCCCTCTTCGTGCAGGACTCGGGAGAGCGTCTCGCGCTCGTGCGACGAGAGCCTATCCCGGCTCTCCGCAAACACCCTCGAAGCTGTCAGGATGGCGCTGATCGGGTTCTTCATCTGGTCGGCGATTCGGGTCGAGATTTCTCCAAGGAGCCCGAGCTTCTCCTGAAAGGCGATCCGATCTTCGATCTTCCTCTTTTCCGTGAGATCGCGCGTGATCTCCACCACCCAGTTCACCGAGTCGGACCGGTCCTTCATCGGAAGGACGGAGAACTCCATGTATCGTTCCCCGCCGCCGCGCTCGATCCAGACCGCGAACCGCTTGGCCCGGCCTGTCCGGAACACCTCGTCCACCCGACAGAAGTCGCAAGGCCCGGGACAGCCGTTGAATTCCCTGTGGCACTTCAAACCCTCGAGCTCTTGTTTGGAACGCGCGAGAAGATCTGCCGCAGCCTGGTTGACGAACCGAATCGTACGATCCCTGGATACGATCTTGATGCAGTCGTTGATGACGTCCAGGATCTCCTCGTAAAAGGAAGCATCCCCCAGAACCGGCGGCCTCTCATCTTCGGTCGAGCCCATTCTCTCCTCGCCCATTCGATGGCCCTCTTCACCGAACTTTAAGTTACTTTGCGGCCGATTTCCCTGTCAATGTCAGCGCCCGCCGCCGCTCTCTCGCTCGCGCCCGGGCCGGCCCCGGCGGAGCTGCGGCGCTTCGTTGAACCCAATTGACCCCGTCCGACACCCCATATATATAAATAACGGCACAAGGAGATCAGAACGAGATGGAGAGAACGGAAAGGACGCTCGGGCGCAGGGATCCTGCGGGGCGGCGGCGAGGGATGCTCTGGGTGCTTTACCTGCCCGGCGCCTGCCTCGTGCTCCTCGGGATGGTGGTCCTGTTGTTTCCCGAAGCGATCCGTTTTGCACTCGGCGGCTTCTTCGTGGGCGCAGGGTTCTTGCTCGCCCACCTCGCCCGGGTGGGCAGGAGAATCCTGAGCGGCTTGCAGGCACAGGTGGAGATCTACTCGCAGGAATCTGACGATGACCCTCCGGACGTCACCCCTTCCGACTCCATGCGGGACTGGATCAACTGATCGATCTTGCGCGTAACGCACGCGTCGCCCCTCAGGCCGTGCGGAGCCGCCCGGCCTCCCATCGTTCGTTCCTGCCCGCGGCATTCGATACGGCCTTACGGCTCGCCGCCCGGGTCGTGCGGATCCTTTCGCGTGCGCATCCTTTCGTGTGCTGCTTTTCCATACTTGCATTCCCCGGGGAGGAGATGTTATTGAAATCTCGCTCCGGGGCTCCTGGCGCGGCGCAGGGGCCTTCCTGGGGTTCACGCATGATCGCTCGCTGGAGAAGGACCGCTGCGCGAACCCGAGGCGGCCGCATCGAACCTCCACTTCGCGGGACTCCATGATCCGCCCGACGCACCGTACCTCCCGATCTCCCGGACCGCGCGCCCGCGTGAGCCGCCTTCACCTCTGGCCGGCCGCGATCCTCTTTCTGGGCCTGACGGGGGGCCGAATCGACCACGCCCGTTGCGACCAGGCCTGCTCCTTCATGGGGCCTCACAAATGGCATTGGGAGGGGCCGTCGGTCGACTGGCTGGAATCGTTCGAGGGTTCCGACGAGCTTCCCGCCGGGTCGGATTCCGTTGCCTCCTGCTGGGAGTGCGGACTCTGGACATTGGAGATCCTCCAGTCGTGGGGCTCCCCCCTGGCCCGGGATGAGAGGCTCTCTTTTCAGCGTGCTCGCTGCTACGAGGCCCTCGGCATGAACGGGGAAGCTCTGGGCGCGTATCGGAGACATCTCGCGGCCCATCCCGGGGGCCGGACGGCCCCCGCTGCCCGTAACGCAATTCTTCGCCTGCTGTTCGAGCAGCGCAACTACCAGGCCGTCTCCTCTCTCACGCAGGCCCTGCCACCCGAAGAGCAGGCCCTCCTGCTGCCCGAGAGCCGTTATTTCATCGGTCAGACCTTCTATATCCTGGGCCAGGACCACCCCGCCGAGCAGCACCTGGCCATGATCCCGCCGGATGCGGCCGTCTACCCTTACGCGACCTACACCCGGGCCCAGGTGAAGTACAGGCGCGGGGACCGGGAGCAGGCGCTGGCACTCCTCGATTCTCTCCTGGACAGCCCATCCGGCGCTTCGATGCCCCGCACCCTCGCGGACCGTTGCCGCCTCACCCGCTCGAGGATCTTCTTTCAAATGAAACGGTTCCAGGAAGCCATCGCCGGCTTCAAGACCGTGGGCGAGGATTCGGTGTACCTTCCGGACGCGCTCGTGGACCTCGGCTGGTCCTATGATGCGTTCGGAGAGCCGGCCAAGGCCGTCGCCTATTTCCTCGAAGCCCAGCAGACGCCGGCCGACCCGGACACCCTGGTACAGGCCCAGATGGAGGCGGCCCGCATCTTCTCGGACAAAGGGGTCTACTCCGACGCTTCCCAGCTTTTTCACAAGGTCCAGGTTCATCTCCTCCTGCGCATTTCCCAGTACAAGAGGTGGGGCGAGGATGCCGAATGGATGACCCTGCTTGCCGATGCGCTGCTGGGGCTCAGGCCCTCGGGCGAGGTCGAGTCGGCTCTGGCCGGCTTCTCCCAGGACCAGATGGGCTTCTGGCGCGAGGTCCAGGCGCTCCTGGAAAGAGAACGCGCTGCTTCGCCGCGCCTGAAGGGGCTCATGGAGCTTCAACAGGCAACGGCGAGCGTGCGCTCCTCGCTGCTGGAGCTGGCAGCCCGGAAAGGGGTTACGCCGCAGGGCTTCGCCCCTTCTCCCATGGAGGAGTACTTTCCTCCCATGGACCCTCGTGTGAGCGCCGCCGGAAGCGTTGCCCCCCGCATGCTGGACGTCGGCTTTCAACTGATCGATACCGAAAATCGGCTGTCTCACCTGGGTGATCTGCTCGGGCTCGTGACCCCCGACGAGAGCCGGCGCCTGCAACTGGACGCATTCGAGTTCTACAGCTCCCTGCTCCAGGACATCCTCTTCCCGAGCCAGATCAGAGAAGGGATCCAGAGCGTCCTCGACCAGATGCAGAGCCGCGTGCGCCACCTCCCGTACGCTCTCGAAGACCGGGAGCGAGTGCTCCGCAAGATCCTCTCCACCCGGCGTGCGCTGCAGGATACGGCCGATACCCTTTCCGGCTGGGCGGATCGCATCGAGCGCACCAGCTCGAAATCGGAGAGCGAAGTCCGAGTCCTGCTGCTGCGCCAGTGGATGGCTTATGCGCGCAGCCTTCAGGAGCTCCGGTCCTGGAGACACCGCTCGCCCCTGCTCTTCATGGCCGGAGACACGGCTGCCCAGGAGGCCGTCCTTTCCCTGGAGCTGCCGATCGAGGCGTTCGAGCCCCGCATCGGCGAGCGGATCCGGACGGTTCAAAGCAGGATCGGGCTCATGCTGGAACGGGAGATGCGAAGGATCCACGAGCGCCGGGCCGGAGAGCTCCAGAATCTGCTTTCCGCCTCACAGCGACTGTTCGCCGAAGCCCTCCTCATCCGCCAGGAAGAGATCACCAAGGACCTCCAGTCCGAGGGGACGGATACGGATGAAGACTCTTTTTGAGAAGAGGATCGAGGAGAAGCGATTTCAGACCGCCGCCCGGCGGCGCGCGCCCGGGCCCGCGGGTTGCTTTTCCTTTCTGTCGGCCCTCCTGTGCGCACTGGCCGCGCTGGCCTGTCCCTGCTGCACGCCGCGCGAGGCGCAGCAGGCGCCCAAGCCCGATCTGTTCGCAAACGCGGAACGGAACGCCGAGGCCATCGCCGGCCGCATGCAATCCCGGGATGAAAAAAGTGCTCTGCCGCCCGCGGCGCGAGTCGAAGCGGAGGAAGAACAGAACCGGCGGCGCGCGATCGAAAACTACCGCGCGCTGCTCACGGATCGAAAATCTCTGGACCCGGCGACCCTGGAATCGGCCCTGCTCAACCTGGGCCATCTCGTCTTCGAGCAATGTCTCGCACGCCACCGTCAGGCGATGCGGGCCTACGACGATTCGTTCAAGCAGTTCCAGCTCGGCTACGCCACCTCCCGGCCCGATGTTCCCCGCTACGACTTCGCGCCCGCGCGGGAGATCTACAAGGATTTCCTCGAGACCTTCCCGGACTCCCCCAACCGTCCTGAGGTCCTCTACAACATTGCGTACTCGTTCGAGGAGGAGGGGGATCTCGACCAGGCCGTCTCTCTGTTCGGCGAGGTCGCGCTCTCGGCCCCGTCCAGCCGGTTTTCCCCGGAAGCCTACATGCGACTCGGTGAGCACCACTTCGAGCTCAACGACTTCGACAAAGCGAGGGCTTATTACCGCAAGGTCCTCGATCTCGGTGACACGCCGCTCTACGAGAAAGCGCTCTTCAAAGTCGGCTGGTGCGACTATGCCGCCCAGCAGGTGGACGAGGCTCAACGTTCTTTTGCCAGAATCCTGGATCTCTATGCCCCGCAGGAAGGAAAGAAGAAGGGCGACCTCTACCGCGAGTCTCTCGAGATCCTCGCCAAGATCCTGAGCGAGACGGGCGGCGCGCCGGCCCTCGACGACTTCCTGAAGGAGCATCACAACCCGCCGTACGGACCGGACCTGTCCGTGCAGCTCGCGGACCACTTCCGTGAGACTTCCCGGTTCAAGGACGCCATCGAGACGTATCAGCAGATCCTGCGCTCCTATCCCGACCATCCCAGGGCGCCCTTCATGGAGAAGTCGCTCCTCGAGTGCCTGCGCGTCGAGGGGAGGGTCGCCGAAGCCGAACGCATCGAGGCTTCCCTGCTGGACCGCTACGGCCGCCGGACCGGCTGGGATCTGGCCAACCCCGATCCCCAGGTGCGTGCCGAGGCGGACGCGGTGCTCCAGGAGATCCTGAGCAACCAGATCCTCGCCCACCATCGGACCGCGCGGGAGAAGAAGGATGCGGCCGAGTACGACAAGGCGATTCGGCTTTACGAAAACTACCTCGAGTACTTCCCCCCGGACGAGAGGGCTTACGAGAACCGCTTCCTCCTGGCCGAGTGCCTGTTCGAGACCGGCCGGTTCGAGCGCGCTGCCGAGGAGTACGCCAGGGTAGCCACCGAGGAGAGCTTCCTCCAGTATCGGGAACGGGCAGGCTCCAAGCGGATCCAGTGCCTGGAGGCCCTGCGCGCCCAGAACAAGGCCGACGTGGACGTGCTGCTGGCCGCCTACCGCGGGTACATCGAGCTCAACCCGGAAAGCGACCAGGTGCCGTTGCTCCTGTTCAAGCAAGGTGAAATCCTGTACAACGCCCGCCGCTACCCGGAGGCGGCCGCGCTCTTCCGGGAGATCATCGAGCGGTATCCTCATCACGCGAACATACGCAGGGCATGGATGCTCGTGCTGGAATCGCATTTCGAGGCCTCTCACTACCCGGAAGTCGAGCGCTGGGCGCGCGATATCCTCGCGCGGGATCTCGGGCTGGACCAGAGCCAGCGGGCCAGGGCCGAGCACCTGCTCCAGATCTCCCGTTTCGAGCTGGCCCGCGCCGAAGAAAAGAAGGGCAACTGGGCCCAGGCGGCAGAGAGCTACCTGGCCCTGGCCGACGAATCGCCCCGCAGCCAGGTGGCCCCGGATGCGATGTTCAACGCCGCCCTCGCTTTCCAGAAGGCCCAGGACCCGGTCCAGGCAGCCGCTTGCTTCGAGAAGATTCTCGCCCTCTACCCCGACTCCCAGCACCGCACGGACGCGCTGCTCATTCCGCTCGCCCACTACGAGGAGACCAAGCAGTGGGACCGCATCCTGGAGCACCTGGACAAGATCTTCGAGAAGGACCCGACGAGCCCTCTTGCCCGGGAGACCCTCTACAAGCTCGCCAAGCGGCTGCGCTCGGAGGGCCAGCCCGAGCAGGCCCGCAGGATCTTTTCCATTTACGCCGGACGCTATCCCCAGGACGCGGCCAGACTCGTCGAGATCGCCTATCTGCAGGCAGAGATGGACGACGAGCGCGGCGCGGCGCAGGAGGCCCTGGCGGGGTACAAGCGTTTCCTGGAAGAGGTCGAAAAGGCGCGCAAAGCCGATCCCTCCCTGACCGTCGATCCGTTCCAGACGGCCGTCGCACGGTTCCGCGTGCTCGATCCGGCGTTCGAAGAATACAAGCGCATCCGCCTGCGTGAACCGCTCAAGCAGAACCTGGCGAAAAAACAGTCCCAGCTGGATGTTCTGGTCGACGCCTACATGAAGACCGCGCAGACCGGGGCCGGTGAGTATGCGACGGCAGCCGCTTTCCGGGTCGGGGAGCTGTACGAGGACTTCTGGAAGAGCTTTCTCGATTCCGAGATCCCCAAGGATCTCGCCCCGGAGGAAATCGAGGTCTACAGAGACCTGCTCCGGCAGCAGGCCGCGCCTTATCTGGAAAAGGCCCTGAGCGCCTACCGGGTCACGCTCGAGAGATCCAGGGAAAAGGCGGTGTTCAACTCCTGGGTCCTGTGCTCCTACGGCCGGCTCTCCGAGCTGGATGCGGTCCACTACCCGTCGCTTCTTCAGGACAGCCCGGTCGCCTGGCAGGACACGTGGAGCGAGAAGCGCTCCCTGATCCGCAAGATCGACACCGGCCAGCCCCGCGCCTTCTCGGCTTCCAAGGCCAAGACGCTACAGGCCAAGATGGACGAGATCCTGCAGGCCCTGCAGGAGGGTCTCCAGGGAAAGGCCGCCCTCGATCGGAAGCAGGTCGAACGCACCGCACAGCTTCTGGGGGAGCTTCTGGAAAAGGAACCGACCCTCTACGAGGTGCAGCTCGACCTGGGTGTCCTGAACCACTTGCTGGGCAAGACCCATGACGCCGCGGGGTACTACGAGCTCGCGCTGAAACAGAACACCCGTCTCCCGCTGGCCCACCTCAACCTGGGCGTCCTGTATCTGACGCAGGGAGACGCGGCGGCCGCGGAGCGGCACATGCAGGAGCTCGCCGCTCTCACGCCCGAGTATGCCGGCGCCTACTACCTGCTCGGGGTCTGCCGTCTTCGCCGGCAGGCCCCTCAGGAGGCCCTGGAGCCGCTGCAGCAGGCCATCTCCCTTCTGCCTCAGTACCTGGATCCCCTGGTCGAGCTGGGACAGGCTCAGGCGTGCCTGGGCAAGCAGGAGGAGGCCCTGGCGACCTATCGCTCGCTCCTGGAGCACCCCAAGGCGAGCTCGAGGGTCCTGCGCAAGCTCTCCTACCGGCTCCTCGAAGAGGGAAGGCTGGATGAGGCCATCGAGGGTTACAGTCGCATCCTAGAAGGACAGGAGACGGAGTACGCGGACTGGAACAACCGGGCGGTCCTCTATTTGCGCAAGAGTCAGTACGCCCCGGCCAGAGCCGACCTTCTGCTCGCCCTCGACAAGAACCCCAAGGGGGCCGAAGCCCTGAACAACATGGGCCTGGTCCATGCGGCCCAAAAGGAGTACGAAAAGTCGATCGCCTGCTTCACGGACGCGGAGCAAGCCCGCGCTTCCTTCCCGCCGGCCCTCTTGAATGCGGGCGTGATTTATGGTGAATTCCTCAAGGATGTGCCGAGGGCAACCGAGTATATTCAGAAGTACATCGACCAGGGCGGGACCCTTCACGCGGACTTCCTCAAGGGATGGACTGCGGGCCAGGATGGAAAGGATAGCGGTAAGTCGTCATAGGCGGCCGGGCAGGCCCGCGGCCTGCTGGGTGCTGTTCCTGCTGCTCGCCGCGCTCTGCTGCCCGGCGCGAACGGCTTTCGGAGAATCGCCCAAGAGCGGTTCCCCGGACAAGGCCTCCACCGGGGCGAAAGAGGCGCAGGACACCGAGGACAAACAGCCCCAGCGTTCCATCCGCATGCACGAGGTGGAGATCCTCGGGGAGGTCGAGAAACCCAAGGCCATGTTCGTCATCCCGATGACGCCGATCCAGTACAAGCGCGGGAGCCGGGAGAAGGACTTCACTGCAGACATTCTGGCCCCGATCGACAGGCAGTGGATCGAGGAAATGGAAACCCGGCCAGAGGCCGCCTCTGAGCCCTAGACCAGGAGCCGAGCAGAAACCCGGGGCTCCAGGAGGAAAGACGCGATGTCGTTGTCCGTGATCGAAATGTATCAGAGCGGCGGCTTCTTCATGCATCCTATCCTGCTCGTCATGTGCCTGGGCATCGCCATCATCGTGGAGCGCATGTATTTCCTCTATTACCGTTACAACATCAACGGGCCCAAGCTGTTCCAGCAGATCCGCCTGACCGTGCTCAAGGGCGACCTGAACCGCGCCATTGCCTTCTGCGACGATTCGCCGCTGCCGAGCATTCTCAGGGCGGGGCTCCGGCAGTACCTGAACAAGCGAGAGGGTGCCTTCGCCGCCATGGAGGAAACGGCGCTCGAGGTGACGCCCAGGATCCAGAAGAGGACCCACTACCTCGTTGTCCTGGCCAACATCTCGACCTTGCTGGGCCTGCTCGGCACCATCATCGGGCTGATCATCGCCTTTCAGGCCATCTATGGCGCCGAGCCGGGGGAAAAGGCCGTGCAGCTCGCCAAAGGCATCGCCATCGCCATGAACACGACCGCGTTCGGCCTGATCGTGGCCATTCCGTGCCTGCTGTTCAACTCCGTGCTCCAGTCCAAGGCCAACCGGCTCCTCGACGAGATCGACGAATACAGCATCAAGACGGTTCATCTGCTCGATTCCATGGACCATACCAGGAGAGATGCGGCGTGAAACCGAGACCGGCCGCGAAACGAGTGACCCTGCGCGAGGTCCGCTCCGCGAACGTCGACCTCACGCCGGTCATGTCCCTGTTCATCATCCTCGTGCCGCTCCTCCTGGTGACGGCCGTGTTCGAGAGGATGGCAGCCGTGAAGACGTACCTGCCGGAAGCCTCCACGCTCGCCGCCCAACCCGACAAAGAGAAGAAGCTGCCGACCGGCATGGTCGAGATCCGGCTCCTCCTGCGGGAAGACGGTCTGGAGCTCGAAGCGACGCTCAGCCACGACCCGGACGGAAAGGAGAAGGAGACCTACGAAGACACCCGCTATTCCTTCCCCGTTGAGGCGGACCAGTACCCGCTCGGCGAGCTCCAGAAGGTCCTGAAGAACCTCAAGCACGATTACCCGCGGCAGGAAGAGATTGTGTTCCTCGTGGCGGACGGGGTAACGTACGACGTCATCGTCCAGGCCATGGACACTGCCCGGGAAGAGATCTATGAAGAGAACGGCCAGAAGTCCAGCCGTCCTCTGTTCCCCACGATTTCTCTGTCGGAGCCGTTCAGGGAAGATGGCGTCTTCGAAGGGCTGCGGGAAGGGACCAAGGAACTGAACGAGACCCTGGGGATTCCATAGCCATGGCCGAAAAAATCACCGGCAATCGCATCACCCGCCAGCGGGTGAACGGAGCCAGCGGCTCCCCGCTTCTGCTCACCCCCATGGTGGACATGTTCACCATCCTGCTCATCTTCCTGCTCATCAACTATTCGACCGCGGGCCAGCTGGTTCATCTCATTCCCGACATTCTCATGCCGGAATCCCTGAGCCGACAGGAGCTCGAACCCACGGTCGAAGTAGCTGTATCCAAAGACAAGATCTACGTGGACGGACAGGTCGTGATGGAAGACCTCGCGGCGTGGCACAACGAACCCAAGCTCCTGATGCCCCCGCTGTACGAGAACCTCAAGCTCAAGATGCTGAGCTACAAGAAGATGGAAGAGCAGGTGCCGCTCTTCCACTTTTCCGGCAAAGTGACCGTTCAGGCGGACCGGGGCATCCCCTTCAAGCTTCTCAAGAAAGTCCTTTACACGGCGGACCGGGCGGACTTCCCGCACATCTCTCTTGCGGTCCTCCAGAAAGGCTCGTGATCCTGTGAAGATGCGCAGAGGAGCCTGCGAATCATGTTGAGCCCCGACCTGCGGCGCTCCCGCCCGGATGATTTCCGGCTCCAGTTCCACACCATGGAGTTCGCCTACGAGGACCGCGTGTTCGGCGCGATCTTCCTCACCGTGCTGCTCATCGGCATCGCCTTCTCGCTGATCATCCAGCAGGTGCACGTCCATCGGACCGTCTTTGTTCCCGTGCCGGAGGCCAGGAAGGTCACCGAGATCATTCTCCGGGAGCCCGAGCCGGCCAAACCTCCCGAGAAGATCGCCAAGAAGCCGGAGCCGCCGCGACAGCTCACGAAGGAAGAAAAGAAGAAGCTCACTTCCCCTCCGCCGCTGAGCGCCGTCGGCTCCCCCAAGGCCGTTCCCCAGGAACAGCCGGTGGACGTCAAGAAGCTGGTGGCGCGCAAGGGTCTTCTCGGGCTGGTCTCCAAGGAGAGCGGCGACACCCAGCTGCGGGCCTACACCCCGTCCAAGAAAAGGGACGTTTCGGAGGACCTCGACAAGGCCCTCAAGAACCTGAGCCAGAACAAGAACACCGGCAAGGGCGACGATGACTTCCTCGGCGTGGGCAACCTGCCCGATGTGGCCAAGAAAGGGACCGACATCGGCTACATCCTGAACGCCTCGAAGATCGGCGAAGTCAAGGAAACGCAGGTGGAATTCTACGGCGGTACGGAAGACCTGCCGGAAAGGATCCTCAAGGACAAGGCCCCGGACACCGAAGGGCAAATCCGCGGCGGAGGCCGCTCGCCCTACGAGATCCGCAAGATCGTGGCCTCTTATCTCGGAGGGCTGCGTTACCTCTACAACAAAGAGCTGCGCAAGGACCCGGACCTGCAGGGCAAGATGACCGTGAGCTTCGACATCTCGCCTTCCGGCCAGGTCACGTTCACGAGCATGCTCTCTTCCAGCCTGGGATCCGCCTCCCTCGAGCAGGCGGTCCTGGCCAACATCTTGAAGTGGCGCTTTCCCACCATCTCGGCGGAGAACGGCAACACCAAGGTGACCTGGCCTTTCGTCTTCGTCCCACCCGCCTCCTGAGAGGCTGGCGCTAGACGGCCATCTGCGGCGTTGCACTCATGGGGAATGGAGGCGGGGGAGCCTGCCCCGGCGAAAGCCGGGGTCCACTTTGAGTTCCGATTACGCCTCATTCCTCGGGATTTCGTGCGCCTTGCATCTGGCCGTCTAGCGCCAGCCTCTCGATCGGCGATTTCCCACCGGGGCTAAGCGGCCATCTGCGGCGTTCGGGAAATTGACACGATGACGAGCCGCAGGGGGCTCGATCGGGCGTGCGCGGAACAATGGAGAGAGGGCCGCGGTGTATTCCCTCATTGCAGGGGCGACGCATGCTGCGCCCGTCCCACGTTTCATCATTCCAGCGCATATGCGGAGCGCGTGTGAGCCGGGATCATCGTGCGTCCCTCCCGGCCAAGGCCGCATTGAGCGGGCGGAGCGAGGACACGAAGTGTTGCGGAAATTGCGAGGTAGCCACAGGCGACCGAAGCAACCCCCCAGAGCCCGGGAGGTTGCTTCGCTGCGCTCGCAATCTCCCATTAGGCGTCTCCACCCGCGCCGTCTCAGGTCTTCTTTTTCTTCTTGCCGCCCTTCGTCTTTCCGCCTCCGCCCTCCAGCGCGCTGAACCGCCTGCACACCCGCTTCGCCGTGTGGTGGGGGAAGTCCACCCTGAGGTAGACGGTCTTCTCGCACACGCGCTCCACGACCCCTTCCTTTTCACCCTTCCCGAAGGGAATGGTGATACGGTCTCCTGCCTTCAGGCTCTTCACGTCGACGGCCATCTTTACGTTCCCTCGCTAGACGGTTTACGGGGCGCTGCCGATCCAGACGCTAGAGAATACCACATGCCTGAAGGAACGCCTAGAACGCGCGACCGGAGACGCCGAAGTTCCACACCCCCCGGATGAAGTTGTAGACGTACAGCATCGACCTCCGCAGGCCGGTCTGGGGCACGACGATCACGTCATCGGCCTGGAGGTAGAGGTTCGGCTGCTGGCCTTTGGAGATGGCCGGCAGGTCCAGTGGGATCAGGATCTCGCCATCGGCGGTCTTGCGTTTGAGGACGCTCTTGGAGGCCGATGATTCTTCATCGAGAACGCCCCGGGCCATCGCGATCCCCTCCAGCACCGTCGTGGGCTTCTTGAGCGAGTAGGTGCCCGGGTCCTTTACGAACCCCAGGACCTGGAAACGCTTGGCCTCGGGCACGTTGATCACGTCCCCGTCGCCGACCAGCACGTTCAGGGCCAGATTGCCCTGCTCCATGAGCTCGAACAGGTCGATGGTGATCACCTCCTGATCGCCGGACGCCGGCGCGCTCCCTTGTGACAGGGGCGACGGGACGGTCTCTCCGGCCCCGGCTCCGGAGTCCCCGGCGCTCGGGCCTCCTGGCACTGCGGCCTTCTGCGCCGGCGGTCTGATGTTTCGGATCACGTAAGCCACCTGACCGGCCCGATCGTCAGGCCCGCCGGCAAGCGAAAGGATGTCGAGCAGAGTCGTCACATTTCTGCGAAGCGTATACGTGCCCGGATCGCTCACCGCGCCGACGACCGCCACTCGCTTGCTCCGGAACTGCTGCACGACCACGCTCACCCGGGGGTTGGGAATGATCTGCCAATCCCGGAGCCGTTTCTCGATCTGGGCCTTGATCTCGTCCACCGTGAGATCCTTCACGTTCATCTCTCCGATGACAGGCAGACTGATGAGCCCGCTCTCCGAGACCCGGATCTCGACGCTCTTGGTCTCCTCCCTCAGCTCCCATTCGAAGATGCTGATCTCCAGGACGTCTTCCGGCCCTACCCGGTAGTCCTCGTAGAATTCAGGCAGCCGCTGAAAGGTGCCGCTGGCCAGGCTGCGGCTCTCCGCGTCCGTGTACGAGGCCGGGAAGGTCACGTACTGTTTGTCGACCATTCTTGCCTCTTGGGCGGCACACCCAAGAAGAACGACTGCGCTCAGCACGGCCGCCAGCCCCCAGGATCCGAGCGTGACTGCTCTTGCGGGCCATCTACCCTTGGAATGTCCCAGAGTCATCCTACCCCCCTTTTGATCTGCCGTGACCTCGTGTACCGCATCAAACACGGTGGACCAACTGCCCTTGCGCACTGAAAAAAGTTGCGGGTATCTGTAACACAAGAAGGTAGCAGTTGCAAGCACAGATCCTTGGTTTTCTCCAGCTCTTTACATATACTATTTTTTTAGAAATTCACCCCTCGAGTTGAGGCTTCCAAGAGCCGAAGTAAGGAGGGCAAAACTCTCATGGTGCCTTCTCTTTTTGAAAGGAAGCGAGCATGACCCTGAAGAAGGTCCTCGTCATCGGCCTGGACTGCCTGACCCCTCAGCTCGCCCTGGACCTGTATCTGGACCGCCTGCCCAACCTCAAGCGGCTGGCGGACGCCGGGTACTGGGGGAATCTCCGCAGCAGCGACCCCCCTATCACGGTGCCCGCGTGGACCTGCATGGTGACGAGCAAGGACCCCGGCCAGCTCGGGTTCTACGGATTCCGCAACCGCAAGGACTACTCGTACGACGGCCTCTACTTCGCCAACTCCCTTGCCGTGAAGGAGCCCACGATCTGGAACCTTCTCTCCAGGAACCGCATGGATTCGGTGCTCGTGGGCATCCCGCAAACCTACCCTGCAAAACCGTTGCGAGGCCATCTCGTCACCGGCTTTCTCGCACCGGACAACCAGAGCGAATACACGTATCCTTCCGAGCTCAAGCAGGAAGTCGAGAAGGTCGCGGACGGTTATGTGATCGACGTCCGGGACTTTCGCACGGACGACAAGGATTGGCTCTTGCGGCAAGTCTACGAAATGACCGAGAAGCGCTTTCGCGTGGTGCGCCACTTCCTCAGGAGCAAGCCGTGGAATTTCTTCATGTTCGTGGAGATGGGGCCGGACCGGCTCCACCACGGTTTCTGGCGCTTCTGCGACCCCGGCCACCGCCTCTACCAGGAAGGCAATCCCCACCGGACCGTTCTCGAAGACTACTACATCTATCTGGACCGCAAGATCGGAGAGGTCCTGGAGGAGATCGATCTTGACAAGACCCTCGTTCTCGTCGTATCCGACCACGGCGCCAAGCGCATGGACGGGGGCATCTGCGTAAACGAATGGCTGATGCGGGAGGGATTTCTCGCGCTCAAGGAAGCGCCGGCCGGCCTCCAGAAGCTCAAGATGGACCGCATCGACTGGAAGCGGACCCGGGTCTGGGGCGAGGGCGGCTATTATTCCCGGATCTTCTTCAACGTCCAGGGCCGCGAGCCCCAGGGCGTGGTCCCGCAGGGAGACTACGAGCGCTTCCGCACCGAGGTCAAGGAGAGGCTCGAAGCGCTGGGAGACCAGAACGGGAAGCCCATTGGCACGGTCCTCCACCGGCCTCAGGACCTCTACAGGGAATGCAGGAACGTGGTGCCGGACCTGATCGCCTACTTCGGAGACCTGGATTGGCGTTCGGTCGGCAGCGTCGGCACGGGCTGCATCCATACTTTCGAGAACGATACGGGCCCGGACGACGCCAACCACGACCGTCACGGTGTCCTGATCATGGCGGACCCGCGGCTGCCCCAGGCGGAACGCGGCAGGAGGCTCGAGGGCGTCACCCTGTACGACATCGCGCCCACCGTTCTCGAAGCGCTCGGGGTGCCGGTGCCGTCCGACATGCTGGGCCGGCGCATCCGGGACAAGGCCTCTTTTCGTCATCCCGGCCCCTGTGCGGAGCGCGTGTGAGCCGGGATCCGGTAGGGTGCACCCCTGCACAGCGGTGGTTGCCGGGTAACAGGGACTGGACCCCGGCCTGCGCCGGGGTGACATTCACAGTTTGTCATCCCGGCCCCTGTGCGGAGCGCGTGTGAGCCGGGATCCAGTAGGGGCGACCGGCGGTGGCCGCTACATGGCGAGGCGCAGGGGCTGGACCCCGGCCTGCGCCGGAATGACCGAACATAGACTCGCAAGGAGACTGACAACATGGCACAAGGCTTCACCCTATGGCTGACCGGCCTTCCGGCCTCCGGCAAGTCCGCCATCGCCGCAAGGCTCGAAGAATCGCTTCTCGAGCGAGGGCTGGAGGCCGAGCGGCTGGACGAAGGCGAGATCCGCCAGAGCTGGCTGCCCTCGCTCGGCCATGGCGCCGGCGAACGCGATGGCCTGACGCGCCTCATCGGGCATTTCTGCAATCTCCTCACGCGCAACGGCATCGTCACGATCGCCGCCTCGATCTCCCCGTCCCAGGAGATCCGCAACGAGATCCGCAGCCAGATCGGAAGGTTCGTCGAGGTCCACGTAAGGTGCCCGGCCGAAGTCTGCGCCCAGAGGGACGCGAGCGGGAACTGGGCGCGCGCCCGCGCAGGCGAGCTCAGCGGCTTTGTCGGCGCGGACGTGCCCTATGAAGAGCCCACCAATCCGGAGATCCTGCTGGAGGCCGACCGGGAGGACACCGAGCAGGCAGCGAAGAAGATCGTGCGCACTCTCGAGATCCTCGACTGGATCCCCAAAGCCGCAGGCGGTGATTACGATGCCGCGGACGAGGCGAAGATCACCAAGCGCCTGAAAGACCTGGGGTACATTTGAGTCCTGGCCATGAAAACCACCGCTTACTTCCAACACATGCGGAAGAGGCCTGACCGGGCTATAATCCGAGAAGAGTGGATCGCCCGAGTGCTGGACCACCCGGAAAAGGCCGAGGTTCAATCCGATGGGAGGATACGCAAGTGGGCATTGATTCCGGAACAAGCCAAGGTTCTTCGGGTCATTTTGCTTGAGGACGGCGAAACCGTGCACAATGCTTTCTTCGATAGATCGTACAGGGAGTAACGGGAATGAGAGTCAAGTACTTTCCGGACACGGATACAGCGCTGGTGGAATTTACCGACAACGCCGTCGCAGAAACCAGAGAGATTAGCGAAAACATATACGCAGACCTCGACCAGGAAGGCAACCTCGTGAGCATGACCATCGAGCATGCGCGCACCAATGCCCGCTTGCACGAGTTCTCCTATCAGGAAGTTGTGGGCCCCTCATGAACGGAGCCGCGCGAACGCTGGCTGCCGCCGGCCAGCACAAGGAGCACGAATGAGCATTCTCGACAAGATCCGCAAGCGCGGCGGCTCAGGTGCCGACAAGAGGCGCGTCTTCCTCCTCGGCCTGGACGGCACTCCGCACGGCCTCATGCAGGAGCTCTTCGCGACCGGGGTCCTGAAGAACCTCGCCGAGATCGCGGCCAAGGGTTCTCTGCTGCGGATGTCCACGACCATCCCGGACGTATCCTCGGTCGCCTGGACCACCTTCATGACCGGGGTCAACCCGGGCCGGCACGGCATCTTCGGATTCATCGACTTGAAGCCGGGCACCTACAACACGTACTTCCCGAACTCCACCCACGTCCGCAGCCCCTGCCTCTGGCAGATGCTGGGCAAAGAAGCCAGGCGCTCCGTGGTCGTCAACATGCCCAGCACCTACCCGGCCCAGGAGCTGAGCGGCGCGCTCATCGCCGGGTTCGTGGCCATCGACCTGGAGAAGGCCACCTTCCCCAAGAGCCTCGTCCCCTGGCTCAAACAGATCGGCTACCGGCTGGACGTGGATGCGGCCAAGGCGCGCGAGAATCCCGAGGAGTTTTTCAAAGATCTCGACGTCTCCCTCGAGAAAGGCGAGCAGGCCTTCCAACGGCTCATGCGCGAGGAAGCCTGGGACTTCTTCGCCGCCATCGTCACCGGCACCGACCGGCTCCACCATTTCTTCTGGAACGCTAACGAGGATCAGGGCTCGCCTTTTCACGGCGCCTTCTTGGACTACTACAGGAAGGTCGATGCGATGGCGGGCCGCCTGTACCAAGCGCTCCAAGGAGAGGCCGTCTTTCTGGCCATGTCCGACCACGGGTTCGGGCGCCTCCGCAGGGACCTATACGTGAACCGCTGGCTCGAGGAGCACGGCTACCTCGCCTTCGCAGGCGACAAGCGGGAGTCCGTCGCCGACCTCGACCCGCAGAAGACCCGCGCATTCTGTCTGGATCCTGGAAGAATCTACATGAACCTCAAGAGGCGCTTTCCCGGAGGGATCGTCCCGCCCGGAAAGGAGTGCGACAGGCTCGTTGCCGAGCTAGCCGACGGACTCGGAGCCCTCGCGGTCGAAGGCTCCCGAGACGGCTCCGGCAAGGCGATCCGCAAGATCTGCCGCAGGGACGAGCTTTTCAACGGGCCCTTCCTGACGAGCGCTCCGGACCTGGTGCTCGTAGGCGAGCCCGGCACCAACCTGAGAGGCGCCACCAGCCGCACGCAGATCTTCGACACCCAGGGCCCTTTCACCGGCATGCATACCCAGGACGATGCGTTCTTCCTCTCGGACCGGCCGTGCGAGAGAACCGATCTCGCCAACATCCTGGACGTCTCAAGTACCGTCCTCACCCTGCTCGGCTCGCCCGCGGCGGCCTCGATCGAAGGCAGGCCCCTGATCGCGGCGTCGTGACGCACGCTACGTGCCTTTCAAATCGCTGGGCGCTGCACACACCAAAAAGGCCGCTCAGATTCAATCTGAGCGGCCC
>JBFLZG010000105.1:0-104882 GCA_040756235.1 bacterium | reverse complement strand
CCGGCTTGGCAACCGTGAGATCGCCCTGAACACGCTGGTGTCAGCTCAGAGCCCGCGTGACCGGTCATCGTCAGGACCATAGCCTTACACCGAATTTGGACCTTTTGGGACAGGCTCTAGCTAGCGACGCGGGCCTGGGACGAAGTGCCGGAGGTGAGCCGAGGCAGAGGGGTGTTTCGTCTGCGGTCAGCCGCGGGCCTTCTTGGCGTCGAACATCTTCTTCTTGGTCCGGCCGATCCACTTGCGCACGTCGATCTCCTTCGGGCAGACCTCCGTGCATTTCCCGTGATTCTTGCAGCCCCATACACCGTCGGGGTTGTCGAGCAGGGCCATCCGTTCGGGGCCGGCCCCGTCCCGGGAGTCGAAGAGATAGCGAAAAGCCCTGAGAATGGCTGCCGGACCGATGAAAGCCTGGTTCTGCGAGATGATCGGGCATGCAGCCGTGCAGCAGGCGCAAAGGATGCACCGGATCGCCTCGTCGAAGGTGACCCTGTCCTCGTGGCTCTGGATCCTCTCCTTGCCGGGTACCTCCCCGGCGGCCATGAGGTACGGCTTGACGGCTCGGTACTTCTCGAAGAACGGATCCAGATCGACGATGAGGTCCTTGAGCACGCGGAAGTTGGGCAGCGGCTCGATCAGGATCGGGTCTTCCGCGTACTCGCGCACGAGCCGCTGGCAGGCCAGGGTGCAGAAGCCGTTGATCCTCATTCCGTCCGATCCGCAGACCCCGTGAGCGCAGGACATCCGCAAGGCCAGGGAAGGGTCTTGCTCCCACCGGATCCGGTTCAGGCAGTCGAGGATCTTCTCGGTGGGCTCCGCCTCGAGGCGGTATTCCTGATACCGGGGCTCGCGTTCCTTGTCCGGGTCAAATCGGAAGATCTTGAAGACGCGCTCCATCTCCTCCTCACTGGCTCATTCCGTCATGACGGCGAAGGCGGGATTGGAACGGGCGCAGCAAGCAGCGCCCCTACAATCACAACAGAACCCGCGGGCCGCCATGGCGGAATGGAGACCGCCTGCCTCCGATCAGTACTTCCGCTCCACAGGCTGAAACCGGGTGATCCGGACCGGCCTCTTCTCGATCCGCACCTGCCCGCCGTCGAGAAACGCCAGGGTGTGCGCCAGATAGTGCGCGTCGTCCCGCTGCGGGTAGTCCTCCCGGTAGTGGGCGCCTCGGCTCTCCCGGCGGAACAGGGCGCACTCGGTCGTCACCTCGGCCAGGCTCAGCAGGTTTCCGCATTCGATCGCCTCGACCAGCTCTGCGTTGAAATGCTTGCCGCGGTCCGAGAGCCCGATCCGGCGATAGCGCTCCCGCAGATCGCGCACCTTGGCCGCGAGTGCGTTCAACCCCTTCTCGTCGCGGAAGACCGAGCCATGCTCCATCATCGCCTCCTGCAGCTCCCCGCGGATCGCCGGGACCCGTTCCCTGCCGTCGGCCGCCAGCAGCTCGCGAATCCTCTCCAGCGCCTGACCCGAGCCGGCCGGTTCCCCGGGTTCCTCCTTCCCGTCTCCCTCCTGCAGCCAGGCGAGCATGGCCTTGCCGGCCCGGCGGCCGAACACCACCAGGTCCAAGAGAGAATTGCAGCCGAGCCGGTTGGCGCCATGCACGGACACGCAGGCGCACTCGCCGGCCGCAAAGAGACCCCCCACGGTACTGCCGCCCCCGTCGCGCAGCACGCGTCCGTCCACGTCCGTGGGTATGCCTCCCATCATGTAGTGGCAGGTCGGCTGCACGGGAACCGGCTCCCGGACCGGATCGACGCCCGCGTAGATCCTTGCAAAGGAAGTGATTTCCCAGAGCTTTTCCTGGATCGCCTGTTCCCCGATCCCGGTCATGTCCAGGTGCAGGTAGTCCTTGCCCTCGATCCCTCTGCCTTCCCGTACCTCTCGCAGCATGGAACGCGAAACGATGTCCCGGGGAGCCAGGTCCTTGATCACGGGCGCATAGCGCTCCATGAAGCGCTCCCCGTTGCGGTTGCGAAGCACGCCGCCCTCGCCGCGCGCCGCCTCGCTGATGAGAATGCCGAGCCCCCGGATTCCCGTAGGGTGGAACTGAACGAATTCCAAGTCCTGCAGGGGCAGGCCCTTCTCGAGGGTGATGGAAAGGGCATCACCCGTGTTGGAGAAGCAGTTCGAGGTGGTCTTGTAGATCTTGCCGTAACCGCCGGTGGCGAGCAGGACGGCCTTGCAGCGGATCTCGTGAATCTCGCCGGTGGCCAGCTCGAGCAGCGCGACGCCCGCAATCCGCCCCCCCGCCAGCAGCATGTCCAGGAGCATGAACTCGGAATAGAGGCGAACGCGGGCCTTGAGGCATTGTTCAAAGAGCGTGTCGAGCACCACCCTGCCGGTCCGGTCCGACGCGTAGCAGGCCCGCTTGACCGGCTCCTTTCCATATTCCCGGGTGTGGCCGCCGAAGGCGCGCTGGGCGATCTTGCCCTGGGCGTTGCGGCTGAAAGGGACCCCCATGTGCTCCAGCTCGACGATCGCTCTCGGGGCATCCTGCACCATGATCTGGATGGCGTCCTGGTCGCCGAGGAAATCGCTGCCCTTGACCGTGTCGAACATGTGCCATTCCCACTTGTCCTCCCCTTCGTTGCCCAGGGGTGCACCGATCCCTCCCTGGGCCGCACCGGAGTGAGAACGAGTGGGAAAGACCTTGCTCACCACCGCCACGTCCGCTTTCCCGGCGAGCTCGACCGCCGCCCGGAGACCCGCCAGCCCCGCACCGACGATGATCACGTCGTGTCGAACGGTCAACCGCTTCCTCCCTTGGCCTTCAGCTTCGGATTTCGGATTTCAGCTTTCCGCGATCCCGAATCGAGGGATTTCGGCCGCACCTGCAGCGCATCCGGGCCGTTGCGGAATCGGACCAGAGCCGATCTGCTGCGTGGCAGCCATGGCGCATGGAGGCGAGAGGAGCCCTGCCCCGACCAAGGCCGGGGTCCCTGCGGCGTAGTTCGTGCAACCCGGGAGCCCCGCGCGAGGACCCCTCAGATGACGTATCCGCGGTTCCTGCCGTTGGCCAGTTCCCTCATCTTCACCTTATAAAGAAAACCGGCGCGCGAGATCAAGACAAAGGCCCGCAGCCGCTCGTCAGGGCCCAGTTGTAGGTAATATCCGCTTGGCAGCTTCACCGGCGGGTCGCAGGATCGTACCTTTCCTCCCTCCGTGATGAACACCGCTTCCGTGTAGTTCCTCGCCGCTGCCGCATTGCCCTGTTGTGTATCCAGACGGTTCATGGCCCCCTTCCTCCCTCGAAGCTCGAAGCGCTGGTGCAACGCCCCCCTTCGCCGGATCGGTGCTCCTGGTGTGGTCTGTTCGGATGGCTTTGTTTGGAAGTGGTCGAGCCGCACAGCCGCGGCTCACCAGATAAAAATGAGATGCAGACCGGAACCGAATGGTTTGATTTGGGGAAAAGATTTCTCTCATCTCTTGAGAGGACGGGAACGAGATGTAGATTCCGGTTGACCCCGTAGGGCCACTCTCCTTATACTTCGCGCTGGCCTGGGCCGGCTTTGCGGCAGGCGCTTCCCAGGCCCACGGAGGAGCACAAGAAGGCCCGGCAGCCACGGAGCGTCGACCGAACGGCTCGACCGTGAGGCAGGGAAAAGACGAGCGCAGCATGAAGATCCGACTACCGATCGGAAGCAGGCTCTTCCTGAGCCATTTCATCACGGTCCTGCTCGTCTCCGGCAGCGTGGGGACCTATTTCTACCTGAGCGCCGTGGACAGCCTCATGGGGAGCCTCAGGACGAGACTCCAGAGCAGCGCCGCCATCATCAGCCAGGCCCTCGACGTGGGCCGGCTGGATGCGATCCAGAGCGCACGGGACGTCGAGCTGCCGGCATACCAGGAGACGCTGGCCGAGCTTCGCCGATTCCGGCAGACCAACCCGGACATCGCTTTTCTCTACGTCATGCGCCTCTCGGGCAGCGACGTCTATTTCGTCGTCGACACCGACGAGAGCGAGCAGCAGGCCCTGCCCGGGCGGCCCTATTCCACGGTTCCTCCCGCCATGCTGCAAGGGTTCCTCAAGCCCTCGGTCGACCCGAAGATCTGGGAAGACGAATGGGGCGCCTTCCTGTCCGGGTACGCGCCGGTCAGGCAGGGGAAGGGCCGTTACCTGGTGGGGATCGACATGCGGGCCATGGAGGTCCGGAGCAAGCTGCGCAACATCCATACGGCCGGGATCCTCTCCCTCACGTGCTCGATCCTGATGGCCCTCTTGTTCAGCCGTCTCCTGTCCTTCGAGCTCGTCACGCCCATCCGGGTGCTCATCGAAAGGTGCAGCGCCGTGGCCCAGGGGCACCTGGACGAGCGAATCAAGATTCGGGCCGTCGATGAGCTGGACCAGCTTCTCCAGGCCTTCAACTCCATGTCGGATCGCCTGGGAGAGAGCCGGGAGCGGCACCTCGAGGCCGAGGGGGCCCTGAAGAGGGCCAAGGACGAGCTGGAATTCCGGGTCGAAGAGAGGACTCGAGAGCTGACCGACCTGAATCAGAAGCTCGTTCACGAGATCGCCGAAAGGAGGAAGGCCGAGGAGGCTCTGGCCCTGGCGGCCAGGACCGACGCGCTCACCGGAGCGCTGAACCGCCGCGCCATTCTGGAACACCTGCAGTACCAGGCGGTTCAGTGCGAGCGGAATCGCTCGCTTTTCACGATCCTGCTCTGCGACGTAGACCACTTCAAGCCGATCAACGACACCTTCGGCCATGACGTGGGAGACCTGGTGCTCAGGTCTGTGTCAGAGGTCCTTCGGGAAGCCGTCCGGAAGCAGGATCTCGTCGCCCGCTGGGGGGGCGAGGAGTTCCTCATGATGCTGCCCGACACGGATCTGAAGGGAGGCCTCCAGGTCGCCGAAAAGATGCGCAAACTGGTGAACAGCAGAGTGTTTCCCGTCGGCCCTCACGAAGTGAGGATCACCTTGAGCATCGGCGTGAGTGCCTACCTGCCGGGCCAGAAGATAGACGATTGCATCAAACAGGCGGACCAGGCGCTCTATCAGGCCAAGCACCTGGGTCGCAACCATGTCTCGGCAGCGGGCGATCCCAGCCGGTCCATCCCTCCGCCAGCGTGAGCGGCTGTCTCTCTGTCCCTTTTTCCCTCGGCGAGGACGAGTAGCGGATCGAGCTGTGTGTCATAAATCCGGTCAGACCCTCGTGCGACCACTCATTCGGAGGACTCGGAGGCGCGGCCGCATGATTTCCGTCATTCCGGCGAAGGCCGGAATCCAGTCCCTGCACCCAGTTACGACAGCTGGTCCTGGTGCACCCTTCTGGATCCCGGCTCTCACGCGCTTCGCACATGGGCCGGGATGACGAATTGTGACACAGCCTTGCACGCGGGATCCCCCTGCACATTGGGATCCCGGCTCGCGGCCGCCACGGGCGGCCTTGGCCGGGGATGACGCGCCCGGCAGGCTGGTGTGCCCCGCCCACACTCTCCTACCACTTGGCGTAGTGCTCCTCCACAAATCCGTACCCTTCCGCGATCGTTTCCTCGTGATCGTCCGCCCGCAGGACCCCGGAAAAGGTGCCGAAGGGCTGCTGGAAAGCCGAAGCCACGACCAGAGCATTGAATTTCGCGGCGCGGCGGCCCTCCGGAGCGAAAGCAAGGTCGATGCGGCCGTCCGCAGACTTCATCCGCCAGGGGGCTTGCGTCACGTCCTTGCGGTCGTAATCGAAATGAACGCCATCCACCTTGTGGATCCGTCCATCGATCCAGAAGACATTCTCGGTGAAGCCGGTCTCGTTGATCCCTGCGGCCAGGTTGATGCCGAACACCTTGCCCGAGCGGCACCGCCCTCCCCCGGAGGCCCAGTTCCAGAATGTCTCCCGGGCCGGAACGCCGGCCGTGAAGTCCACCACGGCCCAGGACCCTGCCGCGTTGTAGCGGCGGCCGTCGATCTCGACCTCTCCCTCCGAGGGGATCCCGGCAGCCTTGTGGGTGTAATTGAAACCGCCGAGACCGATGCGGGTCACGCAAGAGAGAGGCTCGACTCTGGAGGGGTCGAAGCTCACCGAGGCGAACAGCCTGTCTTTGGCCCTTATGCGAACGGTGTTGGGCACCCCTTCATTGGTGAAGGCCACGTCCAGACCGTGGAGCTTCCCGCGGGTCTTGCCGAAGATGGCCGATTCCGCGAATTCGACCCCTCTCGACCCCAGGAGCAGCGCGTCGAAAGGATACAACTCCCGCGTCCTCCTGTCGTAGAGATAGGCGAACACGTTCACGGCATAGGAGAGATGGACGCAGGCCGCGCCCAGGAAGAAGCTCGGATGGACCACGCCCACATAGTGCCAACGCTTGAGATAAAGCCTGGCCAGGAGCCGGGACCGGCTGAGCGGCCCCCTGCGGATGGACTGAAAGTCGAACTCGGAGAGGTTCAGCCGACTGATGGCGCCGGCGAAGACGCCGAAATTCGGCAGACCGATGGGTTGAATAAGCCGGTCAGGCGCATCCGGCAGGGTCATTTCACCACCTCAAGACATCCCCTCGCTGCGTTCGAGGGGGCCGTCGAAGGCGTTGCTTTCTTGTCGGCTCGCCATCCAATATATAAGGGTACATCTTCGTATAATTTCACGGCAAGAGAGGTTCCCGCCATGGAAGAAGAAAGGATGAGCCCCGAGGCGACGGCAGAGGCCGCGGCTCCGGAAGGGCTGGCTTGCGACGCGTGCGATGCGTGGTATCCTTTCGACGGTCCTCACTCTTCGTGTCTTCATTTCATGACGAAGAGGGAGATCGAGATTCTCGACAGCATGAGGGAGGTCAAGCGCCAGGCACAGGATCTGAAGCGCAGGTTGAGCGGGCTCGACCGTGGGGCGCCGGAGGCTCACGCCCTTTCAGAAAGTCTCGCCGCTCTCCACGAGCAGTGGCAGGAGCTCGATCGGCAGCGTATCGCCGCAGCCGGCGAGCGCATGCGACTGCTCGGGCACCCGGAGTGAAGGGCCTCGTCCGTGGCCAGCAGCCTCCACTTGACCCGGAGGTTGCCACGGACCTTCGGTCCTCGCAATATCCGATAAGTACAGCAGGTCGCATGGCATGCGGGCGACCGGAGCGATCCGTCACGAACCGCGCGTCGTATTTAGCCGGCATGCATTGGGGCCGGTCGGCACCGTAACCGACGACTGACGACGCCGAAAGGGGGGCTCCGAGATTCAACACCCGCTGCCCGAAAAGGCCCTGCGCTACCGTTGGGTCGTCTTTCTGGTGCTTTCCGCAGGGTACATTCTCGTCTACTTTCATCGCCTCAGCCCGGCCGTGCTGGCCGTCGACATGATGCGGGACCTCGGAGCCGGGGGGACTCTGCTCGGACTGCTCGGAGCGGCCTACTTCTACCCGTACGCTCTGATGCAGATGCCGGCCGGGCTGCTGTCCGACTCCTGGGGACCGCGCAGGAGCATCACCCTGTTTCTGGCGATCGCGGTCCTCGGGTGTGTCGTTCTCGGCACAGCTCCCGGGGCGATCTGGGCGATCGCCGGCCGCGCGCTCGTGGGTCTCGGCGTGTCGGTCTTTTTCGTGCCGACTCTCAAGGTGCTGTCGGAGTGGTTTCTGCCCCGTGAATTTGCCGTCATGACCGGGCTGTTACTGGCGGTAGGGGCCCTGGGAATGCTTTCGGCCACGGAGCCGCTGGCGCTGATGAACGCCTGGATCGGCTGGCGGGCCTCCTTCCTTGCGGTCGGCGGCATGACGCTGGCAGCCGCGGTCCTGGTGTGGCTGGTCGTGCGAGACCGGCCCGGGGACCTCGATCCAGAAACGCCGGCACCTCCGCGGAATCTCGATCCGGGCGTCCGTTCCGGGCTCCTGGACGGACTGCGCAGTGTGGCCCGTCACCCCCGCTTCTGGCCCATAGCGATCTGGTTCTTCTGCACGGGCGGGACCTTCTTCACCTTCGGAGGCCTCTGGGGCGGGCCCTACCTCGTGCAGGTCCACGAGCTCGGCAGCGCCCAGGCCGGCCGGACGCTCTCCATGCTGGCCGTAGGGGCGATGCTCGGGGCTCCTCTGCTCAGCTACCTGTCCGATCACGTTTGCAGGGCGCGCAAACCGGTCATCGTGGTCGTAACTCTCCTGTTCGTCGCCCTGACCGCACTGCTGGCGTTCCGGCCGGAGCGGTTCTCCCCGCTCGGGATGTACCTGTTCTGCTTCGGACTGGGCGTCTCCAGCAACGCCGTTGCCGTCATCGGCTTCGCCATCACGAAGGAGCTCTTTCCGCTGGAGATTGCGGGCACTTCGACGGGGCTGGTCAACTTGTTCCCCTTTGCCGGCGCCGCGGTCCTGCAGCCGCTGCTCGGCGCGATCCTGGAGAGTCACGGCCGCGCCGCCGGGGGCGCTTTCACGCTGGATGGCTACCGCCACGCCTTCCTGGTCCTGTTCCTCTGCGCCCTTGCAGCCTCCGCGTCCAGCTTTCTGATGCGCGAGACGTGGACCCGAAGCTGAGCGCCGGCTCGCCTGCCTGCAGGCCGTTCAAAGGGTCCGGACGTGCTATGCGGCAGGTCTCGTGAAGCGCCGTACTTGTCCCTCACTGCCGGCCCGGGCGCCCAGCGTCTCGAGGGCGAACAGATGGCGGCGGAGCTCCTTTCCGCTGCCCTTCCCGTCCGCATGAAATCGCACCAGGGCCCGGTGCAGAGGGGCGTAGTCATCGTCGATGCGAAGACCCTTTCGATACGCCGCCGCGGCCTTCCCGCTCCTGCCGAGCGCCTCGAGGCACTGTCCGGCTCCCCAGTACGCCTCGGGGTCGTCGTACTTGACCCTTGCCGCCAGCCGGAAATACCTGAGGGCGGTCCCATAGAGCTTGCGCTCCAGAAAGCAGTGGCCAAGATACTTCAAGGTCTTGACGTCCTTCGGATGGATTTCCAGGGCCCGAAAAAGATGAAACAGCCCGGCGTCGGAATCGCCGTCCCGGGAGAGGATGCAGCCCAGCTCCGAATGGGCACGAAAGGCCCCGGGGTCCACGACGATGGCCTCCCGGAAAGACTCCCTGGCTTTCTCTCGCTCTTCCTTTGCCAGGTGGAAGAGCCCGATCTCCTCCAGGAGACGAGCGTTCCGCGGATCCGTCTCGAGCTGCCCCTGCAGGTCCTCCAGGGAGCGCGTCTTCCAGGGCTGCTGGAGCCAGCCGAACCACTGGTCCGGATACTTCCGCACCCAGCGCTCGATCCGGGAGGCAATCTCGGCGGTCAGATTGTATACGTCCCGCTCCATGTCCCCTGTCCGCACCGGACGGATTTCCTCGAGCAAGATGTGGGGGGTCCCTTTCTCGTCGCGGTAGAACATGTTGAACACGAGCGGAGCGCCGTGTTTGAGCGCGTAGGTGGCGGGGCCGCGCCCCATCGAGATCTTGCGGCCCATGAAGGGCACGAACAGCCCGCGATAGCGGTAGTCCACGTCCGTGGCGAAGGCCACGAGGCCCTTCTCGGCCAGGATCTTCTCGATGTAGTATCGAGCGCGCTTCGTGTAGATGAAGTTGCATTTGAGCACTTTGTGGCGCAGGACGGTCGCCAGGCCATCCAGGTAGGACGTGGGCATGCGGTTCATCACCACGTTCACTTGGACATTCTTCTTCTGCAGCAGGTGGTGGGCCTCGATGCCCATCAGCTTCTCCCAGTTGCTCAGGTGGCTGGCCACGACGAGCAGACCGCGGCCTCTGGAGCTCAGCTCCCGATACATCCTCTCCAAATCCTCGAAGCCTTCGGTCTTCTCGTGGTTGTCCAGGATCAACTTACGGCTCACCATGAGTTGCTCGAAGATGACCTCCCCCCCGTTCCGTGCCACCTGCCGGAAGAGGCGACGGATCTCACGCGGCGACTTCTCCGGGAAGGTCTCCCGGAGCTGGGCCGTGACCCTCCTTTTCAGAGGGGCCGCAAGCGTGCACAGCAGGAGGCCGACCGTTCTCCCCAGCGGGACGACCCACGAGCTGGGGATGACGTGGCTCAGGAGACGGAAAAAGCGCATGAAGTTGTTTTCGAGGAAATGAAAGAGCCGCCTCTGCATGCCTCACCTCGCGTTCGCTTCGGCGCCCCCGGGGCCGTCCTCTCGTCGTACTCCGGGCCCGGGAGCTGCCGGGGTCGCCGTGCACCGCGTCCGATTTCACTTCTTGTCGTAAAGCTTCTCGATATACTGGGTCTTCTTGTCGGACCTGGGGAGCGTTCGGGGAGGGACCCACTCGATCTCTGGCCGGATCTTCACCATGCGGTGCATCTTCTCCTGCACGTCGGCCACCAGCCCGGGCAGGTCCCCTTCCCGGACGCCTTCGCCGTACTCGATCCGGACCTTGAGGGGCGGCACCACCCGCGGGGGCGGCTCGTCCAGGAGGATGCGGAACTCGCCCGTGGTCCTGGGGATGAACGACTCGACCACGCTCTTGATCTGGGCGGGATAGACCATGACCCCTTTGACCTTGAGCATGTCGTCGGTCCTTCCGACGATCCGGTATCGAAACCCGGACTTGCCGCACGGGCAAGGCGAAGTGAAGACCTGGTGAACGTCTCCGAGCGTCATCCGGAGTCCCATGATGCCGCTGCCCTCCGCGCCGAGGGTGGTGAAAACGCCGAGCCCGGTGGCGCCGTCCTGGAGGGGCGCGTTCCGGCCGGTTTCGGGGTTGACCAGCTCGTAGTAAACCATGTCGTCCGCGATCCAGTGCATGCCCTGGTATTCAGGGTGATCGCAGGAGACCCCGGCCCCGGCGCCCGCGTCGAACAGCCTGGCTCCGTACTCTTTCTCGATCCGGCTGCGCACCTCGGGGATCCCGGCGCCCGGCTCGGCGCCACAGAGCAGGATGCGGATCCCCAGGGCCTTCACACCGTCGCCCATGATCTCGGGCGCCCGCTCGATCAGGTGCAAGGCCAGGGAAGGCGTGCACATGAGCACGTCGCCTCCGAACAGGCGCGTGAAGTTGATGATGCGCTCCGTCCCGGCCTCGGCGCCCACCGGGATGATCGTGATTCCGGGAAAATCCTCCAGAGCCAGCAGGGTGGGCGATCCGGCCAGAAACATGCTCAGCCCGAAGGCCAGGACGATCTTGTCCCCGGGCCGGACCCCGCAGCGCCACAGGATCCGGTTGTTCATCTCCCGCATCATCGGCAGGCCGCTGCGCACGACCGGGTAAGGAGTGGGCACCCCGGTCGTGCCCGAGGTCGCGGCCATCACGTAGACGTCGTGGGCCATGTCTCCCATGAGCAGCTCGAGGATCTTCTTCATGTCGAAGCCGACTTCCATCAGGAGCTCCCGCATCTGCGGCTGGCCATAGACCGGGATCTTCTCCAGATCGTCGAGGCAGCGGATGTCCGCAGGCCTGACACCGGCCTCGTCCATCCGCTTCCGGACGAGAGGGATCCGGTCGTAGATGGAAGGCAGGTTCCGGACGATCTTGTCGTTCTGCATCTGGCGCATTTCGGCGGTGTTCAGCTTGGGCTCGACTTCCATGTTCCAGTACGGTCGATCGGTCCTCATGGCGTTTTCCTCCGCGTGTTCCGCATCCCGTCGCCTCGCTCCGGACCCTCACGGTCGAAATGAGCCTACAAGAAGGGCGTTTCGTTTTCCACTCATTTTTCGGTATAAGGTCGGGATGCAGCGCATCCAAGAGAGCAAGATGTTGGAGAGGCGAGAGGAGGAGTGATGGCAGCAGCAGGCATCTCCCGCGAGGAAGCCCTGGCGCTCCTGCGCCGTTACGTACAGAATCCGAACATGATCAAGCACTGCCTGGCTTCCGAGGCGGTCATGGCCGCCCTCGCGGAGCGGCTCGGCGAAAACCGTGAGAAGTGGGCCATGGCAGGCCTGCTCCACGATCTGGACGTGGAGCTCACGAACGCGGACCTGGCCGTTCACGGCCGCGAGACCGTACGGATGCTCCAGGAGAGGGGCGTGGACCCGGAGATCGTCGAGGCGATCCGCCTGCACAACGAGCACAGCGCGGGCGAGAAGCGCTCGGCCAGGTTCCACCACGCCCTGGCGGCAGGGGAGACCGTGACCGGGCTCATCACGGCAACGGCCCTGGTCTATCCGGACAAGAAACTGGCCAGCGTCAAGCCCGCCTCGGTGGTCAAACGGATGAAGGAGAAATCGTTCGCCGCTTCCGTCAACCGGGATATCGTGCGCGAGTGCGAGCTCATCGGCGTCCCCCTCGGCGAGTTCGTCGAGATCTGTCTGCGGGCGATGCAGTCCGTGAGCGCCGATCTCGGACTCTGAGGCTGTGTCATATCCGTCATCCCGGCCCAGGTGCGGAGCGCGTGATGACCGGGATCCAGAAGTTTGCACCCAAGTACACCGGCAATCACGGGTCCAGGGGCTGGATTCCGGCTCGCGCCGGAATGACGGAAAGAGCGATGTTCCGCAGGACTGTAGGGGCAGGTTCAAACCTGCCCTGCGGGCTGTCCGGGCGACCGCCGGTCGCCCCTACGAATGAATCCGAGGAGCGAGAGACCATGACCGGAGAAGAGATCGTCGGAACGGCGGCATTCAAGAGATGTCTCGAGTTCCACGGCCACCTGTGCCCGGGGCTGTGCATCGGGTTCCGGGCCGCCCGCGCCGGGCTGGACTGGCTGGAAGAGAACCGCGCGCGCGACGAGGAGCTCGTCGCGATCGTGGAGAACGACGCTTGCGGCTGCGATGCGGTCCAGGTCCTGACCGGATGCACCTTCGGCAAGGGGAACCTGCTGTTCCGGGACCACGGGAAGCAGGTCTTTACCTTTGTGGCCAGGAAGTCCGGCAAAGCGGTCCGGGTCGCCTTGAAGCCGGACCGCACGCCGAGGAGCGAGCGGCATGCCGAGCTCGTGCGCAAGCGGCAGAAGGGTGAGCTGACCGCAGAGGAGGCGCAGGAGCTGGCCGAGCTTCACCGAAAGCGCAGCCACGCCATCCTGGAAAGGCCTGCAGAGGAGCTGTTCACGGTGCGGCCGGTCGCGATTCCGACGCCGCCCCAGGCGCGGATTCACGCCTCGGTCCCCTGCGACCGCTGCGCCGAGCCCACGATGGAGACCCGGCTCGAAGCGGTCGGCGGTCGGAGGCTCTGCAGGGAGTGCGCCGCCGCGGCAGGCCGTTGAAAAAGGCCCATCTGCTGCGCCTGTTGCGAGCGAAGCGAAGCAATCCCCCAGAAACAGATACCGTGGCGGTCAGGTAATCCGGGGGTTCCTCTTGGCGCTCCTCGGAACAGGCCTCAAACGTCGCGCGCCTTGCATCTGGACCTTTTTGAACGGCCTGCGTCTTTTGGATATTCTTCGGGGGGGCTTTTGCGTCCGGCGGCAGGGGAACCCAGGGCGGCAGGTCGATCATCGCGTAGCACGGCCGGTCGCTCCTACGAAGGCGACGTCGATGGCGGAAACCGAAATCCTCGACCCGGAGCATTTCCTCTTCCGGGGGCTCCACCCGGACGTGTCCATCGGGACGGCCAGCGACCGCTACGTCGGATGGATCGGCCAGATCTATTCCGAGGGCCGCTACCGGGGCAGGATCACGCGCAGGTCCAGGACCCTGGGGGACAAATCGTTCGTGGAGGAGGTCCTGCCGGTCGAATCCGCGGAGGAGTTCTTCCGGCACTTCCGGATCCTCGAGATCGACTTCACCTTCTATCGGCCCCTGCTGGAGAAAGACGGAAAGCCCACGACCAACCACCGGGTCATCCAATCGTACCGGCAGCACATGCGCGACGGGGATGCGCTGATCCTCAAGGTGCCCCAGACCGTCTGCGCCCAGAAGATGTGGCAGGCAGGCCGGTACGCGGAGAATCCGGAATACCTCAGCGCCGACTGTTTCACGCGGCAGTTCTACGAGCCCGCGGTCGAGCTGCTGGGACCTCTGCTCGGCGGGTTCGTGTTCGAGCAGGAGTACCAGCGCAGGGAGGGGCGCATCGAGCCGGAGCGGATGGCCGAGTCCCTGGACGCGTTCTTCCGCAAGATCCCGAAGGACAGCCGCTACCATTTCGAGCTGCGCACGGACACGCTGCTGGTCGAGCCGGTGTTCTCGGTGTTCCGGGAGCACGGGGTGGGCCAGGTGCTGTCCCACTGGACCTGGCTCCCGTCGCTGCGGCGCCAGTTTTCGCTGGCGGGACGCGAGTTCTTCAACGCGGGAAACCAGTGCGTCCTGCGGCTCATGACGCCGCGCAACGTGCGCTATGAGGAGGCCTACGCCCGCGCTCACCCTTTCAACGCCATCGTGGATGGCATGCTCGACCCGCGCATGATCGAGGACGCCGCGGCCCTGATGCAAAAAGCCGTGCAACGCAAGATCCGCATCAACGTGATCGTCAACAACCGCGCGGGCGGGAACGCGCCGCTCATCTCGAGGCAGCTCGTGGAGCGCTTCCTGAATCCCTGATTCTACTTCAGGGCGGCCAGAGCCTTGCGCAACCGGCTCTTGGCTTCTGCGGGCAGGCCGGCCAGCGCCGACCTGGCCTCGGGCTCGACCATCTCGAACATCGCCTCCGGGTCGAGAATGCTCACTTCCACGGCCTCCCCGGTGTCTCGCAGCACGACGTTGCAGGGGAGCAGCAGACCGATCGATCGGTCTGCCGTGAGCGCCTGATGGGCCAGGCCCGGACTGCACGCGCCCAAGATCAGGTAAGGCTCGAAATCCACCCCGATCTTCTCCTTGAGCGCCTTCTGCACGTCGATTTCGGTGAGAATGCCGAATCCCTGGGCCTTCAGCGCCTCGGCTACTTTGCCTCTGACCTCTTTCATGGAGCCCTGCACGGTGACTGCCATCCCGTAACGAGCCATGACGATGACCCTCCTGCCCGGATACCGGATACCTGAGAGGAATGCCTCCGTTGGGGAATAGAAACCGGCAAAATGAAAAAAGGTGCACTTGTGCTCCCATTGTGCCTTACAAGAGTTATAATAGAAAATTGAACAGCCTCTGAGCATCCTCAAGATCGAGTTTCTTGGACAGGCTCTGAAGAAGTCCGACTCGGGAAACCGCTGCATGGCAGGAACGCACCCGCACCCGCATCCCCGTCCCCAGACCGAGTCCGAACGTGAGACCAACCGCAAACGGCTGACCGCGACGCTCCTGCTCTCCGCAGGGTACATGGTCGCCGAGGTCGTGGGCGGGGTCCTGGCGAACTCGCTGGCCCTGCTGGCGGACGCCGGGCACATGCTCTCGGACGTGGCCGCGCTGGGGCTTGCCCTGTTTGCCGTCTGGTTCGCCCGAAGGCCTCCGACCGTGAGGCACACCTACGGCTTTTATCGGACCGAGATCCTGGCGGCCCTGGCAAACGGCGCGGCCCTGATCGCCGTGTCCATTCTGATCTTCGTGGAGGCCTATCAGCGGCTCCGGCACCCTCCGGAGGTGCGGGGCACTCTCATGATGGCGATCGCGGCCGGAGGGCTCGTCATCAATCTCGTCAGCCTCTGGATCCTGAAAGGCGGGAGGCAGGGCAGCCTGAACGTCCGCGGCGTCTGGCTGCACGTTCTGACCGATGCCTTCGGCAGCCTGCAGGCCATCATCGCGGGTGCCCTGATCCTGGGGTTCGGCTGGAGCTGGGCCGACCCGCTGGCCTCTCTGCTGATCGGCGCGCTCGTGGTCTACTCGTCATGGGGCCTGCTCAAGGAATCGGTGGCCGTCCTCATGGAAGGCGTCCCGGTCCACATCGACGTCGACGAGGTGAAGAACGCGATCATCGCGACTCCCGGCGTCACGGACGTCTGCGACCTGCACATCTGGACGATCTCGAGCGGGATGGAGTCGTTGTCGGCACACATCGTGGTCGACGGCGGGCAATCCCACCAGGTCCTCCTGAGGAAGATCCGGGACACGCTCTGCGATCGCTTCGGGATCTGCCACATGACCATTCAGCTCGAGCCGGCGGATTTTCATGAGCCGGACGTGTGGTTCTGACCCGGGGGCACCATGACCGGAACGAGCCGGCTTCCGGCCGCGAGTCCATCACTCCGTCATCCCGGCCCATGGGCGAAGCGCGTGTAAGCCGGGATCCAGGAGCCTGAATTCCCCGTGAGCAGGGACTGGACCCCGGCCTTCGCCGGGGTGACGGAAAGAGCCGAGGTTCCGGCAGCCGCGTTGTTTCGATTCCGGCCTATGGTCGCACGAGGCTCTGTAGGGGCGCCGATTGCTGCGCCCCTCCCGGGGTCCATGACCTTGTAGGGCGAAAGATTCGCCCTCACAGTACTGGTCATCCAGATCATGCATGCACCTTCCCGTACTGCAGAATATTCGGCAGCCCGGCTGTGGAGTATTCTGCAAATGTAGTGCCGCGAGCCGGGCCGCTGCCCGACCCCGGCTCGCAAGCTCCGGCAAATGCTGCGGAAACCGGATGAGGACGGTCTGGCACTCAGAATGCACTCCCTTTCTGGCGTCCGTTGTCAAAGGCCCAGAAAACCGTACAGAGGGAGAAAGGCAATGAAAACCAGACTCGTAAGCTCGGTCGTATCCATGCTCCTGACCGGAGTGCTGGCGGTGCCGATCACGGCCGCGGCAAAGGTGGATACTCCGCAGATGCTGAAACAGAGAGTCGAATCCGTGGAGATCGAGAAGGCCCTGCCTTCACCGGTCGTCGTGCGTTGCCCCGTCACGGGCATGGTCGTGGACAAGTCGGAGTTCGTCACTCACGGCGGTCACAAGGTCTACCTGTGCTGCGCCCATTGCGAGAAGCCCTTCCTGGGCGAACCGGAGAAGTACCTGAACAAGCACGGCAGCACGGGAAACACGACCCCCCGCCGCTGGACCGGACCGGCAAAGGCTCACGTCTAAAGAGCTGAGGTGCGAACAAACGGAGTGAGCGCCGCTTCGCATGCAAGGTCAGGGAGCGGCGCTGCATTCAGAGGCTTCCATCGGAACTACTGGGAGGATGCGCTGTGTTCAGAACAAGGAAGACGGTTGCGGCGATCTTTGCGATGGCATTGATCGGAAGCCTGATCGCGGTCTCAGACGCGAAGGCGGAGGGCAGCGGCGAAGTCGGACGGCCTTTGGTGCTGGCATCCGGGTGCTGCTCGGGCTCCCATGAGCAAGGGGTGAACCACCCGGCAACGGCTCATCAGGGAATGAATCATCAACCGCAAGCCGGCCAGCACGCGGCCACACAACCGCAGCAGCCCATGACGCATCTTGCGGGCGCGACCGAGGCGCCGGCCGCCGCCTCCGGGCGCCAGGAGCTGTGTCCGATCCTCGGCGCTCCGGTGGACCGCTCGGTGTTCGCGGACCACGACGGCAAGCGCGTCTACTTCTGCTGCGCCGGCTGCATCCCCGCGTTCAAGGAGAACCCCGAGAAGTACATCAAGGAAATGCAGGCGAAAGGGATCACGCTGGAGAGCGCGCCGGCCCGCTGATCGCGGGAATCAGGCAATGTATGGCGCCATTCCGTCATCCCGGCGCCGCCGCGGAGCGCGTCTGAGCCGGGATCCAGGAGGGTGCATCACGACGCTGTAAGTACCGGGTGCAGGGACTGGACCCCGGCTTTCGCCGGGGTGACGGAAGGAAAGGAACGGAAGAGAAGCGAAGGCAATGGCCGGATTGGAGACTGTCGAAGTTCCGATAGAGGGCATGGACTGTGCCGAATGCACGCGGCACGTCCGGGACGCCATCGCGGAGCTGCCCGGCGTTGACTCGGTCGACGTCTATCTCTCCTCGGGGAAAGCCGTCGTGCGGCTGGATCCCTCACTGGCCGCCTTCCCCGACCTGTGCAAGGCCATAGAGGGGGCGGGCTACCGCGTCTCCGAGCCGGCCGCTCCGGCGCACGAGCCCGAGCTCGCCCAGTTCACGCGCCGCATCGCGACGCTTCTGGCGGTCGCCTTCGGCGGCGTGTTGTTCATCGTCGTCGTGGGGGAATGGCTCGGCCTGTTCGAGAGCCTCACGGAGCGCGTGCCGTTCACCGCCGGACTGGCTCTCGTCCTCGTGAGCGGCTGGCCCATCTTCCTCAGCGTCGTTCGCGCCGCGCGCAAGGGAAAGGTCATCTCCCACACGCTGATGACCCTGGGCGTCGCGGCAGCGCTGGCGATCGGCCAGTGGGCCACGGCCGCGGTGATCGTGTTCTTCATGCGCGTGGGCGACTACGCCGAGAAGTTCACCACGGCGAGCGCGCGCCGGGCCGTCCGGGACCTGACTGCGATGGCCCCGCAGTCGGCGCGGGTCGAACGCGGCGGGGCAGAGCAGGAGGTCCCTGTTACCGAGGTCCGCGTCGGGGAAATCGTTGTCGTCCGTCCCGGGGAGAAGATTCCCGTGGACGGAGAAGTGGCGGCCGGGCAAGCCACGGTCGAGCAGTCCGCCATCACGGGCGAATCGATGCCCGTGGAGGTTGCGGCCGGGGCGCACGTCTTCGCGGCGACCATCGCGCGCCTGGGCAGCCTGCGCGTGCGGGTCGAACGCATCGGCCCGGACACGACCTTCGGGCGCGTGGTCAAGATGGTGGAAGAAGCCGAGATGCACCGCTCCGACGTGCAGCGGTTCGCGGACAAGTTCAGCGGCTACTACCTGCCGGTCGTGGCAGGGGTCGCCGCGCTCACCTTCCTCTTCAGCCGCGACCCGCTGTCGACCGCCGCCGTGCTGGTCGTGGCCTGCTCCTGCTCGATCGCCCTGGCCACACCGATCGCGATGCTCGCCTCGGTCGGCGCAGGGGCCAGGAAGGGGCTGCTCATCAAGGGCGGCAAGTACCTCGAAGCGCTCGCCAAGGCCGACACGGTGCTGCTCGACAAGACCGGGACGCTCACCCTCGGCCGACCGGAAATCACCGACATCGTCCCGCTCGATGGCCGCCCCGCCCGGGACATCCTGTTGCTGGCCGCTTCCGCCGAACGCTACTCGGAGCACCCGATGGCAGCGGCCGGGCGCGCCGCGGCGCGCACGGAAGGTCTCGCCCTGTTTGCACCGGAAGGATTCGAAGCCCTCCCCGGTCTGGGGATGCGGGCAAACGTTTCCGGAACGCCTGTCGCGGTGGGCAACCGCCGCATGATCCCGGCGGCGGACTCCGTACCCCTGGCCGCAGAGCTGGAACGCCAAGGCAAGACGCTGCTCTTCGTGGCGTGCAACGGCGCGCTCGCCGGGGTCCTTGCCGCCGCCGACACCTTGCGGCCGGAGGTGCCTGCGGCCCTGGAGCGGTTGCGCAGCCTCGGCGTGCGCCGGATCGAGCTGCTGACCGGCGACAACGAGCGCACGGCCGCCGCCCTGGCCGAGAGGCTCGGCGTACGCCATCGTTCCGGCCTGCTGCCCGAGGACAAGATCGCGGTGGTCAAGGAATACCAGACCCGAAAGCACATCGTGGTCATGGTCGGGGACGGTGTGAACGACGCGCCCGCGCTGGCTCTCGCAGACGTCGGGATCGCCATGGGCGCGGCCGCGGACGTGGCGATCGAAGCCGCCCACATAGCCCTCATGCGGGAGGATTGGACCTTGGTGCCGGAGGCGATGCGCACGGCCCGGGCCACCATGAGAGTCGTGAAGATGAATCTGGGCTTCACGGCCCTGTACAATGTCGTCGGGCTCGGGCTGGCCGCGTTCGGCTTCCTGCCGCCCGTCCTGGCCGCCGCGGCGCAATCGCTGCCCGACCTCGGAATCCTCGCCAACTCCTCGCGCCTGCTGCGACAGAGATGATTGCCTGATCTAGGCCGCTGCGCCAGAGAAGACCTGAGAACCCGGCTCAACTGTCGTCCCCGAGCCCCATGCGGCGGGACAGACCCTTTCGTTGACAGATAGGCGGCAACGTCATATACCTGCGTACCGTCCATCAGGTTCAAAGGCCACCGGTCGGCTTCCGGAGCAATCCACGAGGAGTGGGGGAGATGAAGCGCCGAGTGCCCGAGATGACCCGCTCGCAGCATGCGATTCGCGCCCTCGACTGGATCTTTGGGAGGCCTATCTTTCGCAGCTCGGACTTCGTCGATTCGGCAGGAATTCCGGCCCCCACTGCGAAGCGTTTCCTCGGAGTCCTGCAACAGGGCGGAATCTTGCGCGTTCTTGCGCCCGGAAGTGGCCGCCGTGCGGCAATTCTTGCCTTCCCGGGACTGCTGAATATCGTCGAGTAGCGGGAGGCGATTTGCTGCGCACATATTTGCAGGAACGGAGCTTGTGGCTCATTTCTGCCATAAAATGATCCACAAAAGCTGTTGTGGACAACCGGTGAGCCACAAGCTCGGGGAGGAGAGCTGATAGCCCGAGGCCGTCTGCGGCATAACTTCGCCGCCATCGGCGCGCCTGCGAGACGACCGCGGCACGCCCGGTTCTCACGCATTAGCGGAACGCCTGCTGCCTATCTGTGCGGGTTTGCGCACGCCCGCACGCCCCTACCCAGACCGGTTGATTTTGCATCCAACAAATTGCTACCAATGAAGTAACCTATCGGGGCGCTGGTCTACCTGCGCTGTTAGGATGTTCATGAGATCTCCACTCACCACGCCGATCGTCAGGCAACGCTGGTCGATGCTTGCCGGGATCGTTTGTCTGTCTCTGGCCATGGGCAACATGGCGGGCCTCGTGGTCTGTTTCGGCTCCGACGGCCACATCGCGATCGAGCCGCGCTCTTCCGGGCACTGCTGCGGCTTGCCTGGCGCAGCAAACGCTTCGGAGAGCTCCTTTCAAGTCGCTGCCGCACCGGGAGACCGCGACTTTCATACGCCCTGTGGTTGTCGCCTGGACCTACCCATATCGATCCTGTCCGAGGGGATCGCTCCCCTTCCGGCCTTCGTGACTTTCGCACCGGCCGCCGCTCCCGCCGCAGCTCTTGGCATTCCCGCTGAGGAACCGGAGGCGGTCACCTCTCTCCGGGCCCACGCATCTCACTGCTGCGGGCAGGGAATCTGCCTCGCCCTGCTCTCCGCGGTCGTCCTCTTGATCTGAGAAACCCTACACTCTGCTTTGCTTCGGCCCTCCGGGGTCGGGGCTTCTGCAAGCTCTCGCCGGGTTGCTGCGCCGGGCCCTGGCGGAACGTTCCTCCGGCCGGCAGGCAGGGTCCGTCATCCCCTTGCGGTCGAGGTTCCCATGTCGACACGAGACGGGTTTTTTCTGGCAGCTTCCCTTGCGGTTGCGGTGAGCATCGGCGGATGCGTCGGGCGCGCCACAGATGCAGGCTGGCCGGCCCCCCTCCCTCTGGGTGCGGGATATGCCGCCTATCGGCCGCCGCTCGAGCCTTCGGCCCCTGCCTCTGCGGTCTCGCCGGACCTGGAAGAGCCCACAGGAATCCTGAGCCTCCGCCAGGCGCTGTCCCTGGCCCTGATGCACAACCCGGGCCTGAGGGCCTTTTCCTGGGAGGTGCGTGCCCTGGAGGCCAGGGCCCTTCAGGACGGGCTTCCGGCCAATCCCGAGATCGAGATCGAGATCGAGAATTGGGGCGGCACCGGAGCATCGGGCGGGCTCGATGAGACCGAATCCACGGTCCAGGTCAGCCAGCTTCTGGAGCTGGCGGGCAAACCCTCGAAGAGGAGGCAATTGGCTTCCCTGGACCGGGACCTGGCGGGTTGGGATTTCGAGAGCCGGCGGATCGACGTCTTTGCCGAAACGACGAAGGCCTTTGTGGACATGCTGGCTGCCCAGGAACGGGTCCGATTGAACCGGGAGCTGGTCCGGCTGGCAGAACAGGTACGCCATGCCGCAGCCGAACGGGTCCTGGCGGGGAGGGTCTCGCCGATCGAGGAGACGAGGGCCCGAGTGGCCCTGGCAGCCCAGCGCATCGAGCTCGAGACGGCGCAGCGCGAGCTGGAGGCTGCCCGGGCAAACCTGGCAGCAAGCTGGAGCAGCCGGTCCCCTCGATTCGAGAGGGTGGAGGGAGATCTGTTCGCAACCGCGGCCCTGCCGGACGCAGAGGAGCTCGCAGCCCGCGTCTCCCGGAATCCTGAAGTCGCGCGCTGGAGCGCAGAGGTCGAGCAGCGCCTCGCCGCGGTGGCGCTGGAGCAGGCCGGGCGGATCCCGGACGTGACCTTGAGCGGAGGCGTCCGCCGCCTGAACGAAAGCGAGGAGACGGCGTTCGTCGGCGGCTTCTCTGTTCCCGTTCCGATTTTCGACCGCAATCAGGGGGCGCTGCTGGAGGCCCGGTACAGGCTGTCCAAGGCCGACGAGGAGAAGAGGGCTGCCGTCCAGCGGCTGTCGCAATCGTTCGCTCTGGCCTACCAGGGGCTTGCCGCGGCCCATGCAAGGGTGACCCGTCTGCAGGAAGAGGTCGTGCCCGGCGCGCGGGAAGCGTTCGACGCCGTGAACGAAGGATTTCGACAGGGCAAGTTCGACTACCTGGAGGCTCTGGATGCGCAGCGGACTTTCTTCGAAGCGCGATCCCGCTACATCGAAGCCCTTTCTGAGCTCCACAAAGCGGTCGCCGAGGTGGAGCGGCTGATCGCTGGTCCATTAGGAGGAAACACGGAATGAGGACCCAGAGGATTCGGCTTGCGATCCTTGTGGCTGTTGTCTTCATCGCTTTCGGCGCGGCCTGGTTTTTCTGGCCGAAGGGGCAGGACGCTCGCGGCTCGATCAGCGGCGATGCGGCCGCTCGCCCTGATGAACCTGCACACCGGACCCACGCTGCCGAACGGGGAGCTCCGGCCGCAGAGAAAGCGCCCGAGGGCCGCGGGGCTCACGACCACGCGCACCTCGATCACGAGCACGGCGAAGAGGCCGGTTCAGGCCGGGACCTCGACATGTCCGTAGAGGAGATCCTGGCGGCCAGGTGCGAGCACGAGATCCCCACCCACCGGTGCGCCATGTGCCGCTACGAGGTCGGGGTGGTCAAGGTGGATCCCTCTCTCATGAGGGATGCGGCAGGTCGAGGAGACGGGCTCTTCAAGCCCGTGAGCGTTGCGAGGGGCGAGGTGGATACCGTGCTCAATGCCACCGGCGAGATCCAGTTGAACGGAAACGCTGCCGCTCACATCACCCCCCGGGTCTCCGGCGTCATCAGGTCCATGCAGGTGGATATCGGGACCAAGGTCAGCATGGACCAGGTGCTCTTCGAGATCGAGAGCGTGGAGCTCGGGCAGGCCCTGAGCGAATACCGGAAGGCCTTGGCGTTGACCGAGCTTTCCCGCAAGAACCTGGAGCGCGAGAAATCGCTCTTCGCACGGAAGATCTCCTCGGAACGGGACGTGATCGAGGCCCAGATGAGCCACGAACAGAACCAGGCCGAGCTCGAGGCGGTCGAGCAGAGGCTGCACGTCTTCGGGCTCAAGGACCGCGATCTCGCATCGATCCGGCCGGATGCCAACGGCATTCTGGTCGGCCGGTTGCCGGTGCGCGCGCCGCTCGGCGGCACCATCATCGAGAAGCACGGGGTCGTCGGCGAGGTGGTGGACCCCGGGAGGGACGTCCTGTTGCTGGCCGACCTTTCAACGGTGTGGGTCTGGGCCCATATCTATGAAAAAGACATGAGACTGCTGCTCGAGAACAAACGCAATCCGACCCCGGTCAAGGTGTCCGTGCACGCGTTCCCGGGCCGCGCCTTCGGAGGCGTAATCGACTATATCGGCGACACCATGGATGAAGAGACCCGGACCGTGCGGGTGCGGGTGACCGTGGACAACGACCAGGGTCTGCTCAGGCCCGGTATGTTCTGCGGGATCCAGATCCTGGTGGCCTCCGGAAGAGAGGTTCTCGCCGTGCCCAAGGTCGCCCTTCTTTCCGACGAGGGACGCGACTTTGTTTTCGTGCACCTGGCCGAAGACTACTACCTTCGCCGAGAAGTGAAGAAGGGACAGGAGCTCGACGACAACGTAGAGATCGTTGCCGGCCTGGCGCCCGGGCAGACGATCGTTGCCGACGGCGCCTTCCTCCTCAAGTCCGACGTCCTTCGTTCCAAGATGGGCGCCGGCTGTGCGGATTGACGAGGAGGCGCCATGAGCTTCGTCACGTGGTTGATCAAGAACAGGTTCCTCGTCCTGCTGGCGGCCGGCGTTCTCACCGTTGCCGGCATCGTGGCCTGGCTGCGGCTGCCCATCGACGCCTTTCCCGACGTCACGAACACCCAGGTGATGATCCTCACCAAGGCCCCGGGCCTGGCCGCGGTCGACGTCGAGCAGCGGGTGAGCTACCCGATCGAGCAGGTGATGCGCGGCCTGCCCAGGGTCATGCAGGTCCGTTCGCTCTCCAAGGCCGGGCTTTCCCAGGTCGTGATCGTGTTCGAGGACGGCGTCGACACCTACTGGACCCGCCAAGTTGTTTTCGAGCGTCTGGCCATCGCGAGGGAACAGATGCCGTCGGGCGTGGAACCCGAGCTCGGACCGATCAGCACCGGCCTGGGCGAGATCTTCCAGTACACCCTGGAAGGCGAGGGCCGGGATGCCATGGAGCTGCGCACCCTCCAGGACTGGCTGGTCGCGCCGCTCCTGAAGCCGATCCCGGGGGTCAACGAGGTGAACAGCTTCGGCGGCTACGTGAAGCAGTACCAGGTGCTGCTCGCACCGGAAGCGCTCCTCAAGTACGGGCTGACCGCGAGCGAGGTGGTGGAGGCCGTGGAGCGCAACAACGCCAACGCAGGCGGCGGGGTGATCGTGCGTGGCTGGGAGCAGACCTACCTGCGCGGGGTGGGGCTGCTCCAGGACATCCCGGACATCGAGCGGATCGTGCTCAAGGCCCGTGACGGCACCCCCGTCTACCTGAGCGACGTGGCCGAGGTCGTGATCGGCGCCGAGGCCCGCCAGGGGGCGGTCACGCGTGACGGCAAGGGCGAGGTGGTGGCCGGCATGATCATCATGCTCAAGGGGGAGAACTCCAAGGAGGTCGTGAGCCGGGTCAAGGAGGCGGTGGACCGGATCCGGGGCACGCTGCCTGAGGGCGTGCGCATCAACGTGTTCTACGACCGCACGTCCCTCATCGAGGCGTGCATCCGGACGGTGCTCGACGTGCTCCTGGAGGGAGGGATCTTCGTCGTCCTGGTGCTGTTCCTGTTTGTCGCCGAGCTGCCGACCGCGCTCATCGTCCTGTTCTCGCTGCCCTTCACCTTCCTCGTGAGCTTCATCGTCATGGGGCAGGCCGGGCTCTCCTCCAACCTGATGAGCCTGGGCGGGCTCGCATTCTCGGTCGGCATGGTGGTGGACGCTTCCATCGTGGTGGTCGAGAACGTGCGCCGGCACCTGGCCGAGCGGCGCGACCGCTCCGCCAGGCGGAGGATCGTCGCCGAGGCGGTCGCGGAGGTCGCGCGGCCGGTGGCGTTCTCGGTCCTCATCATCGTTCTCATCCTGGTGCCCCTGTTCACGCTGCAGGGGATCGAGGGCAAGATGTTCGCGCCCCTCGCGCTCACCATGCTGATCGCGCTCCTGGTGTCGCTCGGCGTGGCTCTGACCGTTGTGCCCGTGCTTTCCGAGCTCGTCCTGAAGCAGGTCCCGGAGAAGGAGTTCCGCTTCGTCCGCCGTTTTCACCAGGGGTACATGAACCTGCTCGCACGGGCGGTCCGGCGGCCGGCGTGGACCCTGGGCCTCGCGGGGCTGTCGCTGGCTGCGGCCGTCGCCCTGGTGCCGTTCATCGGGACCGAGTTCATGCCGCCGCTCGATGAAGGCTCCATCGCGGTGAACGTCGTGCGCCTGCCGAATGCCTCCCTCGACGGCTCCGTGAAGGTTGCAGCATTCATGGAGAAGCGGCTGCTCGAGTTCCCCGAAGTGGAGACCGTGGTGAGCAAGACCGGCCGCGCCGAGATCTCCGAGGACCCCATGGGTCCGGAGCAGACCGACCTCTTCATCATGCTCAGACCGCGCGAGAAGTGGGGGACCGGACGGGACAAGGGCGAGCTGGTCGCGGCCATCCAGGAGGACCTCGCCGGGATTCCGGGCCTGCGCTTTTCTTTCTCCCAGCCGATTGCCCTGCGGGTCAACGAGCTCATCTCCGGGGTGAAGAGCGACCTGGCGGTCAAGGTCTTCGGGCCGGACCTCGACATCCTGAAGGACTTCGCCGACCGCACCGCGGCGATCCTCCAAGGAGTGGACGGCGCCCAGGACGTCAAGGTCGAACAGGTCTCCGGGATGAGCCAGCTCGACGTGGTGATCGACCGCGAGGCGGTGGCCCGATACGGCGTCGACATCGCGGCCGTGAACGACGCCATCGAGACCGCGGTGGCCGGCAGGAAGACCACCACCCTGATCGAGGGCCAGCAGCGCTTTGCGGTCGTGGTCCGGTTCCCGGAGGAGGCGCGCCGGGACCTCCCCGATGTCGAGCGTCTGCTCGTGCGCGGGACCGGCGGCGAGCGTGTTCCGCTGGCGCAGATCGCGAAGTTCCAGGTCGTCGAAGCCCCTGCCCAGATCGGCCGCGAGAACGGCATGCGGCGGGTCGTGGTCGAGGCCAACGTGCGCGGCCGGGACCTCGGCGGCTTCGTGGAGGACGTGCAGGCGCAACTCGCTCCGCTCGCCGGGGAGCTTCCGCCCGGGTACTTCGTCGAGTACGGCGGGCAGTTCGAGAACCAGCAGCGCGCCATGCGGCAGCTGGCCATCGTCGTTCCGATCGCGCTCCTGCTCATCCTGGTGCTGCTCTACATGGCCCTGGGCTCGGTCTGGAGCTCCCTTCTCGTGCTGCTCAATTTGCCGTTTGCGGTCGTGGGCGGCGTGATCGCGGTCGTTGTCTTCGGGATGGCGCTGTCCGTGTCCGCGGCGGTGGCCTTCATCGTCCTGCTGGGAATCGCGGTGCAGAACGGCGTGGTGTTGTTCGTCTTCTTCCGGCAGCTCCGCGAGCGGGGCGCGAGCCTGGCGGATACGATCCGCAAGGGCTGCGATCTGAGGTTCCGGCCCCTGCTCATGACCGCGCTGACCAGCTTCATCGGGCACCTGCCCATGCTCTACGCCACCGGCTCGGGTGCGGACATCCAGAAGCCGCTCGCCGCAGTCGTCATGGGCGGGCTCATCACGAGCACGCTCCTCACGCTTCTGGTGCTGCCCACGATCTACGCATGGTTCGCCCGAAGGGCAGGCGGAGACTCAGCGAGGATCGGGACCCGCACGGAGTCATGAATCAGAGGTGAGGTTTCTTCTCCCCCCTTTGAAAAAGGGGGGGCGGGGGGGAGCTCAGCGTCTCCATCCAAAATCCCCCCGAGCCCCCCTTTGCAAAAGGGGGGCAAGAGTTCGATCAAGGTGGTGAGCATTTGGCTTACAAACAAGGAGGACGGGCAAAATGCAGAGAGGATACAGCGCCCCAGTATTGGGAGCGGTTCTGATTGCGGTACTGGCAGCGGGCTGCGCCCTGTCTCGCGCCGGCGGCCCGAACGGGGCGGGCGTGTCGCTGGAGGTCCTGCCTTGCTCCGGCCGGTACGCGCTCGACGCATGGCTGCGGGAGGCGAACGGCAGCCTCGAAGTCCACGGGCACGTGAAGCAGCTTCTGCGCTCGGATCCGGTCCGCCCCGGTCACGTGGACGTGGCGGTCGTGGGCCGCGACGGAGCCGTCCTGGAAGATTTCAGCGTCCGCTACGGTCCGGAGTACGTTTCGAGGAAGGGACGGCATTACTATGCTTTCAGCGTGCGCCTTCCGTCCCGGCCGCCGGAGGGTTCCACGGTCCGCCTGGCTTGCCATGAAGCGCGCGGGCCTGACAGCGGAGCGCTCTTCCGGTGTGCCGAGAACCTCGCGCTCGGCGCGGGCGGCGTCTGATCCGGTGCGGGAAGGTCGGTGACGAGAACGGCACCAAGGTTCCGGGAGTCCGTAGCCCGCGCGACCGCATCCCGCTCCGCGGCATCCATGCTTGCAGAATATTCGGCACACAATTGTCGGCTATTCTCCAGATATTCCCCATATTCCGCGCTCCCGGGCAGCAAGCGACCACGTATGAGCGCATAACATCATATAAATGCTGATGAAACTGCCCGTGCAGCAGTTGGCATCCTGCATGCACTTCGCACAAATCTAATCAGGTAGGATTCGACCGTCTCATGTTGATGTTGAGAGGAGAGCTCCCGTGGTGACCGGCCTCCGGGGGAAAAAGGATGCAAATGAAGCGCATGCGAATGCTGTTCCTGCTTTTCTGCGGCGCCATGGCTGCGGACCTGTATCTTCTCGAATCCGTTGATGATCTGTCCGCGCAAGAGGCGGCGAGACCGGAAGCGCCTGCCCCGGCAATTGCTGAGGAGACCTCACCCGCCGGCCTGACCGGCGTAACCCTGGACGAGCTGCTCGGAATTGCCCTGGAGCAGAGCCCGTCCATCCGGGCGGCCTGGAACGCCGTCCAGGCGAAACAGTCCCGGATCCTCCCGAACAGGACCCTCCCCGACCCCATGTTCAGGTTCCAGACCATGGGCGACCTGATCCCTCCGACCCTGCAGGAGGGCGATCCCTCGTCGGCGCGGACCTTCGGCATCGAGCAGGAGATCCCCTTCCCGGGCAAGCTCGGGCTCCAGGGCAAGATGGCCGGCAAGGAGGCGGAGGCCGAGCTGTGGAGCTACGAGCAGGTGCGGCGCGAGGTCGTGGCAGAGGTCAAGCAGGCTTATTATGACTATTACCTCGTCCACCAGGCAATCGAGACCGTGCGCAAGGACAAGGACCTGCTCGAGAAGCTCGCCGGCATCGCGGGTGCGAAGTACTCGGTCGGACAGGGCATCCAGCAGGACGTGCTCAAGGCGCAGGTGGAGGTTTCGAAGCTCATCGAAAGGGCGACCGTCCTGGAGCAGCAAAGGGCGCTGGCCGCGGCGCGCATCAACACCCTGCTCGCTCGTCCGGCGGATTCTCCCCTGGGCCGTCCCGCAGAAGTCCGGAAGGCCGATTTTCCGTTCTCGCTCGAGCAGCTCCAGCAGCTCGCCCTGGGGAACGACCCGGGCCTGAAGATGCGGGAGCGCGAGATCGAGCGCAGCCGGTACGGCGTGGAGCTCGCCCGCAGGGAGTTTTACCCGGACTTCTCCGTGGGGTTCACCTATTTCAACCGCGAGGAGATGCCGGAGATGTACGGGCTCATGGCCGGCGTGAAAGTGCCCCTGTACTTCTGGCGCAAGCAGCGGCCCGAGCTGGAAGCCGCCCGGGCCGAGCTGGCCGGCGCCGAGCGCTCGCGGGAGAGCACGGTCCTCTCCCTCGGCCTCGACCTGAAAGACGCTTACCTCATGGCCACCACGTCTCAGAGTCTGATCGATCTGTACCGTAGCGGGGTCATTCCGCAGGCCAGGCTCTCGCTGGAATCGGCGGTCGCCGGCTATCAGGTGGGGAAGGTGGATTTTCTCACCCTCCTGGACAACCTGATCACCCTGCTCGAATACGAGCTCAGATATCATGAAGTCGTCACGGACTTTCAGAAAGCGCTCGCTCGGCTGGAGCCTCTCGTGGGCGCAGAGCTGACGAAATAAACAGGAGCTACAGATGGCTTCCAAGGCACCCCGGATCCTGCGCATCCTTCTGCTTCTATTGCTGGCCGTCCTCGTCACGGGCGGCGGGTACCTCTCGCTTCAGGCCTTGCAGGGGACCCGGTTGGGGACGGTGATCGGATTGAAGCAGGAGGCACAGAAGAAAGAGATCTATTATTGCCCCATGCATCCCTCCTACAAGTCGGACAAGCCGGGAGACTGCCCGATCTGCAACATGAGCCTGGTCAAGCTCGAGCCGCAGTCCGGACAGCCGGCGCAGGGAGACCCCGAGCCCATGCCGGGAATGCCCGGGATGCCCGGCCCGGCCGGCGCCGGGAGCATGGAGGCGGCGCCGCCCCCGGAGGCCCTGCCTCCGGGCACCGTGCAGATCAGCCCGCAGAGACAGCAGCTCATCGGGGTCCAGATCGGAGAGGTCCTGTGGAAGCCCCTCAATCAGACCCTACGCACCGTGGGAAGGCTTTCTTTCGACGAGACCCGGGTCGCCCGGGTCCAGACCAAGATCGAGGGCTGGATCGACCGGGTCTACGCCGACTTCACCGGTAAGCTCGTGCGCAAGGGGCAGCCCCTCATCAGCATCTACAGCCCTGAGCTGGTCGCGACGCAGCAGGAGTTCCTCGTCTCCAGCAAGGCCAGGGACTATCTCAAGGACAGCTCGATCGAGGGGATCGCATCGGGCGCCCGCTCCCTGTACGACTCGGCCCGGCAGCGGCTCAAGCTGTGGGATATCAGCGATCAGCAGATCGAGGAGATCCGGAAACGGGGCGAGCCGATCAAGACGCTGACCCTCTACTCGCCCATGGACGGGTTCATCGTGGCCCGCGACGCCTTCGAGAACCAGCGGGTCACACCGGAAACCGAGCTCTATGTGCTGGCGGACTTGTCCAGGATCTGGGTCTTCGCCGACATTTACGAGTACGAGGTGCCCATGGTCAAGCTGGGCCAGACGGCCGATGTGACGCTCTCTTCCTTTCCAGGTGAGACCTTCCAGGCCAAGGTGAGCTACATCTACCCCGAGCTGAACCCGGAGACGCGCACGCTCAAGGTGCGGCTGGAGCTGCCGAACCCCGGCTTCAGGCTCAAGCCCGACATGTACGCCGAGGTCGCGCTCCAAGTCGGCCACGGCACGCAGCTGGCCGTGCCGGAAGAGGCGGTGCTGGATTCCGGCGTCGAGCAGATCGTCTTCGTTCATCACGAGGGCGGGTATTTCGAGCCCCGCAGGGTCAGGCTCGGCGCCAAGGTGGACGGCCAGTTCGTCGTCCTGGCAGGGCTCGAGGCCGGAGAGAAGGTCGTGACCTCGGGCAACTTTCTGATCGATTCGGAAAGCCAGCTCAAGGCGGCCATGTCGAGCATGCCGGGCGGCGGCCCGCACGCGGGCCACGGCGGCGCTCCCTCCTCCGGCCAGGAAGGGCAGGCCGGCGGCGCCCGGGACGGGCGCGAAGGCCCGCAGCCCCGGAGCCCGGCTGCAGCGGGCGGTCACGCCGGACACGGCGGCTGACGGCAAGAGAGGGCGGTGGCGAGGGGAAGGCCGTATCTTGAAGGGAGCGGTGGCAACGATGCGCCCAGAGGAAAGACGCCGCGAGCGAGCGGTGTGAGCAGTCAGTAGGGTGGACAAAGCCGCAGGCGTGTCCACCGACAGGGCTCCGCTGCTTGATCCCGGTCGCCACGTTCGCTGCAGGCAAAGGAACCCTCGAGTATACGTGGTCGAGCTCATGAATGGCGGTACCGAGCGATGAGGAACGGGTGGCGAGCGAAAGGGATGTTCCTCGCGGGGCTGGCGATCGGCGTCGCCCTGTGGGGCGGCTACTGGCTCCTGCAGCGGACCGGGCAGGAGACCTGCAGAATCTGCCGGCGCCCCATCCATCCGGACTCCAGGACCGTGATCGAGGACTCCGGAGGCCGGCGCGAGGCCGTGTGCTGCGTCCGCTGCGGGCTGTTCCTTGCCCTGCAGCAGAAGAGCCCGGTGCGCCTGGTCGAAGTGACCGACTACTCCTCGGGCCGTTCCCTGGATCCGGAAAAGGCCTCCTACGTCGAAGGCAGCGGGGTCGTGATGTGCGATCGGCACGAACCTCTTTTCGATGAAACCAAGCACCTGTACCAGCGCGTCTTCGATCGCTGCACCCCGAGCATCCTCGCTTTCGCCGGCCCGGATGAGGCCGCCGACTTCGCCTCCAGCCACGGAGGCCGGGTGGTGCGGCTCGCAGAGCTTCTCACGGAGGCCCCCCCGGCGCCATGATCAACCGCATCATCGAATTTTCGGCCCACAACAAGTTTCTCATCTTCCTGCTGGCCGGCATGGGAGTCGTCGCCGGGATCTACTCCATGTCGAACATCCGGCTCGACGCGATCCCGGACCTCTCCGACACCCAGGTGATCATCTACTCACGCTGGGACCGCAGCCCGGACATCATGGAGGACCAGGTCACCTATCCGCTCATCACCGCCATGCTCGGCGTTCCGCGGGTCAAGGACATCCGCGGGTTCTCCGACTTCGGCTACTCCTTCGTGTACGTCATTTTCGAGGAAGGCACCGACATCTACTGGGCGCGCTCGCGCACCCTCGAGTACCTGAGCAACATCATGCCGCGCCTCCCCGAGGGGGTCGAGGTCGAGCTGGCCAGGGACGAGACGGCCGTGGGCTGGGTGTTCCAGTACGCCCTGGTCGATACGACCGGAAGACACAACTTGGCCGACCTGCGCTCCATTCAGGACTGGTACCTGCGCTACACGCTGCAGGCGATCCCGGGGGTCGCGGAAGTGGCGCCCGTGGGCGGGTTCGTGCGCCAGTACCAAGTGAACCTTGACCCGAACCGGCTGCTCGCGTACGCGATTCCCCTGGACCGTGTGACCGAAGCGATCCGGGAGGGGAACAACGATGTGGGCGGCAGGCTCGTGGAGCTCTCCGGCCGGGAGTACATGGTGCGCGGGCGCGGCTACATCCGCTCGGTTGCGGATATCGAAAACATCGTGGTCGGCACCGATTCGAGGAGCGGCACGCCCGTCCTCATCAAGCACCTGGGCACGACCGTGCTGGGGCCGGACATCCGGCGCGGGATCGCCGAGCTCGACGGCCAGGGCGAGACGGTCGGCGCGATCGTCATCATGCGGGTGGGCGAGAACGCCTTGAAGGTCATCGAGCGGGTGCGGGAGAAGCTGGCCGAGATCGAGCCGTCGTTGCCGGAAGGCGTCGAGCTCGTCACCACCTACGACCGGGCGGATCTGATCGAGCGCTCCATCGACACCCTCAAGGGCACCCTGATCGAGGAGCTGGCCATCGTCAGCCTGGTGATCCTCGTCTTCCTCTGGCACATTCCGAGCGCCCTGATCCCGATCATCACGATTCCGATCACGGTCATCCTCGCCTTCATTCCCATGTACGGGATGAAGATCACGGCCAACATCATGTCCCTGGGCGGCATCGCCATCGCCATCGGCGCCATGGTGGACGCGGCCATCGTGGTGGTGGAGCAGACCCACAAGAAGCTCGAGCGCTGGGACGCCGAAGGCCGTCCCGGCGACTTCCGCGACGTGGTGATCGGCGCGGTCAAGGAAGTGGGCGGCCCGAGCTTCTTCGCCCTCCTCGTCATCGCGGTCTCCTTCGTGCCGGTCTTCGCCCTCGAGGCTCAGGAAGGAAGACTGTTCAAGCCGCTGGCCTTCACCAAGAACTTCTCCATGGCGATCGCGGCCGTGCTGGCCATCACCCTGGACCCGGCGATCCGGCTCCTGTTCACCCACATGAGGAACTTCAATTTCCGGCCGAGGTTCCTGGCCAGACTGGCCAACGCCGTTCTGGTCGGCAAGATCCACAGCGAGGAGAAGCACCCCATCAGCCGTCCCCTGATGCGCGCCTACCACCCGGTGGTGGAGCTCGTGCTGCGCCACCCCTGGGGGACGATCCTGGCCGCGGTGCTCGTGGTGGCCCTGACCGTCCCGGTCTTTTTCCGGCTCGGCTCGGAGTTCATGCCGCCCCTGGACGAGGGCTCCCTGCTCTACATGCCGACCACGGTGCCGGGCATCTCGGTGACCGAGGCCCAGAAGCTCCTGCAGGTCCAGGACAAGATTCTCATGTCCTTCCCCGAGGTGGAGCGCGTGTTCGGCAAGGCGGGCCGGGCGGAGACGGCGACCGACCCGGCGCCTTTCTCCATGATGGAGACGGTCGTCCTCCTGAAGCCGCAGGAGGAGTGGCCGAAGGTCCCGAGGTGGTACTCCGACCGGGCGCCCGACTGGCTCGCGGGTGTGCTGCGGCGCTTCTGGCCGGACCACAAGAGCACGCAGGAGCTCATCTACGGGCCGGGCGGGCTGAACGAAACCATGCAGATCCCCGGGACCGTGAATGCCTGGACCATGCCGATCAAGGCTCGGATCGACATGCTCACGACCGGCGTGCGCACGCCGGTGGGGATCAAGATCCTGGGGGCGGACCTCAAGGTCATCCAGGACATCGGCCTGCGCATGGAAGGCGTGCTGCGGGAGGTGCCGGGCACGACCAGCGTCTATGCGGAACGGACGGCGGGCGGCTATTTCCTGGACTTCGCCCTCAAGCGCGAGGAGCTGGCCCGTTACGGTCTCACCGTCGGCCAGGCCGAAATGGCGATCATGTCGGCGGTGGGCGGCGAGAATGTCACGACCACGGTGGAAGGCCGCGAGCGCTACCCGGTGAACGTGAGATACCTGAGAGATTATCGAGACACGATGGACCGGCTGGGCCGGGTCCTGGTCCCGGCCATGAACGGCGCCCAGATCCCGATGGCGCAGATCGCGGACATCAAGCTCGCCTACGGGCCCGGCATGATCCGCGACGAGAACGGGCGCCTGAGCGGCTACGTCTACGTGGACGTCTCGGGCCGGGACGTGGGCGGCTACGTGGAAGAGGCCAAGAGCGTGGTCCACTCCAAGGTGGACATGCCGCCCGGCTACACCCTGGTCTGGAGCGGCCAGTACGAGTACATGGAACGCGTGGCCGAGAGGCTGACCGTGGTCGTGCCGTTTACGCTGTTCATCATCTTTCTGCTGCTCTACTTCAATACGGGCTCGACGACCAAAGCCCTCATCATCTTCCTGGCCGTGCCGTTCTCGGCCGTGGGCGCCATCTGGCTGCTGTATATCCTGGGCTACAACACCAGCATCGCCGTCTGGGTGGGCTTGATCGCCCTGATGGGTGTGGACGCGGAAACGGGCGTGTTCATGCTCCTCTACCTGGACCTGGCCTATGACGAGATGCGGGCCAGGGGACGAATGAAAACCAGGGAAGACTTGCGCGAGTCGATCGTGCACGGGGCCGTCAAGCGCCTGCGGCCCAAGTTCATGACGGTCGCCGTGATGTTCATGGGGCTCCTGCCGATCATGTGGTCCACGGGCGCCGGCTCGGACGTGATGAAGCGCATCGCGGCGCCCATGATCGGCGGCATCTTCAGCTCGTTCGTGATGGAGCTCGCGGTCTATCCCGCCATTTATTACCTCTGGCGCTGGCACTTCCACGTGAAGCGGGCGCCGGCCGCCGCATGTTGAAGGACGCTCCAGGCGAGCTGGAGCGCGACAGTGGAGGACGAGACTTTCATCCCTGCCAGGTCGGCAGGGTGCTGGCCAACATGTAACCAGGAGGAAACGGAGATGAAAAGGAAATTCGTCGCATCGGTGCTGGCAGCTCTCTTCATACTCATGCTCACTGCGCCCCCCGTCCTGCTTGCGAAAGTCGATGTGCCACAGATCATGAACGTGCAGAAGAACCTCAAAGCGATGGACTACGACTGCAAGTGCACCGGGATGATGGACAAACAAACAACGGAGGCGATCCAGCTCTTTCAGAAGGACCATGGCCTGACGCCGACCGGTGAGTTGACCCCCGAAACGGCGAAGGCCATCGACAAGGCCTGGGACGAGAGGGTCAAGAAGGCCGAGCAGGAAGCAGCGGCGCCGCACGAACACCCGTAGTCCGCGCCAGCTTCCCACTCCTCTTCGCTCAACAGGACAGGGCAGGCCTCACGAGAAGGGACCCTTACCTTCTCGTGAGGCCTGTACAACTCCTGACGTCGGTCTCATCCAAGCAGCCAGATCTCACGTCGATGGGGCGCGCTTCCGTGGCGGGCGGTCATGGCCCTGCTTTCACCCGCTTCTCCGCCCGGTCGACGCTCATCGCTCCAGGGACCGTCCGCAGCCGGCTCGTTCTGATGGAAATCCGTCGTGAGGCCCTCACGGATCAGCCGTGATGTGACGCCGGGCTGACCTGCTACATCCAACAGGCATGGGAACTGCAGGACGGCAAGACGGCTCATCGAGAAACAGATGACCGGCGCAAGGCGCCGGGCCGAAGAGATATTCGAGAAAGGACGGACATGACCAAGTCCAACTTCACGATCCGTGCAACGCTCCTGACGGCACTGTGCGCATCTTCCTTCGCCTTGCTCGGCTGCGCATCTTTCGACCGAGCAAATCGACCATGTGCTCCATCGCGTCCTGAGGTTTACAGGGGCAAAGGGGTAATGCTCGCGACCGATATCAAGAGCCTGGTCCAGAACCCTGGGGCTTATGAAGACCGGCATGTGGAAGTAACCGGACGGGTGGAGTACCGGGTCCCTGCGGACCGGAGCCAGTGGGGCTTCTTCCTCAAGGACGAGGCCGGGCGCTTCATCCGCTGCGTGGAACGCAACGATCGAGCAGGCGATTGGGCTTGGGAGGAGCGGGTCGCGCAACAGGCGGATTTGAGAAACCAGGAGTTGACCGTCGCGGGGCTGTTCAACGGCTCGGAGATTCGGCTGAACCGGATCTGGTTTCGCGGTCTGTCCTTTGACACGGATTACGACACGAGATCCTTTGGCAGCCCTTGAGCCCGGGCGTTTCCGGTTGTGCTCAGGAATTGCGGAATGGCGCAGCTGACTTCCACCCTCACGAAAGGGCGTCCTATCTCGTCCTCTCGTGAGGGTCGGGTGAGCTGATCCCAGCTCGTTTCCCGGTATCCGGTCTGGAGACGTGCCACTGCGGGCCGCCAACAAGGCCGGGCGCATCACTGACAGACCTCAGGCTCGTCTTCCTCGGGTGCGCGCTCCGGTGCGTCCGCTCGAATACGGAGTGTAGGGGACTCCAATGCATACTTGGAGCGCGGTTCGCTCCGGCCTCAAAGCGATGCTCTGAAACCTATCCCGAGGCAAGCAGATCCGGAAGGGACGCCTGGCTTAGACCCGAAGAACGAACCGGACATGAGCGCGAGTTGCGTCCCCCCCGTCGGATGCGCCGGAGATCTTCGTTGGCTGGCTCCTGCGCTACTTGGCCAAGGGCCATCTGGATCTGCGCTTCGCCATCGCTTCTTGCCGTCCGACCCTGTCCGTCATCCCGGCCGTGCTGCGCAGCGCGTACAAGCCGGGATCCAGAGTTTGCATCCAGAACGGGAAACAGGGACTGGACCCCGGCTTTCGAGGCTGTGTCATGAATCCGGTCAGACCCTCGTGCGACCACTCATTCCGGAGGACTCGGAGGCGCGGCCGCATGATTTCCGTCATTCCGGCGCAGGCCGGAATCTAGTCCCTGCGCCCAGTTGCCCTGGTCCTGGTGCACCCATCTGGATCCCGGCTCGCACGCGCTCCGCAGATGGGCCGGGCATCATAGACGAAAGGCGGCCCTTGAGACTTTGGGAGTTTTGGGAAGCCGGCATGATTCCTTACCTCACAACCAGCATGGCACCGATCGCTGACTCCATGGTCGCTGCTCGACTGAATGAACATTCTGGGAGACGGCTTTTAAGGGTGGGCGAAAGGGACCTCCAAAGCTCGGGGCGGGACGCTTCCGCCACCGCTGTAACTCGATGTTCAGCGAGACCTGAGGAGCACCGCGACTCGGACGCCTGCCACTCGACCCGGAAGCGCCCGGTGAGCATCGGATCGGCAAAAGGCTGTGCGTCCTCACTATCGGGTGCGGTGGCCTCGAGCCGTGCTTTGCCTGAAGGCAAAGCGGTTGAGGCGGGAGATCGGAGCGACCCGAAGGGAACCGCAGACAAAAAAAGATGGAGTCCTCCGCGGCGATTGAGCAAACTTGGTTTCGGGAAAAACGAAGCCTGCCAACCGCCAAAACAGGAGGAACCCCATGAACAGATGGATCGGTCTGGATCCGCACAGCGAGACCTGCATGTTTGTTGTACAAGACGAGAAGGGGAGCGTCAAGATCAAGATGCCCGTAGAGACAAACGGCCAAGCCCTGATCGAGTTTGTAAAGACGATCCCCGGGCAACGCCATCTGTGCATCGAAGAGGGAACCCTGAGTCAATGGTTGTACGAGATCCTGTCGCCCCATGTGTACGAGGTGGCTGTTGTGCCGGCCCGCAAGAACCGGGGGAACAAGAACGACTTCCTCGACGCATACGAGCTGGCCAACCGGATGCGCTTGGGGGACCTGGGGAATCGGATCTACAAGCCGGGTCCCGGATTGACCACCCTGAAGTATCTGGTCAGAAGCTACGAGATGATCACCGGCGACTTGGCCCGCGCGAAGAACCGGATCAACTACCTCTTTCGATCGCAAGGCGCTGTCGTGCAGGATCGGGGATGTCCTGGCTGTCTGCCAGGGAAGCCCGGTGTCTGTTTGCGGACGGGGCTGCATGCGGCCATAGAACGATTGCGCAAGGAGCAGGAGGGCGTGGAGGTTTTGAAGCTGGAGGCACACAAGGAGATGGTTCTGGAGGCGCAGCGCCATCCGATACATCGAATCCTGCGGACCGCCCCCGGTATCGGTCCAGTTCGAGCCGCCGAGCTCATGGCCATCGTGGTGAGTCCACACCGATTCCGCACCCACCGGCAGCTTTGGAAATACAGTGGCCTGGCCGTTGTGCAGCGCTCCTCCTCCGATTGGGTCCGACAGCCCAGCGGTCAGTTCGCTCGGGCGCAGGTGATACAGACCCGTGGTCTGAACCGCGACTTCAACCATCATGCCAAGGCCATCTTCAAAGGCGCGGCCATGACCGTTATCACCAGTATGCCCCAGGATCCGCTCCGAGCGGACTACGATCGGCTCCTGGCGAACGGCACCAAGCCCAACTTGGCTCGTCTTACCCTGGCGCGCAAGATCTGCGCCATCGTGCATTCCATGTGGAAGAACCAGGAGGTGTACGACCCAGCCAAACATCGCCTGAAACCAGATTAGCTCGCCTTGCGGCTCCCGACGCCGGATGGACAGGACAGCCACCATGCAGTCCAGTGCGCCCAAAGCGAGAAAGGTTCGAGGGGAAGCATCTGCGTCATCCCTGGCCCCAGTGGTCATTCCTGGAGGCCCCTTGGCCGGGCTATGCCCCCTCACATAACCAAAGGAAGCTATGGCCGCAAGAGGCCCAGATAGAGGGATGGTTATCATTTCATGAATGCCCAGGACACTTCCTCATCGCCGAGGACGGACTGCATCCAAATGGTCGGTTCGGAGTCTTCTCCCCCACCCCTGTCACTCTAGTCGACGGGACTCAGCAGGTCGGAGCGGGGCCGCCCGGTGCAAGAAAAACGGGCGTACAGGATATTTTTGTCTTGACACCTCTTTCTATAGAGGGATGACGAATTGTGACACAGCCTCTTTCGCCGGGGTGACGGGAATTGTGGGCACCGCGACTGTCCTGTCGCCCGGTCGCCGGGCTCCTCTGAATGACGGTTTCAAGACGGATCCGGCATTGCGCGCCCTAATGGGCCGATTTGTGGGTAAAGGGCAGGGCAACCGGCCGAACCGGTCCGGTCCTCGGTCGCATCAACATCATAAGTGTTTGGGGCGCGTGAAAAGCCTGCCGGGATTCCGCTTGCGAGGAGACTTCTGAACGATGAAGCACGAGGACCCTATGGAGCATGCCGGCCAGCCGCACGGGAGCCTTCGGGCGGGTCCAGCGAAGGACCCGGTCTGCGGAATGGCCGTCTCCGGAGAGAGCCGCTATCGGCACGTCGTGGGCGGCAGGACCTACCTCTTCTGCAGCGAGCGCTGTTTCGAGCGGTTCAGGCAGGCGCCGTCGCGGTTTCCTGCGCAGCCGCAGGCCGGGGATCCAAGGGCGGAGGAGGTCGAGGCAAGGGGCGCGGCCTACACCTGCCCGATGCACCCCGAGGTGCGCCGCCAGGGGCCCGGCATCTGCCCGAAGTGCGGCATGGCCCTCGAGCCCGCCACTCCGCCGCAACCGGCCGCGCGCACGCAGTGGACCTGCCCCATGCACCCCCAGATCATCCGTAGCGAGCCGGGGAACTGTCCGATCTGTGGGATGGCGCTCGAGCCCAGGACAGGGGCGGCGGCGGGGGAGGAGACGGCCGAGGAGAACGCGGAGCTCCGCGACATGACGCGGAGGTTCCGCTTCGCCGCCGCACTGACGCTACCTCTTGTCGTGATCGCGATGGCTCACATGCTGTCCGGTTCGGCCTCCGGGCTTCTCTCCAGCCGGGCCCGCACCCTGCTCGAGCTCGCCCTCGCCACGCCGGTGTGCCTGTGGTCGGCCTGGCCGTTCTACGTGCGCGCCGTCCAGTCGATCAGGAACAGGAGCCTCAACATGTTCACCCTCATCGGCATCGGCGTGAGCGTGGCTTACATGTACAGCGTCGTGGCTGCTCTGATCCCGGGGGTCTTTCCGGCTTCCTTCCGGCATGAATCAGGCGAGGTGGGTGTCTACTTCGAGGCCGCTGCCGTCATCGTCACTCTCATCCTGCTGGGCCAGATGCTGGAGCTTCGCGCCCGAAGCCGGACAGGCGCCGCCATCCGGAGCCTGCTCGGCCTGGCCCCCCGGACGGCCCGCAGGCTCCGGGAGAATGGAACGGAGGAGGACGTCCCTCTCGAGGCCGTCGGTGCGGGAGACCGGCTCCGCGTGCGGCCGGGCGAGAAGGTGCCTGTCGACGGCACCGTTCTGGAGGGGGCGAGTTCGGTGGACGAGTCCATGATTACGGGCGAGCCTATCCCGGTTTCCAAGCAGCCCGGCGACCGGGTCGTCGGCGCGACGGTCAACGGGACAGGGTCCCTGGTGATGCGGGCCGAAAAGGTAGGCGCCGAGACGCTCCTGGCGCGGATCGTTGCGATGGTTGCGGAAGCGCAACGCAGCCGGGCGCCGATCCAGAGGCTGGCGGACCTCGTGGCCGCCTACTTCGTGCCTGCCGTGCTCCTGGTCGCGCTCACGACCTTCGTCGGCTGGGCCCTGGCGGGCCCCGAGCCGAGGATGGCCTACGCCCTCATCAACGCCGTTGCCGTTCTCATCATCGCCTGCCCCTGCGCTCTGGGGCTTGCAACGCCCATGTCCATCATGGTGGCCACGGGCAAAGGTGCCAGGCTGGGGGTGCTGTTCAGGAATGCGGAGGCGATCGAGGTTCTGCGCAAGGTCGACACGCTGGTCGTGGACAAGACCGGCACCCTCACGGAGGGCAGGCCGAACCTGGCGAGCGTTGCGGCGGCCGACGGCTTCGACGAAGCCGAGCTCCTCGGCCTTGCCGCGAGCCTGGAGCGGGCGAGCGAGCATCCGCTGGCGGCGGCCGTTGTCAGAGGCGCCGAGGAGCGCGGGATCGAGCTTAAAGGGGCCGATTCCTTCGAGGTCCTGGTCGGCAAGGGCGTCCAGGGTCGCGTCGGGGGACGGGCGGTGGCGCTCGGCAACCGGACGCTGATGGCGGGCCTCGGCTTGAATCCCGGCGCGCTGGCCGGACACGCCGACGAGCTGCGTGCGCTGGGGCAGACGGTCGTGTTCCTCGCCGTGGACGGCAGGCCTGCCGGGCTCCTCGGGGTCGCGGACCCGATCAAGGAGAGCACGCCCGAAGCGGTCCACACCCTGCACGAGGAAGGAGTGCGGATCGTCATGCTGACCGGCGACAGCGCCACGACAGCCGAGGCCGTGGCCCGCAAGCTCGGCATCGACGAGGTGAGGGCCGAAGTACTTCCGGACCAGAAGGCCGAGGCCGTCCGAGCACTCCAGGAGCAGGGGCGCGTCGTCGCCATGGCGGGCGACGGCATCAACGACGCGCCGGCCTTGGCCCAGGCCCAAGTCGGCATCGCTATGGGGACCGGGACTGACGTGGCCATGGAGAGCGCCGGGGTCACGCTGGTGAAAGGCGATCTGCGCGCCATCGCCCGGGCGCGCCGCCTGAGCCGGCTCACGATGCGGAACATCCGGGAGAACCTTTTCTTCGCCTTCGCCTACAACTCGGCGGGCGTACCGCTTGCGGCCGGGGTCCTCTACCCGTCCTTCGGGCTCCTGCTCAGTCCGATCATCGCAGCGGCCGCCATGAGCTTCAGCTCGGTATCGGTCGTGGGCAACGCGCTCCGGCTCGGGCGCGCGGACGTGTAGCGGAGGGGAGAGTCAGGCCAGAAGCCTCCCACGCTCGAATCCCGTACATTCCCGTTAGGGGTGATTTTGTGCGGCATGATCGGAGAAGACGAAGATGGCCTGCAGGGAAAAAGCAAGCAAGCGGCTTTCCCCCAGGCGTGGCGAAGCTCGATCAGTGGGCGTGCTCCCCGCGGCCGTGGTCTCCAGGCCCCCGGTCCCCGGCGGCAGGATGGCCATGGCGCACCTCTTCCCCGGCAGGGATGCCGGCCGCTTCGATTGCGGCCGCGTATTCTTCCGGCTCCATGGTTCGCAGGCGTCTCAGGAAGACCCGTATCCCTGCCAACTGCCGGCGGCCTTGGTACCCGGACCTCTCGCTCGCGTCGCACACCGCGTTCGCATTCGCTTCAACACTGTCCGGGAGAGGCTCCCCGGATGCGAAGTTCCTCCTCCTCAAATGCTCGATAACGCGCGCGCGGCTTCGGCCTCGATCTTTCGAAGCACCCAGCGCGCCGCTTGCTCCACGGCCGGGGACGGGCGGGTCCCCGTCTTTCCCGCCGGCCCGATCGTGACGCCCAGAAGGCGCACGTCATGCGGAAGCAGCCCAAGCGAGTCTGCCAGATCCAGCTCGAGGGCCACGGAGAGCCGGTGGGTGCTCACCACCGTCTCGCTCTCCAGGTGCGGCCGCACCCCCTCGAACCAGCCGAGATCGATCAGCCGCCCGGCCTCGACACCCGGCCAGCGGACCGCGTCCACGACCCGGATCGCACGCCGGCCGGCAAGGAGATCGATCGCGCGGAAGGCGGGGCAGAGCGCGGCCGCCACCCACTCCACCCCGGCCGGAGCCCGTGCCTCCAGACCGCGCGCCACCAGCGACCCGAAAGCATCGTCTCCGGCAAGGGGGTTTCCGCAGAGAATGACCAGAAGGGGGGCCGGGGCTGGAGCCGAAGCAGGAGGAGCGGGGCCGTCGCGGCTCACGGCGTCTCGCCCCGGCTCCGCACCGGATCGGGCGGCGGAGCTGCATCCGTGTCCAGCCGGTTCCGCCGGAACTTCAGGAAGTGGGTGGAGCAGCTGATGCAGGGGTCGTAGTTCCGGATCAGGTGCTCGCACTTCAGGGCGGCCTCCTCGTCGGGCAAGTCCATCAGCCGGGCGCCCAGCTCGGCCAGGTCCTCCTCCATGACGGCCTGGTTCTGGGAGGTCGGCGGGACGATCCGGGCAAAAGCGATCGACCCGTCCTCCTCGGTCCGGTAGCGGTGCCAGAGCAGGCCGCGCGGGGCCTCGGTGGCGTGCGCCCCTTGGCCGGCCCGCGGCCCCACCGGCACGTAGCTCGGGTCCACGCGCCGGTACCGCTTCAGGATGTCCCGGGCCAGGGCCAGGGCGTGCACGGTCTCGAGCGCGCGGGCCGGCATCGCCAGATAGCTGTTGCGCCACGGGAGGGCCGCCTTGACCGATTCGCAGACTCCGGGCAGGAGGGCGGCCGCCTCGGGGTGAAGCTTTTCGTGGTTGAGGTTGAGGCGCGCCAGAGGGCCGACCACATAGCTCCCGCGGCCCTTGAGCCGCGCGTGGAGCGCGGTGCTGTGCCCGACCTGGATCTCCTCGAACGCGTCTTCGAACTCCTCCGGGTCCACGTCCAGGCCCCGGTTCGACTTGATCCGCCCCAGGTTCATCGGGTACTGGCCGTCCGGGCAGAGGGCCACGAACTCATAGTCCCGCTCCAGGACCGGGTAGTCGACCTTGGCCGCCAGGAAGCGCGTGAGGTCGACCATCTCGGACAACGCTTCCTCCACGCCCCTGCCGAGTCGGTCCGCGGATGCTTCGTCCGGGCTCGCGTAGAAGCCGCCCACGCACATCCCGACCGGGTGCACCGAGCGGCCGCCGAGAAGGGCAACGACCTCGTTTCCGGCCCTCTTCACGCGCAGCGCCCGCCGCACGATCTCGCGGTGGTCCTGCGCCATGCTGATCGCGCTCTCGTACCCGAGGAAGTCGGGAAGATGGAGCAGGAAGATATGCAGGACGTGGCTCTCGATCCACTCCCCGCAGTAGAACAGGTCGCGCAGGTCCCTGATCGGCGTCTCGAGCTTGTCGAAGATGCCGAGGGCCTTCTCCAGCGCATGGCAGGCGGACGCCTGGTAGGCCACCGGGCAGATGCCGCAGATGCGCGCCGTGATGTCCGGCACCTCCCGGAAGTCCCTGCCCCTCAGGAAGGCCTCGAACAGCCGGGGCGGCTCGTAGATTTCGAGGCAGGCCCGCTCCACGCGGCCGTCGCGGATCGAAAGCGAGAAGGCGCCCTCGCCCTCGACCCGGGCCAGTGCGCCCACCCGGATCTCACGGGCGACGGGGCCTCGATCGTTCTTGCTCTTCTCGTCGCTCATAACGATCACTCGCCTGCTTGAAAGGTTCCAGGTAGCCGTTGAAGTTCCGCAGCATGCGCTGGATATCTCTCGGCTGGAAGCCGAGCCTGGTGAACCACGCGCCCAGAGATTCGATGTTCGGCTGCTCCATCGGCCCGTAGCACCCGTAGCAGGCGCGGCTCACCGAGGGGCAGAGCGCGCCGCACCCGGTCTGGGTGATCGGGCCCAGGCAGGGCATTCCCCGAGAGACGAGCACGCACGGGTAGCCCAGCCGCTTGCACTCCATGCACACGCTGTAGGTCGGGACGTTGGGCCTCCTGCCGGTCAGCATGGCGGCAACCAGCTCCAGGACCTGTTCCTGGTTGATCGGGCAGCCGCGCAGCTCGAAATCCACGAAGACGTGGGAGGCGATGGCGGTCGAGGTCTCCAGGGGGCGGATGTGCGCCGGCCCGGGGTAGACCGCGGACTCGTACTCCCTGATGTCGGCCCAGTTCCGCAGGGCCTGGATCCCGCCCGAGGTGGCGCAGGCCCCGATGGTCACGAGAAACCTGCAGTCGAGCCGGACCTGGCGAATGCGCGCTTCTTCCTCCTGGGTCGATATGCTTCCTTCGACCAGCCCGATGTCGTAGGGCGGCGGCAGCACGCGCCGGCGCGCTTCGAGAAAGAAGGCCACCTCGACCGCCCCGACCAGATCGAGCAGCTTCTCCTCCAGGTTCAGGATGGAGAGCTGGCAGCCATCGCAGCTCGTGAACTTGTAGACGGCCAGCTTCGGCCTGGCTTCCGCGCCGGCCTCCAGCAGGCTGGGTTTCGCAGGCATCCTCAGATCTCCTCCCTGCCGAAGATGTGGGCGATGTCGGAAAAGCAGAACACCGGCCCGTCCCGGCAGACGAACTTGGCGCCGTACTGGCAGTGCCCGCAGCGGGCGAACCCGCAGTTCATGCTCCGCTCGAGGGAGACGAACACCTGGTTCTCCGGCACGTGGAGCTGCAGGAACTGCCACGCCGCGGCGCGGTTCAGGATCTTGGGCCCGCACACCATCACCACCGTCCGCTCGGCGTTGACGCGCAGCCGCGAAAGCAGGTGCGTGACGACGCCCACCGGCCCCGCCCACGCGCCGGTCATGTTGTCCACGGTGACGAGCACGTCGATCCGTCGGTCCGCCTCCCACTGCCTGAGCTCCTCGGCATAGAGCCGGTCCTCGGGGGTGCGGCAGCCGTACAGGAGGATGACGCGGTTGCAGACCTCGCGGTGGCGCAGGAGCCAGTAGACCATCGGCCTCAGGGGCGCCAGACCGATGCCGCCGGAGACCATCACCACGTCCTTGCGCTCCAGGAGGTCGATCGGCCAGTGCGTGCCGAAGGGACCGCGCAGCCCGACCAGGCCGCCCATGCCGATGCGGCCGATGGCGCGCGTGACCGACCCCACCTTGCGGATCGTGTGCTGGAGAGGCCCGGTGCTCTCCGGGTCCGACGCGATGGAGAAGGCCGCCTCTCCGACCCCTGGCGCGTAGAGCAGGTTGAACTGGCCGGGCAGCCACCGATAAGAGGCCCGGGCCGCCGGGTCCTGGATCTCCAGCCCGATCGTGTAGGTGTTGAAGTTCTCAGGCCGTATCTCCACGATCCTGGCGGGAACCGGGTGCCAGGACTCCAGCCCGCAGACCGGCTCCACGCGGGTGCGCTCCCACTGGGTGGTCATCGGATTCTCTCCCCGGACATTTCAAAAGCTGGAGCCTGCCCGCGGCTCTGCCTTCCCCTCCCCCAGGCGCAGGGCGGCCGCCTCCTCGGTGATGTCGATCCCCACCGGGCACCAGGTGATGCAGCGGCCGCACCCGACGCACCCGCTCGTCCCGAACTGCTCCCACCAGGTGCCCAGCTTGTGCCGCAGCCAGTGGCGGTACCGCCCCCGGATCGTGTTGCGGTGCGGCCCGGTGGTGAGATAGCTGAACTCGTGGGTGTAGCAGGATTCCCAGCTCAGGTCGCGCGCGAAGGAGCCGGTCTCCAACCCGCTCGCTTCGGAAGCGGTGCTGCAGAAACAGGTGGGGCAGACCAGGGTGCAGTTGCCGCAGGACAGGCACCTGCGGGCGACCTGATCCCAGCGCGGGTGCTCGATCGTGCGGTCCAGCATCTCCACCAGGCCTTCGGTCTCGAGGCGCCGGCCCATGTGCTCGCACGCTCTCTGGAGCTTCAGATCAGCGAGCTCCTGCTCGGCCGGCGAGACCGGGAGGACCGGCAGCTCCCCCAGGAGCTCCTCGCCCGCTTGCGACCCGCTTTCCACCACGAAGCCGCTGCGCAGCTCGGTCATGGCCAGGTCGAATCCCTCGCGCGCGCACGGGCCGGTCTCCATGGAGGCGCAGAAGCAGGTCGCGCCCGGCTCCGTGCAGTTCACGGCCACCAGGAAGGCTCCTCTGCGCGCCTGCCCGTAGTACCGGTCGGCCTCGCAGCGGCTCACCGCCAGGTCCGGGGAAGCGCCGAACACCCGGTCCTGGATGAGAACGGCGGCCACGTCGCAGGCGCGCACGCCGACCAGGGCGAGCCGGGGCGCCTCGAGGCCGGTCTCGTCGTAGGCGAACCCTTCTGCTTCGGTATGGAATCGGAACAACGGCTGGCGCGGCGGGAAGAAGCTCCGCTTCGGGCTGTCCGGGCTGCCGGTGCACTGGAAGAAGAGATCCTCTCCACTCTCGTGCAGTCGGTAATGTCCCGGGCCCTGGACATCCTTCTTTCCCCGGGGAAGGGCGCCGACTCCGTCGAGTGGCCTTAGGAGGACCGTTTCCCCCCGGACGGTGGGGCCCACCACCATGTAGCCCCTTTCCTGCAGCGACCGGATCAGATCTCCGAGAGATTCTCTCGGCAGAAACGCGGATCCTCCGGCTCCGCGGCCCATGTCACTTCCCTCCTCTCCCTCTGAGAACAGTCAGCAGCTTTTCAGTGTCCGGGAACGGGGGGAATCGGTGAGCATGATCCCGGACACCGCATGGCTTCACAGGATCCGGCGTCCTCAGAAGGCAGTCAAAAGTGGAAGGGGTGTCCGTACGATGCCATGAGGGAGCGAAACGTAGCGCTCAGGACTGCGATTTCTGCTATCTTACCGGGGCGCGGATGACGGACACCGCGTCCGTTGCATGCATCGAAACCAAAGACCCCCAGCTCCGCGTGGTGTGGGGAGTGTTCCGCGCCCCCAGAAAGGCGGCAGTAGCCAATGGCACTCGACAAAGAGCAGGTAAGAGATCTCTACCGCAGGCGCGCACGCGGGTACGACTTCTTGGCAAACCTGTATTATCTGATCGGCTTCCGGGAGACCCGGTACCGCAAGATGGCCGTGAAGGACCTGGCCCTCAGCCGAGGTGATACCGTGATCGAGCTCGGCTGCGGGACCGGCTTGAACTTCCGGTTCTTGCGTGATGCGGTCGGAGAAGAGGGGCGTATCATCGGTGTCGATCTCAGCGTGCCCATGCTCGCCAGGGCACGCGAGCGCCTGGGCCGGCACGGCTGGGGTAATGTCGAGCTGGTCCAGGCGGACATCGCAACGTACTCGTTCCCGGGATCGGCGGACGGGATTCTCTCGGTGCTCGCACTCTCCCTGGTGCCGCAATATGAAGAGGTGGTCGCCCGGGCCGCGCAGGATCTTCGCACAGATGGAAAGCTGGTCATTGCCGACCTGAAGAAGCCGGAGTGGTCGCCCGCGTGGCTGACCAGGATCGGTGTGTGGATCACCCGCCCCTTTGGGATCACTCCGGACCTGGTGCAGCGGAAGCCGTGGGAAGCGATGAAGAACACTTTCCAGAAGGTGCGCATTCGGGAGCTCTACGGAGGCTTCTTCTACATCGCTTCAGCCCAGCGGTGACAGCAATGACGGGCTTTCCGATCGGGATCTCGGGGGCCGCGGTCCCCAGAGCTTGGAGAAAGTGCCGAAGAGCCGCGGCCGTGGCAAGATTTCCGTCGGGCGTTTCGTTCCTCTTGTCCGAAGTTCGTCGTGAGCGTGCCTGCCTCATCGACCAGCCTCCCGGCATCTCGCCAGGAGGCATCCGGTCCCAGGCTGCACACGCGCCTTCGGCATCCTTCACGGGCAGCTCTCAGGTTTGTCCTCCCTGGGCGCCTGCTCCAACGAGGAAATGAGAAAGCTCCCGCTGGATGGGTAAAGCGTTCCCTGGATGCGGACTCCTTTGCACAGGACCCCGGGATCGGTCAAGGTCCGGATCAGCTCCTGGTCTCCGCCAAGGACGGTGATCTTCTGGCTACCCATCCGGTTCAGGATCGACCATGCACTCGAGTTCCCGGTGGTTCCAGTCCGGGTCAGCACGTACGCATCCGTGACTTGCAGGACCACCCTCTTATGGTTCCGGAGCTCGAGCACGTAGTCGTTCAGGCCCACTTCGTTCCTTGGCGGCACCAGGGTGCCCGTCAGCGTCATCGTTGTGGTTGCCGCAGACATCGTGGGGAAACCGATGCAAACGGTGAGGACGGCGGCAAGGGCTGCCAGAAATGAGATCTTGGACTTCCTTGTTGCTTCCATGGCTTCGTCTCCTTTCCTTGCTGAGGGGCTACCCTCCGGTCAGCCTCTCAGGGTAGACCGCAGGCGGGTAGCCCTTATCAGAATGGCGCAACCCGGCTTGGGTATTTGGCTCTTCATGGTCGCGCCTCCTCTCTGGCCGGAGCCTGGGTTCCGGAGCATGGCCTGCGGATTTCTCCGGCCGTCTCCACTGAACAGGGTGTCACGCTCGAGAAGCGCAGCATCAACCGTGCCAGACTCACGGATCTCCGTTTCTCAAGCAATACTCTGAGTCGCATCGGCTCCTCGCCCTTGCGACCGAGGCACATTGGCCCCGCGGGGACCCTTTTGGGAGAGGCGCGCGATCGGCGACCAGAGGACGGGAGTCGCCCGGCACCGTCACACCGCCCCCCGTCGAATAATCTACAGTTGCTGTAGACATGGCGACATCTCGGTCGGTCGTCTCCTCCCAGATCCACCCATTTTCCAAGGTCTCGCGGACGGTCCGGCAATTGCATCGGTCTTGTCTGCCCGGCAACAGACTCCAAGCGGAGGTGTCAGGTCATGGAAGCGAACGGTGACCTCATCAGACATCGGAGAATCGAGAGTCCTGTCCATGCATGGAACCTGGGAAAAGGAGTGGGTCGCAGGCAACTCAACGGAGACCGTGTGGAAGAGGGCGTGCTTGCGGTTGCCACGCTCGGGATGACCTGGCTGATCGTATTCCTGCTCGGACGTGCCATGCAGGGTTACGCGGTGATCGGCTTCTAGCAAGCGGCCGGGCCGCAGAGGCCGTGACGGCCGATCTTCCCTCGTTGGTGAGGAATAATCTACAAGCGCTTTCTTGCAGGGAGGCTGAGCCTCGGTCCCGCGGAGGCAAACGCAGTCGGATTTTCCAGAATCGCGGTGCTGGTGCGGCGCCCTCTAAACCATATGGCGAGTCGGGGATGAGAGCATGACCGAAGCAGAGCTGCGGGAGAGGGTGAAAGAGTTCTCCCACTTGGCTCCGCGAGGCCCGTTGAGGGTCTTCGAGGATGCCTCCGAGTTCATGAGCATCCAACCCGGAGATATCCTCGAGTTGGAAGGGGCTTCCTACCTGGTCAGGGGAGACGAGGTAGAGGGGCGTTGCGGCCTGGAAGGAGAGCCGAAGTTCTGGGTCAAGCGGGCGGTCGATCTCCAGACGGGGCAGCTCAAGATCATCAAGCTCGTCTTCCACGAATCGTTCCCGGTGACCGTGGCTGGAGAGCAGATCCTCTGCTTCCGCAGTCCGCAGAAGGAAGCCCGCGTCCTCGAGCTGACCCAGGGAGATCCCTTCTTCATGCAGGGCAGGGCGGTCACCGATCAGGCGGGCAACGCCATTCGGGTCATCGACAAGATACAGGGCAGCTCGCTCTTCGAGCTCCTGCGCGAGCTCGAGCTGGACCACAGGAGCTACTTCTTCTCGCAGTTCCCGGAACTGCTCGAGAAGGTCATCGGCTGTACCGAGGCGATCGGCAGGCTCCACAGCAAAGGGGGGCTGCACGGAGACATCCGGAACGATCACATCTTCGTGGAACGGGACAGCGGTCAGTGGAGCTGGATCGATTTCGATTTCGCCTATGACAACACGGAGAATCCTTTCGGAGTGGATCTTCTCGGCCTGGGAAACGTGCTCCTCTTCACGGTGGGGAAGGGCTTCCATCACCCCGGGGGTCCGGCCGGCCGGAGAGAGGGGAACGCGCGGCCGGCCTCGGAGCTGAAGGCGGAGGACATGTCCCTGGCGATGGCAAACCGCATCGTCAACCTGAAGAAGGTGTTCCCCTATATTCCCGCAGCCCTGAACGATACGTTGATGTTTTTCAGCCAGGCAGCAGAAGCTTTCTACGAGAGCGTAGAGGAGCTCGTCCAGCAGCTGCAGGCTTGCCGCGAAGAGCTTACGAGCTGAGGATCCGGTCATCGCGGGCTCGCGTGCGCCCCGGCACGTCGTCCGTCTGCTTCGGCCGTTTTCAAGAGCACGACATGCAGCGCAAAAAGCAGATCGTCATCCTGGTCCTGCTCATGGCAGGAATCTCGTATCTTCACTTCAGCACCGAGACCCACAGCCCTGTTCTGCATCTGCTGCACCGCGAGCTCTATCTCGCGCCGGTGTTCCTGGCCGGCTTCTGGTTCGGCCGCAAGGTCGGGGTGCTGGTCGCCGCCGTGGCTTCTTTTCTGTTCCTACCCTGGATCCTCGTTACCGGACACGGCGCCGGGAGCTACTACTACATCGACAACCTGCTCGAGGTGATCGTCTATGCTGCCGTCGGCTACTTTGCAGGTCTGTACCGCGACACCAGGATTTCCGGCCTGTCGGCCCTGCACCGGCAAAGGCTCGAAGCCGCGGGCGAGTCTACTCCGGAAAAGGGGCAGAGGGTTCTCCTGTGCATCGACAGCCCGCAAACGGGCCTGCGGGGAGCCCGCTTCATCGCACGCAATTTCGTCCCGGACCAGGGCTCCGCGATCACCGTGCTGGGCGTGACGCGCGCGCCCTCTCGGGACATCTTCCGTTCTCAGGAGGCGTGGCAAGAGGCGAAGCAGCAGAACGAGTCCAGGATCCGCGAGGCCGCCCATGAAGCGCGGACGCTCCTCGAGCGAGCCGGTTTTCCTCCGCAGGGCCTGCGGCTGGAGCTGCTCGAGATCGAGCAGGAGAGCGTTGCCCGAAAAATCCTGGACGAGTGGCAAGAGTCGTTTTCTACGATCGTTCTCGGCGCGCCGAGAATGACCAAGACCCAGGAGTTCCTGTTCGGGAACGCGGCCATCAAGCTGGTGCGAGCGGCTGCTTGTCCGGTCATCGCCGTCCCCTGACCGGCCGTTGAAAGAACCCGAGGGAGCTTCTTACGGAACGCTCCTGCTTCCTCTCCCGGTCAGCTGCCTTTTCCGGCCGGATCATCGCTCTGCGGTGATGATCTTGACGATGTCCATGTAAGCATTCCGATGTTCCACGGTGTCCCACCCGGCTGCGAGCGCATTGCGCTCGGTGTCGCGGGTGAAGTCCGGCCCCGAGGACAAGGGGTTCATGGATCTCAGCACGAATGAAAGCAAGGGATTGCGGGACAGGACGTGCTCGAACATGATGAGCTTTCCGCCCGGGCTGAGCAGCCGCCGGACTTCCTGGAGCCCCTGGACGGGCTCGGCGACCGAGCAGAACACGCAGGACGTCACGACCGTGTCGAACGAACCGGACGGAAAAGGCGCACGGGCAATGTCGCACCGAATCAGGCGGGCCTTTCCCGCATAGCGCTCCGCTTTCGGCCTTGCCTTTTCGAGCATGCCCTGGCTGATGTCGACGGCGTACAGCTTCAGTCCCGGAGGCATGAAGTCGAAGTCCCTGCCGGTTCCGGCCCCCACGAAGAGCACGCGGCCGTGCGAGCCGGAGAACGCCTGTCGCTTCAGGCGCTGGTTCCGCCGGTCCGATCCCCATACGATCAGGTCGTAGAGAGGGGAGATCTTATCCCAGAAGGCCAGGGATTTCTTTCTCTTCCGGATGGCTGCCCCGACTGCCGGGGCGGGAGCATCGGCCGGAGCCCTGACTCCGGGCCGCTTCGACCGATAGTAGTAGTTGGCGAGACTGACCAGGCCCCAGACCGTCGCTCCGCAGAGCAGAGCCGGCCCCAGCCTGGCCCAGGCGCTCGCCGAGTCCGCAATGCCGACCATGGAAGCGGTCATGCCGGTCCACATGCCGAGGATCATGGCTTCGAACATGCCAAGAGCGACGGACGCCAGGAAGCTGACCAGAGTGGCCAGAGCCATGCCGAGGGCCATGGCGGCCAGCATCTGAAGCGCCATGGGAAGAGGGGATTGGAGGAGCGGCGTGGCCGCGTATGCCACCAGCAGGCTGAGGCCCATTGCGTAGACGAGGTCCAGAGCGAGATAGAGCGGGTGAACGCCTTCGGAACGGCCTCGGTCCTGATCGGCCTCGCTGCACAGATACCCTTCGGGCAGAGCATTCATTTGCATACCTCCGGATGGTCGTGCCGGCCGTTCCCCGGCCTGCAGTCAGCCGTTCTCCTGCTGGAGCGAGCAGACAGGGTCTTTTCGGGCGGCGATAAGAGAGACGGGCAGGGCGGCCAGGATGCCGATGCCCGTGGTTGCCGCGGTCAGGAAGGCGAGGAGATGCCAGGAGCCGATGAGCAGCTGCAGGGAAGGCTCGAAGGCATGCGCCAGCGCGATGAGGAGGACTCCCGCTGCAGAGCCCAGGGCGCCCCCGAGCAAACCGGCCGCACCCGGCCTGAGGACCGGCACCAGGAGCGACGTCCGGCCGGAGCCTCCCAATATGCGGTGCAGAGAGCATGCCAGCGGCCGGCGGGGGGGGTATTCGTTGCAGCGTCAGGCCCTCTGCGCAAGCCCGCACCCTCGGTCGGAATGCACGGTGATGGCAGCTTCCTGCTGACCACTGCTCACGATTTTGTACGGGGCCCCAGGACAGATTCTTTGCCCCATGGTCTTCTTGCGGGTTCGAGGTCCTTCAGGGAGCCAGGGGGAGCGTGGAGGATAGTCTGCACGTTGCTGAAGAATAGTCTCTAGGGCTCATTCCCTTGCGGAAAGAGAAGGTGCCGCTGTACTCCGCAGATAGTCCTTTTCAGCCGCCTGCCATGGCACCGTCCGTGCATCCGTCTTTTTCGCTAACCGACTCAAAAGAGCTTCCGAGCATCTATGAGTTATCTCGGTTCACACCACGGTCCGGCGCTTTCCTTCGATCTGCGGCAGCCGGGGCAAAAAGCCGGGGCTTTGCCCGTCATTCCGGTAGAGTATTTCCGCGAGCGATGTGGGGGGGGACATACGGAAGGCCGGAAAGGCCGAATCACCAGACAAAAGGAGGAAATCGGATGAAGAGAAGAATCGTCGGGTCCATGATGGTGGCTTTGTTCCTGTTGACCTTGATACCCGTGGCGGCGGTCGCGAAGGTGGACGAGGCCCAGATCATGGATGTCCAGAGAAGCCTCAAGGCACTCAATTACAGCTGCGATTGCACCGGGAAGATGGACGCGGCTACCTTGGAGGCGATCAAGCAGTTCCAGAAGGACCATGGCATGACGGTCGACGGCATGTGCACGCCCGAGACCATGTCCGCCATCCAGAAGGCGTATGACGAAAAGTCCGGCCACGCGGCACACGAGTAGCGCGCGCCTTCCCCCCGAGCCCTCACGAGAGGGCGCTCGAACCCTCTCGTGAGGCCGCGTTTCGATTTCAGGTCGTGACATCGGGGATGGCGCTATCCCGCAGAAGGGAGGGACCCCCGGAGAGGGGCCTTCTCTGCGCGGGGTGACTCCCGGCTACTGCCCCATCATGTTGGGGCCGTCGTCCATGTGCCCTTCGTCCCACCCATCCATCCATCCGTCGTGACCGTAGAGGTGCTCCATGTGAGAGCCCATGTCAGTGATATGCGACCTCATCCGGTCTCTGTGCCGGATCATCTCCTGCCACAAGCCCGAAGGGTCGTGCTGGTCCATCCAGGAGGACATGTCTCGGAGATGCCGGTCGAGCTCCCGGCCAATCCCGTCCAGATAGGACTGGCAGGGGCAGCTTCCGCCTGAATCCGGGGGCCCGTACATCATGCCTCCGTAAGAGATCTGACAATCGCCCGCCGAGGTCACGTCCTCGCCCAGACTGCCCAGCATGTGATTCATTTCCGTGCTGTAGTCGACGCTCTCGGCCCTGAGGGCCTCCCAGTCCGCGGGTGTCAGGACAGCGGCGGCTTCCTGTTGCACCGATCTGGCCCCGGTGCCCAGGACGCCTTCGACGGTCTCCACGTGAGACTGAATCGTTGTGTCCAGATCTTGCAGGTCTGAATACAGCAGCCCGGGGCTGCCGTTCGCGGGATCGTCACCGCCTCCGCCGCACCCCCACAACCCGGCGAGCAGTACGGACGTAAGACCCACCTTGAAAATACGACCCATGAGAGCCTGATGCATGATGGCTTCCTCCTCGTTCGGAAAACACGTGCTGACAGAGATTTCCTGATTCCCCGGCTCGTGCAGGCGAGCCTTGATCCGGAGCCGCAGCTGGGATCGGCTTACGGGCTCACGGAGCCGCGGGTGCCGCGGTCTTCGCGCCCGGCACGTCCGGCCGTGCACCTCTTCATCGAGCCCGCGGATGCGGAGGGTTCTCTCAAATCAGGAGAATGACCGTGTGCAACAACAAAAGGCCGGAGGCCGAAGGGAGAGGTTCATGGAGGGTCCGCCCGGAGACGGTCTCGATGGGAAGGGGAGCATTGCGGAAAGAGGTTGTGGGTTGGCGGGTCTTGCCATCCGGAGTCGGGTTGTCTCTCTGGAGCCATGCGACGCTCACGGAGACGGCAGCCGGAAGCTGTCCGCATGAGCAAGACCCCGCCACGAAGCTTGCAGGCTCCGAGGCAGACGCAGGTCCGGATGCGGAGGGATGTCGGTCTGCCCCGGAGATGCAGCAGCAGGCAAGCGCGCGAGGATTGTCCGTGAAGTCGCTGCCCGGGCAGGAGCACAGCACGATACCCGCGGTTGCCCAGCACTCCGCGACGAGGTAGAGGATGAGACTCGAGATGGACAGCAACCTGCGTGCGTAAAAGCTCTTCATGTCGGCGCCAAGTCTATCACGATCCGCGTTTCCGTCCAAGCCGTAAGAATCCGTGCCGTAAGGACCCGCGCGCCTGCAAAGCACGCGCACTCTGGGAGAGCGGCGGGTTCCCTGTGAGGGGCTGTCTCGCTCATTCCAAGGCCGGCGGCGTCCTGCGGGCCTGACCTGCCTCGAGGAACTTGCCCACGAGCAGCAGGGTCTCCTCCGGGGGAAGCGCCGCATAGCTCACCTCGGCCAGGAAGCGGGCGACCGTGCTCCGGATGACGCGCTCGCGGCTCCGGTCTCCTGCGTGGGTCACGACGGCGACCGGCGTGTCCGGCGGATAGTGCCGGCCGAGCTGCTCGAAGAGCCGAGGATAGTCCAGGTGCATCGCGTAGAACACCATGGTGGTCCGATGGCCCATGAGCTCCTCGTTGCAGTCGGAGCGCCCCGGCCAGTCGGTCGCGGTCAGGATCACGGAATTCGTGTCTCCTCCGTAGCAGGGGCTCATCTTCAAGGCCGCGCTGGCCGCTTGAAAGGAGCCTACACCGGGGACGACCTCGGAGGGGAAGCCCTGGGGCAGCATCTCGAGATAGTACGTGTTCTCGAACATCATGGGGTCTCCCCACTTCAGGGCGGCCACCTTCTTGCCGCTCTCCACGGCCCTCCGGATCCTCTGCACGATCACTTCCCGGACCCGGGCCTCCCGAACGGCCTCCTCGCGGGCAGCAGGGTCGTTCATCTGACCGGGATCGGAGCCGTAGAAGGCCGCGCTCCGGCGCCCGCAGAACCAGACCTCTTTACTACCGATGAGAGCCGCCCAGGCGTTGCGGTCCTCCGGTTCGTCCAGAAGGATGATGTCCGCCTGTCTCACGACCTCCGCTCCGCGCAAGGTGAGGAGGTCGGGGCTGGTGCCCATGCCGACGATGGTGAACTTGCCGGGATGCGCCCGGACGGTACCCGCCGCAAGAACGAGCAGACCGGCGAGCGCCCCAAGGACGATCGGAGACATGGATCGGTCGCGCACGCTTCCCTCCATTCCGAGGCTTTATTTCGCCCCAAGGATCTGACACGATACGAGCCAGTGTAGCGGACTTGGAGGATCCCATAAACCGGACCGGATTCCGGCCTGGGCCGGAGGGAGAGAATTGTCGGGGCCGTGTTGGTTTCCGTCATCCCGGCCCACCTGCGAAGCGAGTGGGAGCCGGGATCCAGAAGGGTGCACCCAGACCAGCTGTGGTAACTGGGCGCAGGGGCTGGATTCCGGCCTTCGCCGGAATGACGGAAATCATGCGGTCGCGCCTCCGAGTCCTCCGGAATGAGTGATCGCACGGGGTCTGACCGGATTTGTGACACAGCCTCCTCCGCCGCAATGACGGTAAGACAGGGTGGAACCGCTGGCCCGGGATGACGGCCTCTTTCCTCCGGAAATTACGGGAATGCTGTCCTCGCTTGAATCTGCCTTGCACGAGCATATGGGGGACCGTTCATAGAATGCCGAGATGCAACGCGAGGGGTAAGAGGGGTCTGCTCCTTCCTCCCAGGGGCCGGAAGCGGATGCTCTTCTGCGCGGCCGTTTTTGCAGCATCCGCCTGCCTGACAGCCGTGAAGCCGGACCCTCCGCCTCCGCCGGAAGGCATCCGGATCTCCGTATCCCTGAACCAGTCCGCGACCGACTCGAGCGGCCTGGCGCCGGTGCTGCGGGAGCTGGTCGACGCGGACGGGACCGTGCGGACCGCGTGGGCGGTGCGGGTATCCGACTGGGCCGACCGCGCGATCGGCCCGGATGCTGCCAATCTTTTCTACGACTTCATCGACCGGGACGAGAAGAGCTTGCTCGAATGCCTCGGCAGCGGCAGCGAGCGGGAGCTCCCGGCGTACGAGGATCTCCGACACGCCTTTTTCGTCGACGGCAGCGGGAGCGGCAGAGGGCTGTGCGTCCACTGGGACATGAGAAAAGCCCCATGTCTCTACCGCGGCCGAATGGACGGCGGGTCCGTGGCGACCCGTCCCGACTGGACCCGGATCGAGAAGAAGACCTGCTCCTACGTGATGGAGCGGAGGGGCGGGACCCCGGCGCACCTCGGGGAGACCGTCTGGGTCGAGGGCGTCGCAACCGTGGGGTGCCGCGCCATGGCGTGCAACCGCTTCATCAAGTTTCACGTCCAGGACGGGACCGGCGGTGTTTACGTGTTCGCGGACACGCTCGCCAGAAAGGCGGACCAGGGCTATGACGGGAGCACCTTCGACGACCTGCGCGTCTATCCGGGCGATCGGGTCGCGATCCAGGGGACCATCCGGCAGCACAACGGCATGATCGAGCTGCACCCGATCTCCGGAGGGAGCGTGGCCGTGCTGGCAAGAGGGGAGCCGCTGCCGTCCGCGCGCGCGTTCGGCTCAGTGGACGAGGTCTACGGGAGCGCAGAGGATTGCGCGGGCGACCTGGTCCGGGTGAACGGGGTCCGGCTCCACGGCTCCGACGCCGCGGCCGCGTGGCCCGGCTTCGGTCAGGAGACCGACGCGGTCGAGGTCTCGGGAGCCGGCGATACCCGCACGCTCCGTTTGCAGATCTCCCCGGGCTCGGGGATTCCGGGGTCCGGGCCTCCGGCCGGGCCGTTCGATCTGATCGGCGTCCTGCAACGCCAGGTTGACGAGAGGGGAGAGATCTCCTGCATCCTCTTCCCCCGGACTCTTTCGGACATCCGTCCTCTTGCGGGGGACGCCCGCGTCTCCGGGCCCGAGATCCGGGTAGTCAAGGCCGGGCACGCGGAGGATGCGGTCGCGGTCCCGCTGGAGCGCGTCCCCCAATGTCTCTATGAGACCGGCGCAACGAGCGGCGCGGGCCAGGGTAGGGCCGCAGGCCCCGAGCCCGTGCCCATTGCGACGCTCGATGCGTTCATCGTGCCGCAGGCGGCCCGCAGCCCCCAGGACTGGCTCTACGAGATCGTCGGCCGGGACGGCGGCCGGCTCTGCGAGCCCTTGCGATTCACTCAGCTCAAGAGCGGCTTTCTCTACATGAGCGAGGGGAAGCCGAACGCGCGCTTCCATGCGGGCGCAGGCCTTCCCGCCCACTCCCTCGAGGACGTCGCAGAGATTGTCCTTTACCGGCAGGACGGCGGAGGCCGGAACTCCGCCGGGCCGGCCCATGCCGCGCACGGCGAAGGGGTGAGGCTTTTCGTCCAGGAGGAAGAACACGCGGTGAGCCTGCGCGATCTGCCGGTGCCCGGGGCGGACCGCATGGCGCCCCTGCGCGCGTTCGTGCCGGACAGTGTCATGAGCGCCCAGACCCAGTCCGGCTTCTTCACCACCGATCAGATCCGCGCGCTCTACGATTACCGGCTCATTTCGTACGACGGCGGCCAAGAGTGCACCGTGAGCTGGGAGGCCGTGCAGAGCGCAAAGGTCGACTTGAGCCGCGGGACGCCCTCGGTCGCAGGGCTCGACGGGTGTACAATCCCCGACCTCTTCACCATCGAGATGATGCGCAAGCTCGTCGTCGACGACGGCGTGCGCGAACGGACCTTGTACTGGTCCGATCTGCCGGCGCGAACCATCGACGTCGGGGGCGGCAAGATGGAGAAGGTCGTCTTCTTCGATGACGTACTGGACGCGACCGGCATGGAGCAGGCGGACAAGAAGCGCCACGACTATCGCCTTCTGGCCACGGACGACTTCGGCGTGCATTTCCCGTACGGGCACGGCCACTTGAAGGAGATGTACTTCAATCCGTCCACCAACAAGGGGTTCGTCACCAACGAGAACCCGGACATGCCCGGGTTCGGAGGCTGCTTCTCGACCAAGGCCGTCGTGAAGATCGTCTTCCGGCCCATCCCCGAGCGCCCGCCTTCCCTCTACACGGAAGGGCTCGGCTGGCTCTCCGACCCCGCGAGCGTCGAGGCCTGCGACGGCTGCCACTTCAAGGACGGCAAAGCGAAGATCGTGGTGAGCTGCGCCGAGTGCCACCCGTGAGGGCACGTGAGAAGCCTGCGGAGACCGCGGTCGTCAGCCCGGATTCTCCGACCGGTCGCGGGTTGCGGGAACCAGCGGATCCGGCTCCGCGGCCGCGGTTCACTCCTGGTATTCCGGCAGCGTCCCGATCAGGCGCGACCCGACCGCCAGCCGGACCTCGTCCTCCTCGACCTCGTCGATCCACTCGACCGGAACAAGCCTTTTCTTCTTCAGAAGAAGCCCGTGCGAGATCACCAGATGGGTGGTGTGCTTCGTGTCCTCGCCGACGAGGACCTGCTCCAGGTCTCCCACGTGCCGGCGATCGTTGCCGGTCACACTGGCGCCCTCCTTCAGCGGCACCGTGCCCTCGGGGATGTTCTCCCGGGTCTGCGACCGCACCGGTAAGTACGTGGGAGTGGGCGGAACCGGTCCGTACGAGCCGATGCCGCCCATCGCCGTTGAGCTGAGGTCGGGGTACCACTAGATCGGGGCCGCATAGTTCCGGTCGTCGGCCGTTCTTCGAGCCATGTCCACGTCGGCATCCACGAACTCGGTTTCCCTGAACTCGGGAAAGGTCTCCGGGTCGCCCGTGGGGTCCCCGAGGCGTATCGTATTCTCGTCCGTCGAGGCGACCCTCTCTGCGGGGACCACCCTGTCCCGGGTGAGCAGGAACCCCTTGCGAACGACCAGGTGCGTCACCCGGCACGTCTTCGGGTTCAGGACCACTCGATCGAGGCGGCCCACCTTGTCGCCCCCGGCGGTAACCACGCTTGCCCCGTCTTTGAATCGCATGTTCTGCTCCTTGCGGCTTCGCAGTTCAAAAAAAACACATCATTCCTGACTTAGATGCGCGCAGAACCGGGCCAGCCTGCGTTGGCCATGGATCCCCGTAGGGGGTCGAGCCCCGCGGATCCGGTCGACGGTATGGCGGCGCAGTACTCCGGCTCCCGGAACCGGGCGGATTGCCCGCGCATCAGACGGGAGTCGAGGCTCCAGGGAGGGAACGGGCCGTCAGGCCCGGGGACGGTTAACACCAAGTCGGGAGAAAAGCGCATGGACTTACTACAGGCCATTCAAAAGGACCACGAGGAGCTCAAAGGAATCCTCGAGAAGCTGAAGAAGACAACCAATGGCGGCTCCAAGCAGAGAGAAGATCTCTTCGCCAAGCTCAAGAAGGAGATCACGCCGCACATGGAGGCGGAGGAGAAAGCCTACTACCCCGTTCTGAAAGAAAAGAAAGGGGCCCGCGAAAAGGTGCTGGAGTCGGTTGAAGAACACCATGTGACGAAGACCGTGCTGAAAGAGCTGGAGAAGCTGTCCCGAGCGGACGAGCAGTGGCCTGCCAAGCTGAGCGTGTTCAAGGAGCTCGTGGAGCATCACATCGAGGAAGAAGAGGACAGCATCTTCGAGCTGACGCGGGAGTTGATGGAAGAAGAGCAACTGGAGGAAGTGTTGGCGAGCTTTACAGAGCAGAAGGAGAAAGTCCGCTCCAAGATGGCCTGATGCTTCCGCGCCGCGGGCGCAGGCCTGACCCTGCGCCCGGCCCGGAAGGCGGCCTGTGCTCCGACCCCCGCCCTGCGCGCTGCGGCACGGCGCCGAGCCGTGCAGGCAAGACCCTTCTATTCGCTGACGGATTGTCCCCTCTCCAGTGGTTGCTTCTTTTCTTCTCCTTAGCTATACTTACCGGTAGGTAGGTCACGGAATTCCATCGGGGTCCGGCAGTCGTCGGGGTGCGGATTGCCGGATTTTCGTCCTCCAGGGGAGGGTGACGGAAGTGAGCGCAGAGGCCCACGAGCCCGCTGACATCGGGGCGAGGGATCGGCTGTTTCGCGTGGCGATCGAGCTCTTCAACAGGCGCGGGTACGCCGCCACGACGGTGCGCGAGATCGTCGAGGCCGCCGGCGTCACCAAGCCCGTCCTCTATTACTATTTCGGCAGCAAGGAAGGAATCTACCTCGCCCTCCTCGAGGACGCCCGTGAAGCATTCGAGGACCGGATCCAGGGCGTCCTTTCGAGACCCGAGAGCGCAAGGGAGCGGATCCTGAGCCTTGCCAGGGAGTTGTTCCAGCTCTTCCGGGACAACATCGAATACGTCCGGCTGATCCTGGGGGCCTATCACGGGCCGCCCCAGGGGGCGCCCGAATTCGACTTCGACGCGTTTCATCACACTTACCAGAACGCCCTCGAGCACCTGATTCGGGAGGGGATCGAGAACGAGGAGCTGCGTCCCGGAAACGTACTGGCCATGGCCACGGCCCTGCACGGCGCCACGGGCGCCTGCGTGGAGGCCGCCCTGGACCACCCGGAGCAGCACGTGGACGTTGCCGAGTTGGACCAGGTCCTGGAAGTGATCTTCGAAGGCATTTCGAGCAAGAAGCCCACAGGCAAGGAGCACCGTCGATGAGAGGCAAAATGGGGTGGCAGGGTCTGCTCGTCCTGGCTGCGCTCGCAGCCGCCGCCGCGGCTGCCGGCTGTTCGGGGTCCGGGGAGGGAAGCGTGGAGACGTCCGGCCGCCCGCCGGTGGCCGTGGAGCTGGCCGCGGCGACCACCGGCGAGCTCGAGGAATCGATCGAGGTCGTGGGCTCGCTGTCCGCCAAGTTCGTGGCTGACGTCAAGTCCGAGTACACGGCGGTGGTGGAGGAGGTCTACGTCGCTGAATGGGTGAGGGTCGCCAGGGGCGTGCCGCTGGCCAAGCTCGACACCCAGGAGGCGCAGGCAGCACTCGAGGCGGTCCGGGCAGCCGTGCTGCAGGCCCAGGTGGAGGAGACGCGGGCGGTGCGCGAGCTGGAGCGGGCCGAGAAGCTCAAGGGCGTGGGGCTCGTGACTCAGCAGAACCTGGACGACGCCCGCACCGCACGGGAAGCGGCGGCCGCCGCCACCTCGGCGGCCAGGGCTCAGTTGCAGGCGGCCGAGGCCCGGCTGGCGAAAGCGATGATACGGGCCCCCTTTGACGGGATCGTGTCCTACCGCGGCGTGAATCCCGGGGACCGGGTCGAGAGCATGGGCGGCGGGCCGATGTTCCGAATCGTCGACAACCGGGTGCTCGAGCTCACGGTCAACGTCCCGTCGGCTTCCCTCGCCGTCCTCCGGGTCGGTCAGCTGCTCGAGTTCGAGACCGATGCGCTCCCGGGCCGGACGTTCAGCGGCAAGGTCATGTTCATCAATCCGACGGTCGATCCCGTGAGCCGGTCGGTGAAGGTCGTGGCCGACGTTCCGAACGAGCCGGAGGTGCTGCGAGGCGGGCTGTTCGCCAAAGGCCGGATCCTGACCGGCAAGCGCACGGGCGTCCTGCAGATCCCCCGCTCCGCTCTTCTCTCCTGGGACGTGGCGCGCAAAGAGGGCGAGGTGTTCGTGGCTTCGGGAGAGATCGTTGAACGGCGGGCGGTCCGAACCGGAACGGCGTTGGCGGATTACGTCGAGGTGACCGAAGGAATCGCCGCGGGCGACCAGGTCGTCACGCGCGGCGCCTTCAACCTCCGAAACGGCGACCGGATCTCGGTCAAGGCCGGCGGGGCCGACGGTTCCGGGGCCGGGCCTCTCGGGACCGTTGCGGCCGATGGGAGCGCGGCGGCAGCCCAGCCGTGAGCGCCCGTGTTCTCTGGCGAAAACTCCCCTCTTCCCCGCGTCCGGGGGACAGGGCGAGGGTGAGGGGGGAAGCAGGAGCAGAAGCACCCCTCAACCTGACCTTCTCCCCTCGGCGAGGGGAGAAGGGAGAAGAGTCGACACCCGCCGAATGAGATGAGAAGCGCGCCGCTCGCGGTCGTCCTCGCCGGCAACCATGACAACGGATGAGGCGATCCGACCCCTTCAACAGGAGCAACAGGGTACGGCCATGGTGATTTCAGATCTGTCCATCAAACGTCCCGTGTTCGCCGCGGTGATGATGCTCGCGCTGGTGACCCTGGGCATCTTTTCCTATCGCCGGCTCGCCATCGACATGTACCCGGATGTCGAAATACCGGTCCTGTCCGTCCTCACGGTGTTCGAGGGCGCGGCGCCGGAGAGCGTGGAGCGGGAGGTCAGCAAGCCCCTCGAGGAAGCCGTCAACCCCATCGCCGGCGTCAAGCGCGTGGGGTCGATCTCCAGAGAAGGCGTCTCACAAGTCTGGGTCGAGTTCGAGATCGGCGTGGACATCAACAACGTCTCTCAGGAAGCCCGCGCCAAAGTCTCGGCGATCCGGGGCGACCTGCCCCAGTCCATCGAGGAGCCTGTCATCGAGAAGCTCGACTTCTCCTCGCTGCCGGTGATCAGCGTGGCCATCCGTTCGGACACCCTGACGCCCCGCGACCTGACCACGCTGGTCGAAAAGAAGGTTCAGCGCCGGATCCAGAACCTCATGGGCGTGGGCCGGGTGGACCTGGTCGGTCCCGCGAAGCGACAGGTGAACGTGGACCTCGACCCGGCGCGGCTCGAGGCATTGGGGATGGGGGTGGACGAGGTGATCGCGGGGCTCCAGTCGGAGAACGTGAACACCCCCCTGGGCAGGCTCACCCGGCGGGGCGTGGAAGTGCCGGTCAGAGTGCAGGGCAAGCCGGACCTGGTGGACGATTTCCGCCGTATGGTGGTCGCCCAGCGACTGGACCGCCCGGTCACCCTGGGGGACGTGGCCGAAGTCCGCGACGGCATCGAGGAGCAGCGCTCCATGGCTTTCGTGAACGGCATTCCGGCCGTCGCCCTGGACGTGATGAAGCAGTCGGGGGCCAACACGGTGGCGGTCGTGGACGCGGTGAAGAAGGAGGTCGAGAAGCTCAGGGCCGAGCTCCCACCGGACACCGGCATCGAGGTGGTGCGGGACAGCTCGATCAGCATCCGGGCGTCCGTCCGCGACGTCCAGGAGACGCTGCTCCTCGGCGGCCTGCTCACCGTGCTCATCGTCTTCTGCTTCCTCAACTCCTGGCGCTCCACGGTCATCACCGGCTTGACCCTGCCGATCTCGGTCATCTCCTCGTTCATCGTGATGAATTTCGCCGGCATGACCCTCAACATGCTCACCCTGATGGCGCTCTCGCTCGCCATCGGTCTGCTGATCGACGACGCCATCGTGGTGCGGGAGAACATCGTGCGCCACCTGGAACGGGGCGAGGACCACTTCACCGCGGCGCGCAACGGCACCAACGAGATCGGGCTGGCGGTTATGGCCACGACCTTCTCGATCGTGGCGGTGTTCGTGCCGGTCGCCTACATGAAGGGGATCGTGGGCCGGTTCTTCTTCCAGTTCGGCATCACCGTGGCCTTCGCCGTCCTGGTCTCCCTGTTCGTCTCCTTCACCCTGGATCCGATGCTCTCGTCGCGCTGGTTCGATCCCGATATCCGGCGCGCCGGCAGGCGTCATTTCCTGGCCCGCGTCCTGGACCGGTTCAACGACTGGTTCGATCGTACCGCGGACCGCTACCGCAACGTCATCGCGTGGTCCCTGGGCCACCGCAAGACCGTCATGGGCCTCGCCACGGCCGCCTTCCTGGGCGGAATGGCGGTGTTCGTGCAGCTCGAGCAGGAGTTCATCACGCCCCATGACATGAGCGAGTTCCAGCTCAACTTCAAGACCGCACCGGACGCCTCGATCCGCGAGACGGAAAACCGGCTCCAGGCCGTGCTCGCGTCTCTGGAGGGAATCCCCGAGATCGACCACACCTACGGCACCATCGGGGCGCGCGAGGGAGAGACGGTGCGGGACGTGTCCGTCTACGTCAAGCTCGTCGATCGCAGGGAGCGGTCCAGAAAGCAGAAGACGATCATGCGCGAGGTGCGGGCCCGGCTGGCCGCAGTCCCGGGCATCGTCGTGTCGGTCATGGAGGCCGAGCAGTTCGACGACCGCAAGCCGCTCATGGTCGGCGTCCGGGGCGAGGACCTGAAGCTCCTCAAGCAGTACGCGGCCCGGCTCAAGGAGGACATGTACCGCATCCCGGGCATCGTCGACCTCGAGGTGAGCCTGGAGCACGAGACCCCGGAGTACCGGCTCGTGGTGGACCGCGAGCGCACCGAGGACGCCGGGGTGAACACCGCCGCGATCGTGCGCTCCGTCGGCGCGCTGGTCGGCGGCCTGGCCGTCTCCACCTACGAAGACGAGGACGGCGACGCCGTGGACGTGCAGGTGCGGATGCCCGAAGACGGCCGGGGCGATATCTCGCAGGTGGAGAACCTGCGTCTGACCGTGCACGATCCGGTGCGCGGCCCCACGCTGGTGCGGCTCGGCGACCTGGCGCGCTACGAGAGGAGCACGACCCCTTCGGAGATCAACCGCATCGGGCTGCGGCGCGAGGTCCTGGTCTCCGCCAACCTGGACGGCATGCCCCTCGGCACGGCGGGCAAGGAGGTCCAGAAGGCAGCCGGCCTCCTCGAGCTTCCCCCGGGCTACCGCGTGGTCCTGTACGGGCAGACCGAAGAAATGGAGGAGTCCTTCGGCTACCTGGGAGAGGCGCTGCTGCTGGCCGTGATCATGGTCTACCTGATCCTGGCCGCCCAGTTCGAGTCGTTCGTGGATCCACTGGCCATCATGCTCTCTCTTCCCTTGTCCGTGGTCGGCATGGCGCTGATGCTGGCGGCGACCGGCGACACCCTGAACATCATGAGCATGATCGGACTCATCATGCTCATGGGCCTGGTGACGAAGAACGCGATCCTGCTCGTGGATTTCACCAAGGTGCTGCGCGGCCGCGGCGTGGACCGCAAAGAGGCCCTGATCCAGGCCGGCAGGTTGCGCCTCAGGCCCATCCTGATGACCACCACCGCCATGATCTTCGGCATGATGCCCCTGGCCCTCGGGCTCGGCTCGGCGGGCGAGGTGCGGGCGCCCATGGCGCGGACCATCGTCGGGGGGCTGATCACCTCGACCCTGCTCACCCTGCTGGTGGTGCCGGTCGTGTACACGGTCCTCGACGATTTTGCCTGCTGGGTGCGCAGGCGCCTGGGCAGGGGCGAAGCGCCGGCCGCGGAGGCCGAGGCCGTCCCGGTGCGCGCGCGGGCCGTGAAAGGGGCGGGCGGGGCTGCGGTCCTGCTGCTGGCCGCCGGACTCCAGGGTCTCATGGCACTGGCGTGGCCTGAGCCCGTTCAGGCGGCCTCCGAGGAGGAGGCGGCGCAGCCCGTGGAAGTTCTCACGCTGGAGAAGGCGCTGGTGATCGCAGCCGAGCAGAACCAGGACGTCAAGAAGGCGCTGGAGTTCCAGAACTGGGTGCGGGGCAAGTACGTGCAGGAGCGCGCCGCGGCCCTGCCCAATCTCAGCATCACCTCGAATATCGCGCGCCAGTACGACGACAGCCAGCGCGAGTTCTACGAGGGCATCCCCGAGCAGTTCGGCGGGATCTTCTCGTTCGAGAGGGACGTGGCCGCCGCCGATGTGTCCCTCTCCCAGGCCGTGTTCACGTGGGGGCAGGTCGGCGCCGCCATCCGGGCCGCCCGGCTGGGTATCGCCATCGGCGAGGACCAGCTCCGGTACTACCGCCAGGCGGTCGCCCGGGACGTCTCGGTGCAGTTCTACAACGTGCTGCTCGCCAAGGAGATGGCCGCCATCGCGGCCGAGAACCTGGAGCAGAAGCAGCGGCACCTGGAGGCGGCCAGCCGCAAGCTCGCGGCCGGAACGGCCACCGAGTACGACGTGCTCGCCGCCTCGGTGGAGGTGCAGAACGCCAGGCCGGAGCTGATCCGGGCACAGAACCGCATCCGCATCGCCAAGGACCGGCTGAACCTGCTCCTGGGCAGGGAAAGCACGCCCATCGAGGTGGAGGGAACGCTGGTCGCCGCCGTGTCGCCGCAGCCGGGCTACGAGGAAGTGCTGGAGGGAGCTTTGCGCAACCGGCCCGAGCTGCAGGAGCTGGCGCATCGCATCGGTGTCGCCAAAGAGCTCGTCAAGGTCTCCCGCGCCGGTGACAAGCCGCGGCTGGACGTGCAGGCCGGATACGGGTGGCGGGGCTACAACGTCGAGGGGCTCGAGTCCGAAGGCGCCGTGTGGCAGGCGGGCCTCTTTCTCACCTTCCCTTTTTTCGACGGCCTCCGGACCCGCGGCCTGGTGAGCCAGGCCAAGAGCGACGTGCGCACCGCCGAGATCGAGGAGGCCAAGCTTAAGGACGCGATCTCCCTTGAGGCGCACACCGTGGTGGACGCCGTGCAGGAGTCGGGCGAGATCGTGACCGCCCTCTCCGGCACCGTCGCTCAGGCGGAACGGCTCCTGTACATGGCGGAGATGGGATACGAGCACGGCGTCAAGACCAACCTCGACGTGCTCGACGCCCAGCTCAACCTCTCGACCGCCCGGGGCAGCCTGGCCCGGGCGCGCCGCGACTATCAGGCCGCCCTCGTGGATCTCCGCTGGGTCACCGGCAATCTGGGCGAGGGAGTCTGACCTTCCTCGCCAGTCGCCAGTTATCGGTTGCCAGTTCTCCGCCAGAACAAGCACAGCCCCCTTTCGGCCCCGCTCAGCCTGAAACCAGACACGGCGTCATTCCCGCGCGCGCTGGATCAGGCACGGGGCAGGGGCCGGAATCCGGCCCTGCGCCCAAGTCTGGCCGCCATTCCCGCGCACCAGGCTGTGTCCTATTTCGTCATCCCGGCCCGGTTGCGGAGCGCGTGGGAGCCGGGATCCAGAAGGGTGCACCCAGACCAGCTTCAGGAACCGGGTACAGGGACTGGATTCCGGCCTCCGCCGGAATGACGGAAATCATGCGGCCGCGCCTCCGGGTCCTCCGGAATGAGTGGCCGCATGAGGGTTTGACCGGCTTGTGACACAGCCGCGCACGCGGGAATCCTGCTGCCCCCCGGGGTCCCGGGGGCAGCAGGCAGCGCCCCTGGTAGCCCCTTTCGGGCAGGGCAAGCCAGGCAAGCCCTGCCCCTACAAGACTGCGTCCGGCTGCGTCATCCCAGCCAGCGCCCTGCGAGGGTTGTAGGGCGCCGCTTGCCGCGCCGTCCCGGGATCCAACAGGTCCCCAAGCAGGCCTCTCCGACGGACTCCCCGGCCTTCCCTGTATCTCCTGAAAAAATTTGTTGACATGGTTTGCATACCCATTTACTATGAAAACACCTGAAGCCTAGTGCCTTGGTAGGAATCGGTGCCAGACCAGAACGGAACCCTTGCGGATGAAGATCTCCACGCGGCTGCGTTACGCCCTCCGGCTGATGCTGGACCTCTCCAGACACTCCGGGGACGGAAAGCCGGTTCACCTGAGCGAGATCGCCCGCCGCGAGAAGCTCTCCAAGGGCTATCTGGAGCAACTCGTCGTATCCCTCAAGAATGCCAGCCTCATCCGCAGCACCAGCGGCCGGACCGGAGGATACCGGCTCGGCAGACCTGCCGAGCAGATCACCCTGCTCGAAATCTACGAGGCGACCAGCGGGCCGATCAATCTCGTGGAATGCGTGGGCCACCCGGAGGAATGCATGCGCTCGGAGAACTGCGAATGCCGGATCCTCTGGGAGCTGCTCAATCAACGCATCACCCAAGTCCTGGCGGACTATTCGCTGAAAGATCTCTGCGACAAGAGCGGCGTTCGGAGAATGCTGCAGGAGCTCGAGCAGGGCAGGGCCTGACGGGCCTCTGTGACGGGCGAGATGTGACGGATCGTTCACTCAAAGGGGGAAAGCGTCCTTTTCACAAGAGACACGGGGGACGAGATGACGGAGAAGAAGCTCAAAGGCAAGTCGATCCATCTGATGAAGGCCGACGTCACGGACGTCGAGGCCGACGCTCTTGTCTTCTACGCCACGGAAAGCCTGGCCCTCGGCTCGGGCTACGGGACGGCGATCTCGGTGAGGGGCGGGCCCTCCGTTCAGGAGGAGTGCAAAAAGCTTGCCCCGGTCCGGGTCGGTGAAGCCGTGGTGACCGGGGCCGGTCAGATGAAGGCGAAATTCATCATCCACGCGGTCGGCCCGAAGTTCCAGGAAGAAGGCGAAGAGGCCAAGCTGAGGCAGACGGTCGCCTCCGCTCTCCGGAGGGCGGAAGAGAAGGGGATCAAGAAACTGGCGATCCCTCCCCTGGGGACCGGTTTCTACGGGATCCCGGTCGAGACCTGCGCGAAGGTGATGGTCCAGACGATCCGGGAACATCTGATGAACGGAAACAGCGGACTGGAAGAAGTGATCATTTGCGCGCGAGACACCCGGGAGGTCAAACCTTTCTCGAAGCAGATCGAGGCCCTGTGAGCGTCGCAAGGGAAAAGGTGAAAGGGGAAAGCTGAAAGCAGAGAGCATCTGCCCCTTTGACCTTTCCCCTTTGCCCTGTCGTGTCAGGCTGCCAGGAGTCACCATTCCGTACCGGGAGGAAGCACATGGGAGAGAGCGCACTTTTGCACTTTTCCGCGCACCGCTTGCAGGAGCTTTCGCTGGCCTTCATGGCAATCGTTTATTCATTGAGGCTCTATTGGCTTTTCCGGTTCAAGGCGGGACGGGACCGGCAGCCGCAGACAGGCCGCCTCAGCACCGATCCCATGAAAGGCGCCGCGTACTCTCTGGCCAACATCGCGATGCCCTGGGCCATGGAGAGCACGAGGATGAACCCCTTGTATTGGGCCCAGTTCGTGCTGTTCCATCTCGGCGTGACGGCCGCCATCACCCTTTCCTTCATCATCCCGTATGCTCCCTCGGTGCTCGAGAGCGAGGCGGCGGTGCGGCTGTTCCAGATCTTCACCGGCGCCGCTTTCTTCGTGGGATGCTACCGCTTCGTGCGCAGGATCGTGAACCCGTACATGCGGGCGATCAGCACCCCGGACGATTACTTTTCTCTGGCGCTGCTGACGGTCTGGTTCTTCTTTGCGACGCTCGCCGCTCCCAATGACGTCTTGGGTGGCGAGGGGCACCTGTTGGCCTTCTTCTTCCTCACGGCCTTCTTCCTCATTTACGTGCCCTTCAGCAAGATTTCCCACTACCTTTACTACCCGTTCATGCGCTTCTACATCGGCAGGTCCCTGGGACACCGGGGCGTGTACCCGATCCAGCGATCGGCGACACCTGACAGAGGGTAAGCGCCCAGGGACTCCTCAAGCATCCCCGTCTCATCCGATCGATCCAGGAAGGGAAGAAGACAATGAGCGCCGAAGCGAGATCCTACAAAGCGCAGAAGGTCATCGACAGGCTGCAGAAGAAGCTCAACCGGCAGATCGTGCTGTCGCTGGCGGGCTGCGTGCACTGCGGCATGTGCACCAACTCCTGCCACTACGTGCTCTCGAACCCGGGCGATCCCACCTATGCGCCGGCCTACAAGGCGGACCAGATCCGCAAGATCTTCAAGCGCCACGTGGACTGGACCGGGCGGGTGTTCCCCTGGTGGGTCAAGGCCAAGAGCCTCTGCACGGACGAGGAGCTCGAAGAGCTGAAAGACATTGCCTTCGGGAAATGCACCAACTGCCGCCGCTGCACGATCAACTGCCCCATGGGCGTCGACTTCGCCACCGTGAACCGCATGACCCGGGGCCTGCTCGTGCACGTCGGGGTCATGCCGGAAGGCGTCTCGGTCGTGAGCAAGGACCAGTGGGAGATCGGGAACCAGATGGGCGTGCTCAAGGAGGACTACCTGGAGACGCTCGAATGGATGGACGAAGAGCTCCAGGACGAGCTCGAGATCGGGCATAGCCTGATTCCGATCGACAAGGCGGGCGCCGGGGTCATGTACACCATCAATCCCCGGGAGGTGAAGTACGATCCGCGCACGATCGGCGACGCGGCCAAGATCTTCACCGTGGCCGGCGAGGACTGGACCATGCCGAGCGAAGGCTGGGACATGACCAACTTCGGCCTCTTCTCCGGCGACGACGACCTGGGCGGCACGGTGGCCAAGCGTCTGTACGAGAAGGCCGAGGAGCTGGGCGCGAAGAAGGTCGTGATCTCCGAGTGCGGTCACGGCTATCGCTCCACGCGCTGCGAGGGGCCGAACTGGGGAGGCGTGGACATCGGCTTCGAGATGGAAAGCTCGGTCATCACGATGCTGCGCTACATCCGGGAGGGTCGGATCCAGGTGGACAAGACCCGGAACGACATCCCCGTCACCTTCCACGACTCCTGCAACAACGCCCGGAGCTGCGGGCTTTACGAAGAGCCCAGGGAGCTCATCCGGCTCGTCTGCACGGACTTTCGCGAGATGCACCCGAACCGGGCCGAGAACTACTGCTGCACCGGGGGCGGCGGCGCCATGTCCATGTCCGAGTACACCCCCAGGAGACTGAAGTCCGGCAAGATCAAGGCCGAGCAGCTCAGGGCCACGGGCGCCAAGATCGTCGTCACCTCCTGCCACAACTGCGTGGACGGTCTGACCGACCTCATTCGCCACTACGAGCTCGGCATGGAGGTCAAGCAGCTCGTCAACCTGGTCTCCAATGCCCTCATCCTACCCGAGAAGATCGAGGTGGCCGAGATGCCGAAGGCGGTGCACACCCTGAAGGGCTTCCGGATTCTCGTCATCGACGACGAGCCCGACACCCTCACCTACCTTTCCACGGTGCTCGAGGACAACCAGGCGTCCACCCTCCGGGCAACCGACGGTCTGAAGGGGATCGAGCTTGCCAGGAAGGAACGGCCCGACCTGATCACGCTGGATATCTCCATGCCGCAACTCGACGGAAGCGAGGTCTTCGTCCGGCTGCGGGAAGATGCGGAGACCGCCGGCATCCCGATCTGCATCGTCACGGGGCGACCGGAGCTTCGGCGGCTCATCTACGACAAGCCGCACCGCCCTCCCGAGGGCTATCTCGACAAGCCGGTGAGCGAGGAGGTGCTCGTGAAGAACGTGCGCAAGATCCTGGAGCTGGCCCATCGGTCCAAGGCAGAGGCTTGAGCCGCGAATCAGGTGTCAGGTGTCAGGCCACGCCTCAGCCGACCGGCGGATACTCTCATCAGGGGGTGGACCCGGAGTGGCGCCTGGAACCTGGCGAGGAGGTCCATTGCAGCCGAACCGCGGAGCGGATGGCGGGCAGACTCCGGAGCCGATGATGCCCGGCGAGGCAACCGCCGTGCGGGAGGTCGAGGACCGCCTGGCGTCCCTCAACCTCCTCGTGGGCACCATCTCTCACGCCATCCGCGGGCAGCTGACCGGCCTGGACGGCGGGATCTACCTGGTGAAGTCCGGAGCGGCCAGGAGCGACACGGAACGGATGACGAGGGGCCTGGCCATGGTCGAGCGCAACGCGGACCGCATCCGGAGCACGGTCCTCAACATCCTCTATTACGCGAAAGATCGTGAGCCTGTGCGGGAACCGGTGTTCGCACCCGACCTGGTCGAGGAGCTGGCGGAACCCGTGCGCAAGAGATGCGACGAGGCCGGTATCGCGCTCTCGACCGAGATCGCCTCGGGCGCCGGGGAGCTCCGGGCGGACCCGAAGGCCGTCCGGTCCCTGGTCCTGAACATGCTCGAGAGCGCCCTCGAGGCCTGCGCAGCGGATTCCGGCGAGGGCAGGCATCGGATCCGGCTGTCCGTCTTCCCGGAGGCGGAACAGATCGTCTTCCAGGTCCGGGACAGCGGCAGGGGGCTGGATCCGGAGACCGTGAAAAAAGTCTCGAGCCCCCTGTTCGCCTCCAAGATCGAGGGCGCCGCCCTGGGCCTCTTCATTTCGAACAAGATCGCGGCGGCCCACGGCGGCTCTTTCCGGGTCGATCCGGGAGCGGGTGACGGAAACACGGTCACGGCCCGGCTCCCGAAGGGGTGATCGAAATCAAGGCATCGTATCGGGCCACGTCAAACGGCATGAGGAGGGAAAAACCATGGCGGCGAAGAAGATCCTGGTGATCGAGGACGAGGAGGACATCCAGAGCTACATGATGACGTTCTTCGAGGACAACGGTTTCCAGGCCCTGGGGGCCACGAACGGAAGTCAGGGGTTCGATCTGGCAAAGAAGGAGCTCCCGGACGTGATCACGCTGGACATTTCCATGCCCGAGAAATCCGGGATCAAGACCTTGCGCGAGCTGCAGCAGGATCCTAAGACCTCCAGGATCCCGGTCGTCATCGTCACCGGCGTCTCCGAGGAGCTCGAGGCGTACATCGAGCACCGCAAGCAGATCCGGCCTCCGGCCGGCTACGTCTTCAAGCCGATCGACACCCGGGAGCTTCTCGAGACGGTGAACCGATTCGCCGTCTGAGGCGGAATCCGCCATGAGCGTGCGGCAAGAGCTGAAGATCCGGCAGGGGACGGTCCCTCTCCCCTATGACGTTCTCTTCGACGAAGTCCCGTGCTACATCTCCATTCAGGACCGGGAATACCGGATCCTGAAGACGAACCGGCTGTTCCGGGAGACCTTCGAAGGAAAGCCGGGCTCCACCTGCTATGAGATCTACAAGGACCGGCAGGAGAAGTGTCCCGTCTGTCCGGTCGAGAAGACCTTCCTGGACGGTCAGAGCCACAAGAGCGAGGAGATGTGGTCGTTGCCCGATGGCAGCGTGGCGGAGGTCATCGTCTACACCACGCCCATCTACAACGAGGAACGCGAGATCGTCGCGGTCATGGAGATGTCCACCGACATCACGGAGGTGAAGTACCTCCAGAGAAAGCTCAAGGAGAGCCAGGAACGGCTCGCTTACCTCTTCGAAGAGGTCCCTTGCTACATCTCGGTCCAGGACCGGGACTTCCGGATCGTGCGGGCCAACCGCAAGTTCAAAGAGGACTTCGGGGACGAGATCGGCGATCACTGCTACGCCGTGTACAAGCACCGTGAGGAGGAATGCCTGAGATGCCCGGTGGCCGCCACGTTTGCGGACGGGCAGGTGCACACCAGCGAGGAGGTCGTGACCTCCAAGAGCGGAGAGTCGATCCACGTTCTGGTCTCGACCGCCCCCATCCGGAACGGGGCGGGAGAAATCGCGCACGTCATGGAGATGTCCACCAACATCACCGAGATCCGGCGGCTTCAGTCCCAGCTCGAATCCCTGGGCATGCTGGTCGGCTCGATCTCGCACGGAATCAAGGGGCTCCTGACCGGCCTGGACGGGGGCGGCTACTTCATGAAGTCCGGGCTGGAGAAGGGCGAGATGCAGCGGGTCCGCAAAGGCTGGGACATGATGGAGCGCAACATCAGCAAGATCCGCAGCATGGTGCTGGACGTCCTCTACTACGCGAAGGACCGCGAGCCCGCATGGGAGCAGGTGCGGCCCCGGGAGCTCGCCGAGAGCGTCGCCAAGGTCCTGGACGGCAAGGCGGAAAAGCTCGGCATCGCCTTCCGCACGACCTTCGCAGAAGGCATGAAGCCCTTCGAAGGGGATGCCAAGGCGCTCCATTCCATGCTGGTGAACGTGCTGGAGAACTCCTTCGACGCCTGCCGCATGGACCGGGTCAAGACGGACCACGCGGTCCACTTCCGGGTGTGGCAGACCATGGACCACGTGCTCTTCGAGCTTCAGGACAACGGGATCGGCATGGACCAGGAGACCCGCGAGAAGCTCTTCTGCATGTTCTTCTCTTCGAAGGGCATGGAGGGGACGGGGCTCGGGCTCTTCATTGCCAACAAAATTGCCGTCAAACACGGGGGCAAGATCTCGGTCGATTCGACGCCCGGGAAGGGGAGCCGCTTTCTGATCCGGGTTCCGATGACGAAACCTTAGCAGGCGATGGCCCAAGCGCTGGATCTTCGCGGAGCGAGCCTTGGGACTCGGTAGGGTGGACAAAGCGCAGCGTGTCCACCATCAACGGCTCGCGAGCGTGGCGGCCCGGATCCCGAGCGAAGCGAGGGACCTCCCTGCGCCCTGAGGTACCATTCCGAAGGTTGCCGCGGCCCTCCGGGCCTCGCAATCTCCGGCACTTGTCTGGCGCTGCCTCGATGCTGGAGCGCTGCTGCTCTTTACGGGGGGATTGCGACTCCGGCGCCAAGCTACTGAGCTACGGCTGCTCGAGCTCGTCGAGCCACCCGGACGCGTAAGCGCGGGCGGCCTCGATGGCTTCCTTTCCGCATCGAAAGCACATCTTCCAGCGGTAGTCCTTTGCCTCCAACGCCGGGTCGGCGAAGACGTATTTGTCGCCGCGCTTGACGAGCGGAGCCTTGAAATCCATTTGCTTGGTTATCTCGAGAAAATCCTTCAGGCGTGTCCTGAGGACATGGTTGACGTCCTTGCTGTTCTCCCAATCGGCCAGCTTCTTCCGATACTCCTCCATCTGGCGCTCGTACCTCCGGCTGGCCTCCTGCTTCTGCATTTCATACCCCTGCTGAACCATCTGCCGCATCTCGGGGGTATTCATCTGCTGCACCATCTCTTTCATGGACGCGATAGAGTCCCGGAGGTACTTCTTCTGCTCCTCGGGAGTATCCGGGCTCGCGATCTGCGCCTCGGTCTTGCGGATCTGGTCCTCGAACCCTTCCATCTGGCTGGCCGGTGTCGCCACCGCCTCCTGCTCCGGCTCGATGGGGCGGCTGGCTTCCCACTCGGCCAGATAGCGCGTTCTGAAGGCATCGCTTCCGACAGTGCTCTTGGCAAAATCACCGAGCTTGCGCACGACGGAAGCCCTCTTGTCCGGGGGAATCGCCTTGTAGACCCTGTTGCAGTAAGGCGGGTAGAAACTGCCGCTGCGGAGATTGTTGAAGATCGCGTCCTCAGCCTGCTCTGCCGTGCAGCCGATCTCGGGCGGCACTTGGCCGGAGAAAGCGACCAGCGCAAGCCCGAGAGCGGCCAGCGTCATCACACCGACAAGAGCTCCATGCTTCATGCCTCGCTCCTTCTCTGACCCTTGTGTCGCGTTTCCCGCTTTCCCGACCTCCTGCCCGCCGGAAGCGTAAGGCCTTCACCCCGACGCGGGCAGGCCGCGTTTTTCGCAGGCGCAGCGACGCCCGCGCCGGCAGAGCAGAATATGGAAATAGAGATCTTCAATCAAGAGAGAGTTGGCCGGTCGCCCCTACTCCTTGCTGAAGAACCCCGCGACGATGCCGGCCAGCCGGAGGGTGTGGCGCCGGATTTCCTCCAGGCTTCTTCCCGGATACTGGGCGTAGCTGATCATGACGCCGTTCAGGGCCGAAAAGAGGGCGTGTGAGACCAGCCGGGTCCGCCTCCGGATCCCCGCGGCCCGGACGATCTCCTCGAGCCGGTCCATGAGCCTCCGCATGATCGGGTTGAGCCGCTCTGTGGCTTCGGGGGAGAGCTTGCCCCCCAGCATGAAGTGGCCCATCATCTGGTAGAAGGTCATGTTGTCATTCAGGAAGAGAACGTACAGCTCGCAGAGCCTGCGGAGCGAACAGCCGCCCTTGCTGCGGATCTCGAGGTCCAGACGCTCCGTGATCTCCCGCGCGCCTGCAAAGAAGACGTCCAGGAAGAGCTCGTCCAGGCTGCCGTAGTAGCGGTAGATGGCGGCCGGGCTCAAGCCCGCCTCGCCCGCGATCTCCCTGACGGTGACACTTCGGAAATCCCTCTCGGCAAAGAGCTTGCGGGCGGATGCGAGGATGAGCTCCCGTCGGCCTTCCCGTTCTCTGCTCCGCATGTCCTGCCAACGTGCGGCCGGCATCCGGATCCCTCCTCACCCTTCCTTCACGCAAGCTCGAACTGAAAGGTCACGACACAAGGCTCGCCCTGGTGCTTGAGACAGCGGCTCAGGTCCGGCGTGCGGCGGCATTTCGCTTCCATGGCGTCGAACCATCCCTCGATCCGCTCGAAGATGCCGCACGCGTAGTCCTGGATGAGGCCGGCCTTGACCATGCCGTTGTAGGCGAAGCAGTCGTGCGTGTGGAAGACGACCTGGTCGCCCGGACCGAACTCGACGTCGGCATGAAAGAAGGGCGGCACCAGCACCGAAGCGGCGCGTTCGAACGCACCCCTGAGGGCTGCCATGTCCCTGGGCGGGGCGAGGGAGGCCGTCTTCAGGAACCTTCGGGTTTCGATCGTGCCGAGCCTCCTGCAGACCCTGAGGTTCATGGCGCTCGCCTCGGCCATTCCGGACCGGGCCGCGACCTCGCCGAGCCACAGGGCGTCGTGGGTCATCCAGTTCCTCAGCAGGAAGCCCCTGAGCTCTTCGAGGGTCCATGGATCCGCTGCCATGGCCGCACCTCCTGATCCGGTGGATAAGTGGGCGTACTTGCGCACACGTGCTCGTCATCCCGCCCGACTGCGGAGCGCGTGAGAGCCGGGATCCAGAAAGTCCCATCAGGTAAGGGCGACCCCCGGTCGCCCCTACGAATCACCGGGTGCAGGGACTGGATTCCGGCCTGCGCCGGAATGACAGAAAAGAGTTGGCTGCCGTTGTGTCCTGTTTCGTCGAGGGCCACGCACGCGTCGCTCGCCCCGGAGTCGATGGTCAGGCCGGCGGCGTCGCCCGCTTCGGCGGCTGCACCTCGTGGACCTTCCACATGTCCTCGTCCGTGAAGCAGCGTTCGCTGTCGTCCGGGCGCATCGCGTCCTGCTCCATCTTGCGCCGCTCGTAAGGCTGCTTGAGCACTTCGTTGTAGTACTCGTGCTGGATGAGCAGGTTCATGATCTGGCTGGTGCCGGTCCAGATCAGGGCCAGGCGGGTGTCGCGCAGGGCCCGCTCGAGCGGGTAGACGTCCGTGTAGCCGATGCCGCCCATGACCTGCATGGCGTTGTTCACGACGTTCCAGGCAGCCTCGGTCGCGAAGCGCTTGGCCGCGCTCACGATCCGGCGCATGTTCGGGTAGTCCTCGTCCACGGCGCGCGCGGCCATGAAGGTGAGGGCACGGGCGGCGTCGAGCTGGACGATGGAGTCTGCGACCAGGAAGTTGATGGCCTGGAACTTGCGGATCAGACTGCCGAAGGCCGTGCGCTTGTCCGAATACCGGACCGCGACGTCGAGGGCCCCCCACACGCCCAGGCAGCCCGCGGCCGAGGTGAGCCGCTCCGGGATCATCATCTGGTTGAAGCAGAGCGCACCGCCGTGCAGATCTCCCAGGAGGTTTTCCCTGGGGACCTTCACGTCCCGGAAGACCAGCCTTCCGGTGCCTCCGCCCCTGCAGCCCATGAGGCCGTACAGGTACTCGGTCTCCACGCCCGGGCCCTTGTCCACGATGAGGAGGCTGATGCGGTTGTACTTGTGCGCGTCCGGCTCGAAATTGGTCCGGCAGTAGACCAGGAAGAACTCCGATCCCTCCGCGCCCACGACGAAGCGCTTCTGGCCGTTGAGCACGAAGTGGTCGCCCTGGAGCACGGCCCGGGTGGTCGCGCCGAAGAAGTCCGAGCCCCCCCGGGGCTCGGTCAGGGCCTCGGCCGATACGAGCTTGCCCGCGAGGTAGGGTACGAGGTATTTCTGCTTCTGCTGCTCGGTGCCGAACCGGTTCAGCGCCTCTCCCACGATCGACGGCATGACGAAGGCGCATCCCAGGGCCATGCCGAGACATCCGATCTCTTCGGTGGCGGCGACCTCCGCCACCCAGCTCAGCTCGCGGCCTCCGTATTTCTTGGGAAAGCGGATGCCGCGCAGGTTGCGCCGGGCGAGCTTCTCGACGAATTCCCTGGGGTAGACGATTTCGTCCTTGTCCATCTTCCGCAGGAAATCGGCCGAAACCTCCTCGCGCGCGAACTTCCGAACCTCGTCGCGCACGGCCCTCTCCTCGGGTTTCAACATGAAATCGTACATGGGCGTTCCCTCCTCTCGGGGGTCTGGATTCGATTCACTGTGAACGAAGTTTACATTAGTGAACAATGTTCGCGAAGTCAACGAAAAAATCGTTCGGAGGCCGCCCGCGCGGCCACCTCTTGTAGAGGGCGACGCATGCGTCGCCCTCCTGCGGCATCCCGGCCCGGCTGCGGAGCGCGTGCCGGCCGGGATCCGGAAGGGTGCATCATGCACAGCGGTAGTTGCCGGGTAACAGGGACTGGACCCCGGCCTCCGCCGGGGTGACGGAAAGACGGCAGCAGGGACCGAATTCCGGCCTGCGCGGGAATGACGGCGGAATGACCGGGAGAATTGAATTGCCCCGGCGCATCAGAGGCCGAGCTCTTTCAGCTTCCCTTCGGAGATCAGGCCGCGCTCCACGGCATCGGCCACGGCTTCGTGCGCGGATCCGTCTGCGGACAGGAAGCCGGAGCCCAGAGCCGCACGCGCTTCCAGGACGGTGCGCCGGTCGACGAGGCCTTCTCCGTAGAGCGCCAGACCGAGTTGGAAGGCCCCTCTGACCGGGACCACCACCGGCCCCAGCGACTCGAATGCGGCGGGCGGCGTCCCTTTTTCCAGGTGGATGAAGATGCTTCTCACCTTGCCGCGATTGCGTGGGAGCATGCTGAGCAGGTCGAAGACACACGCGCGATCATCCCTGGAGACCCCTTCGGCCACCATCCTGCTCTGGGCCTCTCCCGCGGAGAGGGCGCCGTTGATGAGAAGGGCGTAGATCTGGAAGGCCACGGGATCCTTCTCGACGTCGTCCCCGAACAGATACTCCCGGGCCATCGGGCGGCGCTGTCTCCCATCCAGCAACGCGCAAATCTTGAAGCCCACCTGGTCCCGGAGCCTTTGCGGCTTGCCCTGCCTGAGAGCGGCCCACCAATCCTTGCAGGTGATGCCGTCGTATTCGACCGCATCGAGCAGCATCTTGTTCTCGACCGCTTTTCTGAGCTGGGGCGGGCTGGCGGTCACGAAGTACAGGGGAAGGCATGCAAAACCGGGCGCAGACCCCCTGCGGAGACCGCGCAGGATCTCGGGCATTCCCGGAATGGAGAGCTTGTCCACGGCGAATTCCAAGGGGATGCGGAGCATGCCGCGCAGGGAGGAAAAGGCGGTGGACAGGTAGGTCTTGTCCAGGTCCCACACGAACGCAGGGCCATCGTAGCCGTCCGGCAGCGTGCGTTGGTCCTCTACGCTCAGGGGGTAGCAGAGTCCCATGTCACACCTCGATGAGAAATTCTCTCTCCCCCGTGCGCGGGGGAGAGGGTTAGGGTGAGGGGGAGACGGGAGCAGATTCACCCCTCATCCCGGCCCTCTCCCCTCGGCAAGGGGAGAAGGTGAGAAAATCGGCACCTCTTACAAAACACCTCGGCTGCTCGCCGGTCGTTCAGCTGTACCGGAGCGCAGCCAGCTCGCTGCCCACCGGCAGTTTCATCAGCTCCGCCATGGCAGCGAAGGTCGAAACGCCCTCGTACAGGGAGGCGTGGACGGCGCGCACGATCGGCAGGTCCAGGCCGAGGTCCAGGGCCTGGCGGTGCACCGCCGCCGTGGTCGGCACCCCCTCGGCAACCTGCCCGAGACCGCGCAGAATGTCGTCCAGCTTCTCGCCCTTGGCCAGGGCCACCCCGACGCGGTGATTGCGGCTGAGCGGCGAGGCGCAGGTGGTGATCAGGTCGCCGATCCCGGCCAGGCCGCCGAAGGTGAAGACGTCGGCACCGAGGGCGACCCCGAAGCGCGTCATCTCGCTCAGGCCGCGGGTCATGACCAGGGCTTTGGTGTTGTCACCGAACCCCATGCCGTCCACGCTGCCCGCGGCCAGGGCGACGATGTTCTTGAACGCTCCGCCCAGCTCGGTGCCGATGACGTCGTGGCCCCCGTACACGCGCATGCGGTCGCTCCGGAACAGGGCCTGCACCCGGTCCACCACTTCCCGGTAGCGGGAGGCGACCGTGGCACCCACGGGATGGCGCGACATGATCTCGACCGCCAGAGTGGGTCCGGAGAAGACGCCGATCTTGAGGGCGCAGGTCTCTTCCCGGAGGATCTCGGTCATCCGCTTGAACGTCCCGATCTCGATGCCTTTGGTGGCGTGCACCAGGATCTGATCCCCCTGGATATGGTCGCCGATCTGCGCGGCCACTTCGCGGAAGGAGCGCGAGGGGATGACGACGAGCACGATCGGCGCGGTGCGGATCGCGGCGCGCAGGTCCGTGGTGGCGCGCAGGCCGGCCGGGAGCGGTTGACCCGGGCAGTACCTGTTGTTCGTGTGCTGGGTGTTGATTTCTTCAGCCTGCTCTTTGCGCCGCACCCACAGGAGCACGTCGCGGCCGAGCTCCGCCAGCAGGCTTGCCAGGGCGGTGCCGAAGCTGCCGCCGCCGACGACCAGGACGTCCGACGAGTCCGAGGGCTGGCGTGGGCTCATTGCGCCGCCTCCGCAAGATGGCTGCAAAGCCCTGCCAGCCGGTTCTGGTAGTATAGGATCAGGTTCCGATCGACGTGGAACAGGCGATCCCCCCGCCGCACCATGGCAGGCCGGCGGTGGTAGGTCTTCAGGTGCGCCAGGGCCTCGCTCACGATCACCGCGGCATCCCGCTGCTTGAGGGTGTCGTCGAGTCTGAGCCGACCGTCCTGCTCTTCCTTGCGCAGCAGCCCCAGGGTGCCGTCGATCCGCTGGTACATCTGCGGCAGCGGCACGCTTTCGGCAGCGCCGCCGGTCCGCAGCAGGCGGTAAAGGTCCATCTCCGAGTTCCATTCCCGCAGCCATTTGAACATGGCGTTCGAGACCAGGTTGGTGGACTTCAGCACGGTGTCGCGATGGAAGGCATCCACGATGCTCGCCCCCAGCTCGCGGGTGTACTCCTCGTCCCGCTGCCGGTCGAAGACCGGCTGACCGTTGCGGAAGACATAGCGGGTGCGGTCGATGACCCGGCCGCGGCGGTCCCGCGACCGGCCCTCCTCGTCCACCTGGTTGCCGAACACGTCCAGGGGCCTGGACACCACCAGGTGAATGCGCGAGCTCAGGGAGAAGAGCTTGCGGACGAAATCGAGCACCACCTTGGGTTTGGAGAACTCGTCGTCTTCGATCACGTACCGGCTCCTGCCCAGCTCCTTGAGATGATCGCCGATCAGGGTCTCGGCTTCCAGCACGAGGTGGTAGTTCAAGGTGCACGGCACGACGAAGACGTCGGGCTTCTCCTTCCTGGCAATGAGGTTGTGGATGTAGGCATCCAGGCCCATGCCGAGCAGGCCCATCTTGAGCTTCTTTTCGACCGAGCCGCTGCGGCTCCGGGTCCCGCCCGGGAAGAACATGTTGTGGTAGCCGAGCTCCATCGTGCACCCCGCGTAGGTCTTGAGCACGTCTTTGTACAGCTCGGCCTTCTTGCGGCGGTCCACCTTGTAGGCGCCCAGGTTGTGCATGAAGAAGCCGATCAGCTTGTTGGAAAAGAGGTTCAGGCCGGCGCCGTAGGTGAAGGGCGGCAGGCCCATACGGAACAGGCCGAAGCCCAGCAGGATGCTGTCCAGATGGCTCTGATGGGTCGAGACGAGGACCGCGGTGCCCAGCCTGGCCGCGGTCTGTAAGGCCTTGACCTCGCCCGTGATCTCGAGCTGATCGGTCAGCTCGCTCAGTCCGTTCGGCAGGGATCGCACGAGCTTCAGAGGGCTCAGGGTGTTGAGCAGGGCGTTCATGGCGGGGGGGATTACCCGGGTTGCCAGGGAGTAGACTCGTGGATCGAAATGGCCCGCCACTTCGCGGCAGAAGAAACGCACGAGCTCCCGCAAGAGCTCGCGCTGGCGCTGCGGCCCCGAACGGATGGCCTCGGACTGGATCCGTTCGTAAAACAGGGATTCGATCCTGGCCTTGCCCTTGTCCTTTTCGGTCTCGAGCCGCCGGCGCTCCTCGTAAAGGGTGTCGAAGATGGATTGCTCCACCGTCCTCGGGTCCCTGTTGTACTGGTCCATGACGCGGTGTTCCACTTCAACCATGATGCGTTCTTTGTCGTGCTCGTTCATGCTGGTCCTTGGCCTTGGCTCACGAGGATTCAGCGTAAGAGGCCCCACGTGTTCAAGGTGGGAGCCCAACCGGGTCGGTGCTCGTGCGCGCGCTTCCGTTGCATATCGAGGGACGGGATCGGAGGCAGGTTGATCCGTCTCCAGGGTGCCTGGAGTCGCCATTCATTAGAGAACGGCAGAGACGAAAAGGACGCGCCAACGAAAGGTAAATGCAAAATTTGTTGCTCGGCACCGGCCCGTGTGACATAAAGAGGTATCAGGTTCCAGGTGGCGGGGCTTCAGGCAAGGAGGAGACGGTGGAAAAGCAACTGGTCTTCGGCGACAAGTGGATCACGGCGCGGCTGCCGGGTGATCGCACGCATCTTCCCTCGGCCGCAGGCCTCGATCTTCCGCTGCCGCCCGTGGAGGATCTGGCCGGCGCGGTGCGCTCCGCCCTTGCGCACCCTCTGGACAGGCCTCCCCTGAGGGAGATGGCGCGTCCGGGCCGGAGGGTCACCATCGCCTTCGACGACCCGACCGTGCCCTGCTATGCGCCGGTCTGGGAGAGCGCGATCCCGATCCTCCTGGAGGAGTTGGGGCAGGCGGGGGTGGACCGGGGGCGCGTCACGCTGCTGTGCGCCAACGCGGTGCATCGAAAATTCGCGCCCGAAGAGCTTGCTCGCATCCTCGGGGAGCCGCTGGTCCGGGAATTCGGGGACCGGCTCCTGTGCCATGATGCCGAAGACCCTGACAACCTCGTCCACCTGGGCAGGACGGCGGCCGGGCACGACGTGGAGCTCAACCGTCTGGTCGTGGATTCGGACCTCACCATCTACGTGAACACGTCCTGCACCCGGGGATTCAGCGGAGGCTGGAAGTCGGTCTGCGTGGGGCTCTCCACCTGGCGGTCCATCCGCTGGCACCACACGCCGGACCTGATGAGCATGTCGCTGGAGCGCAACCCGCTGCACGAGATCCTGGACCAGATGGGGGCCTTGGTGGAAGAAAAGATCGGCCCGGAGCGGATCTTCAAGCTCGAGACGATCCTCGCCAATCCTCTCCAGGTGGCCCGCATGTGGTCCGGCAGCGTGGGGGCGGCGCGGCGCGCCGCGCTGGAGGTGCTCCGGGTCCACCACGTGGCGCGGCGGGACCTGCTTCCGCAGAAGGCCGACATCGTCCTCTACGGCGTCCCGGACTGGAGCCCCTATGCCTCCTTCTCGGTCATGAACCCGCTCCTGACCCTCGTCTCCACGGGCCTGGGCTACCTGGGCGGGGTCATCGAAGCGCTCGGGAAGCCCGGCTGCACCGTGGTCCTGGCGACCCCCTGTCCGGACCGGTGGGACGAGGTGCACCACCCGTCCTATCGCGAGGTCTGGGACAGGGTGCTCGCGGAGAGCCGCGATCCGTACCGGATCATGGAGCTGTTCGAGCCCGAGTTCAGCGGGCGCGCCGATTACCTGGCCAAGTACCGCACCGGGTTCGGCTTTCACCCGGTCCACGGCCTCATGGCCACCCATCCCCTCAAGCGGCTGCGGCACGCATCCGGCGTCATCGTGGCAGGGATCAGGGAGCCGAGGCTCGCTCGACACCTGGGCTTCGGGGCGGCCTCCACCGTGGAGGAAGCCATCGCCGCGGCCGAGGAGGTCCACGGCAAGACCGCCACGATCGCCTGCGTGCAGTATCCGATGGCCCTCAGCCGCATGTAGAGCCTGTCCCAAAACGCCCATCTGCGGCGTTGCTTTTCATTCTATATATGCGTTTGTATTCTGACGAGGCGGAATCCCGACGCAACCGCGCCTCGTCGCGCCGCATCTCTTCATTGGCCATGGGGGAGGCGCCGCGGTCCTCGACGCCTGCATGCGCCCGTATGGACAACAGGCGATGGATGAGTGATAACGGGTAGCACGTCCAGGAAGTTGCGGAAGATCACGGGCGACGTCGTGCGGGAGGGCCGGGCTCGAGCATGCTCCTCGGATACAGCACAAACGCGTTCTTCAAGTATCCTTTGTTCGACGCGATTGCAGCGATCGCCGGGCTGGGGTTCAAGGGCATCGAGATCGTCTGCAAGCCGCCCCACTTTCCTCCTCTGGATTTTGCCGCCTGCGATTTCGGGGCCCTGAAGGTGCGGATCGAGGAAAGCGGCCTCCGGGTCACGAACCTCAACAGCCTCACCGTCTTCATCGATGGCGACCACCACCTGCCGGCCTGGATCCGTTCGAGCGCGCAAAGGCACCAGATCCGGATCCATCACACCCTCAAAGCCCTGAGACTGGCTTCCTTCCTGGGGTGCCGCAACGTCTCTCTGCCAACGGGCGCATCGCCGGGAAGGCTGACTTCGGCCGAAACCGCAGCTCACTTCCGGCGCGGGCTGGTGCCGGTCCTGCCCCTGGCCGAGGAGCTGGGGGTGAAGCTGCTGATCGAGCCGGAGCCCGCGATGCTGTCCGACAACGGCCGGGCCCTGAAGACCTTCATCAAGGAGCTGGGGACCGGCGCGGTGGGGGTCAACTTCGACGTGGGCCACTTCTTCTGCGCGGGAGAGGACCCGCAACGGGCGTTCGAGGAGCTTTTCGAGTGGGTCGGGCACGTGCACCTCGAGGACATCGCCTCGGACCGGACCCACAAGCATCTCATCCCCGGCCTGGGTGCGATCGATTTCCTCGGGCTCTTCAGGACGATGATCCGGCTGGGCTACGCCCAAGACATCTGCCTGGAGCTCTACACGTACAAGGACGCTCCCCGCGAGGCGGGCGCGCGCAGCCTGCGGCACCTCCTTCCCCTCCTCGACCAGGCCGGCCTCGACCTGGGAATCGAACGGACTCCTGCCGCGCCGCAGGAATCTGAAGATGGTCTGGGGGCGGCACTCGGAGGTACGCTGATATAAATAGAAACGCGATATGACACCTTGACCCGCCGGATGTGCATCCCTGAGCGCGGAGGCACGAGCCGGCCGGGCCGGGGCGGCGACGATTGCAGTCCGAGGGAGCTCGATGAACGTGCTGCTGGTGGCCGGGGCGAGGCCGAACTTCATGAAGATCGCCCCCATTTTTCGTGAGGCCCGGAAACTCCGCAGCGTACGGTGCAGGCTGGTCCACACGGGGCAGCATTACGACTACGAGATGTCCCAGGCCTTTTTCGAAGACCTGGAAATCCCCGAGCCCGATTTCTTTCTCGAGGCCGGATCCGGCTCCCATGCGGTGCAGACGGCGAGGATCATGGTGGCCTTCGAGGAGGTCTGCGAGAAGGAAGAGCCGGACCTGGTCATGGTGGTCGGAGACGTGAACTCCACTCTGGCGTGCAGCATCGTGGCCAAGAAGGCCTGCGTCCGGGTCGCGCACGTCGAGGCCGGCTTGAGGAGCTTCGATCTCGCCATGCCGGAAGAGATCAACCGGATGGTGACGGATGCCGTTTCGGATTACTTCTTCGTCACCGAGCAGAGCGGCGTCGAGAACCTCTTGCGTGAAGGGAAACCGGCCGAGCGGATCCACTTCGTGGGCCACGTGATGATCGACAACCTTTTCCACCAGCTACGGCGGCTGGCAGAGAAGGAGGACACGGCCAGGTTCCCCAGCTCCGCGCTCAAGAGGGAAGCCGCCGACTACGTCTTCCTCACCCTGCACCGGCCCTCGAACGTGGACCGCAAAGAACAGCTCCGGGAGATCGCCTCTGCGCTGAACGAAATCGCCGGCGAGAGGCCGATTCTGTTCCCGGTCCATCCGAGGACCAAGGCGATGCTGGCGGCCCATCGGATCGAGCTTTCGGGCCGGATCCATCTCCTCCCGCCTCTGAGCTTCAAGGAATCGCTCTATCTCTGGAAGGACGCCGCAGCGGTCATGACCGACAGCGGCGGCCTTCAGGAAGAAACGACCGCCCTCGGAGTGCCCTGCGTCACGCTGCGGGAGAACACGGAGCGACCCATCACCCTCCAGATGGGGACGAACGTGCTCGGCGGAACCGGCAAGGAGACGATCTTGAGGGCGTACCGGGAGAGCCTGCTGAAGAAGGGGAAGCCGAACGCGGTGCCTCCCAAGTGGGACGGCCGGGCCGCGGAGCGCATCTGGCAGATTCTGGTCGGCAAAGAAGACGGATTGTAGGGGCGCTGCCTGCTGCGCCGTTTCACGTCTCTGCTTTTTCCGTCGCCCCGGCGCAGGCCGGGGTCCGGTCCCTGGTCCACGCGATTCCAGCTGGTCGTGGTGTAGCCTCCGGAAAGGGCGACGCGTGCGTCGCCCCTACAAGAGGTGGTCCGGCGGACCCCGGCACGGGCGCAGCAAAGGGCGCCCCCAGGATCCCGCCCGCAAGCGGCGGGCGGCTGCACCTCACGCGAAGGCGCCTTTGTAGGCGTCGCGCATCTCCCTCTTCAGGATCTTGCCGGTGGGCGTCTTCGGCAAGGCCTCCACGAACACCACTTTCTTGGGGCACTTGAACGGCGCCAGCTCCCTGCGGCAGTGTTCCAGGAGCTCTCCTTCCGTCATCTTCTCACCCTGTCTGAGCACGATCATCGCCACCACCGCCTCGACCCACTTCGGGTGGGGCAGTCCGATGACCGCGACCTCCTGCACCCGCTTGTCGAGATAGATCGCGTCCTCCACCTCACGGGTCGATACGTTCTCGCCGCCCGTCTTGACCATGTCCTTCTTCCGGTCCACGACCGTCACGTAACGGTCTTCGTCCAGCACGCCCACGTCGCCCGAGTGGAACCACCCTCCGCGCATCGCCTCCTCGGTCTTCTCGGGATCCTTGAAATACATGAGCAGAGCATGGGGCCCGCGGCCGCAGATCTCCCCGGCCTGGCCCGGCTCGTCGACCGGGCGGGAGAGATCGTCCTCGAGGCGGCTTTCCATGTTGAGGCCCCCCATACCCGCGGACCCGAGCTTGCGGGCGGCGTCCTCGGCCTTGAGGATGGTGTGGTAGGGGGCGAGCTCCGTCTGCCCGTAGTAGTTGTAGATTCGGACCCCGGGAAATCTTTCCAGCATCTCCCGGAGGACCTCCCCGGGCATGATGGAGGCTCCGTAGTAACACTTCTTCAGGCTCGATAAGTCGTAGCGGCCGAATGAAGGGTGGCGGAGCATGCCGATCCAGACGGTCGGCGGGGCGAAGAACAGGGTCGCCCTGTGGCGCTCGATGCTTGCGAGGATCTGCTCGATCTCGGGCTGGATGAGGACGTTGGTCGCGCCGATCCAGAAGAGCGGGTTCAGGAACACGTCCCGCTGGGCGCAGTGATAGATCGGCAGCGCGTTGACGGAGACGTCGCTCTCCTCGTACTGCCCGTCGATGATGCAGCCCATGTACTGGGCCATGAGGGACTGGTTGCTCATGACCACGCCCTTGGGCCGCGACTCGGTGCCGCTCGTGTACGTCATCTGGCAGGGGTCCTCGATGTGCAGGACCGCCTCGGGCTCCGTCACCGGGCTGGCGGCGCACCAGGAGTCGAAATCCAGGAATCGGCCGCCGGCCGGCGGTTCCTGCCCTGCGCCCTGCCGCGACCAGACCCACGCCCGGACCGTGGGCATCTCGTCCAGCACGTCCCGCACCAGCTCGTAGAGCGCGTCCTCCACCACGAAGACCCGGCTCTCGGAGTGGTTGATGCAGTAGGCAATGTCCCTGCCCCGGAGCAGGTAATTGACGGCGAGGTAGATCGCGCCGATCTTGCAGCACCCGAACCACGTGAGGACGTGATGGGCGGTGTTGTGGGCGAGGATGGCCACGCGGTCGTACTTGCTCACTCCGAGCGCGGCCAGGGCGTGGGCCACCCGGTTGGACTCCTCTTCCAGCTCGCCGTAGGTGAGAGTCCGGCCCCGAAAGACGAGGGCGGGCTTCCCGGGGCTGTGATAGGCTGATCGTCGGACCATGTCCGCGATCACCCACCGGTTGACTCGATTGTAGCGCGCGCGAAGAAAGGCGACCCCTTTGGCGCTGATCTCGTCATAGCTCTGCTTCTGGTTTTTCGTGAGCGGCTTCGGCGCACGGGCCATGGCGGTCCTACCCCCCGGTTGTGGAGATTCTCGCAGATCCCGCTCGCAGGGCGGGACGCTCGGCGGTTCCGTTCACGGTACCGATACGGCCCTGCCAAGTCCAGGAGCGCTTCGGTCATCGCGCGGGAGTCCTTGGAGCGGGCGGAGGCCGCGGCCGCGGTATTTTGAGTTCCGTCACCCCGGCGCAGGCCGGGGTCCAGTCCCTGCTCCCCGCAATCCCCGGCATCTTTCGGGCATACGGGGTTGACTTACGGATCCGAGAAGAGCGCAGCAAGCAGCCCCCCTGCAAGGCCGGCAAATCGGTGGCCGGGTTGATGCCACCGGGGGGGCGGCAGCAAGAGGGCTGTTATTCCTCGAACAGGCTCTTGAACCGGCCGTACCCTTCCTTCTCGAGGTCTTCCTTGGGGATGAACCTGAGGCTGGCCGAGTTGATGCAGTAGCGGAGCCCGGTCGGCCTGGGGCCGTCGGGGAACACGTGGCCCAGGTGGGAGTCCGCATGCTTGCTCCGCACCTCGGTCCGCTCCATGAAGTGGCTGCGGTCGCTCTTCTCCACGATGTTTTCAGGGTCGAGCGGCTTGATGAAGCTCGGCCAACCGGTGCCGGAATCGAACTTGTCGCGCGAGCTGAACAGGGGCTCCCCCGAGACGATATCGACGTAGATCCCCTCGCGCTTGTTGTTCCAGTACTCGTTGTCGAACGGCCTCTCCGTGCCGTCTTCCTGCGTGACCTGATACTGGAGAGGGGTCAGCTCTCTGCGCAGCCGGTCGCCGGTCTTTTCGCGAAGCGCGCACGTGGGACCCGCCTGGACGACCTCGTCCTCGGATCCCGCGCCGGATTCTGACCGGATCTCCCGATCGGCGCCCCAGACCTGCTCCAGGTACTGTTCCCGGCCCGAGCCCAGACGGTACTGGTTGTACCGCATCGGATTTTTCTTGTGGTACTGCCGGTGATAGTCCTCGGCCGGGTAGAACTCCCCGGCCGCCAGGATCTGCGTGACAATCGGCTTTGCGAATCGGCCGGACTTCTCCAGGGCGGCCCTGGACGCTTCGGCCAGCCTCTTCTGCTCTTCGTCGAGGTAGAAGACTCCCGTCCTGTACTGGTTCCCCCGGTCCACGAACTGGCCCCTCGGGTCGGTCGGGTCGATCTGCTTCCAGAAGACGTCGAGCAGCTTCTCGTACGTGATCTTCGAAGCGTCGTACACCACCTGCACCGCCTCGGCGTGCCCGGTGCGCCCGGAGGAGACCTCCTCGTAGGTCGGGTCCTTCTTGCTCCCGCCCGTGTAGCCCGGGATCACCTCGACCACGCCCTCGAGCTTCTCGAAGGGCGGCTCCATGCACCAGAAACAGCCGCCGGCGAAGACGGCCTTCCGGTAGGAAGACGGATCCGCCTGAGCCTCCGGCTGCCAGGCGAAGAGAATCCCGAGCGCGGGCAGGGAAATCCAAAATAGAGAGAAAAGGACCTTCTCGATCATGGCGTGGGCTCCTTCGTCTTTTTGCTTCGTTTGCGCCTCTTCATTATTGTAGACACGAGCGGGCTCATCGAGGGTTCCGAGCCGGAGAAGACGAAACCTGCCTGCAGAGGAGGAGAATCATGGCTCCCGAGAGCGCGAAAGTGGACGGATTCCGGTTCCTGCCGCCCGGTCTTGCCGCCTGGATCCGTGCCCTCATCCCGGAAAAGGAGTTCGAGGGGCCGATCCCGTGGACGCCTCTGGCCAAGGCGCTGAACCGATCGACCCTTGCGCTGGTCACGAGCGCGGGCATCAGCCGGAGGCCGGACCCGCCCTTTGACATGGAGAGGGAGAAGAGGGAGCCGACCTGGGGCGATCGCTCCTGGCGGGCTCTGCCCAGGGATACCACGGAAAAGGACATCGACGTCCGCCACCTCCATATCAACACGAGCTATATTCTCAACGACATCAATGTCATGCTTCCCCTGGCCCGCATGGCCGAGCTGGAGAAGGAGGGCGTGATCGGGCGCCTGGCCCCGACTTCGTATTCGTTTTACGGCTTCCAATGGCAGAGCGCGGACTACCTGCAGGAATCGATCGAGCCCATGGCCCGCCGGATGAAGGAGGAAGGGGTGGAGGCCGTCTTCCTCACGCCCGCCTGACCGTTCTGCTGCCAGTCCGTGGGACTGGCCGCGCGGTACCTCGAGGGGAAGGGCTTCTCCACGGTCGTGCTCAACCCGACCCACGAGTTCAACAGGATCATGGGCGTGCCCAGGACCGCGGCGATCGCCTACCCCTACGGCCGGCTCCTGGGCCAGCCGGGAGACCGGGAAGGGCAGCGCAAGGTCGTGCTCAGCACGCTCGAGGTGCTGGAGCAGGCCGCCCGGCCGGGGGAGGTCCGGCACCTGCCCTACGTCTGGCCGGAAGAACCCAAGGACGCCAAGTGGCACCCTCCCGAGATGTCCCCGATCATCAATCACTTCATCGGTGAGATCAAGAAGGCCAGGCAGCAGGAGGCGGAAAGGGCGAAGAAGGGGGGCTGACGCGGGGCGCGCCAGGCTTCTACGCTCTTGCAGGGGGCGCTGCTTGCCGCGCCCTCTTGGCTTCCATGTAGGGGCGACGCATGCGTCGCCCTGCTCCGTCGTTTCGATCGCGCCTCCCGCAGTCTCGGATGCCCCGCTGATTTCCCTCGGATTTACCTCTTGCCTGTAGCGGCCGAAACCGGCCTTTCCCGGTGCGTTCTTGGCCTTCTCCCGGGTAACGTGGTACAACCTCCTTCCGATTGCGCGGGCTGGGGGTGAGAGGCTCTGAAAATGGGAGTGAATGCCCGTGAAACACGGCACCATCCTGGCAGGGGGCGGCGCAGGTCCCTGGTCCATCAGATTCCTGCTGAAAACCCTTCGGGCCGCCGCACCGAGGAGCGTGCGTGTCGCCCTCTTCTCGGCCGTCCTCATCCTGGGGACGGTTTCGGGGGATGTCCCGGTTTGCGCCTCCCCGGCCTCCGAACAGCAGGACCAGACCTCCAGGGTCAGGGAGATCCTCGAGACCATTGACAGGATGTGGCGCGGGAGGAGCTCGGAAGGGGAGATGGAAATGGAGGTGGCGACCTCCCACTGGTCCCGGACCCTCCGCATGGACGCCTACACCGAAGGCATGGAACGCTCCCTGGTCCGCATCACCTATCCGGCCAAGGAGGAGGGCGTGGCTACACTCAAGGTCGGCAACGACCTGTGGAACTACCTCCCCAAGATCAACCGGGTGACCCGGGTTCCGGCATCCATGATGTTGGGCTCCTGGATGGGGAGCCACTTCACGAACGACGACCTGGTCAAGGAAAGCCGCTACGCAGACGACTACGAAACGACCATCACCTTCGAGGGCGACCGGGACGGGCAGAAGATCCTGGAGCTGACCCTTGAGCCCAAGCCCGAGGCTCCGGTGGTCTGGGGCAAGATCGTGGCGGCGGTCCGGGCCGACGATTACATCCCGCTTCAGATGGACTACTTCAACGAGTCGGGCAAGGAAGTGCGCACCCTCACCTTCTCCAAGGTGCAGGACATGGGGGGGCGCCGGATTCCGACCGAGCTCGTCATGCGGCCCGTGGACAAGCCGAACGAGTCTACCCGGGTCACCTACCTGAATCTCACATTCGACGTCCGTCTCGACCCGGAGCTCTTCAGCCTGCGGGCCCTGCAGAAGCGTCCTTAGTCGGCGTCGTTCAGGAGCAAGCCGTGATCGGCGGAGAAGCGATGGTGCTGGCAAGGATGGCCTGGCGCAATCTCTGGCGGAATCCGCGCAGGTCCCTGATCACGATCGCCGCCATGAGCCTCAGCCTTACCCTCATGATCGTCTCGATCTCCCTGGTCGAAGGGATGAACCGCCAGATGATCCGGTACGCGGCCGACCGGTCCCTGGGGCACATCCAGGTGCATGCGCCGCAGTACTTCAAGGACCGGGGCTTGTATGAGAACCTGCCCGCCTCCATCCTGGACCGCTTCGACGGAAGCACCTTCCAGGCAGCGCCCAGGGCGTACGCGTACGGCCTCGCCAGCATGGGAGAAAAGTCCGCCGGCGTGCAGATCCGCGGGCTCGCCCCCGAGCGCGAGCGGCGGGTCACAGACCTCTGGAAGCACATGCTCGAAGGTCGATTTCTCGAGCCCGGGGACCGAAAGGCCGTCCTCGTCGGCCGCAGGATCGCCAAGACCCTGGATGTACGGCTCGGCAGCGAGATCGCCCTGATCACGCAGGCCGCGGACGGGAGCCTCGGCAACGACCTCTACCGGGTCGTGGGCATCCTCAAGGCCCTCGACGAGGCCACGGACCGCACCGCGGTCATCATGCCGCTCCAGGAGTTCGCGGAGCTCCTCGTCCTGCCGGGCCGAATCCACGAGGTGGCCGTACGGACCCCGGACGCGGAGCATCCTGGCCGGTACCAGCCGCAGGTGGGCCGCTTGCTGGAAGGCATCCCCTGCGACGTCCGCACCTGGAGGGAAATCGCGCCTGCTCTATCCGACGCTCTGGCCCTGAACAAGACCTGGACCTACATCGTCCTGGCGATCGTCTTCGCGATCGCCTGCCTGGGCGTGGTGAACACCATGCTCATGGCGGTGTTCGAGAGGATGTACGAGCTCGGGCTCATGCTTGCGATCGGCCTGAAGCCGCTCAGGCTGGTGCGGGTGGTCCTGCTGGAGACCCTGCTTCTCGCTGGCGTGAGCGAGGTATCGGGGACCGGGCTCGGTCTCCTGTGGAGCTGGCGGCTGGCCGTGAAGGGATGGGACCTCACCGGATTGTTCGGAGAGACCTTCGAGTTCACCGGCTTCGCCTTCGACAACATCCTGCGGGCAGCCATCCTGCCCGCGGACGTCCTGTACTGCATGGGGCTCCTGCTCGCGATTTCCGCGCTGGCCGGGCTCTACCCGTCGGTCAAGTCCGCGCGCCTGAAACCGGTGCAGGCGATGCGGACATGATGCTCCTGAAGATGGCATGGAGAAATCTCTGGAAGAACCGCAGGCGGACCCTGATCACCATGTCCATGATTTCCATCGGCTTCGGCCTGGCCATGATCTCCATGGGGCTGGGCGACGGCGGGCACAACCAGATGATCCGCAACGCGGTCCGGCTCGGCTCGGGCAATCTCACGGTGGAGCACGAGGACTACGTGGAAGAGCCCACCAACGACAAGCTCCTGGCCGACTCCGCGGCCCTGGCGGAGGAGGTCCGCCGCATGCAGGGGATCCGCAACGTGTCCGAGCGAATCCTCGTGCTGGGACTGATTTACACGGCGGAAAACTCGGTGGGCCTCGTGATCTTCGGCGTGGATCCCGCGAACGACATGATGCGCGACTCCCTGGAGCCCAAGATCGTCGAGGGCACCTACCTGAAGAGCGAAGACGCGAGGGGGATCGTGATGGGAGCAGACCTCGCCCGGAAGCTCAAGGTTGCGGTCGGGGGCAAGGCCGTCATCACCGCCCAAGATGCTTCGGGCCAGATCTCGAGCCAGCTCGTCCGGGTCCAGGGCATCTACCGCACCGGTATCGAAGAGCTGGACGGATACTTCGCCGAGATCAACCTGGGTCTGGGGCGGGCCTTGCTCGGGATCCCGCATGGCGCCACCCAGCTGGCGGTCTTTCTGGAGAACGAGAAGGAGCAGGCGCGCATCAAGAAGGAGCTCGAGCCTCTGGTTTCCTCGGAGCCGACTGTCGCGGTCTTCGACTGGCAGGAGGTCATGCCGGAGTTGGTGCTGTTCGTCAACATGGACAATGCGTTCAACTATATCTTTCTGGGGATCATCCTGGTGATCGTGGCGCTCGGCATCCTCAACACGATTCTCATGAGCGTCCTCGAAAGGACCCGGGAATTCGGTCTGATGGCCGCTCTCGGGCTGGCCCCCGGGGGCCTCGTCGGCCTCGTGGTCCTGGAGACCACCCTGCTCGCTCTGGTGGCCCTCGGAGCCGGGTCGATCCTCGGTTTCGCCGGTCACCTCTATCTGGCGCGGCACGGTCTGGACATCGGAGCGGCAAGCCAGGAGCAGATGTCCGCCGCAGGCGTGGCCATCGACCCGATCATCTATTCGCAGCTGGCGCCGGAACGGTTCTTCCTGCTGCTGGGAATCGCCTTCTGGGTCACGATCCTCGTGGGGATCTATCCGGCCGTGCGGGCCGCTCGGGTGGACCCGGTCCGGGCCATGACGAAGTTCAAGTAGCGGCGGTCGAGTCGGGCCGGCGGGGGGGTTGCCGTGGAAACCATCATGCGCACCGAGGGTCTCACCAGGATCTACCGGCAAGGGGCCGTCCAGGTGGTGGCCCTGAACGAGGTTTCCCTCACCATACGGCAGGGGGAGTTCACGGCCCTGGTGGGTCCCTCCGGATCGGGCAAGACCACGCTGCTCAATCTCCTGGGCGGCCTGGACAGACCGGACCGAGGCAGGATCTGGCTGGACGGGACGGAGATCAGCTCCATGCGGCCCGGCGCCCTGAGCCGCCTCAGGCTGCATCATGTCGGATTCGTGTTTCAGGCCCACAACCTGATACCGGTCCTGTCGGCGTATGAAAACACCGAGTTCGTCCTCCTCCTGCAGGGGACCCCGGAGAAGAAGCGGCGCGAGCTCGTGCTGAGGCTGTTGAAGGAGGTCGGCCTGGAGGGCCTCGAGAAGCGGCGGCCCTTCGAGCTGAGCGGCGGACAGCAGCAGCGGGTCGCCGTGGCCCGGGCCATCGCCGCCCGGCCGCGGATCGTCCTCGCAGACGAGCCCACGGCGAACCTGGACTCCAGGACGGCGGCAGCGCTGCTGGATCTCATGCGGCGGCTGAACCGGCACGAAGGGACGACGTTTCTGTTTTCCACGCACGATCCGCTCGTCATGGAGAGGGCCTCCCGCGTGGTCCGGCTGCGGGACGGCCGCATCCAGGAGGATCGGCCCGGGCCCGCGGCCGCATCCGGGAATTCAGAAGAGAAGGGAGGAACGGCCGGGTGAGAGCACACGCGCGGCGTCCGAGAGAGAGCGCTGCTTTGCTCTTCTTTGGGCTCGCTCTCGTGTCCGCCCTCCGGAACCCTTCGCCTCTCCCTGCCCGAGAGCTGTATCAGCAGGGCGAGACCTCCCTGGCCCTGGGGGCCACCTACAAGAACCTCTTCCTGGGCAACCGCTTCTACGAGATCCCCGGCGAGGAGGATCGCGTCTTCTCCACGGACTACCAGCGCGCCCGGCTCATGGCTGACGCGCGCTTCCCTTTCCGCACGTCGGTCGAGGTCCATTACCAGCATCTGACTTTTCTCGATTTCGAGCAGGCTCCGCTCTCTTTGCTCGGCACCCGAACCGTGGGCGACACGGGCAGCGCCTTCCGCTACACGGCGCTGGCCTGGGACCTGGAGGAGACCAGCGATTTTCTCTGGCGCCACGAGCTCGACCGGCTCTCCCTGTCCGTCGCCTGGAAGAAGCTCGACTTCATCTTCGGCAGACAGGCCATCACCTGGGGCACGGGCCGGTTCTGGCAGCCCACCGACCTCTTCAGCCCGTTCGGCCCGCTGCAGATCGACCGGGAGTTCAAGGCAGGTACGGACGCGGCGAGCCTCTCCCTTGCGCTGGGGGGCTTCACGGAGACGCGGATCGTCTGGGCCTTTGGGAGGGACGGCGATCCGGACCGCTCGGCCGGTCTCGTCCGTTTCAAGACCCTCTGGTGGAACTATGACTTCAGCCTGCTCGCCGGGAGAGTCAGGACCGACGAAGTGGCGGGCGGGGACTTTGCCGGAGACCTCGCAGAGACGGGGATCGGGATTCATGGGGAGGCTCTCTTCAACAAGGTGCGCGACGGATCGGACTACGGCCAGATCGTTGCGGGGGCGGACTACCGTTTTCCGGGAAAAGGCCCCTACCTGCTCGGAGAGTACTACTACTTCGGGGCCGGCACGACGGACGGACCGGGCCTGGTCCGCGCTCTGCAGGACGAGCGCATTCTCTCGCGCGGCACCTTTCAGCTGGGCAGGCACTATCTGGGCCTGGGGGCCACCTACGAGATCTTCCCCATCCTGGCGGGCATGTTCAACGTGCTGGTGAATCTCACGGACCCCTCTGCGGTCCTCAACCCCGGGCTCGACTATTCCGTGGCCGACAATGCTTCCGCTACGCTCGGAGTCACCATCCCGGTGGGGGAGACACCGACCTTCGCGCTGCCGAGCAGCGCCCTCGGCGTTCCCCAGGTCGGGCTGAACAGCGAGTTCGGCACATACCCCTATAGCTTCTATCTGGAGGTGAAGCTCTATGTTCAGTAGCGGCTGACGGAAGGTCCGTTGGTGAATCGGCACAGGATCGAGCTCCTGCCAGGGGGTGCTCCATGAAAAAACTGGTTACCGACGTAACGGGATTCATCGGCTTCACCACTCGGCAACTTGATGTCCCGGGGAGTCGACAAAGAGAAGGAGGATGAACATGATCAACGTCTTGGCTACCATGGAGAGCGACGAACGGCACAAGCAGACTCCAGCAGATCCGAGGTTCAGTTACGGCGTGGCATACATCATGGATAAGTACCTGCCGATCGAGGAGGCGGCAGTACCGATCACGGATGCCGGTTTCCTGCGGGCCGACGCCTGCTACGACGTCGTGAGCGTCTCGAGGGGCATGTTCTTTCGCTTGGAGGACCATCTGGACCGCTTTATGCGGGGTGTGCCCAAGATTTATCTGGGTTTTCCATATGATCGGGATCGAATGCGCGAGATCCTGGTCGAATGCGTCCGCCTGGCCGGACTCAAGGACTCGTATGTATGGTGGGCGATCACCCGGGGAGATACACCCCACGAAGCCTGCGATCGGCTTAAGCCCGAAAAGTACCAGAACCGGTTCTACGCGTTCGCGATCCCGTATGTCTCGCTCATCGACGATGAGCAGCGCACCCGTGGGTTTGACCTGATCATCAGCGATTCCCGCGTCCGCATTCCTCCCAACGCCGTGGACCCGACGGTGAAGAACTTCCACTGGCTGGATCTGACCATGTCCCTGTTCGAGGCAGGTCAGAGAGGCGCCTTCTGGAGCGTGCTGCTCGGTGTCGAAGGCTATGTCACCGAGTGCCCTGGGTCCAATCTCTTCCTGGTCGAGGGCGGCCGCGTCCTGACACCGTCCTTCGGCTGCCTGGAAGGGATCACACGCCTCACCATCATGGATCTGTGCCGGATGGAGGGCATCCCGGTGCAGGAAGCCAACATCACAGCCGCTCAACTCCGTGGCGCTGACGAGATCTTCATGACCTCCACAGCCGGCGGGATCATGCCGGCGGGGACCATTGACGGAAAGGCCATCGGAGGGCGCTCGGGCACCGGCCCGATCACGGCCAGGCTGCACGACCTGTACTGGACCAAGCGGTGGGAAGGGTGGCACGCCACGAAGGTCAAGTACGTCAAGTAAGTGTTGGCGCTTCACAAGCCTCTGTCTCGTGGGCGCGCTTCTGCAGAAAAGGATTGATCTGCTGGCCTCATCGCGTCTATCTTTGGCCTCACGTGTCGATCCTGCGGATCGACGGGGGATCTGGCCAGAAAGGAGGCAGACATGGAGCGGTTCGATCAGTTGCGGGGCGAGGAGTACGTGAACGAGTGGCCGCGGCATTCCCCTCAGGACCTGAGGCGGAAGGAAGCGGTGCTGGTGGCGGCGAAACTGGTCCTGAACGCGGCCCTGACCGCGCCGGTCGCGGGGGGTGTGCCGCAGATCGACGCACACCTGGTGTACGGGCAGGAGGAGATGGAGAAGGTGGCCCGGAAGATGGAGGAGCTGGCATACACGAACGAGAAATGGAAGAGGCGCTTCCTGAACGAAGCGGTGATGGTCCGGGAGTCGGACGTGATCCTTTTCCTCGGGGACTACCGGGCCCACGAAACCCCGCTCGACGCCAACTGCGGGATGTGCGGCGGGGCAGTCGGATGCGCGCATATGTACGAGCGCCGGGAGAACAAGAACGGGCTGATCGACGTGACGGACCGCCGGAGCGCGACCCCGATCAAGGGTCCGCTGTGCTCGGTCCGGGTCGACGATCTGGGCTACGTGGTGGGCTCGGCGGTGTGGATGGCGCAGACGCTCCTGGTGGATGCGCGGCCCTTCATGAGCGTGGGCCTGGCGGGCCAGAAGGTCGGCTACTGCCCGAACTCGGCGATCGTCGTGGGCGTGCCGATGGCCACGCTCTCCAAGAGCCCGTACCAGGACATCGGCATCGACTATCACCTGATCAACATGGACAAGGTGGTGGACAGCGCGCGCAAGACCTTCGTCATCAACCGGCAGACCGGCTCGGGGATCCACTTCGACTACCGGACCCAGATTCCCAGGAAGCAGGGTGAGGAGGAGAAATAGCCATGGCCAGACTGGACGGAAAGCAGGCTTCCTACGAGGCTTCTCTGGAGGTGGCGAAGCTGGCGGCAGCGGCGGCGCACCGGGCGCCCCAGACGACGGCGAGGCTCGAGCTCAGGAGCGAGATCGTGACCGGCGAGGACCAGGCGCCGATCGTGGAATTCTTCGAGTCCGTGATCCCGGTTTCGCCCGTGACGCGGTTCGACTTCTACTCGTACAACCACTTCCTGAAGAGCGGGACGCCGCCGCCCATTCTGCTCCTGGGGGCGGACCTGACGCGGTCGGAGATGGGTTGGGATTGCGGCGCGTGCGGGTTCGAGAGCTGCGCCGAGTTCAACTCCTACGCAGCCAAGAACCGGAGCCAGGCTGCCCTGTTCGGGGGCCCGACCTGCAACTGGAAGGCGATCGACTTCGGCATGGCCTGCGACTTCGCCTGCGCGGCGATCTCGCAGTACCGGTACGAAGGCCGGGCGATGGGCACGCTGGGCGGGTGTGCGGCGGCCGTGGGATACCTCGCGGGTTGCAGCGCCGTGATCGGGATCCCGGTGGGCCCGCCGGGCGACTTCCTCTGGTTCAGCCGCGGGGAGAACGTGGCGGCGGCCACCCAGGCCGAGCAGCGCCAGTGGCTCATGCAGTCCACGCTGGTTCACTGGTTGTCCTTCTCGGGAAGCACGAAGCCGTGCATGAAGACCCGTCCGGACTGGTGGAAGGACATGGAGTTCCCGAAGTGGGAGTCCCTGTCCGGCGAGGAGCAGAAGGCCATGGCCGAGGCGATGCAGAAGGCGATGGGGGTCGCGATGAAGCACGCGCCCCGCGTCGCCCAGTGGTACGAGAAGAAAGGGCAGAAGGCCGGCGCGTGAGCACCCGGCCAACCTTCGGCTCTTGTAAGGGCGACGCACGCGTCGCCCTACAGGGAGGCTTGATCGCGCTCTTGGACGAGATGTCCATGTGCCTGCGGGAAAAGAGGAAACGCTGGCCAGCGCCCTCAGCAAGCGATACAACGAGGCGCGAAACCTCCCCTCTCCAAAATGATACAGTTGGCCCGGCCCCTGCCATCATGATCGGGGCGGAGTTTCATCAAGCATGGGGTGAGCTTCTATATTCTGTACGTACGGGAGAACCGGGCTTCGAAAAGAGGTTCGGCGTGCCCTTTTTTCAGTATATGACGGAGCATCCGGAAAGGCACAGGATCTACGACTCCGCAATGGGAGCTTTCGGGAAAGCGGAGACGGGCCCTATCCTTGAGGCCTACGACTTCGCCACATTTCGCACGGTCGTTGATGTAGGCGGCGGTAGCGGCGTGCTCTTGAGTGCGATCCTCAACCGCCATCCCGCAGTTCATGGAGTCTTGTTCGACCTTCCTGCTGTCGCCGACCGAGCGCGCTCCGCCTTCTCGGGGTTGGGTTTGGACGGTCGCGTTCGGATCGAGGGAGGAGATTTCTTGTCTTCGATATCCGCGGGGGCGGATGCTTACATCCTGCAGCACGTCCTGCATGATTGGCAGGATCGCGAGGCGATCTCTATCCTGCGCAATTGCGGAGAGGCGATGAACGCTCATGGCAGGGTACTGGTCGTCGAGACGGTCATCCCGCCCGCGAATGAACCCTGTTTCGGCAAGTGGCTGGATCTCATGATGCTGCTGGTCGATGGTCGGGAACGGACGCAGGAGGAATACGGCCATTTGTTTGCCGCTGCGGGACTGAAGCTAGACCGAGTCATCCCCACAGCCGCGGAAGTCAGCATCATCGAGGGCACACGGGTATCCTAGCCCTGCCCTTTACCCACAAGTCGGCCCATCAGGGACGCAACGCGAAATCCAGCTCGAAACCGCCATTCGGGAGGACCGGGGAGCGGACAGCCGCGCTTTCCTCAGTTCCGTCACCCCGGCGCAGGCCGGGGTCCAGTCCCTGCTCCGCGTGATGACACCTCCGTGCCCTTGTGCAGACTTCTGGATCCCGGCTCGCACGCGCTACGCGGCGGGGCCGGGATGACGGACAGAGTCAGTGTGATCTTTCAGATTGACTTGTGGGTAATGCGCAGTCCTAGCCCCATCGTAGTGCAAGAAGAGACCACTCCGCTTCTGCGCGCGCCCCATCCGGCACCGTTCTGAGGTACAGCCGGCCGCCGTCCAGGCACAGATAGCCTGCAAACGCGACCGGCCGACACCCTGTTACTCTTTCCCCCCTCTGTCGATTTTATTCAGGTGTCCGGTGTCGAGCAGCGGCATCCCGGAACGACCATCTAAAGGAAAGCTCATTCTTAAGAAAGACAAGACCTCGTGAGGATCCCGGCAAAGCCCGGGACGAAGGGAAATCCTATGCAGAAAATCACTCCGTTCCTGTGGTTCGATGACCAAGCCGAAGAGGCGGCGAGATTCTACGTCTCCGTTTTCAGGAATTCCAGGATCGTGAAGGTTGCCCGCTACGGCGAAGCAGGGGCAAAGGCCTCCGGAAGAGCCAAGGGGTCCGTCATGACCGTGGCGTTCGAGCTCGAAGGACAACCATTCGTCGCATTGAACGGCGGACCGATCTTCACGTTCTCGCCTGCCATCTCGTTTGCCGTGAGCTGCGACACGCAGAAGGATATCGACGATCTGTGGAAAAAGCTTTCCGACGGCGGGGAAGAGGGGGAATGCGGCTGGCTGAAAGACAAGTACGGCGTATCATGGCAGGTCGTTCCCACGTTCATCGGAGAGATGATGAGCGATGCCGACCCCGAAAAGTCGGAAAGAGTCACGCAGGCGCTGCTCCAAATGAAAAAGCTCGACATCGAAGGCTTGAAGCGAGCCTATGGCCAACCGCCAGCCGACACCGGCCGCCGCCGCAAAGAGTCGGCCTGACGGCGACATCGTACGGAGGCCGCGGCGGCCTGCGGCTCTTGTAGGGGCGACGCATGCGTCGCCCTCACAAGTGGACTGTAGGGGCAGGTTTGGACCCTGCCCCTACCCGGGGGTGGCGGGTCGTTTTTCGTCATCCCGGCCCCTCTGCGCAGCGCGTGTTGGCCGGGATCCAGGAGACTGACCGGAATGCGCTGGGGTGACCGGGGCAGGGACTGGATTCCGGCCCCTGCCCCGGACCTGATCCGGGGTGCGCCGGAATGACGGAAAAGGCCTGCGAGACTCTGTCGCGCTTCGTCATCTTCAGCCGAGGCTGCTCGCAGGGGCAGGTTTGGCACTTGGCCCCTACCCGCTAGGGTCGCCAGTTCGTGGCCAGCTCCTCCCCCATGGTGAGGATCTGCATCTCCGCGGTGCCGGCCCCGATCTCGAGCAGCTTGGCGTCCCGGGCCAGCCGCTCGATGACGTACTCCCGCATGTAGCCGTACCCGCCCAGAATGGAGATCGCCTCGTTGGCCACCCACGTGGCCATCTCGGAGGAGTAGATCTTGCCCGCGCAGACGTCCAGCCGCGTGAGCCCGCCGTAGATCGTCTGCTCGATGGTCTTGAGAAAGATGTTGCGCACGTTCTCCAGGGCGACGTACATGCGGGCCAGGCGGCTCTGGATCAGCTGAAACTCGATGATGGGCCGGCCGAACTGGCTGCGCTCGCGGGCGTACCGCACCGCGATCTCGAAGCAGCGCTCGATCACGCCGAGCGCCATGGCCGGCAGGCCGCTCCGCTCCGTGGCGAGCCCTTCCTTCACATGGTCGCGGCTCTTCTTCTCGCGCGCCCCGCCGATGAGCCTGTCCCTGGGGATGCGGCAATCCTCGAAGAAGACCTCGCTCGTGGGCGAGGCCTTCATGCCCATCTTCTCGAACGGCTTCCCGGTGGAGAGCCCCGGGTCCTCCCTGAGGACGATGAAGTTCTGGATCTCCTTGCCCGCGCCACCGCGCTCGAGCTTGGCGTAGACCACGAAGACATCGGCTACCGGACCGTTCGTGATGAAGGTCTTGGAGCCGTTGAGGACGAAGAAGTCGCCGTCCTCGACGGCCGTCGTCCGCATGCTCCCCAGGGCGTCCGAGCCGGCGCCGGGCTCGGTCAGGCACCAGGCGCCGATCTGGTCGAGCATGAGGAGCGGGAGCCCGAACGCCCGCTTCTGCTCCGGGGTCCCCTTGCCCAGGATCGTGCCGCCGGCCAGCCCGGTCGTGACCCCGAAGGACATGGCCGCGCCCGGGCTCACCCGGGCCAGCTCCTTGATGAGGAGGTTGCCGGCCACGATCTCCATTCCTTCCATCGGGTTGTCCGGGTCGGGCTCTCGCTTCTCGCGCGCCCCGGCCAGGGCGGGCGCGGGCCTGCTGAGGTCCATGCTCTCCACCTGCGCGCGGATCCCCAGGGTCTCCACCATTCGGCGCAGGGGGTCGAAGACCGGGACCTCGCCGTCCTCGACCGCGTTGATCACCGGCTCGATCTCTTTCATCATGTACTGGCGGAACATGTCCTGGATCATGAGGTGGGTGTCGTTGAGTCGGAACATGGAGCCCTCCTTGGGACTTCGTGTCCCCTTCCAGGGTCGTTTGTGTCGTTCGTAGGGGCGAAAAATTTTTCGTACCTACCGCCGGGATGGCGAAAAGCTGCGGCCACGGCGGCTGCGCTCGCTCGTCGGCGCCGGTGTTGGTGGACACGCCTTGGGCTTTGTCCACCCTACCGGGGTGCACCCGGCCGCGCCCCGAGCCTGTCCAGGAACATCCTGCGCTCGCGCAGGGCCACCAGGGCGTCCACGGCCCGGGACAGGGACCCGAACGCCGCCACTCCCCGGTCATAGAATCCGAGAAGGTACTGGTCGGTAAAAGGGCCGTACATGGAAAAGACGACCATGGGCTTCCGGCTCTGCCGGTTCCGGGTGGCGATGATGTTGACCAGGCGGCTCGAGATCCCCTCGGGCGCAAAGAACCCCACGACCAGCAGGGCGTCCACCTCCGGTGCGCGCATGAGGATGTCCAGGACCCGATCGTAGGTCGCATCGGTGCAGGCGGCCGTGAGATCTACCGGGTTCTGAGGGGACGCAAAAGGAAGAAGCACCTCGCGCAGTCGGGAAATGGTCTCAGGGCCGAGCTCGGCCACGCGCAGCCCTACGGGTCCTTTGAGCGAGGCCAGGGCGTCGACTGCCATGACGCCGTAGCCGCCTGCAGGGCTCAGGATCGCCACCCGATCGCCGGCCATGGGCGGGCAGAGGGAAAGGACCTTGCAGATGTCGCAGAAATGCAGGTCGTCCCGGGCGCTGAGAACACCGAACTGGCGCCAGGCGCCGTGCGCCACGCTTCCGCTCCCGGCCAGGCCGCCCGTGTGGGAGACCACGGCGCGGGCGCCCTCGGCGGTGCGGCCGCCCTTGAGAAGAACGATCGGCTTGCGGGCAGCGATGCGCGAGAGCTCCTCCAGAAACGGTCTGCCGTCGACCAGGTCTTCCAGGTAGAAGCCGAGCACGCGGCACCCTTCGTCCCGGCCGAACCAGGCGGCCATGTCCATCTCGTTGAGGTCGCTCTTGTTGCCCAGCCCCACGAAGGCGCGCAAGCCGAACCCGGAGGCCGAAGCGTACCCGAGGGCCTCCACTCCCACGGATCCGGACTGCGAGACGACCGCGATCGAGCCTCCCGGGAGCAGAGACCGGTCGCCGTGCTCGACGAACAGGGTGTCCAGGCGCTTGTGCGGCAGGAACAGGCCGAGCGTGTTGGGGCCGAGCAGGCGCGCGCCCCGGCTGCGGGCGAGCCGGACGAGCCTGCGCTCTGCCTCCAGCCCCTCCGGGCCGGTCTCGCCGAATCCCGAGGCCACGGCCACCACGGCCTTGACGCCTGCCTCCAGGGCGTCGGCGAGCGCCTCCTCGCAGCGGCGGGCGCTCACGGCAAGAACGGCGAGGTCGGGCGCCTCGGGCAGCGACCGGGCGCTGCGGTAGACGGGAGATTCGCCGATGCGGTCCGCGCTCGGGTGGATCGCGAACACCGGGCGGCCGTAGCGCTGCAGGAGAAAATAGATGCGGCCTCCCGTCTTCTCGGCATCTTCACTGGCGCCGTAGACGACCAGTGAGCGGGGGGAGAAGAACGGCTGCAGCTCTGCCGGATCGGTTTCCATCGGCCTTTCAGCCCGGCGGGGCGCCCGTGGCCATTGGCGGCTGCGGCCGCGGACGACACCGTACGATCGGATCGGAGGCGGCGCACGCGGAGCCCCGCGGCTCGAGGAAAAGGGGCGCCGCAGATCCGTTTGACCGGGAGGTTACCACGGCACTTCGCGCATCGCAACGCTCGGGGGGTTGTAGGGGCGCTGCTGGCCGCGCCCGCCCCGGACTCGATCCGGGGCTCGCGGGAATGACGGGCGTGGTCATGACACGGCTTCGTGCGCTGGAATGACGGAGACGAGAAGGCGGTGTCGCCTTCCGTCACTGTAGGGGCGCTGCTGGCCGGGCCCGCCCGGGGGACCGGCGGGCCGCCTCTTGTAGGGGCGACGCATGCGTCGCCCTTTCCTGAGGCTGCGCCACGTCCAACCGGAATCACGGGGGGCATGGA
>JBFLZG010000104.1:0-34140 GCA_040756235.1 bacterium | reverse complement strand
GCTCCGGCGGCAATGATTTGCCTCTGCTCTTACCGTGCTCGTCTATTCACTTCAGGAGCCTATGTCATCGCCGATCTGCCGGTAGATCCTGCGGGCGTGGTCTCTCGGCCATTCCCTGCCTATGGCTTCAAGACACGTGGCAAGATTACGCCAATCTTCCTTCTCACGGCAGGTTGCATAGGCTACCTCATAGAGCGCATCATCCATGCCGGCGTTGCCGCTCTTGATATAGGCCGTCACAGCGTCGAGAATCCGCCTTCTGGATTCGCGCGGCGCCTTGCCTTTTTGAAGCTTTTGCCCAAGCTCATAGAGAAGGGTACTCACGTCATCCTCGGTTCGGTAATCCCCGCCCCCACACTCGTCCAATTCAGAACGCCGGCCTGTGGGAGCCGGCCATTCGGGCGGCAAGATACGTCCACCGCATCTATCCCGTGACCAACCTCCCGCTGGCGCTGGTCCACTTCCTCTCGGGCGCCATCCAGTTCCCCCGTGCCGCCCACCTGCTGACCGGGCTGCGGGCGAAGAGGCCCACCTGCCGGGAGGAAGCCGAGGACTTCGATCACGGCCAGGACTTCCTGCTCCAAATAGGCCAGTACCTCGAGGCCCACCGCCGAACGAGGCGGTACTTCGCCGACGTGCTGAAGCTCCGGGCGGTGGCCGCCCTGACCGACGAGTTCGTGGAGGTCCGAGAGCGATGGAAGGCGAACCGCTCGCAGGACCGCACCTGGTTCGACCGGATGAACGAGATGGCGTCGGTCGAATTCGCCGCCGCCCAGGCGGCGGCGATCCGGCCGGAGCTGTTCGGACGAGGCTCCTGAAGGATTGCTCCGAGGCCTCCCGAGACAGCTACTCAAGCATCTTCCTTGATGGGGCCGCTTGGATCTGCTGAAGGCTTCGCGGGGCAATGCAGTCCCTGCTTCGGTCCGGGGCATGCTTCTCGGAAGTCTTGACGGTGATCTCGGCCCATCAGAGAGGGGAATCGCTCGAGGTGGGGTCCCGGCGCATCGGGCCCGGGATGATCTTCGAGAGGCTCTGGCAGCAGAGCGGCTGCGCGGAGACGCGGCGCACGTAGCTCCATCCGCCCGTCCCACTGGCCCGATCAAGTCGAGCGATCCTACACGAGAGCTTGACAAGTATGCACACTGTGCACAGAATGGAACGCAATGAGATTCGAATGGGACCAACGAAAAGCTGCCGTGAACATGGATAAGCACGGCGTGGACTTCGCCGACGCCGTGGCGGTCCTCTATGACGAACTTGCCGTTACCGTGCCCGATGATCGTGAGAGTGAAAACCGTTTCGTCACCATCGGAATGGACGCGATGGGAAGAGTCCTCGTTGTCGTTTACGGTGGCGGGGAGATTCGATCCGTCTGATATCTGCGCGAAAGGCTACGTCGCGAGAGCGCAGAAGATATGAGGGTGCTCCATGAAAAAGGAATATGACTTTAGCAAGGGGAAGCGCGGACCCGTGATTCAGCCGTCTTCAGGCAAGACCCGGATTACGATCCGCATCGATGATGACATCCTCGGTTGGTTCCGGAAACAGGTTCACGCGGCGGGTGGAGGGAACTACCAGACGCTCATCAATATGGCCCTGCGTGAGTACGTTTCATCAAGACAGGAATCTCTTGAAGATGTAATCCGGCGAGTGATCCGGGAGGAGTTGCCAGCCCTCGGCAGATAGGCTGACCCTCGGTCAGGCAGCCGGGCCGCCTTGACCCATGTATCTCGTTGGTTGCACGCAGTCTCCTATACCGTGAGGAAGCTTGCGGTCTGAAGGGTTGTCGCACGGTTCAGGCCGAAGCAGCAAAAGCATCGAGATCTCAAGGTCGGGATCTGGGATAAGACCCGCCGGAAGAGGAAGATCGCACGAGTGCCTCGTCGCAGACGTGCTTGAGCAAGCTGCACGTAACATCTGCCGATTTTTCCTATGAAACTGCTTGGTTAGTTCGTTTTCTCTCCTCTGGTTTTTGGCTTCTTTTCCTCAGTGACGGAGGAAGAGGGGCGCCGAGAGCACCTGATCTCATGGGTGGTATATGGACGCGGGGCGGGTCGTCCCGTGGCGGCCGTCTGGACCGGCCAAAGCAACCAGCCATGTTTGTTCCTGTTTCTTAGGCATAAGCCAAACCGAACAGATGTCTGCCGGAGGATCAAAGAACCCCGCAAACCGAACTTCCGCGCACTTGGGTTTCGCCCGGAATAGGCTGACCGGATGTCAGTCTATTCAACCTCCAGTACCCCCCTCTGCCCTTTGGATCAACTGTCAGTCCAGCAAGGCAAGAAGGGGCTGGGTAGTGTCCTAATTTGGCAAAAGGAGCATCTTAATTGGCATGAGAAGGCATAGGACGGTTTCCGTGAAAGTCAATGTTCTGGTTGATGAGCAGATAGCGGGGTTGGTGAGCGCCCTCAGTCTTTTCCCTGCGCTTAGGACGATCGAAAGTTGCCAAGGTGGGAAAGGACGCTCGGCATGGGTCAGCTTCTTGTACGGAGATGACTGGAAGGAGCTCGCCAGTTTCGTTCTTGGATACCTAGGCCCGGGAATCGTCGGTCAAGTTGGAGATAGGGTTAATGTCTTTATTCGCATTACAGAAGGTGGTAATATTTGTGGAGAACTGTTTGTCGATTGGGCCGCAATCCCATCCACAACAGCGCTCATCACAGATCTATACCGCAGGTGGTCATCTTCTGCCGTAGGTACGCGTGTTTTTGTGACACGTCGCGCACATTGCGATAAGGTTGCCTAGGTCGCTGGGACCACCTGCGGTCCTGTGATGAGCTTCCCATCCCGACCCGAGACTGTGCTGGCACCTACCCGTGTGATGGGCGCACACCGCCATTGTGCATTCACATCTGCCTCCAGCCCTTCTATAAAGAGCCTTCCTGGTTTCTTCGGATATGGCCATTGAGTTACCTCCTTTCGACGATTCCCGGGCCATTCTTCCGATATTCAGAGGCTATCGCTGCCCTGACTGCATTTTGCGGCGAATCTACCAGTCCTTGATGAAGAACCGCATAAAACTTCCTTTTCTGCGAATCATCAAAGCCGTGCGACCATGCATAGCAGCGGGTTGCTGTTGGGTGACCGTGTAAATCGAAAACCTGGACGATCCCCTCCCATACGGTTTGACCCCGAAAGACTTCCTTAACTGGAACAGACTCCACCCAGGTTGAGCCGCATCCATGAAGATCACGGATAACCTTGGCGAGTTGATCCAGAGATACTTCTGTAGTCGGTTTACTCTTCGATCGGACCATTCTCTCCAGCTTCGCTCTCTTTTGAGGAAGATCCTTCATGTTCAGGAAAGTCTTCTTTGTCCAATTCTAAATGCCGTATGAGTTTCGCGATAGCCTTCCGAGTAACGGGACCTTCCCCAGAAGCAGTGATTCGGATCCTTAGACCGGGTCCAGCGGGATAACTGGCAATCTCCCTCTCCGTCGCAACTTGTTGGATTGCTGGCCTTCGACGTGCGCCATTAGGCAAATCGTAATTGTCAATATTTGTCATTTTGCCTTCTCCAGGACTTCCGTTTTCCTGCATGATCACATCTGGTATTTCATCTGCCTCGTCCTGGATTATATCACCATCGTAGACGTTTGCAAAGAGCATTGTCTTTCGGTAAATGGTCAAAAAATGCTTTATTGTCTTTGGGTTAAATGAAAACTTAGCCTCAAGATCATAGGCTAGCACTTTATCATCAGGAGACTGATTGGAGTATTCCTCCTTAATCTTCCTAAATATGGGCGGCTTCAAGGCTGCGGCCTTAATAGCATCCTTTTTTGAGCCTACGTTTGGACTCTTCAAGATTGTGAATAATAAATCGGAGACTTTTAGCCTCCTGTCCATCCCACTACCTTCTACCAAGATCAGCCCGTAGCTAGAGAGGGTGGCAACAGTCTGCATGGAACTGCTGCTTGTCGGAGACATGCCAAGGAAATCCATGGCGACAGGGTAAGGAACCGGATTCCTAAAGAACTTCTCATACAGCCTCCGGGCCTTATTGATGGCTGAATCGAGTGGCATATTGGGAAAGTTAGGACTCCTCAGTTTGCTCTGTTTAGGCTCTTCTGTAGACATCGCTTGTCTCCTTCTATTGTTTGTCGCCATTCTCTATGATAGGATACAGGAAGTCAAGAGGCAATCCGATAAAAAAAATCAGCCAGGTTGGCCGATAGGCATCCGATAGCAGTTGACAGGCTTCTCGGGTTCGTGTATAAAGGGCACCAGGAGGATGGGGAAATGAGAAGAGTCATAGCCCCCACCGGTCATGTCGCCGCCAGTGGGGGCCATAATGCGAAGGCCCTAGACCTGGACAAATCGTTGGCGCGATGCAGGTCTAGGGCCGTGGCGATTCATGGGGCGGGGGTTGGTACCCAGAGCCGGGCTCTACATCCGCTCGTCGGGGGTTCGATTCCCCTCCGCTCCATCTTTCTCTTCTAGGATAGCGTGTTTTGGAGGAAAAGGCAATGAATAAATTGCGATCCGAGAAGCAGGAAGCCGTGATCTCTGCCCTTGTAGAAGGAGCCTCAATCCGTTCGGCGGAACGCATGAGTGGCGTTCATCGGGATACGATCATGCGGCTCATGCTTCGGATCGGCAATGCCTGCGAAACCCTGATGGATGTGGCCATGCGCGATCTTCCCTGTAGGCATATCCAGGTTGACGAAGTATGGTCCTACGTTGGGAAGAAGCAACGGCACGTCCTGAGTACGGACAATCCAAACAAGGTCGGCGACTTCTGGACGTGGGTTGCCCTGGACTCTGACACAAAGCTGGTTCCCACGTACAAGGTGGGCAAACGCGATTCGGCCACGGCTCACGCCTTCATCTTCGATCTTTCTTCTAGGCTGGCCAATCGGATTCAAATCAGCTCGGATGCTCTAAACCTGTACGTCGAGGCCGTGGATGCGGCCTTTGGCCTGGATGTGGATTACGCGCAGATCGTAAAGTCATATGAGGCGGAACCGATCGGTCCGGGTAGGTATAGTCCGCCGAAAGTTGTGGCCACAGAAAAGAAATACATCTCTGGATCGCCGGATCTTGCCCAAGTCTCCACCTCATACATCGAAAGGCAAAATCTCACCATGAGGATGTCGATGCGGCGCTTGACTAGGCTGACGAATGGTTTCAGCAAGAAACTGGAGAACCTGAAGGCTGCCGTTGCCGTCCATTTCGCACATTACAACTTCATCAGGATCCATCGAAGCCTGAAGGTTACACCGGCCCTTGAGGCGGGCGTTACGGATAGGATATGGACGATTCGGGATATCGTCGAGTTGGCGAACGACTGATCAAATTAGGACACTACCAGGGGCTGTTGGGGCTTGACAACGTCGTTTATGCTTTGATAAATCTCTCGACCAACTTCGCTTTGCTCCTTCAGGATACTTTACTCCTCGCACCCAATAATTTTTTCGGCTCGCGCGCAATGCTGAGCAACTCGGAAGTCTGCTACGACGACCGTGAAATACATCAAACCGGAACGCGTCCGAGGGGCAACGCATCGAACCGTTCTTCGTCTCTGACGCAAGAATAAGGAGCCGGAAATGAGGTGGTGGCAGAGGCTGTTTGCAGTGAGGCGTTCCAAGACAGCAAATCATAACGAAGAGGACGAGGAATTGCAGCGGCTGCAGCGATTGGAGGATTCCTGGTGGTCGAAGGGCGAGGAATCGTTGCCTAAGCTTTGGCAGACTCTGGAACGCAGCCAAACGTCGCCAAGGATCAAACTCAGAACGGCTGCGTTGCTGCTCCGTTTCGGCGGGGAGGAGAACAGGCCGAAGGTCAGGGGCATGTTGCTGGATGCGCTGATGACTGGAAATGAGGAAATCCGCACCTACGTTACAGGTCTGCTTACGGGAGACACATCCAAGTGGACTGACGAGGTCTGCCTTTGCGCGGTGCGGGACTACGCGAGTCGCTTAATTCGCAGCGATTCAGAAGAGGATCGAAGTTGGGCCACCTACGCCTTTACGCGCAGTTGGCCCCGCGACCTGCGAGGGCACCCGGGCATTGAAGCGTTACTATTCCAACTACTTCACAGCGATTCAGTAAAGGACCGCCGGGCAGCAGCCGAAGCTTTGACACGAAATTGTCCGCGTGATCTCCAGGCAATCCCAGGCATAGAGGGAGAAATGTTCGACGCTCTCGGTGATGGCGACCAATGCGTTCGGGACAATGCCGCAATAGTGCTCAACGATCTCGGTGTCTCGCCTACAGGAGCCCACGTCGCAGCGTGCGTGGAGGCTGTTAATCGGGCAGGAACCGAACGGGCGACGTTCTGTCTCGTGAAGCTCATGGAAAGGGCTGGATCGGAAGGAACGCCAGCGATCGAGTCGCTTGCAAGGATAGCCGCGCACGGGAAGGCAGGCAAAGATATAGTTCAACAGGTTGAGGAGGCCGTAAGGACTACCGGCGGTTCTTCGGGCACACTCTTGATAGGGTTCGAAACCTCCCTGGTGAAAGTGGCTTGCGACGCGCTTGTCCAAATTGGAGATGCATCCGTTGAGGCGTTGACTGGTCTGCTTAGCGCGCCAAATCCCTCCGCCAGAAGATGTGCAGCGGATTCCTTGGGTAAACTCGGAGCAAGTGCTGCCGCAGCGGAGCGCGAACTCGTTAAACTGCTTGAGGATTCGGATTGGTCAGTGAAGCTGGCTGCTGCTGGCACCTTGGCGAAATTAGGTCCTCTGGCGGCGGACCAGATTGTTGCCGCCCTTATCCCCGGACTGCAACACCCGAATTGGCCTATCCGTGGGCGCTCAGCGGTGGTTCTTGGCCTTTGCGGCCAGGCAGCCATTCCTGCATTGCCTGCACTGAGACACATAATGACGGACCCGGATGCGTCGGTCGCCAAGGTTGTCCGGGACGCGCTCACTAAGATACAGGCATGAATGGAAAAACTCTTTTTCCTTCTGACTATTGATTTTCCTAAGCAAGGACTCCTGACACTGAATTCTTCCCGAAGATCCTCCTTTTGTGGGTAGGCCCATAGCGGCGGATGGCCATTTACGGTCTCGGAGGGACGTAGGCGTAATGGGAACCTGAACGACGCGGATGAACAGAAGAAGAAAGTACTCTCAAATTGTCAAAGAGAATCGGGTTTTCCCTGCGCGCCTACAATCCACGAGGGCATATTGCCATCCTTGGACAAAGCTGGGAAGGCTGCCTCGGCAACTGCCATTCGGTTGGTGTCCGAGCCGAGGCGTTCCTCGTCGGTTGCAGGGAGGGCCCAAGTTCTCGGATTGAAGAAGGCTGTCATCGAGGCAAAACGCGTTCGCTTGGTGCCCTGCTTTCTGCCATCGCAGAACTTCGTCAAGAAGACGAGGATTTCCTCGGAGGAGATGGAGGCGAGATCCCTATCCGAGAAGGCGGAGGTAAACTACGGCAGGATGAATTCGTAGCCAATCACCGTATTTCTTTCGCGAATTGGCTCTGTGATACGCAAGGCAGTAGTCAACGGCTCTTTCGACCTTCATAGCACGCCTCCTTTGTTCCTGACGGAACCGCATGGGTTGCACCTGTTTTGATATTAGGATCCGGGGGGAACAAAATTCAACTAAGATCGCAGGAGTACCTCGCCGTAAACGCCCGGAGCAAGTTATCTATACTGGGAAGGAAACGCCGGGAGGACAAGGTCTCACGGGTGACATATGAACGTGGGCGGGGTCTGCTATGGTGGCCATCCGGGACGGTCAAAGCAACCAGCAATGTTTGTTTCTGCCCGTGTTTTTAGGCCGAAGCCAAACCGAACAGAGGTCCGCCGGTGGATTTAAGAACCCCCCAAACCGAACTTCCGCGCATTTGCTTCTCGCCCGAAGTAGGCTGACCGGCCCTGTCAGTCTATCCCACCTCGAGTACACCCTCTGCCTTTTGGCTCTTCTGTCAGTGAGCAAGGGAAAAAGGGGCTTGACAACGACGCTTATGCTTGGATAAGTCTCTCCTCGCCGACGCACAATCTCGTATCTTGTTGCGCGGAAGAGGGTTGATGCATGGCAGGCCGACCGGGCGAAATATTTCCTATCTTCTTTGCGTTCTGGCTTGTGCTCTGTGTCGCATCGTTCGGGTTCTTCACCTTTAACAAGAACGCGGCTCTAAAGCGCAAAGTGTGGACGCCGTTCATCGTCGCTACGGGAGTTTCATTCGTCGGCTTCATCTGGTTGGCGGGTGCTCCGCCCCATGTCCTGTGCGTGGTGGTCCCCGCGGTGGCGCTGATAACCATGCTGAATATTCGGTCTACGCGGTTCTGCGATTCCTGTGGAAGGACCATCTTTACGCAGAACCCGTTTTCTCGAGCTGAGTTCTGCTACAAATGTGGCGCCAAACTCCCGTGAATCGCCCAACCTCGGCGTGCACAGGGCGCGCCGACAGCGGTGCCCTGCTTTACTAGCATCGTTCCGGCGCGCCGCTGACGCTGGTTGTTAGCCCGAAGAACGATGAGTAGTAGCAGTCAGCCCATCGACGGACTTTCGCATGGTCCTTTTGATGAAGAAGCGAGCGCAGAAGAGATTGCGAAACAAAAGAACGGCTCCGAAGCCAATGATTCTGGAATCACTGACGGGATCAGACGCTTTGTCGATTCTTAAGATCTTGGCTGAGCGCCATGACAAGTTGGCCCAAGAAATCGACGCTATTGCAGAGGAACTGTTACCTAATGTCGACGTTGAAGAGTTGGCGGCGGACGTAAAGGGCGCGCTGGAACTCTTGGATGTCGAAGATGTTTGGGATAGGTCCGGCGAACGCCGAGATGGGTATGTTGATCCTGGCGATGCGGCGTGGCAGATGTTTGACGAAGCATTGGACCCTTTTCGGCACGAAATAGAAAAATATCGCAAGCTTTCCATGTTGAAGGAAGTGAACCTGTACTATCAAGGGATACTGAAGGGCATCCATGATTTCGACAAGGAATCAACGACCGAGTATAAACAGTGGGCAGCGGACGCGCCGGGGGAGTATTTCGGGCAAGTGCTCAACGACTGGAAGGCGCTTCCCAAGGGTCGGTTGCCGTTGTCTGAGATGCGAGAGTTCATCGATGGGTATTGTCCGGACTACGCTGAGTGGGGCGCACGTCTCCTGCGGTCACGCCGCTGATGCTTGAGCGAGGAAGTGATAAGGGATTCCGCCGGGAGGTCCACCCCTGACACCTGAGAGGAGCTCTCCGGGCTGTACGACCGGGGCGAGCACGGCAAGGCGAAAGACCTGGCCAAGCTGCTCCCTGGCCGAACTTCGCCGAGGGCTACAGCTAGGTGCGCCGCAGCGGCTTTCCGACCATCGGCTCTCAGGCGGACTCCCGCAGCAGCGGCTCACCCGGGCGCAGCCCTAACGTCCGAGGAGGACCATGGCGGTCACGGAGTGCGGTGGAAAGGTGTACTGGAAGACCGGGGAGACCCGCCTCGACTCCAGCTTCGTGATGCCGACGCGGTCCTTGTGGTCGAAGTCGTTCCTGGCGTGGGGGTCCGGGCCGTTCAGCTCCCAAGCACTCAGTTCCATCTTCGGGGCAAGGCCCCGGACTTCAACGCTCGTCCGGATCGCGTGGTCGTAATGCCGATTCACCACGATGAGCGACACCGTGTTCCCTGCCTCGTCCCGCGTTGCGGCGCACTCTAGGTATGGGACCCCCGTCGCGGCCGGGATGTTGCCGAGAGGCTCACTCTCGAAGGTCTCCGACTCTACGCGCGACGCCACAATGAGGCCCAGGGCGTGGTCCCTGTAGAGCTTGAAGGCATGGTAGATCGGCGTGGCGAAGAGGTCGGTCTCGCTGGTGTTGATCATGCCAATGGTGTTGACCATCTCCGACAGGCTGGCCATCCCCAGGACCCCGGCCTGGCGTTGGAGCACCGCGAGCACGGAAGCGGCGAAGAGTCCGGCCCGCAGGCTGTATTCGGTGTGGATGAGCTGCCTGAAGTCCCACCAGAGGTTCCACTCGTCGAGGGCGATCTTCACCCGGTCGTTCGACCCAAGGACGCGGGCGATGGTACCGCCGACATCCTCGAGCTTGCCCTCCAGGACCCCGGGCGAGGCGAGGAGGCTGTAGTAGTCGGGCTCGCTGTCGACCACCCCCCTGCCGATGCTCTCAAAGGGATCCGGGTAGTAGGCGTGGACCGACAGGTACTCGATGCTGTCCCCGGCGATCTGCAGCACGTCCTCGTTCCAGTCCTCGTCGTAGCCCACGGCCACCAACTTGATCTCCGGGTCGATCGCCTTCATCCTGTCGTGGTACTCGATGAGCCGCTGCGCGTAGGAGACGGAGTCGGTTCCGCCGAGCTCAAACCAACTGTAGATCTCGTTCCCGATCCCCCAGTACCGCACGCCGTAAGGGCCCGACCCGGTGTGAGCGAGCCGTTCGCGTGCCCAGTGTTCGGCGTCCCGCCAGTCGACCCCGCGGGCGTCGACGCCGATCGAGGTGGTGTCCGAGATGTCGGCGTTGCAGTAGGCGACCCATGCGGCCGCCTCCTCGGGTGTGCCGGTGCCGAAGTTCACGGCCAGGTAGGGCTCCGCCCCGAGCTCCCGGACGAAGGCGATGAACTCGTCGGTGCCGAAGGTGTTCGGGTCGAGGGGTGCAATGCGCGGGTCGAGAAGGTTTAAGAGCCACCAGGCGCGGTTGACCCGGACCGGGCGTAGGGGACCGATCCCGTCGGTCCAGTGGTAACCGTCGGAGAAGCATCCCCCGGGCCACCGCAGCACGCTCGGGCGGATCGGCCGAAGCATCTCCAGCACGTCCACCCGGATTCCCCCGTGCACGGTGGGGACCTGTGGCTTGTCCTGCCAGATCCCGCCGTAGATGCACTGGCCGAGGTTTTCGATGAAGTGGCCGTAAACGTGCGGGTGGACGGCCCCGAGAACGTCGCCGGCATCCACGGCGATGGAGGCTTCGACAGTCGCCGGAGGGGGCGCCTCCGGCCCGGGGGAATCGCCGCCACAGCCCGGGGCCGCCGCCACAAGAAGCATCACCATCGAAAACGCGCAGTTCTTCCTAACCGGCGAGATCATGGGGGATCCTCCATTTTTCTGGGATACTCAGCAAGTCCCCTGAAACGTCCAATGCGGCGCAATCGAAGCTGGCTTCAGGTAGGCAAAGGATACGCAATAACGGAATCATGTGTCAAAGAGAAAAACGCGGCTGTCGGCTGCATGAGGGTCAGCCTGAGAAAGAAGCAATGTTCCACGGCTTGGGGCTCCATCGCGGGTAGAACTCGAAGGGAAAACTGTAAAGGCGGTTCTCGGCCAGACGGGGACGCCAAGAGGAAGCTTGATCAAGACCGCTTCATGGGATTCACGAGGGAGGTAATGAAGCGGGTGGGATGCTCGGATCGGGGGTTCAAAGGATCCGTCTCATCGACCTTGTAGGTCAGACGGGACCCGTTCCTCTTGAGTTCCCTTGACCAGAGATCCGGCTCCAAGAAGGTTGGAACCCACCGTCTTCGTTGACCCGGGGCGGTTCAATCTCATCCGCAGCAGAACAGCTATAATGGCCTGCAATGTGTGGTCTCATATCTCATGACCGAGACATCAGCCCCGTGGGGATCCACTCCGGTGTCCGCATTCTGCTGCGCGGCGAGCCGGTTTCGACCCCCCGGGAAGCAGCAAGTCTCGGCCGCCGATACTCTGCTTGACCTACTGAGCATCTCTCCAGCGACATCAGCACCCCTGAGAGCAAGGAATGTGTACGCGGAAGGAAGCACCGAGAGCACATAATCTCAAGCGTGGCATATGGACGTGGGCGGGGTCCCGTCCTGACGGCGATCCGGAACGGTCAAAGCAACCAGCCATTTTTGCTTCTGCCCGTCTCTTAGGCGGAGGCAAAGCCGAACCGAGGTCCGCCGGCGGATTTATGAAACCTCCACCGAACTTCCACGCATTTGCTTTTCGCCCCAAAATAGGCTGACCGGCCCTGTCAGTCTATCCCACCTTCGAGTACACCCTCTGCCTCTTGGCTCAACTGTCAGCTGAGCAAAGGAAGAAGGGGCTTGACAATGTATTTATGCTTGGATAAATGTCAGCCAAGCTCGCTTTCCGGTTTGAGAATGTCTACTACATTCCAAACTTGATAAACGCACAATAGATTTTGACGAGGAGCGTCTCATGCTTGATCAGATCAAACGAGAGATCATCAACGACCCATTCTACCAGCAGAATTTCAGCAACGATGGTGAGCGGTTCGTCGCCTGGTATCTCCGCCGTGTTCTCCTCCGTGACCCCGTCGCGACAAGAGATGACATCACGGATGGCCAAAACGATAAGCAGATGGACGCTGTCATCGTCGACGATGAAGACAGAAGAGTGGTCATACTACAGGGGAAGTTCGTCTCCAGCGCTCAGGTAGACTCAGAACCTCTTCGTGAAGTACTCGGTGCCTGGTTGCGCCTGCAAGATCTCCAGAGTTTGCAGCAGGGATTGCAACGAGAAACTGAGACTGAAGTTAGAAGCCGTCCGCCGTGCCCTCGATGACGAGTACCGCGTGGAGTTTGAGCTTCTGACCACTGGAACGCTGACCGACGCTGCCAAGGCAGATCTAAAGGTCTTTTCAGAGAAGCTGGAGGATTTTGACGAGTTTGCTGCAAGCCTGCAACTCGTCGACGACGAGGTCCTCGAAACGCGGCTCGCGGAGGCCGAGGCACAGGAACTGCCATCGCTCGAGCATACAGTAGCCGTTGACCCAGCCAAGACCCTTGTGACGCAGCTGGGCACAACTCAGACGATTATCACCGTGCTGCCGCTCAGGGAATGCCTGAAACTTCCCGGCATCACCGACGGTAGGCTGTTCAGGAAGAACGTGAGGCAGTCTCTTGGTGCCAACAATAGGGTTAACAAGGCGATGCGGGCGACTATCAATGGTGAGCGCGTGCGCGACTTCTTCTACTATCACAACGGCATTACAGCGATCTGTGATTCCGCTTCTTACGACGCTAGCAAGGGCACCCTGTCAATGAAGGGTCTGAGTGTTGTCAACGGGTGCCAATCGTTGTCGACAATCTATTCCGTATCTGAACGGGTCCGATCGCCTGAGGCAAAGGAGGCTCACATCCTGTTTCGCTTCTACGAGATTCCCGACCGCGCCCTAGCTGACCGCATCAGCATCAACACGAATTCTCAGAGCGCGGTGAAACCCCGTGATCTTCGAAGTAACGATAAAGTTATGGTAGGTCTCAGACGCGCCTTCGAGACACGCTATCCAGACGGCTTCTTCATGACGAAGCGCGGCGAACAGCGGCCTGCCGACAAGGACGCTCGGAAGACGATCGACGCCGCTCTTCTTGCCAAAATGATAATGGCATGGCACTGTCAGAGGCCGAATATTTCATACAACGAGAAGAAGCTATTTGACGAATACTACAAGACCCTATTCCATACTGGCTATGACCCAGCATCGATGCTCGCGCTTCAGACTTGGTTGAACGCGATTGATGATGCGTGGCCAAACTTGGCCCTGAACGACGTATTGAAGGCTGGGCGAGCCTATGTCAAGTTCCACGTCCTCTTTTCTGTCTCGTCTATTATTGCGGCGGTCAACAAGCAGCCCACGCTTGTTGTGGAACCGAGCGCGACGTTACAAGTCGCACAGAGGTCTAGCGAAATCCTTCCATTGGCGGCCAACTGCCTCGAGAACGCGCTCCAGGCGGCCCTTAACCAAGCCCAAGTTGCCGGGAAGGTTTTCAGTCCGCAGAACTGGTTGAAGACGAACGCGAGCGTCCAGGGCGAAACGCTTGTCGCCGGGACGATTGCCGGCATGCTGCCGAGCTTTCCAAACGGCCAGGCGCTTCTCGAACTTTTCAAAGTACCTGCGAGCACTTTGGCCCAGCGGTGGTCAGCTGACTGATTGTGTGCGGTTCAAGAACCGGCAGGAGTCGGACGCGGCCTTCGGCTGCGCCGCTCAGCCGGCGCATTGAACGGACACAGGAGCCGCAAGACGTGCTCATTCTCAAACTCACTGCGATCGCATTCACTGCTGCAGCGAGCCTTTTGCAGATAGGACTCGATTACCGCTGGCGCGACAAGCGTACCCGTGCGCACAAACGGGTTCGATGGATCATGATCGCGGCAATTTTCTTGTCGGGAGTAGTTGCAGCCGGGCTCGTGGTTTACGATGATCGACAGATGTCCGATCAGGTGAACATCCTCAAAGATCTGAAAGTCAGACGCCGACACGGCACGTGCGGCGTCTGAGGCTCTAGAGGAATCGGCGCAACGGGATAGGGACGAAGTGAAGTCTAAGCTTTCCTCTCTCGAGACAGCCATCAAGCCCATCGTGCAAGTCGCGACATCTCGATACCCGCAACTGGAATCATCTGCCGCACTGGTTCGCCTTGCAGATGAGGTTCAGGCGCTTCAGCAGCGATCTCAAATGTTGGAAAAGCAGACTCGGGAGCTGGCCTCACGTGATACCTTTCGAGCCTTGAGTGAGCCAATTCGGGAGGCCGTTCAACGCGAGCTGCGGGTGACCTTAGCCAACGCGCAATCTGGTCTTCTCTCAGTCGAGGTCCAGGTCGAGACCGGCCACACCGGCCGCCACAGAGTTGCAGCCGAATTGGTGGAAATCCTCAAAGGAGCCGGACTAACCGCAAAGCGGCCCAATTCAAGTATGACATTCTCCAAGGGTACACTCCCTGCGATAACAATCGAAATCAATCCCGCAGACGAGAGCCTCGCTAGGGCTATCGCTTCGGTTCTCCACCCGTTCCTGCAAGTTAAGTTCGCTGGCAAGAAGATGGACAAACTCGAGCGGGGCCATGTATCAATTCACTTGGGTGGCGAACCTGTATTCGCGGAGGATGGGTCAGTCACGTTCCAATGATGGCCGTTTAACTATCGCATGCACCTGTCGGTGGGCGCCCTTTCGGTGCCAGTGGGGTATATCGGCACGCGATACGTGCGTTATGCCTCTTCGCTAATTGGGGCGTCCTTACGGTGAAGTGGAAGGATCAAGGCGCAGCAAGGGTGAATAGAGCTCTGGCCTCACCCGCCGCTGAAGCCGGCAGCGGGAGAGAATTGAGGTACTTGAAATGACCTTGCTCGGACGAGGTGCGGAGTTATCCTCCCAGCGATCAACTGCCATTTTTGTTTTGCTCCTTCTTGTAATGCCAACGTTCAATGGCTGCTCTCACCTCCAGCCGATTGAGCCAGAGAAGCGAAATCTGATAAGAAGAATAGCGGTGGTTTCCCTACTTGGCGACGATATGCAGATCAAACACGTGGGGACGACCGTCCTCACAAATTCCAAGAGTTACGAGTCGGTCGAGGACTGGAAAATGGATGACTTCGCCACCACTATTGTGAAGAAGGCGATCACGAGCGATAGTGGCTACATGTACGTCGAGCTTACCGGAAGCCAGGACGCGCTCCGCAAGAAATATTTTGCAAATGCAAAAGCACGAAAGAAGCCGAAAGACTTATTAACGGAGAACTTAGTCAATCATGTCAAAGGTGAACTTCAAGCTCTTGCCAGCGCAGACGGCGCCGACACACTTATTGTCATAGTGAAGACCGGGGATATCGATCCCTGCGCCGGGAGTGCTGAAGAATTCGTATTCGGGTATGGTGTTTGTCACCGCAGTTTTCTTACTGCGAATATCACGGGCCTTTTTTGCATCGCCGAGGTTATTGTTAAGGACGTCCGTACCATGGATACATTACGCAGCAGAAGGGCCGCTTCGGAAAAGGTACTCGATTTCACGCTCTGGCTCGACGGTTTTAATGCTGGTGAACTATCACGCGAAGAAATGAAGACCGTTGAGAAAGACATCAAGGAAAGCTTCAGCGGAGCTTTGACAACCTCATTAGAAAAACTGGGACTGATACGACAAGGTGTCCTGTCGGGCTCGTGATGGGCGGGGTGGCTTCTATGTTGAAGGTGAACGATAAAGATCTCATCTTCAAACATGACGTGAGACTGGCGGCACCACAAATTTGCGATTTTGCGATGTGGCCGCTAACCTCTGACTGGTAGAAGACGAAGGTCTCTTGCGGGCGAGATGAGTGGCTCTGACCGCTGACCATCGGCGGTCTCCCAGACGCCCCGTCGGGTGGTATCATGAGAAGGGAAGGAGGAGGAGGAGACCGTGGGGAAAGTCTGCAAGGTCAAAGTCTCGCACGACTATTGCCTGGAGCTGACCTTTGACGGCGGAATTCGTGGCGTAGTGGACCTCTCCGACTTGGTTGGCAGAGGCGTATTCTCTTTGTGGTCCGACTACAGTGCTTTTGAGCAGGTGCGGATCGGTTCCTCGGGCGAGCTTGTCCGGGACGACAAAGTGGATCTCTGCCCGGACTCCCTCTACCTTAGAGCAACGGGCAAACAACCGGAAGACCTTTTCCCGGCCTTGCGTGATGAGCCGGCCCATGCCTGAGATCAGCCGCTTTTTCGGCTCCGCCACATTTTCATGCGGAATACGGTGGCGAGGTCGCGGCTCATTCCGTCTTCTCCGGTCGCTTGCCGCCCCGGGCGATGGGACTTGTGATCGAATGGGCCGCACGCCACCGCGAGGAACTCTTCGCTGACTGGGAGAGGGCGCGGGCTCAGCAGGAACTACAAAAGATTGCTCCACTGGAATGAGAGCGACCGATGGAACCTCCCGCCTCCCATCGCCATGAGTGCAACCGCCGCAGATAGTCGTTTTGGGACAGCCTCTACGGCGACACGCTGAAGGTGAACACCCCCACGCGGAGCTGGAATTCCGCCTTTTCCGGGCCTCCCATGTCTTCCCCGACGGTGGAGGCCAGACGCCTGCCGTCCGGGCTCCAGGAGCAGTCGGTCACGATGAGCGGGCGCTGACTGTATTCGAGGTGCCCCGGCGTGTTGCAGTGGGTGACCTGCTGCTTGTTGCTCCCGTCCAGGTTCATCATCCAGTATTCGCGCTTGACCTTCTGCCAGTACCAGTGCTTGTCCTGGTAGTTGTGGGGATATCCCTTGTTCGAGGTGTACACGATCTTCTTCCCGTCCGGCGTGATGGCCGACCCTTCCGTCCATTCGTTGGGGTCGTTCGTCAGGTTGACGAGCGCCTTCGAAGCCAGATCGAACAGGTAGAGATCCATGCCGAACTCGTCCTGCCCGCTCAGGCCCCCGGCAAAGAGCAGCTTCTTCTTGTCCAGGGTCATGCCCATGCAGGTGACGTAATGGCCCATCGCTTCGGTAGGCGTGAAGACGACCCGCTGGTTGCGCAGGGAGGGCCCCTTCTGAGGGTCCACGACAAAGTCGGCCATCCAGATCCGCCACCGGCCCCATTTGCCCCCCTTGCTGAACCGTTCCGTCCAGAGCAGGGTGGAGCCGTCCCGGGTGAATTTCGGGTTGAGCACGCCCATGGCGACCGTGTCGTCGAAGAGGATCCGCTTCTTGACCTCATGCTGTGTCAGCTGCCAGAAGCTCGAGCCGTCCGGGTTCGTGGCCCAGAGCTCGCAGTGGACGCCCACGCCGGGGTCGGGCGACCATTTGTCGTTCATGAGCACGTGCTCGGGGTGCTCGGACTGAAAGACGATGTATTTGCCCGAAGCGTGCCAGGCGGGGTTGCCGTTCTGGCGCTGCCAGATGCCGGCGCGGCCGTCGGTCAGGCTCACGAGCCCCGTTCCGTCGGAGCGGATCGTGTAGACATCGTAAAAGCCGTCGGCGTTCTTCTTGTCGAAGGCGATGCGGTCGCTTCCGGAGGGGTCCCAGTCCACTCGGCCGCCGTTCTGGGAAATGATCTTGAACGCCGTCACCTTGTATTCCTGCGCCGCCGCACGCGACGGAAAGGACAGCGGCAGGAGAAGGAGACCGGCAAGGGCCGCCCATGTGGTGCGCGTCCGCAACGCGTGACCGCGCCCGGAGGGAATGCCGACCGCATGAGAAAGGCTGTCGCAACTCGTTCGCATGGTGTTTCCTTCCGCCCCCGGATCCTGAAAACTGCCTGGTCAGATGGCACGCGGAGATGAGCCGTTCAGTCGCCGTCGCCGGCTCCTCCGCCTGAGGAAGACCAGCAATGCGGCCAGCGGCAGGAGGGCGTTCAGAGGCACGGAGCGCCGCGCCGCCTCCGGGCCGTAGCGCGTCGCCGACTGCGCCTGGTCGGCTCCCCATGGAGGGAGATCCTGGAACTTGTCGATGCAGGTCGTCTGGAGCGCCGCGGGGTCGGCAAGCCACTGCAGCGGCGTAACCGCCTGTCCGTCACTCCAGCGGCCCATGTCGATCTGCTCGGGGCTGCCCTGGCCGACGGCGTAGCCGCACTGGAGCCCGTAAAAGGCGCAGCTCAGGAGGCCTACTGAAAGCTTGTAGGTGATAAAGAAGTCCCTGGCATCGACGGCGGCCGTGTCCGACCAGCCGCTCGTGTTCGGGAAGAAGTGGTTCGCGACCTGCTGGGGCTCGCCGTGACGGTCCGAGCGATGGAACAGAAAATCCTTGTTGCCGTCCGGGATCTGGGGCATGTTTTCCCAGAGGTACTGGGCCGTGCTCTTGCACACGATGTCGTCCTCGTCGCTCACCACGAGCACGAGCTTGGTGGACGGGTCGATGGTCGAGAATTCGGCTTTCGGGATGAGCCCGAGCCCGCCGGGTTGGATCGAGACCACGGCGTACGGAACGGGCATCCCATTCTGCGGATCGGCTGCATGGGCCGCAACGATCGGGCCCAGGTACCCTCCGGCCGAATGACCCACGATGGCCGTCATGATCTGCCAGCTCGGATCCTTCATCGGCAGGACGTGGTCCTCCCACCAGTAATCGTCCAGCCGCCTGAGGGCATCCTTCCAGTTCGCTTCCACGTACATGGCGTATCCCCAGGGGGCCGTGATTCCCATGTCGTAATTGACCCACACGACGGTGAAGCCCTTGCGCACGATGTGGCCGATCCACTGGCTGTAGGCGTAAGGCGAATAGGCTCGGTACCCGTGGATGAAGAGCACGACCGGCGCCATGTCCGGTCGCGGGTCCGCCGGCTCGAAGATGTAGTACTGGTAGGTCTCCTGATCGGGATGCCAGGGGTGATAGTAGGGCCCCATGGTGGTCACGCCCCCGTACGGATACAGGCTCCCGCCGGGACCCTGAGCGGGCTGCGGCGGAGGAGCGGCCTGTGCCGCTGCCTCCACGGGGCCGCAGAGCGCAACGGCGACGAGGATCGGCAGGGCCAGCCCTGCGCGAAGCGACGAGCTTCGCGGATGCGCCCCCACTGGCTTTGCGAGCGGACTTGCGTGCGTCATGGTTCCCTCCCCGAGGCCCTCGCGTCCAGCAGGCCCTCCTCATCGCTGAGGAGCTGCTTCTGGAAGGCCTCCACCTTTTGCCGGTCCAGGGAATAGCGGAGAACGAGCACCGCGGAAACGAGCAGGATGCCTGCGGGCAGCGGGCCGTAAATCATGGCCAGCCGCCGGACCGTCTCCGCCGACGGCTCGACCTGGCCCGGCGCAAGCCCTGCAAACTCCTCGGCGAGCACACCGCCGAGGAGCATGGCAAGGGCTCCGGCGATCTGCTGGCCGAAGTAAAAGATGCCGAAGAAATTGCCCTCCCTGCGCTTGCCGGTCGAGCAGGCGTCCTCGTCGGTCACGTCCGCGATCATCGAGGGAGGCAGAATCCACAGGATGCTCGCGAAGAAGCCGGCCATGGCGTTCCCGAGCGCGAGAGGGACGATGCGGCCGACCCCGAACAGGTGCCCTTCCCCGAAAAGGACGTAGGACCCGCACAAGATCCCTGTCGTGAGCAGCGTGGAAAGGAGACAGAGCGGCTTCTTCTCCGTCCTCTTCGAAAGAGGCGTCCAGAAGCAGACACCCACCAGGGCCCCTGCGTAGAAGGCGAGGTGGAAGACGCTGATCGCCTTGCTGGACTCGATGCGCACGTAATGAGTCAGGTAGTACAGGGAGAGATTCCCGTTCAAGACGACCCCGAGGAAGAAGAGAGAGAAGCCCAGGAGCATGGCCCGGAACGATCGGTTCTTCAACGACGTGACGACGTCACGGAAGAGGCCTGCCGACTGCTGAGAGCCCTGGGAAAGCCCGGCCGGGTCGCCGGAGCTCCGGAAAGGCCAGGTCCCGCTCCATGCGAGAAGGCCGGCCACGGTCATGGCCAGTCCGAAGGCGAGTCCCATCGCCGGATACCCTTCGTAGCGGAGCTTGGGGTCCGCTCCGCCCGGGACGTCGGGGAAGAACAGGAGGAATGGCAGGGTGGCCGCGCAAAGGGTTCCGATCAGGCCCCAGGCGCTGCGCAGCCCCGTGATCTGGCTCCTCTCGTAGTAATCCTGGCTGAGCTCGGCTCCCAGCGCGTAGTACGGAATCCCATAGAGCGAGCTGGCGGTGCGGAAAGCCAGGCTGGTGCCCAGGAACCAGAGGAACAGGGAAAGCGGGGAGAGGCCCCTGGGAGGTGCGAAGAAGGAGGCGAAAAGGACGCCCATCAGCAGGGCGCCCACGAGCATCATCAGGTGGCGCCTCCCCCATCTCGGAGATGCGGTCCGGTCCGAGAAGTGCCCGATGAAAGGATCGATTGCAGCGTCCCAGACGATCACGAGCCACGCCGCCACGCCCACCCACTTGGCCGGAAGCCCCATCACGGTCGTGTAGAAGTAGAGCGTGAACAGGCCGAACAGCACCATCTTGACCGAGTTGGCGACGTCGCCTGCGCCGTAGAGCAGCTTGACGCGCAGCGGGACCGAGGCCGCGCGCCGCCGGGAGCGAAAGTCCGGGCCGCTGGCGGAGACCCGGGAGATGCCGGCGGGTTCGCTCACGGGCTCCCGATCCGGCGCAGCGGTGCCTGCGAGGGCCGCCTTCATGAATTCATCTCTCCAGAAAAGATTCCAGCGTGCTGCCCTGGAGCAGGGAGAAGTAGGCTTCCCGGATCTTCTCGCCCCGGAAGGCGAGCGACACCTTCGCGTCCACGCTGTCCACTCCGTAGAGCTTGATCTTGTCGGAGACCGCGTTCACGTTCGCTGAGACGGTGTCCCCCTCGAGAACGACCCGATCCAGGCGCGTGAGCCTGAGATCCGCCTCGAACCGGTCCCTGTGCCACTCCAGGATGGCGTCCCGGCCGGCGTAGACGCCCGGCCCGAAGTGGATCACCGCATCGGAGACGAAAAACTCCATGCAGCGCTCCAGGTCCCGTCGGTCGAATGCTTCCAGGTAGGCGAGAGCGACTGCTTTCAGGTCTCGTTCCGTCATCACTCGAACCCTTTCACACGCTGTTGAAGAAGGCCCATTGCGTTTTCACGCTTCACCTTCCGCAGGCGTCGCGTCTTTCAGGCAAAGCCGTCCATGATCCGGTTCAGGCTGATGCCGTGGGCCACGAGAGGATCTTCTGCTCTGCCGAGCGCCTTCAGCCGCTCCCGGATCCAGCCCTCCAGCTCGTCTTCCATTTCCCGGGCGAGCTCCGGCCGGCTCGAGGCAAGGTTGTGCAACTCCTGCGGGTCCTCCCCCAGGTCGTAAAGCTCCGGCCCCTCGTCTGCCGGCAGGCGGGGCAGGATGTACTTGTAACGAGCCGTCCGCAGGCACCACTTCGCCTGCCAGGTGCATTCGAGGCCGATCACCCGGCTGGCGTTCCATTCGCAGGGCCGTTCCAGGAGCATCGGCAGGAAGCTCTTTCCTTCCATGGCCGGCGGGACGGCCAGGCCTGCGGCCTCGAGCAGGGTCGGCGCCACGTCCAGGTGCTGCACCGTCTCGGTCCGCCTCGTCCCGGGCCGGATCCGGCCGGGCCAACGAACGATGAGGGGCGGGCGCAACACGCATTCGTAAAGACCGTAGTGGTCGAAGAAGACGTTGTGCTCGGTCATGCTCTCTCCATGGTCTCCGAGGAGCATGACCACGGTGTCTTCTTCGATGCCGAGGGCACGCAGAGTCTCCAGCAACTCTCCGACCCCGTCGTCGAGATACCGGATCTCCTGGTCATAGAGGGCGCGCACGTAGTCGGCATCCGTGATCAGCCCCTGTGGAGTGCGGAGCCAGATGTCCTTGGCCATGGACCCCATGGGGTGCTTCCACCACGGCTGCAGGGAGCGGTTCTGGGGGTCGGTCGGGTTGCCCTCGTAAAAGAGCTTCCGATACGCCTTGGGCGGCACGTACGGGTAGTGGGGGTCCCAGTAGTGTAGGAGCAGGAAGAACGGGTCCCGGGCGTGTCCCCTGAGCCAGGGGACGGCGCGCCGGTTCAGCTCTTCCCGCGTGACGGTGATGACGAGGGGATGGCGGACGCTCGGGTCGATGTAGAACTCGTAGCCCCGGCCCAGCCACAGCCGCTGCCGCATCAGATCATCGACCGCGCAGGTGGTGTATCCGCCCGAAAGCAGGAGCTGGGGCAGGAAAGGGGCGTTGCGGGCCAGGTCGTTCTTGCCGTGATGGGCCACCACGTTGTGGGTGATCGGGTGCTGTCCCGTGTAGAGGGTGGTGTAGGAGGGATGCGTCGGAACCGCGGGGCAGAAGAACCGCTCGAAAAGAGCTCCCTCGTGCGCCATCTGGTCGATGCAGGGGCTCGTCGGATGACGGTATCCGTAGCAGCCCAGGTGGTCCGCCCGCAGGGAATCGATCGTTATAAGGAGGATGTTGGGCTTCTTGTCCGTCAATCCCGTGAGCTCCTTTCCAACAGGTCCGTCGTGGCCGAGGATCCCGGCGCCCTATGGCCGCGTGGCCCTCACCGCCATGTGATCTCCCCTGCCCATCCGGCTCAACACCCAGCTCAGGGGGAAGAAGAGCGCGGCGAGGAGCGGGTTCAAACGCAGGAAGTCTTGCGCCTGCATGGAGGTCGAGCCAGCTCTCTTTCTCAAGAGCCGGAGGCTCCAGACGATGGCTTCGGGCGCCGGCAGAGACCGCACGGAGACACCCGCAAAGCCGGCCCGGGAGAGCAGCCGGGAGATCGTGACCGGAGTGAAGTGGTACAGGTGCCGCGGCACCTCGAGCGGGAACCAGGCTTGTCCCAGACGGCCGGCCAGCAGGCTCGCGAAGTTCGGAAGCTCCATCAGAAGCAGGCCCCCCGGCTTGAGCACCCTCCCGATCTCCTGCAGGGCCGCCAGCGGATCGTAGAGATGCTCGATGAGGTGCCAGAGGGCGACCACGTCGAACCGGCCGGAGGGAAGGGTCGGCAGGATCCGTTCGGCGTCCCCCTCGTGCACGGCCAGGTCTGCCTCCCGGGCGTAGCGCGAGGCGTCAGGGTCCAACTCGATCCCCTCCACGTCCCAGCCGTTGCGCCGCAGGTAGCCGAGGTAATCCCCGAACGAGCAGCCCACCTCGAGCACCCGCCCCGGAGGCTTCCGCGGCGGAAGCCTCCGTCTGGCGAGCATCTCGAGCCCGCGCCGCAGGATCGGGTCGCCTCTCAGCCGATCGATGAGCTTGCGGATCTCCTGCTGGTAGCCGGGCGGATAATATTTCCCCATCTCGTTCTTCTCGGGGCGCGGGCTGAGGTAGACGAGCTCGCAGTCGTTGCAGCGGACGAGCTGGAATTCCTCGGAATGGCCGAAGACCTGGTCGCGACATCGCGTCAGGCGGGTCTGCGAGCAGGAGGAGCAAATGTTGCAGGAAACGGTTTCCAATTTCAACTCCGGGGCGGTCCTCGAGACCGTCAGGGCGCGAGCCTGTACACGAAGGCGCCGTAATAGAAGGTGGCGGTCCCGAGGAAGAGGCCGTATGGGGTGGAGGCCAGGCTCCGGCAGCCGCACTGCAGGCGGTCTCCAAAGCCGTTGCGGGTGATGGAGCGGAAGTGGACCCCGTCGCTGGAAGCGTACAGGTCGAACCCCATGAGCTCGCCCACGAAGTCGGTCAGCGGGAGAATCTCCTTGTACACGGTGCTCGAATCGAAGGTGCCGAGGTAGAGGACGTCGTCGTGAACGGCCATTCTCCAAAAATGATTGTTGAACGGGTAATTGAATCCCGAGCTGAACCCGCTCAGCGGGACCTTGTATCCGTCCGGCGTGTCCCTGGGCCGGCCCACGACCAGGTCCCACCGGTCGTCCGGCCCGATGCGGATGAGCTCTGCGCCCTTGAGATACTCGTTCACCTCCGGCGGAGGCGGCGGAGCGTCCCTCAGGGCCAGGGTCTTGGGCTCGCCGATGTCCGGCGGGGCGCCCAGATCGTTGCCGATGGCGTTCCCTCCGCAGTAGAGGTACCCCTTGAACTCGACCATGCTCAGCACGTCCGTGTTGGGCGAAACCGTGATGCCCGCTCCGGGCGGCACCACCGTGGTGAAGGAGTAGGGCCGCTCGCCTTCGGCATCCGTTCTGACGACCGAATACCCGAGGCCGGACGTGTCGCGAAGGCCGAAGTAGAGGTGCCCGTTGTACGATTCGATCTCCATGACCCGCATGCCGGGCGGCGAGGCCTTGTGAAAGGAGTCGTTGCCGGCACGAGGGTTTGCGCTCTCCAGCACCACGCCCGGCCCGGTGTAGGTCCCGGCCAGGATGAAGAGCCGGCCTTTGTACGAGGCCATGCCGCGGAAGCTGGCGTTCTCGATATCGCCCAGGTAGGTGCCCGGGTCCTGGGGGACCGCTTCGAAGCGGGTTCCGTCCGTGCTCCTCAGGATCCGCGCGCCCGGCGGCCTGGGCTCGTCGTGGTGGATCGGCCTGGAGGTGACCCCGCTCACGTAAAGGGCTTCGGTGCCGTCAGGCTCCCGGAAAACCTCCATGGCCCGATACCCGATGTCCCGGGCCACCTTCTTGTCCGTGCCCGGGATGGGGATGTCCTCGGGAGACCGGTAGACCCGCTCCCACAGGTCCGCCATCGGATCCCAGCGCCAGATCTCGGCGCGCAAGGGAAGGTCGTTCGGGTCGGGCGTGCACTCCAGGTCCGGATCGGGCGATTCGTAAGGGAAGAAGGGAATGCCGATGCTGGCCGTCCGCAGATTCACGCACATCGGGGCCCGGCTGGTCCCGGCGTAAAGGCGCCCGTTCCACCACTGCAGGCTCCAGATCCAAGAGTTCTGGCGGTCGCCCATGCCCTGCGGGCTCCAGATCTTGAATTCGTCGGCCCAGGGAATCCCGCCGCCGGGATCGAGGGCCGTCACCGGGGGATCCTGCCCGTCCAAGGCCCGCGCGGGGTTCCCTGTGAGCATCACGCAAAGAGAAGCGCTGAGAAGCAGCCGCAAGGCGGTGGAAGCACGCAGGGGCCTCATCCGGGGCTTTACGCCTTGCGCGAGGCGAAAGGACGGAGCGCGAACCGGCGGACAAGCACTTTCTGACGGCCTGTTCGACCCTTCCAGCATGGCTCCCCCCCGGCCGTTGGACGGCCGCTCGATGGACTCTCTTCTTTCCGCCCTTGCAGGCGGCGCATGGGGCGCCCTCATGGTCCGGAAACGCCCCTCGACGACAGTTCTTCCAGAAGCTCTGCTCCCCGCTCTGCCCCCCGATAGGCCCGAAGGACGGATCCCATCCGGCGCGCCGCCTCGCGGTAGGACGGCCCGGCCAGGACGCCGGCGACCGACTTGCGCAGGGCGGATGCCTTGCACCGTTTCGGCGAGAGCACGACTCCGGCGCCGATCTTGCGGACATGCCGCGCGTTGTCCGGCTTGTCCCACTCGGTCGGCACCACGACCATGGGAACCCCGTGCTCCAGGGCTGTCAGGACGGTCCCGGCCCCGCCGGTCGTGACCAGGCAGTCGATCTCCGGGAGCAGCGCTTCGTGGGGAAGGAACGTTTCCGCGTGAACATTGGGAGGCAGCTCGCGAGGATCCAGGAAGCGCGGGGCCTGCTCCCGGCACGTCGTCAGGATGACTTCGACGGGCTCGCCGCGGAAGGCCTCGACGGCTGCCTTCAGGAGAAAGGGCTCCCGGAAGGAAACGGTCCCCTCCGTCACGTGGACCCTGGGCCAGCCGGGCCTCAGGGAGGCGAACCACGCCGGGAGCCTGGCATCCCCTGCAGGCTTTCGCTCCGCCAGGGCGCCGATGTAATGGACCGATCCCGGCAAGTCGCTCCTCGGGTCGTCCAGCTCCCGCGCGCTCGGGACCAGGTAGAGAGCAGCCCTCGCGGCATAGGCGTTCACGGGGACGTCGATGCCGGGCAGCCCGTAGCGCCGGCGCAGGCGGTTGGCGGTTTTCCGGAAAGACTCGGCGGTGCGGCGGTGCAGAGCGGCTGCGACCCGGTAGTGGATCTGCTTCCAGGGAAGGTGCGAGGGCTCGAGCCCGAGCCCCCACGGCGGTACCTCCCGGTGGGGGATCATGCAGCCGGGCGCGAACGCGAGCACGGCAACCGGGGTCGGCAGCCTGTCCGCGAGCACCAGAAAAGGGGCCCACATCGTCACGTCCGTGACGAGGACGTCGGGCGTCCACCGGGCCAGCAGATTCGCCAAATCGGATACCTGGCCGGGAACGGTGGCCAGCGTCCAGGCGCGCAACGTCCGGATGAACCGCAGGGGGTGGCGCGCATCGGCGGAGGCGCCGTTCTTCGGGAACAGCCTGGCGTACAGGGCGTCCTCGTCCACCTGCTCGAAAGGGAAATGGGGGAAGCCTTCTTCACGCACGGCTGCGCCGCCCCTGGACCCGGTGTAGAAGGCGACGGTGTGGCCGCGCTCCCTCAGCGCGCGTGCCAGGACCAGGCACGGCCGGACGTGGCCGGGAAAGGACCAGCAGGCGATGAGGAACTTCGACATCCTAGCCCCGCTTGCCCGCGCGCTCGAGCTTGCGAAAGAAGGCCCAGGTGAAGACGCGCTGGAAGGCCTCCTCGGGCGCGATGCGCTTGAGGAGAAGGAGCGCCCGCGCCCTGCTGCCGACCGTCATCCGCATGGGAGGCTTGTTCATGAGGAGCACTTTTTCCACCGCCTTTGCCACGTCGACCGCGCTCAGGCCGGACCTGCGGCTCCTGTCGAGCGAGAGAGACAGGAGCGCTTCGAATCGGGCCGCATAGGGGCTCGCAGGATCGCGGGCGCCTCGGGCGATCCCCAGGTTCTGGCCGAAAAGCTCGGTCCGAATGATGGCGGGCTCGACCAGAACCACGCGGATCCCGAAGGGCACGACCTCCTGAGCGAGCGACTCGGAAAAGCCGGCGAGCGCGAACTTGGCCGTGCAGTAAGCGCTCGATCCGGCCAGGCCGAGCCTGCCTCCGGTCGAGCCGATCATCACGATGCGGCCGCCTCCGGCCTTCCGCATGCCCGGCAGGGCCGCGCGGCTCACGGCCATCGGACCGAACAGATTGGTGCGGAAGATGCGTTCGATCTCCTCCTCCCGGAGGTCCTCGAAATAGCCGCGCACGATGATTCCCGCGTTGTTCACGAGCCCGTAGAGCGGTCCCTCGGCCCGCTCGATCTCGTCCACCGCGGCCCGGATGCTGTCGTCCTCCGTCACGTCGAGCCGCCCGAGCGCGATCGGCACACCGGCCGCCCTCGCCCTGGCCTCCAGGCCGGCCGCACGGCCGAGGTCGCGCATCGTGGCATAGACGTGGAAACCCAGACCGGCCAGATGCACGCAGGTCTCCAGGCCCAGGCCGGAAGAGGCGCCCGTGACGAGAACGCTTCTGCCGCGGCCCGGCAGTTCCCTGCCGTAGCCGGCCGGGATGGAGGTGCCCGGCACTTCCGGATCACGAGGAGCGGGTGACGTAGCGAACGATTCCACCGAAGTACACCCGATCGAAAAGAGGTTCCGGCAGGTAGCGCCGCATGAGAAAGACGAGCCTCGCCCTCTTGCCCACCATGTACCGGAGCTTCGGGCGCCGGGCGGCGAGGGCCCTGTGGATGGCCCTGGCCACGTCGGCGGACTGAGTGGGTGCGGCAGCCGAGATCCGGCTTGCGAGCGCCTCCTCCCGCTGGAACCACCGGTGGTACGGGCTGGCCGGGTCCTGGGCGCCGCGGGCGACACCGCGATGGATCCCCCATCGCTCCGTGTTCACGATCGCCGGCTCGATCAGCACAACCCGGATGCCCAGAGGCAGGAGCTCCTGGTAGAGGGACTCGCCGAAGCCCTCCTGGGCAAACTTGGTCGCGCAGTAGGTGGACACGGCGAGCGAGCCGATGCGTCCGCCGATGGAGGTCACCATGACGATGCGCCCCCTCCCGGCGGCCCTCATGTGGGGCAACACCGTGCGTGTGACCGCCATGGTTCCGAACACGTTCGTGTCGAAGAGCCTGCGGATCTCCGGCTCCGCAAGGTCCTCGAAGAAACCCCTGAGGCCGATGCCCGCGTTGTTGACCAGGCCGTAGATGCCGCCCGTTTCCCGGAGCACGGTCTCGGTCGCGCTCTCGATGCTGGCGCGGTCCGTGATGTCCATGGGGAGGACCCGCAGACCGGACACCTTGCGCTCCCGGGCCGCCGCTTCGAGCGACCGGGCCTGCTCATCGTTCAGAACCGTCGCGTAGACGGCGAACCCCCTTCCGGCAAGATGCAGGGACGTCTCCCGGCCGAGCCCGGTGCCGCTGCCCGTGACGATCACGCTATCCACCGTAAGCCTCCTTGCTCGCGGGTTCCGCTTCCGGCGCCGGGGAAGTCGCGGGCAGCAGCCCCCAGGCGTCCTCGGAGAGCAGAAAGGACACCAACGGCTCGACATGCATCTCCGGCTGCTCGAGCGGCCCGTAGTGGCTCCCGCCCGGGATGAGATAGCTTCTGAAGACGGGCAGGATCCCCTTCAGTTGCTCGTAGGAGACCAGAAAATGAGAGCTCTCGCCGTACACCAGCAGGACCGGGCGCCGGACGCCCGCGATCTTGTCCAGGGTCATCCCGGCCACTTTCTCGTAGTCCGTCAGGATCGTCGTGGTGTCCAGGAGCTTGAGCAGCGGCGCGATATTTCTCGGTCGCCCGCGGGCAGGGCCGAACTGGATGGGAATGTGGACCGTCTGGCGGAGCAGGAAGCCGGCGTCCGTACGCTTTTCGGGGGGGACCTCGATGCCGAACTCGGCGAGCTTGCCGACCCAGTAGTCCCAGCCGACCCACTTGTCGCTTTTCCGGTAATCCAGGAGGGCGGCGACCCCGGGCTCGATCAGCACCATGCGGTCGGTGCGCTCGGGGTGGAGGATCGAAAAGTGCAGGGCGACGTCGGCTCCGAAGCTGTGCCCGAGCAGATGGGCCGTCCCGATGCTCAGGCCTTCGAGCACGCCGGCGAGGTCTTCGGCCATGTCCCGGGTCGTGTAACCCGCCGGCGGGCAGTCGCTCTTCCCATGGCCGCGAAGGTCGAGGGCGGTGATGCGAAACCGGCCCCGGAGCTCGTCCACGAGACGAAGGAACCAGATGGCCAGGTTTCCGCCGAGGCCGTGGAGCAGGACGACATCCGGCCCCTTGCCGATTTGCAGGTAATGGATACGAGTTCCGTTGGTGTGGATCTTCGGCACGTTTTCTCCTCATCAGGGATCAGGTAGCGGCTTTCGAGTTTCAGTTGTAAGGCCTGGGACGGGCCGAAATCCGACACCCGAAACCTTGCACCTGACAGCTATTCCACGTATCCCAGCCGGCGGAGTCTTTCGGCGATCTCCTTCTCGTCCTCTTCCGTGAAGAGCTCGGGCCCGTCCTGCGCCGTCTCCTCTCGGTTGCAGACGGGCGGCGCCTCCCAGTCGACCGCCTGTCTTCCGGCTCGGAATTCTCGCGACAAGACTTCCGGTCGGACCCTGCCCTCCAGGGACTCGGGCACGGCAAGCTTCATGAGGTGGAGCATCGTCGGTGCCACGTCCAGGATCGAGAGGCCGCGGGCGTCCGTGTCTCGGGCAAAAGCCGGGCCTACGCCGAGGAAGACGCCTTCCGGCCGGTGTGCGCCCACGGGGAGGTCCCTTGCCTGAACGGAGTCTTCGGACGCGAGGATCGAAACGAGCCCTCCGTCCCAGAGGCAGAGGGTCAGGTCCGGGCCGAGATCGCCATAGGGGCCCGGAAACGCCTCGCGCCTCTTCCATACGCGCCGGACGAGGGGCCCTCCCGTCGTCGGGCTGCGCAGCGCCGCAAGGCCGCCGATCAGCTCTTCGAGCAGCTCCTCCCGCTCCCGCTCCGGCAGGGTCGCCGCGCAGCCCGGCGCCAGATGGATGCCGTTGCTGGAAGGAGTCGAGGCAAAGGCGCGGGTCTTCTCCCAGTCCATCTCGGTCACGTGGCGCGACAGGTGCCTCATGCCCAGCGATTTTCCGCCGGCGGCCATCGGTCCTTGCTCGTCTTTCCAGGCCAGATGGCCCATCTTGCGGAGCCACTGATTGACAAAAAAGATGTCCCGGCTCTCTCCGAAACCGTGATCCGAGACGAGCACGAGATTCGCCCCTTCTGCGGCCCGCTCCAGCAGAGAGCCCAGGATGCGGTCGATCTCTCGGTAGTATTCCAGGCAGACATCGAGCAGATTCCTCTCTTCCTGCCCTGCGGTGCCGTCACGGACAAAAGCCGCCAGGACCGGCCAGCAAAGATGCTGGATCTTGTCCGTTCCGTCCAAGACGACGGAGAACAGCTCGGTCGGGTCGGTGTCGAGCAGGTGGAAGGCGATCTTCGCCCACTGCCGTTCCCGGCGGATGTGCTTCTGCACAAACTCGATCATGTCCTGCCGGGAGCACCCTTCGATCGCCCGCTCTTCTTCGGACAGGTCCATGATCAGCTCTCTCGGGTCGAGCCCATCGAGCCCCCGCAGCGTGTCGTACAGAGCGGCCGGCCGGCAAGCGAGCCGCAGCTGGCGCAGTGTCAGCCAGCCGCCGCTGATCACGTAGCCCTCCACGGGAGGAGGCGGGAACATGACCGGGTAGTTGAGGGTCGTCACCCGCCGGCCTGCCCGGTTCGCCATGTCCCAGAGGGTTTCGGCCCGGATGTTCCCGGAGTGGCTGGGCCTGAGGTGGAGAGAGGAAGCGGACTCCTTCTGGAAGAAGTCGAAGATGCCGTGATGGCCCGGCGTCCTGCCGGTCAGAAGGGAAGTCCAGGCCGGCGGCGTCAGAGCCGGCACGATGGAGAGCAGCTCGCCCCGGCTGCCCAGCTCGAGGGCCTTCCCGAGGTGGGGCATCACACCTTTTCGAACGAGAGGGTCGAGCAGCGCAAAGGTCGCCCCGTCCCACCCGATGAGCATGGCTTCCAAGGCCAAGAGGAATCACCTCCGTGTGGAGATCTCGCCTTCAGCAAGCGTCCGGATTCAGGGCGGCGCATGCGTCGCCCTGACTGAATTTCGAATCTTCTAACTGGGCACGGACTCTTCTCCGTCATTCCGGCGGAGGAGGCTGTGTCATAAATCCGGTCAGACCCTCGTGCGACCACTCATTCCGGAGGACTCGGAGGCGCGGCCGCATGATTTCCGTCATTCCGGCGGAGGCCGGAATCCAGTCCCTGCGCCCCGTCATTGCAGCTGCCCTTGGGGCGGGCTTCTGGATCCCGGCTCCCACGCGCTCCGCACATGGGCCGGGATGACGGATCCCTTTTTCGATCACTCCTCGAGCATGACCGAAAAAGCCATTTCGCCATGAAGCAGCTGACAGTCAATCATTCAAATGCCTGTGAAAAAACTCGACCAGCTCGTCGATCCGGATGTCCCGGACCTCTCGCTGGCCGATCTCTGCCAGAAATTCGGAGAACGGCAGGGTCTGCCCGTAGCGCTGCTCCACGTTCGTGCACAGGATGACGATGTCGATGGACTCGAAGCCCAGGTCCCGGATGAGAAAGGTGCTCTGGGCGATCGGGGAGCTGAATTCCCAGTCCTCGGACAGGCTCGCAATGAGCTCTTTCAGGTCCTCGAAGATTCGTTCTCTGGCCAGTCCGGCCATAGCTGTTCTCCTGCGGCCGGGAGTCGGGCCCAGGCCACGATCCAATCTCCCTCCCGCTGCGTGTGCACCTCGATGCGCGCTCCGTTGTCTTCGGCGCCGCCGTCGCCGGCCACCCTCGCAAGGGAGGAGGCCTTACAGGTCAGGACGCCGTCCGCATCGCTCCCCTCCAGGACCTCCACCGCCTTGGGTCTCCCCGACAGACCGATGCCGATGGCTTTGGCCACGCTCTCCTTGGCGCACCAGAAGCGGATCTTCCATTCCTGCCGGTCGGCCGGAGGCTTTCGATCGAGCAGCTTCTTTTCTCCTTCCGTGAAGGCAAGGCTCTCCCAGTCTCGACTTTCGCCGTTGCCGACGTTTTCCAGATCGATTCCGATCCGCCAGGGCCGGTCATCACCCAGGACCACCCACGCCAGTGCCGTGCCTCCGGAGTGAGTCAGGGAGAGTGCGGGCTCGAGGCCCAGCAGGTCGGGATCCTCCTTCCACCGGCCCGCGACGACCGGGGAGCCGGCGTCATCCACCCGGATTTCCACGTCCGCGGGGCCCAGCCGGACCCCTGTCCGTTCCAGCACGAGACCACGGAAGGTTTCCTTGGCCAAGGTCCGGCCGAGCAGCCACTCCGCCTGCCTCTTTTCGCTTCCGGTCATGGAGCGGTAGACGGTCCTCTCTCCCGGCGTGAGGACGATGTGGGCCCAGACCTCCCTCCACATGCCGTCGGCGCGGAGCACCCGGGTTTCCAGCCGTCGGCAAGCGGAGGCGCCGTTCGTCGTCCCGGGCGCCTCGACCATCCCTTCCCACGGCTCGCTGAGAAGGTGCTCCAGAGGGTTCCTCCAGAATTGCTCGAATCGGTGGTGGAATTCGAACCTCCTGTTTTCCCAGCCTCGCATGGCCATCCACAAGCTCCCGTCGGCCGCGAGCATCTCGAGATCGGAGCGGATCTGATTCACGCCGAACAGCCCGATCCGGGCCCTGCCGCCGACCGACGCCCCGGTCTCCTGGAGGGGCTTGTACAGGGCCACCTCCTCGCAATAGTACGGGAAGGCCGTGAAACCCTTCTCGAGATGTTCCATCGTCCAGAAGCCCACGAGTTGGCCGGCAGCGTCCAGGACGAGCGGGTCCAGCAGAAATTCCGGTTCCGGGCAGGACCGGAAAAACGACTGAAAGGGCAGGACCTCGAGGGTAGCCCGGGTGCCGTCCTCGCCCCAGGTATCCACCGAACGGACCGCCTGGAACCGGCGGCCGTGAAACATGCCGCCCGGGTAGAGACGGTCCGGGGTCCACAAGGAAGGCCGCTCGCCCTTGATTGAAAAAGGCCGTGAAACGGGAGCCTGGGGAAAGCGGTCCGAGAAGAGCACGGTGCCGGAGAGGAAAACGGGATGTTTCGCCTTCTTGTCTGCCGTTTCCGAAACGGGCTCGAGAACCGTGACCTCGATCGCTTCAAGGGAGCCCTCCTTGCCCTTCCTCCTGGCCTCGATCTCCACCGTCAAACCCAGCTCGGCGACCGGTATCCACCGGTTCGTGCGCACGTTTCTCAGACCCACCGGGAGCAGCCCGGGCGCGAGCAGTGAGGCCACTTCGGCCATCATCTCGAAGCTCACGGTCAGGGGGACCACGGCGAGCCCTCTCGCCTCCGGGTTGTAAACGGAGACGGGTCCGGCCAGAACGTGGTCCCTGAGAAACAGGTCCTCATCGAAATGGAACCGGTAGAGGCAAACCGCCCTGTCCGGATCCTGGTGACGGATCTCCCGCACAAAGGGAAGCTTCTCGTGCCGGGGCGAGGGAGGAGCGCGCTCGTCAAGCGGCTGAGGGACTGCATCGGTTGCGGATTCGGCCCTGGAGCTCTCCAGGAGCTCAATGAGGGCACGGAGGCTCTTCTGCTGGCTGGCTTTCTCGATGTCGATCTCGCCCTCGGAGGCCCAGCGGGCGTCATAGGTGCTCAGGATCTCGACCCTCTTGATGGAATCGATGCCGAGGTCCGCCTCCATGTCCAGCTCGGCCTTGAGCATCTCCATGGGATATCCGGTCTTCTCGCTGACGATCTGAAGGAGGCGCTCGGCCACGGTGGCAGTCTGCGGCACTGTCTGCCGCTGCTGCGCCGGCCCGGACGCAGGCGCCGCCGGAGCTGGCCCAACGACCGGAGCCCACTGAGCCGGGCGGTCGCTCGCAGCTCCTGCCTTGGAGGGCCGGAGGGGGACCGAAACGGCTTGCTCACCGGCGGGTCCGGCCGGGACGAAATCCGCGAGCTGGGCGCCTTCCTGCAGGTAGGCTCCCATCACCTCCTGCTGGACCCGGAGGAACTTGTCCATGTTGCGGAAGTAATCCCGGAGGACCGCATCGTCTGCCGCAATCGGGGAAGGAGCTCCGGGTCCCGGCCATTCCGGATCGAGGGCCGGAGTGCGGCCCTGGGCGCCGGGCTCCGGCTCAACCGGCCCGGGTTCGAGGGAGCGGGCCTGCGGCGTCGTTCCCGACTGCCGCGGCGGCTCCCGGAGCTGACTGGCCGATGGCCGCGCAGCCTCGGGCCGGTGCCGCACCCGGGCCGGGGCGGCGAGTTTCATCTCTGGAAGCCCCATGGCAAGGGTCACCCAGCCTTCGTCGGGATCGTGGAACCGCTTC